>NZ_JAXAWA010000005.1:0-429094 GCF_033949445.1 Janthinobacterium sp. GMG2 | reverse complement strand
TTGGGCAACGGACTTGGTGTAGCCGAACTCCGTGTAGGCGTCGCACTCATTGCCCAGACGATATTTCATGGTGTTGCCACCGAGGCCGAAGCAGCCTTGCGAACCGCCGTCGCCCGAAGTGTTGCTGCCGGCGCCAGCGCGCAGGTAGCCGTGGAAACCTTCGGAGTCGGATGGGTACATTGGATCGGCGGCAGCGGAACCGCTGGCGATGGCTAAGACGATGGCAGCTGGCAGTGTTTTCAACACGGCCTTCAACATGTTGCGATGCAGCATGGTAAGTCTCCTCAGTAGTTATTTTTTATCTAGTCATTCGTGGCCGAATGTACTGGCCAGAATTCTTTCCAGCAGGGACATAGTAACTATACTACGAACAAATATCAACATATTATGTTGTAATCCTACGACTACTCTGCGACACTTTATTTGCGTACCGATATACGGGTTGACTGCCCTGATTTTTCCCGCCGACACCGCAGCATCTGGCACTGTGGGCGGGCATTTGCGCAAGCACCCCGCATTTTTCGGCACGCGGCACGTATACGAATTAAAATCCTTGGTTTTTGCCATAACGACAGTGCGCGGCCACGACCGTGCACGCATACGAGACTAGGCACCGCCATGAAAATTGATGAAAAAATGGAAGTAGCAGGCAGCGATCCGGCGGAGCGTTTCAGTGAAGGCCCGCGCCTGCTGGCCGACATCGGCGGCACCAATGCCCGCTTCGTGCTGGAAACGCGCCAGGGCCACCTGGAAGCGGTCGCCGTGCTGCCCTGCGACGACTACGCGTCGCTGCTCGACGCCATCACCGCATATATTGACAGCGACGAAGCGCGCGCTGCCGGTTCGGCGCGCGTGCGCCATGCGGCCATCGCCATCGCCAATCCCATCGACGACGACAATATCCGCATGATGAACCATCACTGGTTCTTCTCGATCGAGGCGATGCGCGCCGCACTGGGCCTCGACACCCTGCTGGTGGTGAATGACTTCACGGCACTGGCCATGGCCCTGCCCTACCTCCGGCCCGACCAGCGCCAGCAGATCGGCGGCGGCATGGCGCGCGCCGACAGTGTCATCGGTTTGCTTGGTTCGGGCACGGGCCTGGGCGTGTCGGGCATGATCCCCGCCGAAGACCGCTGGATCGCGCTGGGCAGCGAAGGGGGCCACGTCAGCTTCGCTCCGTGCGACCAGCGCGAGATGGACGTGCTGTCCTTCGCCTGGCGCGAGCTGTCGCACGTCTCGGCCGAGCGCCTCGCTTCCGGACGGGGGCTGGAACTGATCTACCGCGCCCTGTCCGAGCGCGCCGGCAAGCCCGATGCGCCGCTGCTGCTGGCAGCCGACATCACCAGCCGCGCCCTGAACAATGAATGCGACGTGTGCCTCGAAGCGGTGGACTGCTTTTGCGCCATCCTCGGCTCCATCGCCGGCAACGTGGCCATGACCCTGGGCGCGCTGGGCGGCATCTATATAGGCGGGGGCATCGTGCCGCGCCTGGGCCCCCTGTTCGAACAGTCGCAGTTCCGCGCCCGCTTCGAACAGAAGGGCCGCCTGAACGAATACCTGGCGCAGATTCCCACCTTCCTGATCACGGCCGAACTGCCGACATTCCTCGGCATCGCCGCCATCCTGGCGCAAAAGCTCAAGCGCGCCCATACCGGCGCGCCCGTGCTCGAATCCGTGCGCCAGGCGCGCGGGCGCATGAGCCCATCGGAATGCAAGGTGGCCGACTGGGTCTTGAAGGAACCGAACGCCATGCTCACGCTGCCGATCGCGGAAATCGCCCAGCGGGTGGGCGTGAGCCAGCCCACCGTGATGCGTTTTTGCCGCTCGATCGGCGTGCAGGGCCTGGCCGACTTCAAATTGAAGCTGGCCTCCGGCCTGACGGGCGGCGCCATCACGGTGGCCCACTGCCACGTGGAGATCTCGGACTCCGACGCGGAACTGGCGCGCAAGGTGCTGGGCAATAATGCCTCGGCCGCGCTGGCCATGCGCGACATGCTCGACGTGAAAGCGCTGACGGCAGCCATCGAACTGCTGCGCGGCGCGCAGCGCGTGGAACTGCTGGCCGTGGGCAGCGCCCGCGTGGTGGCCGACGACATGCAGCACAAGCTGCTCAACCTGGGCATCGTCAGCAGTTTCTTTGCCGACCCGCAGGCGCAGGAAATGAGCGCCGCCATGCTGAAACCGGGCGATGTGGCGCTGGTCATTTCCCGCTCGGGCGCCCTGCCCGACCTGCTGCGCACCGTCAAGGTGGCGCAGGGCTGCGGCGCGCGCGTGCTGGCGATCACGGCCAGCGGTTCGCCGCTGGCCAAGCTGGCCGACGTGCTGCTGACCTTGAACCACCCGGAAGGCAACCTCAATTTCGTGCCCATGATCGTGCGCCTGCTGCAGTTGATGATGCTCGATATCCTGTCGGTGGGACTGGCGCGGCGCGACACGGCGCAGCGCACCAGCGCCGCCGAGCTGGAAGAAGGTCAGTTGCACGGCATGCGCATCAGCGGCAAGCTGAAATTCGGTGGTCACCTCGAATAAGGCGGCGCACGCCGCACCAGACACCGCCAGCGGGGCCACTGTGCACGACGTGGCGCGCGTGGCCGGCGTGTCGGCCATGACGGTATCGCGCGTGATCAACGGGCGCGCCAGCGTCAGCACGGCCACGCGCGACAAGGTCGAGGCGGCGATCGCCAGCCTGCGCTACCAGCCCAACCTGGCGGCTAGAGCCGCCCGCACGGGCACCCTGCGCATCGGTCTCCTGTACAGCAACCCCAGCGCCGCCTTCCTCAGCGAATTCCTCGTCGGCGCCATGGACCAGTGCCGCCAGGGCGGCGGCCAGCTGCTGCTCGAACGCTGCGAAGACCAGGGCAGCCAGCGCGCCGGCATCGATTGCCTGGTGGCCGCCGGCGTGGACGGCATCCTCGTGCCGCCGCCCCTGTGCGATTCGCCCGCCGTACTGGCGCAACTGAACCAGATGGGCATCCCCGCCATCGCCGTGGCCACGGCGCGCCCCTCGCCCGGCGTCTCGGCCGTGCGCATCGACGACTACGAAGGCGCGCTGGCCATGACGCACCATTTGATCGCGCTGGGCCACCGCGACATCGGCTTCATCGAAGGCGACCCGGCGCACACGCCCGCCCTGCTGCGCCGCCAGGCCTTCGAGGACGCCATGCGGGAAGCGGGCTTGCCAGTGGCGCCGCACAGGGTGGCGCAAGGCTACTTTACGTATCGTTCGGGGCTCGATGCGGCGCGCCAGTTGCTGGCGCAAGCACCGCACCCGAGCGCCATCTTCGCCAGCAACGACGACATGGCCGCCGCCACCCTGGCCGTGGCGCACGGCATGGGCTTGCAGGTGCCGGCGGAATTGAGCGTGTGCGGTTTCGACGACACGCCCGTCGCCACCACGGTCTGGCCCGAGCTGACCACCATCCACCAGCCCATCGCCGACATGGCGCGCGCCGCCGTCAGTCTCGTCATCGACGAAATCCGCCAGCGCCGCGCCGGGGAAACGGCGACGGCCACACATCATTTGATGGCGTTTACCTTGATGGAACGCGCGTCGACGGGACGCCCGCGCTAGCCAAGCGCATCCATGACGCTCACGCCTGCATGTCGGGCAGCTCGATTTCCGCCTTGCGCGCCGCGATCTGGCTGCCCATGGCTTCCAGATCGATTTCCGCGTCGCGCGCGCGCGGGAAAATCTCGCCCTCCTCTTCCAGCACGTGATGATCGATTTGCTCGGACAGTACCTTGACCTTGGCGTCATACAAGTCTTCGCCGGGCGCCATGGCGACGATTTGCGCGATCAGCTCCTTGGCTGATGCGTGCTCAACGGTGGCTTCATCGATCAAGTCTTCGTTCGAACGGCTGGCGTCGCGCACGGCGGGATAGAAGATTTCTTCTTCCACCATCGCATGCTTGCTCAGTTCCTCACAGATTTTCAGGGCCAGCTTGCGCTTGCTGACGAGCGAACGGTCGCTGAGGCCCTCATACTGTTCGAACAGTTCTTTGACGGTTTGATGGTCTTGCGTCAGCAGCTCGATCGCGTCCATGTCCGGCATGCCTGCCTGTGTTTGGGAAACGGAAGCTGCCTGAGGTGATTGGGTGGCCATGATGTTGTCTCCAAGTGTCAGCACGAAGTAGACATTGTAGGCAGCACCCTGCGGTAGCCATGTAGGAGCATTGCTTACAACAAGGTAGGCCAAGCGTAAATGCGGCTACCTTGTTGATGCAGATCAGGCCAACCTTGACTTAACTGACGACCGTGCGTGTCTCGAGCGACTGCACCAGCTCCACCGAAGGCGGCGCGGCGCCGGCCGCCAGGCAGGCACCCGCGCCGGCCGCGACGGCAAAGCGCAAGTGCTGGCCGCCGTCGGCATCCGGGCGGTACATCAGGCTGTACAGCAAGCCGCCGATGCTGGCGTCGCCCGCCCCCACCGAGTCGACTACCTCGATGACGGGTGGCGCCGCCTGCCATGTCCGTTCGCCCTGGTACAGGGCCGCGCCCTGCGCGCCGCGCGTATATAAATACGTGGCGTGCGGATTCCAGCTGCGCAGCATGGCAAACGCGCCATCGATGTCGCCGTGGCGGAACAGGCCCGCCAGGTCTTCATCGGACACCTTGATCACGTCGGCCAGCTCCGTCATGCGGCGCAGGGTGGCGTCGTAGCGTTCATCCATCATGATGCGGAAATTCGGGTCGTAGCTGATCTTCACGCCAGCCGCCTTCAGTTCCTGCGCCAGGGCCACCAGCTTGCCCGCCAGCGGTTCGCGCGCCAGGCTGATGCCGCCGAAATGCACCCATTGCGCGCCCTGCATCCAGCCGGCCGGCAAGCGCGCCGCGTCGAAATGCAGGTCGGCGCTGTCGTCGCCGATGAAGTAATACGTGGGCGGATGCAGTTCATGCACGATGGCCAGCAGCGGCGACTTCGCATGGCGCTGCAGGAAGCGCATGTCCAGGCCCGCCACGCCGGTGGCAGCGGCCAGCGCATCGCCGAAGACGTCGCGGCTGACGGCGCCCGCAAACGCGCTGGGCACGCCCAGGCGCGCCATCACGCGCGCCACGTTCCAGGTCGAGCCGCCCACCTGGCTGCTCCACGTGTCAGGGCCCGTGCGCAGCATGTCCGTCAGCGCTTCGCCGGCCGACACAAAAGTTGGAAAAGAGGTGTTCATGCCGCACCGCCAATCGCGTTCAGCACTTCATAGCAGGCGCCCATGGTATGGTAATCGGTCTTGCCGGCCGGGCTTTTCTCCTTGCTGATTTTTTGGTTCTCGGGCGTCAGGATGCGGTACCAGGCGCCGTGTTCATGGTCGACAAAGTGCTTCCAGCTGTAGTCCCAGATCTTGTCATAGCTTTGCCAGTAGGCCTCGTCGCCCGTGCGCGCGGCCAGCACGGCGGCGGCGGCGAAGCTTTCCGCCTGCACCCAGAAGTATTTGTCGCCATCGCAGATTTCATCGTGCGGGCCGAAACCGTAGTGGATGCCGCCATGCGTGCCATCCCAGGCCTTGGCCAGGGCCGTGTCGTACAGTTCGCGCGCGCGCAGCAGCAGCCAGTCGGACGGACCGGCCATGAACTTGGCGTGGCGCTCCATGATCAGCAGCAGCTTGGCCCATTCCGTGAAGTGGCCGGGCTGGTAGCCCCACGGACGGAAGATATTGCTCTTGTCGTGCAGGTTGTAATCCCAGTCGATAGCCCAGTCGGGCGTGTAGTGTTCCCAGATCATGCCGTTCGCCAGACCCGCCTGGCGCACGGTGATGTTGTGCGCCAAGGTTTCGGCGCGGTGCAGATAGCGCGCCTCGCCCGTCGCTTCGAACGCGGCCAGCATCGCTTCGCACGCATGCATGTTGGCGTTCTGGCCACGGTAGCCATCCAGAGCAGACCAGTCGGCGCTGGCCACGTCCGCGTACAAGCCATGTTCGGGCAGCCAGAAACGCTGCTCCATCAATTCAAACGTTTCGTCCAGGTAGGCGCGCGCTTCCGGCATCCCCGCCTGCAAGGCGTGGGCATAGGCGAGCAGCACGAAAGCGAGGCCGTAGCAGTGGTTGGCGCCGTCTTCCACCGTCTTGACACCGTCTTTCCACGACAGTTGCCAGGCGTAGCCGCCCGTGGCCGGGTCGCGGTGCACGTCGCGCAGGAAGGCCACGCCATGGCGCAGGGCCGCCTGGTAATCGTCGCCGCCGAAACGGCGGTACGCCATGGCGTAATTGAAGATGAAGCGCGTGCTGCTGACCAGGTGGCGCGTGCTGGCGTCGTACACCGTGCCATCGTCGAGGAAGAAGTGATAAAAGCCGCCGCTGGGGTCAATGGCGCGCGGGTGATAAAAGTGCATCGTGTGCAGGATATGCGCTTCGAGCATCGCCTTGGAGCGGAAATCGGGATTCATGGTTCTCTCATGATATTGTTATCGATAACAATGATGATAGCATGCCGTTTCCGCGCCGTCATGCCCCCTCAGGGAGTCTTCGCCAGCTTGAGCTTTTCACGCCACAGTGCGGCCTGCGCGGGGTCGGCCGCCTGTCCCAGCTCGCCCTTATCGTACACCTTGACCAGCCGCTCGATGGCTTCAGCGTCGCCCTGCTTTGCGGCCAGCAGGTACAACTCGAACGGTTCAGGAGCCGGCCCTTGCCGGGTCGGGCCGCCACGGCCCTGCTCCAGCAGCCGCGCAAAGCCCGTCTGGCCCGGCGGGCTTTTGGCGATGGCCGCCATTTCGTACCAGCCCAGGGCCGCTTCGTCGCTCTGCGGTGCGCCCTGCCCCACTTCGTACGAGTAGGCCACGTTGTTCAAGCCGGACGGATCGAGCGCCTTGGCCGACTTCATGTACCAGCCGAACGCCTCCTTGCGCTGCGCGTCGTCCTTCGCCGTCATCATCAGGCGGTAGCCGATTTCATTGTAGGCGGGAATGAAGCCATTCTCGGCGTAAAACTTCAGCCAGTGCAGCGCGTGCGCCTGCTCTTCCGCGCTGCTGTGGATATTTTCAAAGTGCTGCGCCACCATGAAGTTGGCCAATTCCACGCCTTGCGCGGCGCCCTTGCGCGACCAGTATTCGCCCAGCTTGCGGTCGATGGCCATGCCCTGGCCCAAGGTATAGGCCACGCCCAGGAAGGCCTGCGCCGGACCATAGCCGCCTTCGGCCGATTTCTTCATCCACGCCAGACCGGCGTCGGCATCGCGCGGCGCGCCCTCGCCCTCATGCAGCATCTGCGCCAGTTCCAGCTGGGCGGCGGCATCGCCCCCTTCCGCAGCGATACGCGCTTTCTCGAAGGCGGCGACCTTGTCCGGCGACAGGTCGGCCGGGCGGCTGAGCACGGCCTGCACCTTTGCGCGCATGTCATCGAGGCCGTGCGTGTCGAATTCGGCCAGCGCCGGATGCTGGCGCGGTGCTTTGGTGGCTGCCTGTTGCGCCAGGACGGGCTGCGCCAGCGCCAGGCTCAAGATGAACAGGATGGTCTTCATTTGTTTTCCTTTTCAGCCAATTTGCCGCGCCATTCGGCGGCGTCTTCGGCATTCGCCTGTTGTCCCAGTTCGCCGTTGACGTACACATCGACCATGCGCCGCATGGCAGGCACAAAGTGCTGCTCGTTCGCCGCCGCCTTCAGCCAGGTGATGGCCAGCGCCTGTTCTTCGGCACTGCTGCCGCCATTGATGAATTCCAGGGCCAGGATGGTTTGCGCCAGTGCGTCGCCCTGCGCCACGCCCTTGCGCAGCCAGTATTCGCCCTGCACACGGTCGATGGGCACCTTGCCACCCACGGTGTAGGCGAGGCCCAAAGCCGATTGCGCCGGCGCATAGCCGCCCTCGGCCGACTTGCGTACCCAGGCCATCGACTGCGCCGTGTCTTGCGGCGTGCCGGCGCCCAGCTGCAGCATGCGCGCCAGTTCCAGTTGTGCTTCGACGTCGCCTGTTTCCGCCAGCCGCCGCGTCTCGGCAAATTCGGCGATACTTTCCGGGCTATGGCTAGCCACATCCGCCCTGGCCTTGATGGCGATCAGCTGCAGGTCGAGCAAGGTGGGCGAGGTTTGCGCCAGGACGGGCAGCGGCAGCAGAAAAGGAATCAGACAGAGTAATTTCTTGGGCATGCGACGGTGTCGGGAAGAAGAAAACACGCATGGTAGCCGATGCCGCGCCAGGAAGGCGCGCACGGTACGGGAAGTTTGACAGGGCACCCCGGCGGGCTTACATTGCACGGGCCCGCCACTGATACAGGAACACTATGAACCATCTATCGAAAACCGCCCTGGCCTTGCTCCTTGCCATCGCCACAAGCGGAGCCGCCAGCGCCGCCGACACCCAGCTGGCCGGCTGCGCCGCCAAGCGCGAAAGCATCCGCAGCGAATTGCGCCAGGCCAAAGAACAGGGCTTGTCCGACAAGGTCGCGGGCCTCACGCGCGCGCTTGACGAAGTCAATGCCCACTGCCGCGACAGCACCTTGGTCGAGCGCCACAACAAGAAAATCGTCAAGGCGCAGGCCAAGGTGAACCAGACGGAGCGTTCGCTACGCCTGGCCCAGGAAGCGAACAAACAGCCGAAGAAAATCGCCAAGCTGGAAGGCAAGCTGGAAAAAGCCAGGGCGGAACTGGCCGCCCTGCAGGCGCAACAGCCTTAAGCTTTATCGCCCAATAGCTGATAAATACTGGAAAAGTCCAGTGCGCCGGATCCCGCCTTGCTGTGCAAACTGTATAAATTGCGCGACAAGGCGCCCAGCGGCACGGAGGCTCCGCTGGCCAGCGCGCTTTCCACGGCCAGGCCCAGGTCTTTCAGCATCAAATCGACGCCAAAGCCGCCCGTGTAGCCGCGCGACGCGGGCACGTTTTCCGCCACGCCCGGGCACGGGTTGTACACGTCCAGGGTCCAGTTGCGGCCCGAGCTTTTCGCCATCACGTCCGACACCACTTTGGGATCGAGCCCATTGGCCACGCCCAGACGGATCGCTTCGCTGGTGCCGATCATCAGTATCCCCAGCAGCATGTTGTTGCAGATCTTGACCGTCTGGCCGCAACCCGAGCCGCCCGCATGGAAGATGGCCTTGCCCATGACGTCCAGGTAAGGCCGCGCCGCCGCCAGCGCGGATGCTTCGCCGCCCACCATGAAGGTCAAGGTGCCGTTGGTGGCGCCCGCCGTACCGCCCGAAACAGGCGCGTCCAGCATGGGCATGCCCTGCTCCTGCGCCGCGCGGCCTACCTGGCGTGCCGCCTCGGTGGAAATCGTCGAACAGTCGATCAGCAAGGTGCCGGGACGCGCCTGCGCCAGGATGCCCGCTTCGCCAAGGTAGGCGCCCAGCACGTGGCGGCTGGCCGGCAGCATGGTGATGACGATGTCGGCCTGGCCTATCGCCGCCGCCTGGTCATCGGACACCAGGCCGCCGCCGTCGGCGAACTGCCGCACGCTGGCCGGCACCAGGTCAAAACCCGTCACCGCATGGCCGGCCCGCACGAGGTTTTGCGCCATGGGCAAGCCCATGTTCCCCAGGCCGATGAAAACGATATTGGTGCCCATGGCGTCCCCTTATTTCATCGAGATGGTGGTATTGACGCCGCTGCCGCCATCGTCCGGGGCGAACCAGCGCGCCGTGACGGTCTTCGTTTGCGTCCAGAAGTACAAGGCTTGCTTGCCGTTCGGGCCCAGGTCGCCCAGTTTCGACGCGCGCGAGCCCGTGAAACTGAAGTAGGCGACGGGCACGGGAATAGCCACGTTGATGCCCACCTGTCCCACGTCGATCTCGTTCTGGAACTTGCGCCCCGCCCAGCCGGACGAGGTGAAGATCGACGTGCCGTTGCCGTTCGGGTTGGCGTTGATGAAGGCAATGGCCTGGTCCAGCGTGTCCGTCTCGACGACGCACATGGCGGGGCCGAAGATTTCCTGCGTGTAGACGGAGTTCGATGCGGCCACCTTCGAGAAAATCGTCGGCCCCATGAAGTTGCCGCCTTCGTAGCCGGCCACCTTGTGACCGCGGCCATCGAGCAGCAGTTGCGCGCCTTCGTCCACGCCCGCCTGGATCAGCTTTTCCGCCCGCTGCATGGCCGCTTTCGACACCATCGGACCCAGGTCGGCCGTGCGGTCGCTGCCCGGCCCCACTTTCAGCGCTTGCGAGCGGGCGACGATTTCCGGCAGCCAGGAGCGGGCCTCGCCCACCAGCACCACGACGGAATTGGCCATGCAGCGCTGGCCGGCCGCGCCGAACGCGGCGCCGATCAGGTTATTGATCGCCTGCTCCTTGTTGGCGTCGGCCAGCACCACGCAATGGTTTTTCGCGCCCATCATCGATTGCGCGCGCTTGCCCGATTCGCTGGCGCGGCGGTACACATGCGTGCCCACGTGGGTGGAACCGATGAAGGACACGGCCTTGATGTCGGGATGGTCGCACAGCATGTTGACGACGTCCGCACCGCCATGCACGACGTTCAGCACGCCGGCCGGCAAGCCCGCCTGGTACATCAGTTCAACCAGGTACATCGACGAGGACGGATCCTGCTCCGACGGTTTCAATACAAAGGTATTGCCGCAGGCGATGGCGATCGGGAACATGAAGCATGGCAGCATGACGGGGAAATTGAAGGCCGTTATGCCGGCGCCCACGCCCAGCGGCTGGTAGATGTTGTACACGTCGACGCCGGTGGCCGCGTTTTCCGCGATCTCGCCCAGCTGCAAGGTAGCAATCGAGCACGCGTGCTCCACCACTTCCAGGCCGCGCATCACTTCCCCTTCCGCGTCGGGCAAGGTCTTGCCATGCTCGCGCGTGATCAGTTCGGCCAGGGCACCAATGTTTTCGCGGATCAGGTGCTGGTACTTGAGCATGATGCGCATGCGCGCCGCCAGCGGCGTGTTGCGCCAGGTCTTGAACGCTTCCTTGGCCGTGGCGACGGCCAGGTTGACTTCGTCCGGCGTGGAAAACGGTACCTTGGCGACGATTTCCTGCGTAGCCGGATTGATGACGTCGCGCCATTCGGTGCTGGTCGAAGCGTGGTGCTTGCCGGCGATGTGCAGGGGGATGGCGGGGATTTGGGTGAGGGCTTGGTTCATGGTTGAGGCTCCGGGTGTGCGATGTTCATAGGACTCGACGGAGCAGCGGAGTACTGGGGTCAGACCCGCCGGGGAAATTTCCCCCAGTGGGGGGAAATTCCGATTCCGAAGGAACTGACCCCGGCCTTTGCTGCTCCGTCGATAGACTAAAATTACTTTTTAACGAGATTGCAAGCCGCCGCATCCATCGGCTTGAACGCCTGGTCCGCGGGGATGGTCGACAGCACTTTCAGGTAGTCCCACGCGCCTTTCGATTCGGCCGGGGTTTTGACCTGCACCAGGTACATGTCGTGGATGACGCGGCCATCAGGGCGGATCGAGGCGTTGTTCATGACGGCGTCCTTGATCGGCAGCTGGCGCATTTTGTCGGCGACGATCTTCGAGTCGTCGCTCTTGGCCGCCGCCACCGATTTCAGGTAGTGGTAGACGCTCGAATACACGCCCGCCTGCACCATGGTCGGCTTGGCGCCCTTGTTGAGCGCCTCGAAGCGCTTGGCAAACGCGCGGCTGCGGTCGTCGTAATCCCAGTAAAAGCCGTCTGCGTAGACGAGGCCCTGGGCCGTGTCCAGCCCCAGCGCGTGCACGTCCGACAGGAACACGAGCAAGGCGGCCAGGCGCTGGTCCTTGCCGCTGCCGATGCGGAATTCGCGCGCCTGTTTGATGGCCGACACCGTGTCCGCGCCGCCATTGGCCAGGCCGATCACCTGCGCTTTCGAGCCTTGCGCCTGCACCAGGAAGGACGAGAAATCGGACGCGTTCAGCGGATGGCGCACGGCGCCCACGACGGTGCCGCCATTGCGCTTGACGACATCGCTGGCGTCCTTTTCCAGCGAGTGGCCGAACGCGTAATCGACGGTGACGAAGTACCACGATTTTTGCCCCAGCTTGGTCAGCGCCGCCGCCGTGCCGGCCGCCTGCGAATACGTGTCGAACATCCAGTGGAAGCCGTTCGGCGAGCAGTCTTCATTGGTCAGGCGCCCCGTGGCCGGGCCGCTGAACATGGCGATGCCGCCCTTTTCTTTCATCAGCTTTTGCACGGACAGGGCCACCGAGGAATTGGTCAGATCGGCGATGGCATCGACCTTGTCGCGGTCTATCCATTCGCGCGCCTTCGAGGCGGCGATGTCGGCCTTGTTCAAGTGGTCGGCCGACAGGATCTCGATCTTCATGCCCTTGCATTCGGCCTTCAAACAATCCTCGACGGCCATCTGGCTGGCGACGACGGAGCCGCGCCCGCCCATGGCCGAATACGGGCCGGACATGTCGGTCAGGATGCCGACCTTGACGACGCCATCGGAAATCTGCGCGTGCGCGCCAAAGGACAGGGTAAGCGCCAGCGCGCCCATGGCCAGAACGGTTTTTTTCATGCGTGTCTCCAGGTGGATGGGTTTTTCTTATATGTATAGATGCATTCTGCATGTGTAAAAATATGCGCTCAAGTGAAATTAATGCATAATTCCTTTGCAAAAATGCACAGAGAGGGTTTGCCATGCTCGATTGGGACAATGTACGGGTCTTCCTGGAACTGACGCGCAGCGCCGGCCTCGTCGATGCGGCGAAAAAGCTGGGCATCGACCACTCCACCGTGTCGCGGCGCATGCGCAAGTTCGAGGAGCAGGTGGGCACGCAGCTGTTCGACCGCAACTACGTGGGCTACCAGTTGACACCCGAGGGCCACCGCCTGATGGAATACGCGGAAACCATGGAAAGCACGGTGTTTGCCGCCACCGAGGAACTGGGCGAACATAATCGGCTGCTGTCGGGCCAGGTGCGCCTGGGCGCCACCGAGGGCTTCGGCGCCATCGTGCTGGCGCCCCATCTGGCGCAGTTTTGCGGCAGATACCCTCACATCAGCGTGGACCTGATCGCCGTGCCCCGTTTCGTCAGCCTGTCCAAGCGCGAGGCGGACGTGGCCATTTCCATCGAGCGCCCCCTGTCCGGCCCGTACGTGGTGACGAAGCTGTCCGACTACCGGCTGAAACTGTACGCCACGCCAGCCTACCTGGCGCGTCACGCGCCGATCACCAGCGTGGCGCAACTGGCGCAGCACCCGATCATCGGCTACGTGGATGACCTGGTCTTCAGTTCGGAACTGCGCTACATGGACAACGTGGCGCCCGACTCCCTGCGCGCGTTTCGCAGCACCAGCGTCATCGCCCAGTACCACGCGGCGCGCGCGGGCCAGGCGCTGGCGATCTTGCCCTGCTTCGTGGCCCAGCAGTCGAACGAACTGGTGCCCGTGCTCGACGGCGAAATCGACCTGCTGCGCGCCTTCTGGATGATCTCGCCCAGCGAACGGCGCAATATCGCCCGGGTCAGCGCCCTGTGGAATTACCTGCGCAGCGCCATCGATTTGAACCACGCTTACCTGATGGGCGAAACGGCCACGCCCAGCTGGCCAGCTTGAGCACGCTGCGGCGCGCTACACTGTCGCCACATACTAATAAGGAGAACGCCATGCTGATGGATGCGAACCAGGCCGTGCTGGTCATTGTCGACCTGCAAGGCCGCTTGATGCCGGCCATCCACGATGCGGGCCTCGTGCTGGCACAAAACCTGCGCCTGGCAAAGATCGCCCGCCTGCTCGACGTGCCCGTGCTGGGCACGGAACAGAACCGCCAGGGACTGGGGCCAAACGTGGAAGAGATCGCCGCCCTGTGCGAACGGACCTTGCACAAGACGCATTTCGGCGCCTGTTTTGACGGCTTGCAGCAGATGCTGCCCGCCGGGCGCAAACAGATCGTCGTCACGGGGTGCGAAGCCCATGTGTGCATGCTGCAGACGGCCATCGGCCTGCTGGAACTGGGCTACGAAGTGATCATCGCCATCGACGCCGTCGGTTCGCGCCAGGGAGCCAGCCGCGACGCGGCGCTGGCCCGCCTGGGCAAGCTGGGCGCCCATCTGGTGACGGTGGAGATGCTGGCCTTCGAATGGCTGCGCGACTGCAAGCACCCGCGTTTCCGCGAGGTATTGGCGCTGATCAAATAGCCATACTTTTACGCAGGATCAAGCCCGACCGCTGCCCATTTGCTAGCTTGGTAACAGCGCCGCCATTCCGGGCGGCGCGCCGTCCACATCAGCAAGGGAGCCATCATGGCCTATATCCTGCGAGGCAAGCTATGCGGCTTGATCTGTGTCGAGTGTCCTGAAGCCTTGTCCCACGTCATCGTGCGCCTGTACCGGCCGCGCGAGTCGCAAAACGTCACGGCCCTGGCCATGGCCAGCGCCAAGGAAACCTTCGCCATCCTCACCGACGAGGAAGTGCAGGCGAAAGCGCCGTTCCTGCTGGCGGAAGCGCGCACGGACGAGGACGGCAACTACAGTTTCACCCTGGACGGCGATTACCAGGGCGAGGCCGTGGAAGTCGATATCCTGTGCCCTACCGTGCCGCGGCTGAAACCGGGGCCGAAAGACCCCGTGCCGCTGCAGTTTTCCATCACCACCATCCAGCCCCGCTGGCGCCAGGTCGAGAACGACTTCCTCGCCATCTGGGACTATTGCCTGCCGCAACGCTTCTGGTGCCTCGTACGCGCCCGCTTCGGCGCCTGGACCATCTGCGGCCGGCTGCGCACCTGCGACGCTCCCCACGCGCCCATCGCCGGCGCCACCGTGCGGGCCTTCGACGCCGACTGGCTGCAGGACGATGCGCTCGGCGTCGCGGTGACGGACGCCAGCGGGCGCTTCCGCATCGACTACCTGACGTCGGACTTCACCTTGACGCCTTTCTCTCCGTTCATCAACGTGGAATTCGCCAGTGGACCCGACGTGTATTTCACGGCGCAGCTGGGCAGCGTCACCATCCTGTCGGAAACGCAGGCCAACGGCCGGCAGCCAGGGCGCGAAAACGTGGGTCACTGTTTCTGCGTGGAATTGTGCTCGAAAGACGTCTTGCCGCCCGACGTGGAAGGCGTGCCCCACTGGCAGCAGGTGGAAATCTTCGACATCCACCCGTTTCCCTCGCTGGCCGGCTTTTCCGCGCAAGGCTATGCGGGCGGCCCCGGCGCCTCGTATGTATTCGCCGGCGGCGTCACCCTGAAGGGCAATTGTCCGCTGCGCAACAGCGCCATTCCCGCCAACCCGCTCGAATACCGTTTCCTCATCGGCGAATGGTCCTGGCCCGGCGGCAGCGACGACCCGACGGCCATCCCCCCGGTCGCGCCCGCCAACCTGGCGCCGTTGACGCAAATCCTCGGCACGCACGTCGGCTATGTGTTTTATACGAACGGACTGGGTCTCGGCGATTCAGCGCCCGTCATCATCGATGCGGGCGACTTGAAACCGGGCGGCTGGATACGGGTGGACGGCAAGCCCGTCACCGTGGACATGCGCGACGGCACGACGTCCATCGTCAACGTGGCGCCCAGCATCTTCCTGCGCACGTTCGACTTGCTGACCGTGAATACGCCGGCCATCACGAGCTTGCACCCGGCCAAGCTGCCGGGCGGCTTGCCCATCCTCGACGCGGGGCGCAGCTTGACGGCGGCCGAGAGCGAACCGATACGCCGCTACCGCCTGGGCTTCGAAGTGCGCGACGGTATCAGCCTGGCCCTCGTGGCCACGGACGGGCTCGATTCCATCGTCTTCGACAACTCGCCCGTCATCGTGGCGCTGGACCTGGAAGAGTTGCGCAGCAATGCCTGCAACCCCATCGCGGGCGGCCTCGTGCATATCTTGTACACGATCGACCACCCGCATCTGCGCTTTTTCAATGTCACGATTTCCAACAACAACGGCATCACGCACCCGCCGCCACCGCTGCCGGCCGCCAGCTTCACGCCGCCGCCACCGTCCAGCAACTATCTGTTCCGTGGCGGCGCGGGCGGGCCGCATTTATCGGGCAACAATGGCGGCTTCCCCGTCAACGTGGCGCTCGATCCGCCGTGCGCCTACCGGGTGGCCATCGGTTGGCAGACGCGGCATTACCTGGCATCGTCGCACAGCATTGATCGTCTCTACTGCAAGTAGGCGAGCTCAGAAGTAACGCACCCAGGCCTGTTTCGAGGTGCGCTTGTAACTGGCAAACGCGCGGCAAGGAAAGTACAGCACGGGCATCAGGGCCAGCGCGATCAGCCACACTTGCCAGATGTGCTCGACGCCAAAACGGTTGCCATGGTTGGCGCCCAGCACAGCCGTCAAGGTAGTGCCGATGAGCAGCAGCAGATACAGGTGCAGCAAATAATAGAACATGGGCGCGCCGCCAAAGGTGGCGCAAGCCCGCGTAAACCAGTTATCGACGCTTTCCAGCCAGGCCATGCCCAGCAAGCCCAGGCCCAGGGTGAACAGCAAAAAGTCCAGCGACGGCGGATACTTGGTGAAGTTCAGCATACTCATGGCCGTGCGCAAGGCAGTGTCGCCGGCCACCCACGGCAAAGTTTCGCCATACAGATTGAAGCCGCGCAACACAGCCAGCAGCAGCAAACTGCCGCCGCCCAGCGCCAGCAGCAGGCGACGCCGTCCTTCGGCAGACAGCCCGCGCGCATACAGGGGCCCGGCTGCATAGCCGAGCACGATCACGCCTATCCACGGCAGCAGCGGATAGCTGACCTTGATTTTCATGGCGCCATCGGCGACCAGATAACCGCGTTGCAGCAGCACCGTCAGCAGATAGTAGCCAAGGCTGCCCTCTTCCGCGTGCAGCCAGGTAAACAAATGCTGGCCGGCGATAATCGCCACGCCCAGCACGACCAGCACTTTCAACGGCAGCTTGTGCAGCACGGCCAGCGCCATCATGGCCAGACCGATGACCCAGATCACCTGCAGATACAGGATCGCCGGCGTGAAAGTGCCCATCCAGGCAAAGTTGACGAACACCAGTTCCAGCACGACGAGCAGCAAGCCCCGCTTGAACAAAAAGCCGGTAGCACTGCGCGGAGCGGCGGCCGGATGCGCATACAGCCAGGCCGACAAACCCGTCAAAAAGACGAACATGGGCGCGCATACGTGGGCGGCCAGGCGCGTGAAGAACAGGGCCGGGTCGACGTGGGCAGCATCCATCGGGTCGCTGACCTGGTGATGCAGAAAGAACGTTTCGCGCACATGGTCGAACAGCATGATCAGCATGACGAGGCCACGCATGACGTCGATGACGGCGATGCGGGCGCGCAGGATGGCGGGGGAAATCAGGGAAGCAGTCATTTATTCATTTTTAATGTAAGGGTAAGAATAGCATGCGTACCCCAACGGCAGAAACTGGGGTCGGACCTTAAGGTCCGACCCCAGCACTTTGCTGTTGGGTGAATACATCAAAACCGGTAATGCGCATTCAACGTCACCGTGCGCTCCGCCCCCGGCGCCACCCACAGCTGGCTATAGGAACTCGCATAATAGCTGCGGTTGAACAGGTTTTCCACGTTCAGCGCCAGGCGCAGTTTCGCCGTCGGCGAGTACGATGCCAGCAGCTTGGCCGTCGTGTAGGCCGGCAGAGTAAATTTGCTGCTGACGGCGACGTCGCCCAGACGCTCGCCCACGTATTGCAGGCCGCCGCCCACGCTGGCCGTGCCCGTGCCCAGCGCGAATTGCTGCGTGGCCAGCAAGTTGGCGCTGTGGCGCGGCACGTTGGCGAAGCGGCTGCCCGTCACGATCGTATTGTCGCCGCGCGTGACGGTGGCATTGGTGTAGGCATAGGCGCCCGAGACGCGCAAGCCGCGCGCCATTTCGCCCGACACGTCGAGCTCCAGGCCCCGGCTGCCCACCTCGCCCGCCGCGATGGCGAAGTCCGTGTTGGCGGGATTGGTCGTCAGCACATTGCTCTTACGGATGTCGTACACGGCCACGGTGCCCGTCAGCTTGCCCGTTTCCAGCTTGGCACCCAGCTCATACGAGCGGCTGCGCTCGGCCGGGAACGCCTGGTTGGCTATGCTGATGCCGCTGTTGGGCCGGAAACCCTTGGCCGCGCTCGCATACAGCGACCACGCCTTCGTCGGCTGGTAGACGAGGCCCGCGCGGGGGCTGGTGGCCGACAGCGACTGGCGGTTGCTCACCTGCAGGCGATTGTTCCTCACATCCTGCGTGTAGCTATCGTGGCGCACGCCGACCAGCGCCTTCCATTGCGCACCCAGGTCGATCTGGTCCTGCGCATACAGGCCACGCGCCCTTTGCCCTTCCTGCGTGTCGATGGACAGGGCCAGCGGATCGGCCTTGCCGCCGTACACGGGATTGAAAATATCGATGGCATAGGCATTCGCGGCCGAGGGATTGCGGCGCAGCTGCACGCGGTGGTCATCGAAATGATAGGCATCGACACCGGCCAGCACCTCGTGCGCCAGCGCGCCCGTCCCGAACTTGCCCAGCACTTCAACGCGTGCCGACACGTCGGTGGCCGAAAAATCGCGGTGGCGGCGCTGGCGGTTCAAGGTGCGGCCATCGGCCAGCAGCCTGTTCGCCTCGGTCGAATAGCCGGTCAATTCGCTGTCGCGGTAGGACGCGCCCGCCTGCACCGTCCAGTCGTCGGACAAGGCGTGGTGGATGAACAGCTGCTGCCCCAGCGACTTGACCGTCATGGGGCCGTCGCCCGGCTCACCCAGGAAGCGCGACACTGGCACGGCCCCCAGTTGACCATTTACGGCCACCACGCCCCGGTCGAACGGCGCGCGCTGCCGCACGGCTTCGATTTCATACGACACGGTCGTGTGCTCGCCCACCAGCCAGAGGAAGGACGGCGAAAACAGGCTGCGCTCGACTTTCAAAGTATCGCGGAAGCTGTGCCCTTCTTCATGCGCCGCGTTCAGGCGGTAGGCGATGTTGCCGCTCAAGGGTCCCGTCAAATCGATGGCGGCGCGGCGCGTCTGGAAGCTGCTGAGCGATACATCGGCGCTGTATTCCGGCGCGAACTTCGGCTTTTTCGTCGTGATGTTCACCGTGCCGCCCGGCTCGCCCCGGCCGTACAGGGCCGACGCGGGGCCTTTCAGCACTTCCACTGCCTGCGTATTGCCGCCGTCGCGCATGCCGTTGTAGCCGCGGCTGGAACTGAAACCGTTGACCATGTAGTCGGAACCGAAATTCGGGTCGCCCGTGAAGCCGCGCATGGCGTAGCTGTCCCACAGGCCGCCCAGCGGGCTTTGTTTTGCAATGCCGCTGGCCAGGTCCAGCGCGCCGGCCAGGGTCGTCACGCCCGCGTCGCGCAGCAAGTCGCCGGTCAGCACGCGCACGCTTTGCGGCAAGTCCATCAGCAAGGCATCCGTCTTGGTGGCGCCCGTGGCGGACAGGCTGCGGTAATGCTGGCGCTCGGCCTTGACGGTGACGACGTCCTGCGCGTCGGGCTGGTCGGCGGCAGGATCGGCTGCCAGCGCCAGGGGGCTGGCGGTGGCCAGCAAGAGCGCCATGGGGCGGCGTAAAAACACGGACATGGGATTCCTGACAATGGGCAATTCAATGCAATAGGCTTGCATTATAATTGATAATCAATTCTCATTAAAGCCTTCATCAAACATCTGCGCCAAAAACTCCACGAACACCTGCACCTTGGCTGCGCGCAGCTGGCGCGGGTGGAACAGCGCCCACAGGCCCGGCCCCCGCGTGCGGAATGCTTGCAGCACGGGCACGAGGCTGCCTTCACGCAGCGGCTGCAGCACGGAAACCGACAACGCCTGCACGATGCCGCAACCGGCCTGGGCGGCGGCGATCATCGATTCGATATGGTCGAAGGCCAAGGCGGCCGGCGGCGTGTGCGCATATGCCGCGTCGCCCGCCTCTCCTTCCATGGCCTGGAACAGCCAGGGCCGCACCTGGCGCGATTTCGGATACAGGAAATGCAGGCAGGCAAACTGGTCCAGCTCCTGCGGCGTGCGCGGCAGGCCATGCCGGGCGACAAAGGCGGGCGAGGCGCAGCACAGATAATCCATGTTCAGCAGGCTGCGCGCGACCAGCGACGAATCCTGCGGTTCGCCGATGCGCAGCATCACGTCGATGCCCTCTTCCACCATGTCGACCAGGCGGTCGCTGACCGTCAGGCGCAGGGAAATGTCGGGATAAGCGGCCATAAAGCGGGGCAAGGCGGGCGCCACGAGGTTGCGGCTGATGCTGCTGGGCATATCCACGCGCAAGCTGCCCGAAGGTTTCCCGGCCGCTTGTTCAAGACTGGACTCCAGCGCCGCCATATCGGCCAGCATCTGGCGCGCCTGCGCGTGGCATTGCCGGCCTTCGGCCGTCAGCGACATGCTGCGCGTGGTGCGCTGCAAAAGGCGCACGCCGAAGTGTTTTTCCAGCGCCGCCACCTGATTCGTCACGGACGAGGTTGAAATGCCCAGGCGCTGCGCCGCCTTGCTGAAACCGCCCGCCTCGACCACGGCGCAAAACACCTGCATCGCTTCCAGCCTGTCCATGCACTCCCTCCTGTTTGACTATGATTATCCACGATATCGAAATAGTGCATGGGGCCGCGCCCCGTTTTTCTTTGTGCCGTCACCGCCTAGACTGGGGCATCAACCACAGGAGAATTCCATGCAAGCCCTCGTCCTCACCAGCTTTGCCGCCCCCATGAGCATCGCACACCTGCCCGTGCCGCAGCCCGGCCCCGGGCAAGTCCTCGTGCGCATCGCCGCCAGCGGCGTCAATCCGCTCGACACGAAAATCGCGGCCGGCGCCGCCCCGCACGCCCGGCCCAGCCTGCCCGCCATCCTCGGCATCGACGTGGCCGGCACCGTGGAAGCCGTCGGCGATGGCGTGACGACTTTTCACGTTGGCGCAACAGTGTACGGCATGGCGGGCGGCATCGGCGGCATCCAGGGCTCGCTGGCCGAGTACGGCGTGTTCGACGTCGCCCTGCTGGCGCCCGTGCCGCTTGGGCTGAGCATGCGCGAAGCGGCCGCCCTGCCCCTCGTCTTCATCACGGCTTGGGAAGGGCTGGTCGATCGTGCCCACGTGAAGGCGGGAGACAGCGTACTCGTGCATGGCGGCGCGGGCGGCGTGGGCCACATGGCCGTGCAGCTCGCCGTGGCCCTTGGCGCCACGGTGTTTGCCACGGGCAGCGCCGCCAGCCGCGACGCCATCGAGGCGCTGGGCGCGCGCTTCATCGATTACCGGACCAGCACGGTGGACGACTACGTGGCCGAATACACGGGCGGCGCCGGCTTCGACATCGTCTACGACACGGTGGGCGGCGCCACCCTGGACGCCAGCTTCCAGGCGGCACGCCTCTACGGCGGCCACGTCGTCAGCTGCCTCGGCTGGGGCACGTTCGCGCTGAGCCCGCTGACGGCGCGCGCGGCGACGTACTCGGGCGTGTTCACCCTGCTGCCCCTGTTGAGCGGTGAGCATCATGCGCGCCATGGCGCCATCCTGCGCGAAGCTAACAAGTTAATCGAGGCGAGCAAGCTGCAGGTGCGGCTCGATCCACGCCGCTTTACCTTGCACACGGCGCACGATGCGCACGCGGCGCAGACGGACGGCAGCGCGCGCGGCAAGCTGGTGGTAGAGGTGCGGGATTGAACGCGGGCTTGTTACTTGCAAGCGGAAACGTTAATATACAAGAATAAACTTGCATATTAACGGAGCTCTTGATGCGTGAAAATCTGGAAAAACTGCTGGCGCAGGGGCGCGACAACGCGCTGCTGCGCTTTGGCCTGGGAGATGCCTGCCTGAAAGACCATGACGCCGAGCAAGCAGCCCTGCACCTGGCGCAAGCCACCGTGCAGCAGCCCGGATATTCCGCCGCCTGGAAACTGCTGGGCAAGGCCTTGCACCAGCTGGGCCGGCTGGACGAAGCGCAGGCCGCGTGGACCACCGGCGTGACCGTGGCCCAGCAGCAAGGCGACCTGCAAGCCGTCAAGGAAATGACGGTGTTCCTGAAACGCCTGCACAAACAGCGGCAGGCGACAGAGTAAAAAAACTTAATGCACGTGCGCGGCGCCCTTGGCGTCAAGAGGCGCCGCTTCGCCCCGCTCTTTCGCCAGGCGCTTGGCCAGCAAGCCGCCCGCTTCGGCCGCATAGGCGCGGCAGGCGCTGGCGTCGATCAGGGGATTGTCCGATCCGCTGCGTCTGGCGGCCTTGCCCAGCACGTCCGTCGTGCCCGGATGCACGGGGATGATGATGTCGCATGGCAAGGCAGCCACCTTGGCGATACTCGCTTCGAACGAGGCCGAGATATCGGGCGTGCCGCCTTTGCCCGCGCCTTTGCCCGTATAGCGGAAATCGCCGCTCGCATATGGGTTCAGGCTATCCGCATACACGACGTCCAGGCAGCGCTGGCCTTCGCATGACGTCCACGTCCACGTCGTGCCGCCGGGAGTGTGCCCTGGCGTCATGTGGGCCGTCAGGGTCAACGGTCCCAGCTTGACGGTATCGCCCTCGGCCACCAGGCTGACCTTGCTTACCTTGGATACATGCACGACGGGATTGGCCTGGTACTGCGGATCGTCCTTGCCATTGGTGCCGCTTTGCAGCACGGGCGCGGCCGCTGCGCTGGCCATCACGGTGGCGCCGCTGGCCCGCTGCAGCGCGGCAATGCCGCCCGCATGGTCCCAATGCGCGTGGGAATTGAGGATGTATTTCACGTCCTCGATGCGAAAGCCCAGCGCCTTGATGTTTGCGATGATCAACGGCGCCGATTGCGGCAGCGCGCCATCGAGCAGGATATGGCCTTGCGGACTCGTCACCAGCACGGCCGACAGGCCGGCCGTGCCCACATACCAGGTATTGCCAAATACATTGAACGGCTTGACGGGCGCGTTCCATTCCTTGCAATTGTCGCAATTAACCGGTTTATCCTGCACAGTCGCCGGCGTCTTCGCCTGCCCCGTACCAGCCGCCATGGTCGCAACCGTAGCCAGCATCAACTTCGCCAATAGTGTCATCTTCATCTCCAGAGTGTAAAAAAAGGCGCCCGCACTGGCGCGCCGGGGGGGGGGTATCAATGCATGCGACCGGTCCTGTCGGCCAGGGTGTCGCGGATGTGTCCCGCGTCGAGCGAGCGGCGCTGTGCGCCGTCGGCGTCCAGCAGTACGACGGTGACGTGCTTGCCGCCGCTGCGCATGCGCATGCTCAGGCAGCTGCCCGCCTCGTGGCTGCTGCCCGTCTTGGACAGCACAATGTCCCAGCCCTTGCCACCGACCAGCGGGTTGGTGTTGTGCAAGGTGCGTGTCTTGCCATTGACGGCCACGCTCGCTTGCGGGTGGCTGGTGATGCGCGCGATGTCCGGATAGCGCGCGGCGGCCGCGACGATCTTCGCCACCTCGCTGGCCGTGGAGGTATTCGCTGGCGAACTGCCGACGGGGTCCAGCAAGGTGGTATGGCGCAAGCCCAGGTGGCGGATCTTCGCTTGCAAGGCGTCATTAAAAGCCGCGCTGCCGCCAGGATAAGTGCGCGCCAGCGCGGCGGCGGCGCGGTTTTCGGACGGCAGCAGCGCCAGTTGCAACAGCGCGCCGCGCGACACGGCCACGCCATCGGCCAGCAGGCTGTGGCGCTGCAAGGACGCCTCGCCATCGGCGCGCACGATGCGCACTTGCTCATCCCTATCCTGCCCCGCGTCGAGCACCACCATGGCCGTCATCAGCTTGGTGATCGAGGCGATGGGCACGACGGCGTCCGCGTCTTTCGCCATCAGCACCTTGCCGCTGGCGTCATCGAACACCAGCATGTGTTTCGCGCTGACGGGCAAGTCCAGCATGCCGGCTGCGGCTTCGGCCAGGATCGCCCCGCTGACTTCGGGCTTGCCCTGCGTCTGCAGCAGCAAGGTGGCGCAGGCCAGCAGCAAGGCGGGCACGGCCATCTTCCAGCTGCCGGTATCAAGGCCGGGCGCCATCAAGCGTTCTATGCGCGTGAGCAATGCCCCGCCCCGGGCCGACATCAGCAAGCCGGAGTGCTGCGGCGCCGCCGTCTGCAGGGACAAGGCATGCAGCGCCGTGGCCAGCCGCTGCGGATCTTGCAGCGCTTGCGCAGCCAGGGCGTCGGCCACCTGTTCGCGCTCGGCCCGCATGCGCGCCGACAGCCACCAGACGACAGGGTGAAAGAACAGCAGCGCCTCGGCCACGCTTTGCAGCAGGTTGACCAAGTAATCCCAGCGCCGCACGTGGGCCAGCTCATGCGCCAGCAGCGCTTCGAGCAAGGCGACGGGCATGCCGCTCAGCAAGGCGGTCGGCAGCAGGATGACGGGGCGCCAAAAGCCCACCGTCACAGGACTGGCCAAGCCCGCATGCAGCTTCAGCGGCGGCCGCCGCTGCAAGCCCATGCGCTGCGCCAGCGCATCGAGGCGCGCCTGCCAGATGGCCGGGGCGGCCACGGCCTGGCGGCGCAGCTTGCCGACCCAGGCCAGGCCCAGGCACAGGCGCAAGCTCATCAGGCCAACGCCGGCGCTCCAGGCCAGCACCAGGGCCGGCATCCACGCTTGCAGCGCGGCGCGCCAGGCGGGCGGCGCGTCCACCGGCAGCTGGGCTGGCGATGTGCCGGACAGGAGCGAGAGCAGATGGACGGTGGGAATACACAGGCATAGCAGCAGCGCCAGCGCGCAGACGGCATAGCGCCAGCGGGCACTGGCATGGCGCAGCAGCCACAGCAGGACGGCGGACACTGCGCCGACGATCATGCCCTGCCAGACAAAATACAGCAGCACCCAGCCCAGCGCAGGGACAAGCTTGCCCAACTCAACGCCCAAGCCCATGTCCAGGTTCATGGCGCGCCGCCGTCCTTGCTGCGCAGGATTTTTTCAATTTCCAGGCGTTCCGCGTCGCTCACGTGCTCGCGCAGCGCCGTCAGCACGAGCGCCTTGCCGGAACCGGAAAACACCTTGCCGATCAAGTCCTTGAGCAAGCTGGTCTGTAACTTTTCCTGCGCTTCGACGGCCGCATACAGCTGGGGACGCTGGCTTTCATCGCGGCTCAGCAAGCCCTTGCCATGCATCAGCTGCAACTGGCGCAGCACGGTGGCGTAACTGGCGTCGGCGCGCTCGGCGGCCAGGGCGTCATACACGGCGCGGGCGTCGGACGGACCGCGCTGCCACAAGATGCGCAGCAGGTCCAGTTCGGCGGCCGTGGGATGGGGAGTGGAGGTATTTTTTAACATGCCGCCAGAATACCGATTCTAGAACTCGATGTCTAGAACTTTTTTTCTAGTTCGTGAAAAACTAAAATTCGCGCAAGCGGTCGAACAAGTCCAGCAATGCCGCCTCATCGACGAGCGCCGCACCCTGCCCGCCCAATTGCTGCCGCAACTGCGCCAGCAGTTCCGCCAGTACCGTGTAGATTTCCTCGCGCTCGACCGTCTCGATGATGCTCGCACGCCGCTCGATCTTGTTGAATACATCGACATAGGCGGTGACCATCGTCTCCAGCGCGGCTGTCGCCGCCGTCGCCTCCATGGCCACATCGATGCCGCGCGTCACGGCCAGCATGTTCTTGTAGGCCAGCGCCGCCTTTTTTGCATACGCAGGAGAGATATGTTCGCGGCCATCCCAGTCGCGGAACGGGTTGAGCAGGTTGTCCGCCAGCCATTCCGGCTTGCGCGCCTTGGTCACCGACAAGTCCAGTCCCAGCGCCGCAGCCCTCTTGTAGCCGGTCTTGATGGCCTTGGCCACATCGGCCGGCAAGCTGGTCAGCCACAAGGCCGACAGCTGCGGCAATTGCGTGGCCGATGGAAACTCCTCCGCTGTGTAACCGAACAGGTCATAGGCGGTGAACATCTGCAGCTGGCTCAGCTGCGCCAGGCTGGCTATCTGCGACGCCAGCCCCGGCTTGCCCCAGATGCGCAAGGCCGTCAGATGGGGAAAGCGCCGCGCCACTTGCGCCAGGTCGACTTCCTTCATGCTCACCAGCGACAGGCCGCCCAACTGGCCGAGGCCGTGGAACGGCGCCAGCGTCTGCGTGCACTGCAGTGTCAAATGGCGGCCGTCGGCGCCATCGTCGATGCGCAGCGCCGGCGATGGCGCACCGCGCAACGCGAGCAGGCTCAAGCCTTTGTTCAAGACCAGGCTGGTAACGCCATCGGACTGCAGGATCAGCCGGTTCAAGCCGCTGCCGCTGAAATCGAGCGCATGCACCGTCGATGATTGCCAGTGCAGCTCATTGATGAAGGGGTTGCCCTGGATAAACTCCATCAAGGCTTGCGAGCCATCGGCGGTCTCGATCGACATCAGGCAAGGCAGTTGCTCCAGCTCGGATATGTCGCCCAGCGCCTGCAAGACACTGTCATCGATTTTCGTCGCGTCCTGCCGCAAGACCTGGCCGCCGACGGTTACTTCACGCTCGTCCGACGCCGCCTTGAATTGCTGGCGCCGCAACGGGTCGATGCGCTCCCAGTTGCGCTGGCGCAGCACGCTGTCGCCCACGTTCCAGCCGCTGCGGTAGCTGTTGACTTCCACATCGACCAGCGGCGCGATATTGCCCACGAGAGTATGGCCAGGCGGCACGTTTGCCGTGGCATAGCAGTGGTCGTGGCGGTTATTCCAGAAGAAATAGTCGCACAGCAGCGGCCGCATGGCTTGCACGGCCGCCGCATCGGGCAAGGCGTCGCCGGTCCAGTCCAGCTCCAGCACGGCAGCTACCGGCCTGGACGAGGACGCATCCTTGATGCGGGTGACCTGGCAAGCCACATACTGCTGCAGCTCGGACGAAAACACACTGTAAACATCGCCAACATTCGGTAGCACGCAACTTCCTTTCAAAACACCTGACGGTCGAATGTTGAAAGATAGCAAATATGACAGCGCAGCGTCGTCCTGTTCAGTCCGCGTGCAGCTTGTGGTGCATGCGGCGCAGGCCCAGCCAGACGGCGGCCGCCACGAACGGCACCAGGGCGCCGACGAGGATTTCCGGATTCACGGGCAGTCCCATCACCTTGGCCGCCTTGCCCGTATAGCTGAACAGGCCGATCACGTAATAGGAAATGGCGGCAACCGACAGGCCTTCCACCGCCTGCTGCAAGCGCAGCTGCTGCGCCGCGCGGGCGTTCATCGATTGCAGGATTTGCCGGTTCTGCAATTCCTGCACGATGCCAACGCGCGTGCGCAGCAAGTCATTCGTGTTGGCAATGCGCTGCGCCATCGCTTCCTGGCGGCTCGCCATCGCTTCGCACGTGTTCATGGCCGGTGTCAGGCGGCGGTCCATGAATTCCTCAACCGTCGGGATGCCTTCGATACGCACTTCGCGCAACTCGTCGATGCGCGCCTTGACGAGGCCCATGTAGGCTTTCGACGCGGAAAAACGGTAGCTATTGTCGAGTGAAAGCTTTTCAATGCGGGCGGCCAGGCGCGTGATGCGGTCGAGCAAGCCTTGCTCGGAGACACCGTCGTCGCTCTTGGCCAGGCCCGGTGCGTCGTCCGTGTCGACCATGGCGGCGGCCAGGGTCGCCAGTTCGTTTTCGATGGCATTCAACGATGGTGCCGCCTGCATGGCGTAGGGCAAGCCCAGCAACGCCATCATGCGGTAGGTTTCGATTTCCAGCACGCGCTGCACCAATCGGCCCGACTGCTGCGAACGCATGCCCGCATCGCGGATGACGAAACGGCTGAAACCGTCCGACTGGATCGTGAAATCCGTCCACAACTCTCCGCCCTGCAGCACCTTGCTGCCGGCCAGGGTATTGCCCTCGAACACGCGCGACAAACCCTGCATGAAGATCTCGGCAGGCTCGGTCGCCTGCTCGAGCACCACGTGGGCCGCCACCATCAGCTTGCCCTTCAAGCCCACCAGCCATTGCTGCGGCAATTGCTCCAGGGGCATGCGCTCGAACGCCTGTTCCAGGGGCAAGGCGGCACCAGGATGCTCGGCAAAGGTAAACGTGGCAAATTCCGTGTGGCATTCCCATTTCAGGCGGAAGCGGCCAAAATCGTAATAAAAATACTTGGCTTCGGTGCTAGGGGGCGTGACGCCGAAATGCGTGCACAGGGCCGCCAAGGTGGCGTGCTGGGCCGCCATATTCGACGCGCCAGTCACCGCGCTGTCATCTTTATACACGGCCAGATGGGTGATCAGTTCGGGGGCATCGAGCTGCAAAAACGGCCGCGAGTGGATTTCCGCAGCCAGCGGCACGCGCAAGGCGTGGTTCAAACTGGAGTTAATCAAGTGCATGATAGCCAAAGGTAAAGTTGCAAAACTGCTTAGACCCAAGCGCGTGCTGCGCTGACGCAGCAGGGGTCTGATTGTCACAGTGTAACAAAGCAGGAAGCATGCCTACCTTTTCAAACCCCGCTCATGCCGCTTTGGCAACCCCGGTAGCACCGTGCGCTGCGGTGTGGCGCGTACCCAGCCACCAGAGAAACGCGGCCAGCACCACGGCCGAGGCTTGCCCCAGCGCCAGCTTGAATGCGCTGTCGAACAGCAATGGTGCGACAAAACCGGACACCAGCGCAAACACCAGCATTTGCACGAAGTTTTGCAAGGAGGCGGCCAGGCCCCGCATCTGGGGGAATATGTCGAGCGTCGACATGGTCATGCCCGGCAAGGCCAGCGACATGCCGAACGCATACAGCATCACGGGCACGACGGCGAAAGGGATGCTGGCCGCGAACCAGTGGTTGTAAGCAATATTGAGCGCGCCCGTGGCCGCCATGGCCAGCAAGCCCCAGCGCACCAGCACGGTGCTTTTCACCGCGTGGGCCAGCTTGCCCGACAGCGCCGAACCGCCCACCAGGCCCGCCACCATGGGGATGAACATCCAGCCGAACGCCGTTTCCGGCAGGCGCAGCAGTTCCAAAATAAAATGCGGTGCCGACGCGATGTACAGGGCGAAGCCGCCAAAGGCGAAGGCCACGGCCAGCGAACGCAAGAGGAAAGCCCGGTGGCGCAAGGCCAGCCAGTAATTGCGCGCGATGTTGCCCGGATGAAAAGGCTGGCGCTGTTCGACAGCCAAACTTTCCGGCAAGCCTTTCAGGCAGGCCAGCAACAGCAGCACGGTGACGGAAAAGGTGAACACGAACGTCGATTGCCAGCCGTAGGCCACATGCAGCCAGCCGCCGATGATGGGGGCGATGGCGGGCGCGATGCCGAACACCATCATGATATTGGCCAGCATCTTTTGCGCGGCCGCGCCCGACAGGCTGTCGCGCACGATGGCTTGGCCGATCACCCTGCCCGCCCCCGCCGAGGCGCCTTGCATGCCGCGGAAGAACAGCAGCCAGCCAAAGCTGGGCGCGAACGCGGCGCCGATGGAGCCCACGGCAAAGATCAGTAGGGAACCCAGGATCACGGGACGGCGGCCAAACGAGTCGGACAAGGTGCCGTAGAACAAGGTCATGAAGGCATAGGCGGCCAGGTAGACGCTCAGGGTCTGCTGCACCAGCACGCTGCTGACGTCGAAATGCGTGCCGATCGCGGGGAACGATGGCAAGAAGGTATCGGTGGCGAACGGGCCCAGCATGGCCAGCCCGGCCAGCACGAGGGTCAGGTTTCTGGTCTTCATGCGTCCGCCTGCGCAGCATATTGGCGGCACAAGCCGTCGAGGGCCGCCAGCGAAAACGCGGCGACATGCCGCGCGATGCTGGCGGTGCCCGCCTCGTCATAGGTGATCTCGGGCGCCACCAGCTCATGCACGATGCGCGAACGGGCATAGAACACGGCCTGGCCGATCACGCTGAACACGCATTTCTGCACCACGTCGTCGGGCATGGCCGGCCCCACTACGCCACGGATCAGGCGAGTGAACAGCGCATGCTGCGGCCGCACATTGCGCTCGGCCAGCTTGTGGATGGCCGCCGTCGGCTCGATCAGTTCGCGCGCCACCAGGCGGCTGAACAGGGATGCGGAACCGGAGCGCAGCATGTCGGAGACGAGCGCCTCGATAGCCAGGCGCAACTGTTCCACGGGCGGCAGCTGCGCCTGCGCGCTGGCGGCGGCCACGTCCGCAGCCGAGGCGCGCGCCAGTTCGCGCGCATGGTCGAAGGCAGCCAGATACAGCTCTTCCTTGCCATGAAAATAGTAATTGACCATCGCCACGTTGACGTGGGCCGCCTCGCAGATCCTGCGCACGGACGCGAGCTTGTAGCCCTCATCGGCAAACAGCTGGACGGCCGCCTGCAGGATGCGCGCACGCGCCGGTTCGCTCTGTTTCTCGCTTTCTTTCTCGATTTTATTGTCTTGCGTCATGCCATTCCCATCATTTAAACGGCTGTTTAATATTGTGCGGAATTATATCAAACAAGCGTTTAACTTTCAGGCGGACGCAAAAAAGCCCGGCGCACCGGGCTTCTGGCCAAAATGATGGCGATCAGTGCTTCATGGCAGGCATCGGGGCCGAGGTGGCGCCCAGCGGACGCGCCACGGCATTGACTTCGATGGTTTCACGGCGCTTGTCCTCGCCTTCGACGACGAGGGTCAGCGGAATCTTGTCGCCCGCCTTCACTTGTCCTTTCAGGTCCAGCAGCATGACGTGGTAGCCGCCCGGCTTCAGTTCGACGGCCTTGCCGGCTGGCAAGGTGATTTCCTTGACCTGGCGCATGCGCATCATATTGTCCGCCATGCTCATTTCATGGATTTCCGCCACGCCGGCCACGGACGAGCGCACTTCCAGCAAACGCATCGCTTTCGGTGCCGTGATCTGCATGAAGGCGCCCGTGGCTTTTTGCTGCGGCACGGTGGCGCGCACCCACGGGTCAGAAATCTGCACGCTGGTTTGTGCGACGGCGGAGAAGGACAGCACGGTCAGGGCCGTGGCCAGCAGGGTTTTCAAATGGGTCATGATTATTTCCTCGCGATGGTTATAAGGTGTATTTCGATTTCATCAGGGTCTTGATGTCCTGCACGCACTCGTCGCCCGTCAGCTGGTGTTTCAAGCCCAGGCGCATGCGCCCTTCCGTATCGAGCACATAGCTGATGGCCGTGTGGTCCATCGTGTACGAGCTGCCGCTCGGTACGCGGCGGTAGAAGACCTTGTAATTGAAGGCCGTCTGCGCCGTGTTCTTCGGGTCCGTGCGCAAGCCGAGGAAGCTGGGGTCGAAGGCGCGCATGTACTCGCCCAGCAACTCGGGGGTATCGCGCTCGGGGTCGATGCTGATGAAGATCACTTGCAGTTTATCGGCATCCGGCCCCAGCTTCTGGCGGATTTCCAGCGCGCGCGACAGTGCTGTCGGGCACACGTCCGGGCATTGCGTGAAGCCAAAGAAGACCATCACATACTTGCCCTTGAAGTCGGCCAGGGTGTACACCTTGCCGTCGGGGCCGCTCAATTTGAAGTCGGGCTTGTAATCGCCTCCCGTCAAGTCGAGGCCGTTGTAATGGGGTTTCGGCGCTGGCTCGCAAGCGGCAAGCGTGAGCAATCCCGCCGTGCCGGCGAGAAGGAAAAGACGACGTTTCATGATAATTCCGGCCCGATGGGCGTAGTGGATACAGTTAAGACGTGGAAGGCGTGACTTGGGGTTCAGGCAGCCGAAGGGGGACCGCGCGGGCTGGCGGCCAGCCACGCGAACGGGGCTCGCGGCGCCTGGTAAAACAAGGGTGGATAGTCGTCGTGGCCCATGATGACGGGTAACGGCGCTGAAGACGGCGGCGGCAGGCCCACGCTGCCCGCATGGCTGATGCAGAATGGGCAATGCTCGATGTGGTGCAGCACGGAACCGGTGGTGGATGTGGCGGCAGGCGCCAGGTCGGCCTGCGTGTAGACGGCGCCGCTGGCCGAGCAGATGTCGACGGCGGCATTGTTCGCGTTCGCGTGCTGCGAAGCAAACGCATAGGACAGGGACGGCGACAGCGCATTGAGCAGTATCGCCAGGCAGGCGAACCACATGTGCCACTGTTTGCGCTTCAATAAAGATCCCATGGCCCCGATTATAACGGAGTCTGGCTATCCGGGCGCCTGGCCGCGCAGGAACAGGCTGGGGCGCACGCCGGCCACATCCACGCAGGCGTCGCAGAACGCGGGGATCGAGGAAAAACCGGAGCCGGCCGCCACTTGCGCCAGATCGCGCTCGCCGTCTTCGCCATCGGCGCCCGCTTGCGCCGCCGTGTGCAGCGCGTGTGCCAGGCGCTGTTCCCGCACCAGGCTCAGTAATGCCTCGCCTTCGGCAAACAGCCGCGCGCGGGCCTTGTGCGGCGTCACTTGCCACAGGGCCGCCAGGCGCGCCGCCGTCCATTTGCCTTGCGGCGTATCAAAGATGTGCTGGGCCAGCGCCTGGCTCCAGCGCTTGCCGCCGCCGTGGCCGCCATCGGGTTCATCATCTTCCAGCGCCAAGGTGAACACTGCCGGCTTGCCCCGCCCCGGCATCACGTCGCAGGCAAAGCGCAAGAAGGCGGGCACGACGAAACTGTCGCCGCTGGCCAGTTTCTTGGTCGTGATTTCATTGTGCAAGGTCACAAAACCCTGGCGCACGGTGACGCGCAGCCGGAGCGGAAAGCGCAAGCCCAGCAAATGCAAGGGATGATCGGAAACAAGGGCCATGCGTCAGGTCAATATGGTAAACGAGCCGCCAGCATGCCACACATCGCGCGTCCGGTCTGTCATCACAGCGACGCTACGCCATAACGGCGCAAGCCGTCGAGGTCGACGACGCGGATCGACTGGTAGGCAATGCTGATGAGTTTCAATTCGGCCAGATGGCCCAGCGCCTGGTTCACGCGCTGGCGTGAAATGCCGGTCAGCAAGCCGATTTCTTCCTGCGACAGCTCAAGCACGCTGGAGGTGCGCGGATATAGCATGGGGTGGAACAGCTGCGCGATGGCTTGCGCCACTTGCGCGTCGACGGCCAGCAGGCGCTGGTTCTGGATGGTGGCGATGAACTGGCCCATGCGTTCGTTCAGCTGGCGGATGACGAAGGCGTTAAAGGAGAGGCTCTCGGCCAGCAGCAAATGAAACAGGTCCACCGGCACGAGAACGATGCTCGACGCGCGCACGGCCACCACGTCGTAGCGGCGCAGTTCGCGCTTGAGCACGCTGCCCTCGCCGCACCAGCCGCCGGCCGGCACGCCGGAAAACGTGGCGCCGCGCCCATCGGCGTTGTAGACAGCCAGCTTGATCAAGCCCGTGTGCACGCCGATCCAGTGCACGGACGGTTCGCCGCGCCGCGTGATGACGGCGCCCGCCTCGTAATGCCGGAGCACGCTGCCGGCGCGCAACAGGGTCTGATGCCGGGGATCGAGGGCCGCGAACCAGTCGTGGCTGTCGAGTTCCGGCATCGCACGTTCTACACTATCGTTGCTATCCATTCCATCCTTCAGACCTGTCACTAAGATGACAGTGATTTTCCAGCACCGGTGCTATGCTAACCGGTATCAATCCCGAAACAGGGAGCTACAAGATTCTTTTACCAGGAGACAAGCATGACAGCTGATTTCAACACCGGCCTCGGCAAAAACAGCGCCAACTACGCGGCCCTGACCCCGCTCGACTATATCGCCAGGGCAGCCGCAGTATATGGCAATCGCCTGGCAATTGCACATGGCGCCGTGCGGCAGACGTGGCAAGAAACGTATGCGCGCACGCGCCGCCTCGCCTCGGGCTTGATCAAGCTGGGCGTGGGCACGGGCGACACGGTGGCCGTAATGCTGCCGAACACGCCCGCCATGGTGGAAGCGAGCTTTGGCGTGCCCATGGCCGGCGCCGTGCTCAATGCCCTGAATATCCGCCTCGACCTGGCCTCGCTGACCTTCATGCTGCGCCATGGCCAGGCGAAAGTCTTGCTGGCCGACACGGAATTCGCGGAACTGGCGCGCCAGATGGCAGCGCAGATTCCCGGCTTGCGCGTGATCCAGGTCAACGATGTGCTGGGCCCGGAAGTGGAAGCCTTCGCCGAGCTCGACTATGAAGCCTTGCTGGCCAGCGGCGACCCCGAGTATGACTGGCAGCCGCCCGCCGATGAATGGGATGCCATCGCCCTCAACTACACGTCCGGCACCACGGGCGACCCGAAAGGCGTGGTCTACCACCACCGTGGCGCGGCCTTGAACGCCCTGTCGAACATCCTGGAATGGGACATGCCCAAGCATGCCGTGTATCTGTGGACCTTGCCCATGTTCCACTGCAACGGCTGGTGCTTCCCGTGGACGGTTGCCGCGCGCGCGGGCGTGAACGTGTGCCTGCGCAAGTTCGAACCCAAGCTGGTGTTCGACCTGATGCGTGAACTGCGCATCACCCATTATTGCGCCGCACCCATCGTCCATGCGGCCCTGGCCAATGCGCCCGCCAACTGGCGCGAAGGAATCGACTGGACCGTGCGCGGCATGGTGGCCGGCGCGCCGCCGCCGGCGGCCATGGTGGCGAAGATCGAAGCCATGGGTTTCGACTTGATCCACTCGTATGGCTTGACGGAAGTGTATGGCCCGGCCGCCATCTGCGCCGAGCAGGATGAATGGGCCGCGCTGTCGCAGGAAGAGCGCGCCGTTTTAAAGTCGCGCCAGGGCGTGCGCTACCATCTGCAAAGCGCCGTGGCCGTGCTCGATCCGGACACCATGCAGCCGGTGGCGGCCGACGGCGAACAGATCGGCGAGATCATGTTCCGTGGCAACATCTGCATGAAAGGCTATCTGAAAAATGAAAAGGCCACGCAGGAAGCGTTCGCGGGCGGCTGGTTCCACACGGGCGACCTGGGCGTGATGTATCCGGACGGCTATATCAAGCTGAAGGACCGCAGCAAGGACATCATCATCTCCGGCGGCGAGAACATTTCCAGCGTGGAAGTGGAAGACGCGCTATATCACCATCCGCAAGTGCTGGCCGCCGCCGTCATCGCCCAGCCCGATGAAAAATGGGGCGAAACGCCATGCGCGTTTGTGGAATTGCGCGAAGGCGGCACGGTGACGGAAGCGGAGCTGATCGCCTTTTGCAAGAATAATTTGGCCGGATTCAAGGTGCCGAAAGCCATTTATTTCGGCCCCCTGCCCCGCACGTCGACGGGCAAGATCCAGAAGTTCGAACTGCGCAAGCGCATGCAGTCCGACAAGGCCATCGACGTCTGACGGCCGCGATCGCTCAGTCGCGCTTGCCGGCAAGCCACGCCGGCTGCGCCACCACCAGGCGCGAGAAGCTGGCCACGCTGGCCACAGCGGCAAACCCTGCCGCCAGGCACAGCGCAAACGTCGTGCCCCGGGTGGCGGAGACCGTGAAGCAATAGGCGACCAGCGCCGCGCCCGTGGCCTGGCCGATCAGGCGCGACGTGGCCACCACGCCGCTGGCACCGCCGGCCCGCTCGGGCGGCGCGCTGCCCATGATGGCTTTCAGATTGGGCGCCTGGAAAAAACCGAAGCCGATGCCGCACAAGGCCATGCGCCAGCCGATGTCAAAGACGCTCGGGTGAGCCGGTATCCACACGAGGGTCAGCAAGCCGCCAGCCAGCGCCGCCAGGCCAATGCCGCCCAGCACGCCCGGCGAATACCGGTCGCTCAGGCGCCCGGCGACAGGCGCCATCACGGCCACCAGCACGGCCCATGGCGTCATCAGGAAGCCCGTCTCGACGGGTGAACGGCCCAGTGTCACTTCAAAATAGAATGGCAGCGAAACGAAAGCCAGACCCTGCGCGGCAAACGTGCAGATGGCCGTCAGCGACGACAGCAGGAATAATGGACGGCGGAACAGGTCGATCGGCAGCATCGGTGCAGCGTGCCCCGCCTGGCGGCGCAGCAGCAAGATAAAAAAGATCACCACGGCCACCAGTTCCGGCAGCAAGGTTGACAGGGCCGCGTGATGGGCCGCATCGCCAAAGAGCAGAATCAGCAAACCGAAGGCGCCCACGTTGTACAGCGCCGTGCGCCCATCGAGCGTGTGGCCAGACAGTTTTGTCGCCGGCAACATGCGGCTGGCGAGGAAAAAGCCGGCTACGCCCAGCGGCACATTGATGGCAAACAGCCACGGCCACGAGGCCGTCGCCAGGATCAGCGAGGCGGCCGTGGGCCCGATGGCGAACGCGACGGCCACCACCAGCGCATTGTTGCCAAACGCGCGGCCCAGTAAATGTTTCGGATACAGCGCGCGCAGCAGCGCCGTGTTGACACTCATCATGGCGCTGGCGCCGACGCCCTGGAACAGGCGCGCCACCACCAGCGAGGGCAAGGACCAGGCCAGCGCGCAGGCGAGCGAGGCCAAGGTAAACAGAAACATGCCGGAGATGAACACGCGCCGGTAGCCGGCGATTTCGCCGAGTGCCGAGAACGGCAGCAAGGTCGCCACCATGGCCAGCTGGTATACGTTCACGATCCAGACGGAGGCGGCCGGCGTCGTGTGCAGCTCGCTGGCAATGGCCGGCAAGGCCGTGTTGGCGATCGCCGTATCGAGCGAGGCCATGCCCACGCCGATGGCCAGCGCCAGCATGGCCCATAAACGGGCGCCGGGCGGCAAGCCGTCCTCGCCCACCATGACGGCTTGCGTGTGCTGCGTCTGCATAAATACACTACCTGTTCATCTTGCTGATCCGGGCAATACACTAGCATGGATGGGCGGACTCTGCCGGGCAGGCAAGGTCCATCACTTCTGGCAGTCGATGACCTTGAAATCTTTCGAATAACAGATGCGCAACTCGCCCGAATGCTTTTCATAGCCAAGCCAGCGGCCTTTCAGCTGTGGGTTGTGCTGCTTCATCCACTGGAACAACTCGTTTTTCGGCATGGTGGAGTCCGGCAGCTTCAAGGCCTGGAACAGTTCGCGTTCCTTCTCGAAATATTCCTTCGCCGTATCGAAATCGCAGGCGCCATGCTTTTCCCATTCACCCTGCAGCAAGGCTTCGCCCGGCTGCATGCACATGTAGGGCAAGATGTCGGAAGGCGCCAGTTTCGGCAAATTGCCCTTGCAATAGCGCGGGTGCATGTCCGTCTTGCGCGGCGGCGTCACGGAAATGTCTTCGCACGTGGCAGGATTGTTCGACTGCGCCCACAGCCCATGCACGATCCAGCCGAACTGGTTGCTCTCGGCGCACTGGAAAGCGGCCTTCTTCGACACGGCGCCACGGCGGCGCTGGCTGTCGCAAAAGCCTGGCGACCACGACAGCGCCAGCATGAAGTAATCGGTGGGCACGTTCGTGCTTTGCTTGTAGCACGTGTTTTTCTCGTCCGACGGCTTGACGTCGTAATCGTAATAGCTGACGTTGCGCGGAATGGTGCAGCTGGCGTCGGCCGCATGGACGGCGCCAGCGGACAGGCTGAGGAAAACGGCGGCCAGCGCAGGCAAGACAGAGCGAATTTTCATCGTATTCCTTCAAGATATAAAAACGCCGGCAACTGGGTGCCGGCGCGGTATCAATCAAACAAGCTGATCAGCAGACCTTGTGCATCCAGCCATGCGTATCGGCCGCCGTGCCATGCTGCAAGCCCAGCAGCGCTTCGCGCAGGGCCAGGGTGACGGCGCCGTTTTCATTGTTGTTGATGGTCATTTCAAAGCCGTTGGCCTTGGCCACGCCCACCGGCGTGATGACGGCGGCCGTGCCGCAGGCGAACACTTCCGTCATGCGGCCCGAGGCGATGTCGTCGCGCCATTGCTGGACGGACAATTTACGCTCTTCGGTCGCATAGCCGAGGTCTTTCGCCATTTCCAGCAGGCTGCGGCGGGTGATGCCTGGCAGCAAGGTGCCCGTCAGTTCCGGCGTCACGACGGTGATCTTTTCGCCATCCTTGTAGACGAAGAACAAATTCATGCCGCCCATTTCCTCGATAAACTCGCGGTGCACGGCGTCCAGCCACACGACCTGGTCGCAGCCCTTCTCTTGCGCTTGCGACTGGGCCATCAGGCTGGCCGCGTAGTTGCCCGCGCACTTGGCTTCACCGGTGCCGCCCGGCGCGGCGCGCACGAAGTCTTCGCTGATCCATACGGTGACGGGTTTCACGCCTTTCGGGAAGTAGGCGCCGGCTGGCGAGGCGAACAGTACGAACAGGTATTCTTCCGATGGACGCACGCCCAGGTAAGGATCGGTAGCGATCATCAGCGGACGCATGTACAGGCTCTCGCCCGTGTTCTTCGGCACCCAGTTGCGGTCTTGCGAAATGAGCGCGTCGCCCGCTTCCAGGAACAGCTCGACAGGAATGGCCGGCATGGCCAGGCGCGCGGCGCTGCGGTTGAAGCGCTCCGCGTTTTGTTCCGGGCGGAAAGTCTTGATGCTGCCGTCCGGCTGGGCAAACGCCTTGTAGCCTTCGAAGATGGCCTGGCCGTAGTGCAGGGACGAGGCGGACGGGTCCAGCATCAGCGGGCCGTAAGCCTTCAGTTCGCCCTGCTGCCACTTGCCGTCACGGTAAGGAATCACCACCATGTGGTCGGTGAAGATGCGGCCAAAGGCGGGATTGACCATGCGTGCGGCGCGCTCGGCGTCGGACAAGGGGTGGGCGGATGGAGTGACGACGAGATTCGGTGTGGAAGTGGTCATGGCAGCAATGGGAACTAGTGAACAGTATTCCTATTGTAGCGCCTATGGCGCCCGATCAGGCAAACGGGGATGGCCCCCGCCACGTGAAAACAGGGCACCATCATTTGCGAATGATTCTCGTTTTCGTTAAAATGTCAGCCTTCCTTCTTCCCGCCATGCCTGACTTCCTGCATGGCGGCGCTATCGAAAGCCGCCATGACCACTTCTTCCCTCCCCCAGTTGCGCGCCAGCACCGACGCCGTGTCCGCAGTGCGCCAGCCAAGCGCCGCCCCGCAACAACGGCGCTGGCACTGGACCTGGAAGCAGATATGGTTTCAATTGCACTGGTTTATCGGCATCACTGCCGGCACGGTGCTGGTGATCATTGGCCTGAGCGGCGCCACCCTGGCCTTCAAGGATGAATTGCTGGACCTCATGAACCCCGGCGTGCGCCATGTCGCCGTGGAAACCCGCGCCCCGCTGACGCCTGCCCAGCTGAGCAACATTGCCGCTGCCGAACACGGCCAGCGCGTGGCCTCGATCACCATGTATGCGCAAGCGGGCACGGCGCCACGGCTGTTCTTCGCGCCGAAGAATGGCCAGCGGCGCGGCGAGTCCATCTATGTGCATCCATACACGGGCACGACCCAACCTGCGCTGGCGGGTGCGGAATTTTTCGAGTGGACGGAATCACTGCACCGCTGGCTGCTGCTGCCGCGCGATCCGGGGCGGCAAGTGGCGGGTGCGCTGGCCCTGTGCCTGCTGGGGTTAGCCCTGTCCGGCCTGTATCTGCGCTGGCCCCGCCGTCCGCTGGACTGGCGCACGTGGCTGACCTTCGATCCCGCCCTGAAGGGCCGCTCCTTTTTGTGGAATCTGCACGCCGTGGCCGGCACTTGGTGCCTGATCGTCTACGTGGCGCTGACCTTGACGGGCATTTACTGGAGCTATGACGTGGTGCGCGACAATATCGACGCCTGGGCCGGCAAGCCGCCAAGGATGGCACAGGCACCCGCGAAAAAAGGCGGCGGCAAGGAGAAAGCGCCCGCCGTCGACATCAGCCTGGCTTGGACCAGCTTCCAGCAGCACGCCGCCGGCTGGACCCTGGCCAGCGTGCGCCTGCCCACGCGCGCCGGCGAAGCCGTCCAATTCACGTGGCTGGCCATCGATGCGCCGCACGAACGGGCGCGCAGCCGCATGAGCATCCTGCCGGCCGACGGAACGGTCACGGAAAACGAGCCGTACGGCCAGCAGGGCCTCGGTGCGCGCCTCGTCAACATAATTTATCCGCTGCACATGGGCACGTATTTCGGCTTGCCGGGCCGCATCATCGTTACCTTGGCCAGTCTGGGCCTGCCCCTGTTCGCCATCACGGGCTGGATGCTGTACCTGGGCCGCCGCAAGGCCAAGCGAGCTGTCCAGGCGCAGCGCGACATGCTGGGTGCCGGTGCGCCGGGCAAGACGGGCACCGGTTTACCTACCCTCGTCGCCTATGCCAGCCAGTCGGGACAGGCCGAACGCCTGGCCCTGGAAAGCGCGCGCGCCCTGCAGCAGGCCGGGGTCGCCGTCGACGTGCAGTCGCTGGACCGGTTTGATCCCGCGCAATTGCGCCAGTACGAACGGGCGCTGATCGTTGCCAGCACCTTTGGCGAAGGCGAGGCGCCGGACGGCACGCGCCGCTTCGCGCGCCTGCTGCACGCAACATCGGGCACGCCGCTGGCGGGCCTGGAATTTGGCATGCTGGCCCTGGGCGACCGCCATTACAGCGCCTTCTGCGGCTTTGGCCATGCGCTGGCGCAGCAATTGCAAGCGCTGGGCGCCCATCCATTATTCCCGCTGATCGAAGTCGACAAGCACGACCCCGCCGCCCTGGCCGACTGGTCCCGAGCGCTGGCCCGCTGCAGCGGCAGCGCCATCGACGCCATCGGCGTGCAGGAAGAAGCGTCGTATGCCGAGTGGCGCCTGGCGCGCCGCGTGCTGCTCAACCCTGGCAGCCAGGGTGGCGAACTGCATGAAATCACCTTGACGGGCCCTGCCGGCGCCACATGGGAAGCGGGCGCGCTGGCCGAAATCATCGCCTGCAACGCGGATGGCAGTGATGGCGATGCAGACCATACCCACCACGCGCCCCGCAGCTATTCGCTCGCTTCGCTGCCATCCGATGGTGAACTGCAATTGCTGGTGCGCCAGGAACGTCATGCAGGCATTGAGAACCAGGGCCATGGCGTCTGTTCCGGCTGGCTCACGCGCTTCGCCCCTCTGGGCGGCCCTATCCGCTTGCGCCTGCAAGCCAATCCCGCCTTCGCGCCCGCCCTGGTCGACGTGCCCTGCATTTATATCGGCAACGGTTCCGGCCTGGCAGGCCTGCGTGCGCATTTGCGCGCGCGCCAGCGGGCGGGACTGGCCCGCAACTGGCTGCTGTTCGGCGAGCGCCAGCAAGCTTTTGACAGCGTCTGCGGCGCAGAGTTGCAAGGCTGGCTAGACGATGGCCACCTGGCGCGCCTGGACAGGGTCTTTTCGCGCGATGGTGAAACCCGGCAATACGTGCAAGACCGCCTGCGCGCCAGCGCCGGCGAGCTGCGCGAGTGGCTGGCGCAAGGCGCCATCGTCTACGTGTGCGGCAGCCTGCAAGGCATGGCGGCAGGAATCGATGCTGTACTGCAAGAAGTGCTGGGCCAGGATGGCGTCGACGCCCTGCTGGCGGCCGGACGCTACCGCCGCGACGTGTATTGACTTAGATCAGCCTGCCGGCCGCGCCGCCCTGCTATGTGGGCAGGCGCACGGTCAGCACCAGCCATCGGACTAGAGTGGAGTCATCCCCACCCACTGTCTGCGAGGCTAGCCATGAAAAATCCCTGGATGAGCATGTACCTGAGCGCCGCCAACCGCATCGCCAACACGGCGCGCGGCCACGCCACGGCCGCCGTCAAGCGCGAGGCGGCGAAAAATACGCGGCAGTTGACGCAAGTGTGGTTCGATTCCTTCCTGCCGCCCACAGGCAAGCCACGGCGCAGCCGCAAGGCCAAATAGGCCCCTGGCAGCAGGCGAACTGGTGCAGTGCATCACAGCAATAAGTTGAAGTTACGATCAGGTGAACTAAACTGCAAGCATGGTAGTACATAAGGAAGTGACCGGCAGGCGCCGCATCCCCGCGCCGCCGCCGGGACACCGGGAGACGACCATGTTGACGCTCAAAGTGCTGGCCTGCCTTGCCCTCTCGGCCCTGATGCTTGCACCCCTCGTGTTGAGGGATACGATGCAGCTATCCGCCGGGCAGCAGTTGCAGGTGCCCAATGTCGATGCGCATGCCATGTGGAGCCATTGGCCTCGGCAATAAGACGCATCGCTGAAACCGCTTTATTACGGAGGGGAAATTGGTTCCTACATCCATTTGTTTTTGCTTTGTTTTCCTCGCCCCCTCTTCACCATACTTTTGATCCAGGTCATGGATTTCCCTCTTCGCTGCGCCCACACTGGAACAGTCCGCTTCGCACCGCGACGGACTTAACCGGGAGCATCGGCATGGGTAAATCGCATTGGAAGGATGAGATGGCGCTGGGTGTTCCCGTCATCGACGAGGCGCATGAGGCGCTGTTTCAGGAGCTGGCGCGGTTGCAGCAATTGGGCGACCAGCATTTCAGCGTGGCGTTTCGCGAGCTGATAGCGGCCGTCGAACGCGATTTCCGCGAGGAGGAGGATTTGATGGAACAAATCGCCTTTCCCTCGCTGGCCAACCACCGCGAACAGCATGCGCGCGTGCTCAGCGGCTTGCACCATGCCTGGGCCGCCGTCGATGAAGGCGACCTGGAACAGGGGCGCCATGCGCTGTCGCTGTTGCCGCAATGGCTGATCTTCCACCAGGCCACCATGGACCTGGCCCTGGCGGCGGCGCTGGAACTGGTGCAGCGCCAGCCCAACTGATTCTTATAGCAGCAGCACCGTCGCCTGCTCGGGCATGACCACGCGGTAGTGTCCCGGGTATTTGTCTTCGCCATCGAAAATCTTGCAAAACACGGGTTGGTTGATGTCGTTGACGGCCTGCTCGTTCATGGGCAAGGTGGCGATCAATTGCTCGCCATCCATCAACTGCAAGGCACTGCCCCGCTCGGCCGCGCAAAAGGCCAGCGATTGCACGTCGCTGGCGAACGGCCGCTTGTACCACGGGGTGATGGCCCGCACGGCGCGCCGGGCGTCGCGCAAGACTTGCCCCACACGCGTGACGTTCCACGCATCGCGCGCCACGGCGGGCTGAAGCACGATATTCGCCGTCAGCTCGCCCCTGCCCTTGTTCACCAGGAAAGTGCCATCTTGCGCGGCGATGTCATCGTTGAGCGGCACGACAAACACGCCGCCGTCCGACACCTTGATCGGCATGGGCGCGCCATTGCCTTGCAAGGCCACGCGCACGTCGTCGATGGTGGCGCTCAGCTTGGCAGGAATCAGGCGCAGGGCCATGACCACGCTGCCGCTCGACACTTGCCACACTTTCCTGGCCGTCAGATAACTTTCGCGGTAAGCCGTGAAGCGCACGCGCGGCGCCTTGGCGTCGCTGCTGGCCGTGATCGTCACCGTTTGCGGTGGCAGCGCCTCTTCCGCTGGCGCGGCGGGCGTGACCGGCGCAAGAGGTGCTGGCATGGTATCGGTGGCGGGCGGCACGCTGGCGCTCTGCAACTGCACGGGAACTGCCGGCGGCGGCGCGTGTTCCTGAGCCTGGCCCAGCGACACGACACACAACCATCCGGCACAAGCGATCCATGTACGCATGCATTTCTTTCAATGAGGAAAATATTTGTCAGCGCCTGCATTATCGCAGAAGGCCAGCCGATGCGCGCCATTGCCCTACTTGCACTCCTGCCCGCACTACTTTGGTGCGCACGCTTGATTATTTGGCAAATACCACTTATATTGATAATGATTCTTATTCAATGAAATGACAAGAATCGCGCGCCTTCTTTTCCACTGCCCGTCCGCGCCGGGCCTTGCGGTGGAACTGCTATCCAAGCCAGACCACGGGCCAGCGTCAGCCATCCCCCCAGCTACTGCGCACCTCGCCAGACGAGATAGGAACACTCACGACAAAAAATATTCCAGGAAAATGATGCAATCAACGACAGTCTCCTCTTCTTCGCGCCAGCCCGCCTTGCGCCCCCTCCCCCATCTGTTACACATCAGCCTGCTGAGCCTCGCGGCCGGCGTGGCCTTGCCGGCACAGGCTGCCGATGCGGCCGCGGCCGACGTCACCATGCCGGCCGTCACCGTGCTGGGCCAGTCGACGGCGACGACGGAAGGCACGCAGTCGTACACGGCAGGCGAAGCGCGCAGCGCCACGCGCATGGAGCTGACTTTGCGCGAGACGCCGCAATCGGTCAGCGTCATCACGCGCCAGTTGCTCGACGACCTGGGCGCCGTGCGGCTGGACCAGGCGCTGGCGCAGACGACGGGTATCCAGGTGGGCCAGAACGACACCGAGCGCACGCGGTTTTATGCACGCGGCTTCGGCATCAACAATCTCCAGATCGACGGCATGGCGCGCGGCGGCAATGCGCCGCTGCAAGACACGATTTTGTACGACCGCATCGAAGTCGTGCGCGGCGCCACCGGCTTGATGGGCGGCACGGGCGACCCGTCGGCCACCATCAACATGATACGCAAGCGGCCCACGAAGGAGTTCCAGGCCAGTGCCGGCCTCATCATGGGCCGCTGGGACGACCAGCGCTTCGAAGCCGACCTGTCTACGCCGCTGAACGCGGAGGGCAGCGTGCGGGCGCGCACGGCCCTGGCCTGGCAAAAACGCGATTCCTACCTGGACATGTATCACGAGCGCAAGACGGTCGGCATGGTCATCGTCGAGGCGGACTTGCGCCCCGGCACCCTGCTGACGGCCGGTGTCGACTTCCAGGACAACAAGCCCACGGGCGCCACCTGGGGTGCCGTGCCTTACTGGAATGCGGATGGCAGCTTGGCCAACTTGCCGCGCAACACCAGTTTCACGACGCCATGGAGCACCTGGGCCAACAAGCAGCACACGCTGTTCACGTCGCTGGACCAGCGCCTGCCCGGCAACTGGAATATGCATCTGGGCTACGCGCGCACGGAAAGCACGAACCGCACCACCGTCGCCTATGCGGGTGGCGGCCATCCAGACCCGGCCACGGGCGCAGGCATGCTCCTGTGGACGGGCGCCTATGGTCCGGGCAAGACCACCAACGACAATTTCGACCTGTACGCCAGCGGCCCGTTCACCTTGCTGGGGCGCAAGCACACGGCCATCGTCGGCTGGAACGGCGGCAACCAGCGCGCCCGTTCGCTCGGTGGCGAGGCGGACATCGATTACCCGGCCTTCGTTCCCGATTACCGCAGCTGGACGGGCAACATTCCCCGCCCCGTTTTCCATCCGGACGGTTCGCACTCGGAAACCGTCACGCGTCTGGCAGGCGGCTATGTCGCCACGCGTTTGAGCCTGGCCGATCCGCTGCACGTCATCATCGGCGCGCGCACGAGCACTTACCGCACCGATACGCGCAACTACGATACACGGGGCGTGCACACGGACAATAGCGACTTTTCCGAGACGCGCAATGAAGTGACGCCCTATGTGGGCGCCGTGTTCGACATCAACAAACAATATTCGGCCTATGCCAGCCTCACGCAGCTGTTCAACCCGCAATCGAGCAAGGACCGCAACGACAAGTTTTTGCCACCGGAAACGGGCGACAACGCGGAACTGGGCATCAAGGGGGAATTCTATGAAGGCAAGCTGAACGCATCGGCCGCCCTGTTCCACACGAAGAAAAAGAACCTGGCGGAACTCGACCGCACGGTGCCGCCCGGCTTCTTGCTGCCCGACGGCGGCCAGGCCATGGTGGCCAACGGCAAGGGCGTGACGGCCAAGGGCGTCGAGTTCGACGTTGCCGGCCAGATCACGCCCGCCTGGGAAGCGAGCGGCGGCTATACCTATCTGCACGCGGCCGAGGCCGATGGCCGCCGCGCCGCCACCACGCAGCCGCGCCATTTGCTGCGCCTGGCCACCAGCTACCGTTTCGACGGCAAGCTGGCCGGCTTGAGAGCGGGCGCCAGCATGACGGCACAGAGCGCCACCTACAGCGAATCGTGGTATGGCCGCCCGCCATCGAACGCGATCACAAATATCCCGCAAGCGGGCTACGCGCTGGTCAACGCCATGGCCAGCTACGCGCTCAACCGGCACGCCAGCGTGCAACTGAACGTGAATAACTTGCTCGACAAAAAGTACTACCGCAACGTGGGATTCTTCGACGGCGTGTTCTGGGGCGAACCGCGCAACATCAGCCTCTCCGTGCGCACTGCGTTTTAAGCACGCCAGTGCGCGGGCGCCGGCAGGGTAAATCCTTCCAGCAAGGGACCGCCCACGGGCGCCAGCACGGCGGCGGCGACTTGCTCGAAGGCGCGCTGGCCGGCCGGCAAGTCGCTGGCAACCAGGCGCAGCGCACCGTCGAGCTGCGCGGCGATGGCGGCGTCAAATGTCTGCAGGCGCCGGAACAAATGCTTGCCGCCGCCGCTCCATTCGCCGGCCGCGCGCAAGTGCAGGTCGGACAGCGCTTCGTACAGCTGGCAAGCGACGGCCAGCGCCTCGCCCGGATGCGTGCTGTCGACCAGGTCTTCCAGCGCGGTGGTGATGGCATAGCGGCGGCGCTGCAGGTTTTCCACGTCGAGCACGGGCGGTCCCGCCGTCTCGATGGCGTGCGCCAGCGCATGCAGCCGGGCGTAGGCGTCGCCGGCAGCGACAATGTTTTCCCCTTCGACCACCATCATCGCCAGCGGCACCTTGCCGCCGGGCGCATCCATTTCCTTGCAAAAATACGTAAACGTGGCCATGTCGTGCCCGAACAGTTCCACCGTGCGCCCTTCGGCGACGAGGGTGTCGCGCCAGGCGCAGTCGACGTGGTCGAACAGCAGCAGCAAGTCGATATCGGAAGTGGTCGTTTGCCGGCCCGTGGCGAACGAGCCGCCGATGATGGCCGCCACGGCCGAGGGATAGCGTTCGTGCACCAACCGCAGGGCAATCGCGCGGATATCGTCATAAGTGGGGATCGTCGTCAAAGCCTGTGCTCCATGCCGAAAACGCCATCCTACACGCAATATGCGGCATGCCGCCATCCTGCTACACTGGCGCCATCTGACCGAGGAACAAACATGGAATACGACTGCATCGTGGTGCCTTCGCCCGTGGGCGAGCTGACCCTGGTGGCGCGCGGGGAAGCCCTGACCGCCATCCTGTGGGAAAACGACAAGCCGAACCGCGTGCGTCTGGGCGCCATGCGCGTCGATGACGGTTGCGCCGTGCTGCAGGAAACGGCGCGCCAGCTGGCTGAATATTTCGCCGGCACGCGCCAGCAATTCGACGTGCCGCTCGACTTTGCCGGCACGCCATTCCAGCAGGAAGTGTGGCGCGCGCTGCTGACGATACCGTACGGCCAGACGCGCAGCTATGGCGAGATCGCGCGCCAGATCGGCCGCCCCGCCGCCGTACGCGCCGTGGGTGCCGCCAATGGCAAGAATCCCATTTCCATCATCGCCCCCTGCCACCGTGTCATCGGCGCCACGGGCGAGTTGACGGGCTTTGCGGGCGGCTTGCATGCCAAGGAAACCTTGTTGGCGCTGGAAGGCATCACCCTGTCCAGCGACCGCGAAGCGCTGAAGACGGGCCATGCCCGGCGCCGCGCTGTTCAAATAGATACGGCGCAAGGCTGTCTGTTTTAGGCTGCGGCATCGCTTCCCTTGTGGGATACTCACGCCCTCCGCTCAAGCCAACACATCCTATGTCCTATCTTGTCATCCTGTTCTTTGTCGTTCTGTATTTGCTGGCCACGTTCTTTTTCCACATCCCCGTCTTGATCGCCCTCGTGTATGGCGTGCTGAGCCTGAGCTGCTTTGTTGCCTACGCAATCGACAAGTCCGCCGCCAAGGAAGGCCGCTGGCGCACGTCGGAGCGCACCTTGCTGCTGCTGGGATTGTTGTGCGGCTGGCCCGGCGCCGTGCTTGCCCAGCAATGGCTGCGCCACAAGTCCAGCAAGCGCTCATTCCGCGTGCTGTTCTGGATCACGGTCGCCATCAATATCGGTGCTTTCGTGTATTTCAGCATGCATTACGCGGCGCCCGATATCGGCACCGAAGTGGCACCCATCGAGCTGTAAATCTATCAACGCGAAAATGTAACAGTTATTGCGGCGCGTTGTAGGTAAAAAGCTCGCCTGTCAGAATATTAATATATCCGGCAATCAACCTAATTCATCGACACGGGAAAGCACTTTTCGACCATGCGCACTTTGCAAATCCACAATTTCTACTTGTTCCGCCTTGCTGTTGCGATTTGTTTCGCAATCACCTTGGCCGGCTGCACAAGCTATCGCTATATTCCTCCGGATTCGGATGCGGGCCGTCAATGCGTGACGAGCTGCGGGACCAATCAGCAAATATGCATTGCCGGCAAAGAGCAGATTGCGGCGAGCCAGGCACAGGCTTGTGAGATGCGCAACACCAGTACCGTTTCCATCTGCCTGGCCGTGGCGAAAACAGATGCGGACCGCGAACTATGCGCAAAGAAACGCCAATATTGTTCATCCAGCGCATCGACATGGCAATGCGACTCCGATTACAGAGCATGCTATACGCAGTGCGGCGGCAGGATCGAGGAAAGCCAATAAACGGCCGGAAGGCATATGCCGCTTAACAAGACGCCGGCGCGGCAGGCTAGCTTCGTCTAGTTATTCGCCCAGCAGGCGCAGCGATTCCAGCCAGTCCGCCTTCCATTCGCGCAGCAACGGTTGCGTGGCGAAGGCCTTTTTCAGATGCGCCATCGGCACGCGGTGCACGTCGTGCAAACCGAACGCCAGGGTCACCGGATGCCACAGGTGGCTGTTCTTGCCGCCGCGCGAATTCTTGCGCACGCGCGCGCCATCGTCGCCAAAGATACCGACGCCGCTGGCCAGCCCCTGTTCCAGGTCAACCTTGCCCACACCGGCAAAGGCCATCAGAATCTGCTCGCGCCCCAGACCCTTCAGGGCGCTGGGCAGAACGGCGGGCGCCTTCTCCGCTTCCGCTTCGGCCGGCTGCGGGTGCTGCAATTCCTTGAGCAAACGCAGCAGATCGCGCTCCTGGAAATGCAAGCTGTCCAGCGGCACGCGCAGTCCTGGCGCCTTCAGTTCGATGGCGATGTTGCTTGAATCGCGCGTAAAACGCAGCCACACATCGTCGGCGCCCGAAGCCAGATGCTGCTTGTCGCCAATGAACACGACGGGCGCCGCGTAGCGCGTCACGCCGTCATGGAACAGCTCGCTCCACGCTTCGCTGTAATCGAGCCAGACGTATGGCAAGCCGCCCTGCTCCAGCAAGCGCGCCAGGGTCCACGGCGTGCCTGTCTGTTGCGCCAGCCAGGCACAGGCGTCAAAGGCGGTGGCGCGGTATGGCAAAGGAAGGGAGGTCATGGCGGTTCCATCGATAAAAGTGGAGCGCAGTGTAGCAGACGCCGCCGCCATCGCTTCGGCAGGCGCATCCGGCGCGCCATTCCTGCACGATGTGCTAGGCTGGAAACAGCAGCACGCGCCACGGCCACCTCGGCAGCGTGGCGCACCACCGCGAGGAGATCATCATGCATTCGAGCACCAACGCCGCCACCGCACCCGCCCCGCCACCGGAGCGCGATTCACCCACGCCGGCCAGCGAAAGCCACGCCGAGGAAATCCTCGATGAAGCGCTGAAGGAAAGCTTTCCGGCCAGCGACCCGATTGCCATTGCAACACCCAAACCGCCGAGCAAGCCACCTGCCGGTAGGTCGTAAGCCGACGACACCACCGTCGCGGCCAACAATATTGTCGGATTACGCGCTTGCGCGCCTCGGCGGCCCCGCTAATCCGACCTACCTCCCCGCCGCCAGCAACCCATCCACCCGCCAGTAGGTCGGCTTGGCCTGCAGGACATAAGCCGACGACACCACCGTCGCCAGCCACCGCCATGGTGGTTATGCCTGCACCACATCCAAATGACGCTCCCGTGCGTAGATGGCTATGCCACCACCTGATTTGTTACCACGCGGAAAGGGAAAGCTATGCAGCATTACAGCAAAAAGACGGATCCCATGGACCAGCGCCTGTACCTGGCCCAGCGCATCGACCGGGCCGATGCGCGCCTACGGCGGCTGAACGAGGCGCTGGCCGATGCGGCGGCGCGCGAACGCTGTGCACGCTGGATTACCGCCTGGGCCGTGGCGGCGGGTGCCGACGCGCCGCGCGGCATGAAACTGCGCATCCGTGGCGAATTCATCTTGCTGTAGCAAGCAAAAAGCCCCGCCGGGCATTGCGCCGGGCGGGGCTGTTCAGTCCGTACTGCGGCCAGTTGAACTAGTCGCGGTACTGCTCGGGCGTCGTGTCGCCATCGGCGATTTCATACCACATCGCATTGAGTACGGCGAAGGTCGCCGCCAGCGGCAGACCCAGTATCCAGGCGAAATACCACATAGTTAATTCCTTTCGTAAATTCTTAGTAGGCGTGACCGGTTTCGTCTTCGATGGCTTTGCCGTCAACCTTACCCCACAGCACTTTATACACCCACGTCGTGTACGCCACGATGAGGGGAATGAAGACGGCCGTGACGACCAGCATGATGAACAGGGTCATGTGGCTGGACGAGGAATCCCACACCGTCAGGCTGGCGCGCGGGTCGATCGACGATGGCAGGATAAACGGGAACATGGCCGCACCCACGCTGAGGATGATGCCGGCGATGCTGGCCGCGCTGGCCAGCAAGGCGGACACTTCGCGGCGCGCGCGCAGCAAGGCGAACGCCAGCAAGGGCCCAAGCAAGCCCAGCGCAGGGGCGATCCAGGTCCACGGATGGGTGGCAAAGTTGAGGAACCAGGCGCCCACGTGCACCTGCGCCGTTTTCAGCATCGGGTTCGACGGGCCATCGGTGACAACGGCGCTGGTGACGCGGTAGCCATCGACCCACAGCCACAGGGCCACGCCGGCCAGTGCATACAGCACGACGGTGGCGATCGCCGCCACGCTGCCGTAGCGGCGCGAGCGTTCAGCCACGGCACCGTCCGTTTTCACTTGCAGCCAGGTGGCGCCGTGCATCACCAGCATGGCCACCGAGACGAGGCCGCATAGCAGCGCGAACGGGTTGAGCAGCGCAAAGAAACTGCCGTCATAGAAGATGTGCATGTCCGGCGAAAAACGGAACGGCACGCCTTGCAGCACGTTGCCGATCGCCACGCCGCTGATCAGGGCCGGCACGAAGCCGCCCACGAACAGGGCCGCATCCCAGCGGGCGCGCCAGCGCGGATCTTCGCGCTTGCTGCGGAACTTGAACGCCACGGGACGCACGATCAGCGCCACGAGGATGACAAACATGGCCAGATAGAAGCCCGAGAACGAAACGGCGTACAGCTGCGGCCAGGCGGCAAAGATGGCGCCGCCGCCGAGGATCAGCCACACCTGGTTGCCTTCCCACACGGGGCCGATACTGTTGATGATGACTCTGCGCTCGAGGTCCGTCTTGCCGGCAAACGGCAGCAAGATACCCGTGCCCAGGTCGAAGCCGTCCGTGATGGCAAAGCCCACCAGCAAGATGCCGATCAGCAGCCACCATATCAGGCGCAGGGTTTCATACGAAATCATTTCATGCAAAATCATGGTCTGGTCCTCCTCAGGCGCGTTGAGTATGAATGGCTGCGGCCGCTGGCACGGGGGCCGGCGCCGTCTCTTCCGGCCCCTTGCGGATGGCCTTGAGCATGAGCTTCATTTCGATAATCAACAGCACGGTGTAGATGGCGGCAAAGCCGGCAATGGTGATCAGCAAGGTCGAAGCGCCCAGGTTCGAGACGGCCACGGCCGTTGGAAGCACGCCTTCGATGACCCACGGCTGGCGGCCCACTTCGGCCACGATCCAGCCCGCCTCAATGGCCACCCACGGCAGCGGGATGGCGAACACGGCCAGCTTCAGCAGCCACCGGTGCTTGTCCAGCGTGCGGCGCGTCGACAGCACGAAGAACGTGCCGGTCAACAGGATAAAGAACATGCCCAGGCCCACCATCACGCGGAAGGACCAGAACAATGGCCCAACGGGCGGCACGGTATCGAGCGCGGCCTTGCGGATCTGCTCGGGCGTGGCCTGGCGCGGATCGTCGACATAGCGTTTCAGCAACAAGGCATAGCCCATGGACTGGCCTTTCGATTCGAACATATCCTTCGCGTCCTGCGGCACGGGCGCGCCTGGCGCCACGCTGCGGATGGTTTGCAGCGCGTCATACGCCTTGATGCCATCCTGGATCAGCAGTTCGCCACGGTCGACCAGTTGCTCGATGCCGGGAATTTCCGTCGTCAGCGAACGCGTGCCGATCAAGCCCATCACCATCGGGATGTGCACGGCGTAATGCGTCTCGCGCGCTTTCGCATCGGGGAAACCGATGGCCGTAAAGGCGGCCGGGGCCGGCTCCGTCGTCCACATGGCTTCGATCGCGGCCAGCTTCATCTTCTGATGTTCCGACGACAGGTAGCCGCTTTCATCGCCGAGCACCACCACCGACAAGGTGGCGGCCAGACCGAACGAGGCGGCCACCGTCATCGAGCGCTTGGCCAGCTGCACGTGGCGGCCCTTCAGCAGATACCAGGCGGAAATACCGAGCACGAAAATCGATGCTGCCGTGTAACCGGCCGACACCGTATGCACGAATTTCGCCTGCGCTACCGGGTTCGTCAGCACGGCGCCGAAATCCGTCACTTCCATGCGCATGGTCTGCGGATTGAAGGCCGCGCCGACGGGATTTTGCATCCACCCGTTGGCGATCAGAATCCACAGGGCCGAGAAGTTCGAGCCGATGGCCACCAGCCAGGTCGTGACCAGATGGCCCCGCTTCGACAGCTTGTCCCAGCCGAAGAAGAACAGGCCGACGAAGGTCGCTTCCAGGAAGAAAGCCATCAAGCCTTCGATGGCCAGCGGCGCGCCGAAAATGTCGCCCACATAATGGCTGTAATAGCTCCAGTTCATGCCGAACTGGAATTCCATGACGACACCGGTCGCCACGCCCATGGCGAAGTTGATGCCGAACAAGACACCCCAGAACTTGGTCATGTCGCGCCAGATGGGACGGTTCGTCATCACGTAGACCGTCTCCATGATGGCGAGCAGCACTGACAGGCCTATCGTCAGCGGAACAAATATAAAGTGGTACAGAGCTGTCAGCGCGAACTGCAGTCTGGATAAAGCGACAATATCGAAGTCCATATGATTTCCTTGGTGTTACCCTACTGTGTGTAAACTTGCTACCTTTCCAATACTGACTGGTTGCCCGTCAGTCCCCCCGCAAGCCCGCCAGAGCAGTCTCGAAGGCATCCGTGCCACGCCGCGCGTCGCCCACGATACGGCCATCGCGCAGGCTGACCAGCCGGTCCGCCAGCGCCGCTTCGCGCCGCAAGTGGGTTGCGATCAGCAAGCTGCGCCCTGCGCTGCGGGCGCGCAGGCGCTGCAGGACGTCAATCGCCGTCTGCGCATTGAGCGCTTCCGTCGCTTCGTCCAGCAGCCACAAGGTCGATTCATGCAGGAACAGCCGCGCCAGCGCCAATCGCCGCGCCTGGCCACCGGACAAGCCCAGGCCGCCCTCGCCCAGCATGGTGTCCAGGCCGCCCGCAAACGCACGCACCTCGTCGTCCAGGCCGGCAGATTGCAGCGCTTCCCACAGCTGCGCATCGCTGGCGGACGGGTCGGCCAGGCGCAGGTTGTCGCGCAAGCTGTCCTGAAATAGTTCCGTCTTCTGCGTGAACAGGCAGGCGCGCGGCGCGGCCACCGTGCCCGACAAGGGCGCCAGTTCGCGCGCGGCGATGGCCAGCAAGGTGGACTTGCCCGCGCCGCTGGGGCCGATCAAGGCGACGCGCTCGCCATCGGCGATGTGCAGCGATACGTCATGCAAGATGGCATTATTGCTGCCCGCATGCGCGGCGCTGACGTGTTCCAGGCGCAAGCCCGGTGCGGCGCCGACAGGCGGCGCAGTAATCTCTTCAACATCCAGGCGCGGCGCCAGACGCCGTACGGCCAGCAGCATGCGCCCCGCTTCCAGCGCGCCGCGGCGCAGTCCCGCAAACGGTTCCACGGCCGTCAGGGCGATCAGCAAGGCCAGAGCCGCCAGCGGCAAACTCATCGTTTGCTGTTCCACCAGCGCGGCCACGGCCAGCAGCACGCCAGCCAGAGTCGCGCTGCCGGCCACACCATACGCGGCGCCGGCCGCCGTTTCCAGGCGCAGCAGGGCAAAATCGGCTTGCGCCAGCGAACGGTCGATCTGCCCCAGCGCCGCGCATTGGGCGTCGATGCGGCCCGCCATCACGAGATCCGTCTGGCCTGCCACCAGGTCGATGGTGCCGGAACGCAATTTTTCGATGGCGCGCGAGCGCACGATGGCGGGACGGCGGGCGCCGCGCGCCACGATCCAGCTGACGCCGCCGCCGGCGGCCAGCAGCCACACGGCCAGGCCCAGGCCCAGCTGCCACTGCATCACGCCCAGCACCACGCCGGCCAGCAAGGCCGCGCACAGGGCCGTAAAGGCAGGCACCAACAGGCGCAAATACAACGACTCAAGCGCGTCGATATCGGCCGTCAGGCGGAACAGCAGCTTGGCGGGCTGGCGCAGCAAGCGGCTGGCCGCTTCCGGGCGCGACCAGCCACGGAACAGGCGCACGCGGATGCTGGCCAGCGCGGCGAACGTGGCGTCGTGCGTGACGAGCCGCTCCGCATAGCGCGAACCCGTGCGGCCGATGGCCAGCAGGCGGATGCCGGCCGACGGGCCGAAGACGTCGAACACGATGGCCGTCGAGGCGTGCAAGCCGGCAATCGACGTGGCCGTGATAAACCAGCCGGACAAGCCCAATAACGCCATGCCGGCCACCGCCGTCAGGGCCGCCAGCAAGGCGCCCCCGATCAGCTTGCGGGGCTGGGCCAGCAGCAATTGCCGCAAGACGGAGTTCGATATGAGTGAAGTTTTCATGCGCGCAACTCCTGCACTTGGGCATGCGCATCGACCTGCGCCGTGCGCTGCAGCCGGCCAGCCAGCACCGGATCGTGCGTGGCGACGATCATCGTCTTGCCTTTCGCCAGTGCCAGCAGGGCGTCCGTCACGCGCGCCGCCGTTTCGCTGTCCAGGTGAGCAGTCGGTTCATCGACCAGCAGCAAATCCGCATGCGGATGCAGGGCCACGCGGGCCAGGGCCAGGCGCACGGCTTCGCCGCCGGACAAGCCCTGGCCGCCATCGCTGAGCATGACGGCCGGCTGCGCCTGCGCCACCTTGGCCAGGTCCGCCAGGTGCAGCGCCTGCGTCACCTGCGCGGCGTTCGCCCCAACGCGGCCCAGGGTCACGTTCTGGCTGACGGAAGCGGCAAACACGTGCGGACGCTGTCCCATCCAGGCCATACGCTGGCGCAAGGTGTTGACCGTGCTGTCGGTCAGGCGCACGCCGCCGATGCGGATGTCGCCGCCGCTGGCGGGCAGCAAGCCGGCCAGCAGGGACAGCAAGGTGGTCTTGCCGGCGCCGCTGGCGCCCAGCAGGGCCACATGTTCGCCAGCGCGCACGGTCAGGTCAAAGCCGTCGAACACGGGCGCTTCGCCGGGATGGGCAAAGCGCAATTGCCGGAGTTCCACGGCGGGCGCCGCCGCCACAGCCATGGCGGCGGTGGAAACGGCTGCCACTTCCACACCAAAACCAGGCAAAGGCACGCCATCGGCCGCCAGGTCGTGCAAACCGGCCAGGCCCGCTTCGCCGGCCGCCTTGTCGTGCCAGACGGCGGCCAGTTCGCGCAGCGGCTCGAAGAACGCGGGGGCCAGCAGCAGGATGAACAAGCCCTGCCCCAGGCTCAGCTCGCGGCCCCAGGTACCGAAATTGATGCTGCCCAGCAGAGAGAAACCGATGAATGCCGCCACCATGGCCACACCGAGTGCGGAAAACAGCTCGAGCACGGCGGACGACAAAAAGGCGATGCGCAGCACCACCATCGTGCGCCGGCGCACCGATTGCGACGAGGCATCGAGCCGTTCGGCCGTGGCGTCGACGGCGTCGAGCGCGCGCAAGGTGGCCAAACCGCGCAGGCGGTCCAGCAGGAAGGCGTTCATGCTGCCCATTTCCACCATCTGCGCGCGGCTGGCCGCTTGCGCGCCCATGCCGACGAGCGCCATGAAGACGGGAATCAAGGGGGCGGCGATGAGCAGGATCAGCGCGGCGATCCACGACAGCGGCGTCACCACGGCAAGGATCACGAGCGGCACGAGCATGACTTTCCAGCGCGCGGGTTTGTAGCGCACCAGATACGGCACGATGGCTTCGGCCTGTTCGGCGATGACGCTGGCCGCCTGGCCCGACTGGGCGCGCTGGCGGTCCAGCGGCGAGCGCTGCGCCAGCGCTTGCGCCACCTGTTCCCGCAAGGTGGACAGGTGTGCGCGCGCCGCCGCATACATACGCCGCGCGCCCCACGCTTCGCAGCCGGCGCGCAGCACGCCCAGCAGCAGCACGCCAGCGGCCGGCAACAGGGCCGCGCGCCAGGGTGCACCGTCTTGCATGGCTTGCACGGCCCAGGCCAGCAAGGCCGCCTGCGGCAGCCACAGCAAGGCGGCCCCGCCTTGCGCCAGGCTGGCGGCACGGGGAAGAATAAAGCGGGGCAAGGACAAGGACGTGGTCGGCATCTTCTATACTTCTTGAGTTTTCAGAATTTTCTGTAAATTCGATATTTTGTATAATACTGCGAAACATGACATATATCAATTGACCCCACCAGTATGGCGTGAAAAAATTCAGATAATTATGAAAACTCAACATATCCAAATGACGCCGCTGATCCTGACCTTTGTCAGCCATTTCGGCGAGATGGGCAGCCGCTGGGGCTTTAACCGTACGGTAGGGCAAGTGTACGCCTTGTTATTTGTCGCGGAGCACCCTTTGCACGCGGATGAAATCGCGGAACACCTGAGTTTTTCACGCTCGAACGTGAGCATCGGCCTGAAGGAATTGCAGGGCTGGGGTTTGATCCGCCAGTCGCGCATTCCCGGCGACCGGCGCGAGTATTTTTCCTCGCTGGGCGATGTGTGGCAAATCTTCCGCGTGGTGGCCGCCGAGCGCCGCCGCCGCGAAGTGGCGCCCACCCTGACGGTGCTGCGCGAATCGCTGCTGGCGCCGGCCACAGAACCCGTGGATCAATATGCGCAGGAACGCATGCGTGAAATGTATGAACTGGTCGACCTGGCCAATACCTGGTTCGACGACTTGCAGCGCCTGTCGCCCGAATCGATGGCGCAGCTGATGAAAATGGGCGCCAAGGTACAAAAGCTGCTCAACGCCAAGGATCGCCTGTTTGGCGTCAGCAACAACAACGACTGAAGCACCTTCCTCCCCTCCCTCCCAAAAAAGCCGAGACGCCGCTAGCACAAGCTGGCGCGCCTTGTCACGCCGTTTCCTAACGTTATGTTGTCTATCGTTAACACAAGCAGACATAGCCGTATGCGATGTTGTCAACTGAACCAATAGTATTATTTAAATTGTATTAATTTATATCAAGAGTAAGCTTGCATTTGCGTACTCTCTACGCACAAGAAATAGATAAAAACGGGCAATGGGATGACTTCCCCGGTATGTAGGGACGCGTCCCAACACTATGAAGCGACTGTCTCAAGCACAAGGGGATTTTCATGAAAAGCGTAAAGAGCATTGCCATCAAGGCATCCATGCTGGCCGCAATGACCGTACTGGCAAGTGCGGCCCAAGCCGCCACCTGGGTGGATGTGGGTCCGGCCAGCGGTTTCGTCATTGACGGCAGCACCGTCACTTATTCACCATCTCCGGCACTGCAGGTGAAATATTATGACGACAATCTCGTGCCACAAAGCCCCTCGGACATCCAGGGCTATATCAATGGCGTGTTCGGCACCAGCCTGGGCACCGCCGTCTCGTATTGCGAAAGCGCCACCTCGGGTTGCACTGCCGGCACCACGGCAGGCTTGAGCGGCGGCGTCAATTCGTATACGAGCGCGGCCGCCTATGACTACCTGGCCATCCACTTCGGCCAGGGCGAACTGGTGTTCCACTGGGCCGCACCCGTGGCTGCCGGCACCACCTTCACGATCGAAGGCCTGCCCAAGGACCTGAGCAATTACAGGGCCTTCATTTCAGCCGTGCCGGAACCTGGCACCTATGCCATGCTGCTGGCCGGCCTGGGTCTGCTGGGCTTCATGGCACGCCGCCGCCAGGGAAAGTAAGCCTCATCTGCGGCAGCGGCGCACCAGCGTCCGCTGCCGCCCTCAACGCCAGCGGCCTGTTTGGCCCGTTTACACCGCGCTTGCGGCGCAGGTCCCGTTTTTTACACCATCTTTAGACTCCCCTCGCTATGCTCGACGGCATCCACTGCTGACCGACGAGGGAGTACTCATGCATGAACAACCGTTTCAGCCACGCGCGCGCAGCGTGATCCGCCAGCACCTGCCCGTGCGGGAACGGCTGCGCCTGGCCCGGCTGGCCAACAGGAAAATCATTTCGGCATGCTCGGCGCTGCTGTGCGCGGCGCCGCTATTGTATTTGTTGAGCGTGGTGCTGTTTGCGCAGCCGTGACACGGCTTGCTGGCGAGCGAAGAACAGGGATGAAGAGTGATGGCAATGCGACAGGCTGTCGCATGCATGGCCAGCATGAGCTGGTCCGCCCAGAGGGAATCGAACCCCCATTCACGGTTTAGAAGACCGTTGTCCTATCCGTTGAACGATGGGCGGAAGGTGCAGTATTTTAATCCATGCGCGCCAGCAATGAAATGCCAGCGCGAAATAGAAAACGGGCTGTCATTTCTGACAGCCCGCTTATGACTTTGGTCGGAGTACAAGGATTCGAACCTTGGACCCCCTGGTCCCAAACCAGGTGCGCTACCGGGCTGCGCCACACTCCGAAGACAATATAATAACGCCCCCACCCAATTTCGTCAATTGCCATAGACGAATTAGATGGAAATAACTATCGTCCCTGCCCCGTGCCCGCCCCTTAAGCGCCGACTTTATCGGCGATGCGGCGCGCCATGCTCTCGGCCTTCTCCTTGTCTTTCGCTTCCACCATCACGCGGATCAGCGGTTCCGTGCCCGAAGCGCGGATCAGCACGCGGCCCGTATCGCCCAGTTCGGCTTCGACCAGCTCTTTCTCGGCCACCATGGCGGCATTTTTCTGCCAGTCGAAACCGGGTGCCACGCGCAGGTTGATCAGGGTTTGCGGGAACAGCACCAGTTCGGCCAGGCATTGCTGCAGGCTCTGGCCGCTGCGCTTGAGCGCGGACAGCACTTGCAGCGCGGAGACGATGCCATCGCCCGTCGTGTGGCGATCCAGGCACAGCAAATGGCCCGAGCCTTCGCCGCCCAGTATCCAGCCCTTTTCCTTCATGACTTCCAGCACGTAGCGGTCGCCCACCTTGGCGCGCGCAAAACCGATGCCCTGCTGCTTGAACAGCACTTCCAGCGCCATATTCGTCATCAACGTGCCGACGGCACCGGCCACGGGACCCGTCGCCAGGCGGTCCTTGACCATGACGTACAACAACTCGTCGCCGTTGTACATACGGCCCGTGGCGTCGCACATGATCAGGCGGTCGGCGTCGCCATCGAGCGCGATGCCCAAGTCCGCGCCGTGCTCGACGACGGCTTCGGCCATGGCCTTGGTTGCCGTGGCGCCGAAGCCCGCATTGATATTGAAGCCGTCGGGCTTGTTGCCGATGGCGATGACTTCCGCACCCAGCTCATGGAACACATGCGGGGCGATATGGTAGGCCGCGCCGTGCGCGCAATCGACGACGATCTTCAGGCCGCGCAAGTCCAGTTCGTTCGGGAAGGTGCTCTTGCAAAATTCGATGTAGCGGCCCTGGGCATCGTCCAGGCGTTTGGCGCGGCCCAGCTTGTCCGATGGCACGCAAGCCATGGGTTCGTCGAGCGCCGCCTCGATTTCCAGTTCCACGCTGTCCGGCAACTTGGTGCCCTGGCCGGAAAAGAATTTGATGCCGTTGTCGTGATACGGATTATGCGAGGCGGAAATGACGACACCGGCCGCCAGGCGCAGTGCCCGCGTCAGGTAGGCAATCGCCGGGGTCGGCATGGGGCCGGCAAGCATCACGTCCACGCCGGCGGCCGACAGGCCCGCTTCCAGCGCCGCTTCCAGCATGTAGCCGGAAATGCGCGTGTCCTTGCCGATCAGCACAGTCGGGCGCGCCTTGCCGCCTTGCGACTTGGCCAGCACCTTGCCGGCAGCATAACCGAGGCGCATGACGAAATCGGGGGTGATCGGAGCCGTGCCCACCAGGCCGCGGATGCCATCGGTGCCAAAATATTTACGCGTCATAATTTTCTCTTTTTGTTGTTTATAATGAATCTTACAGGGTCAGTGCGCCATGCGCCAGACCTTCAGTGCATCGACGGTTTCCGCGACATCATGCACACGGATAATTTCCGCGCCTTGCGCTACCGCAGCCAGCGCGCCGGCCACGCTGCCGGCCAGGCGCTGCTCGACGGGACGGCCCGTGACGGCGCCGATCATCGACTTGCGCGACAGCCCGGCCAGCACAGGCAGGCCCAGTTCGCTGCGCAGCTGGCGCGTGGCGCGCAGCAAGGCATAGTTCTGCTCCACCGTCTTGCCAAAGCCAAAGCCGGGATCGATGCACAGGCGTTCGCGGGCGATGCCGGCCGCCGTCATCGTGTCGATGCGCGCGCGCAGGAAGTCGATGACTTCGCGCACCACGTCTTCATACTGCGGCTGGTCCTGCATGGTTTGCGGCACGCTTTGCATGTGCATGATGCACAGCGCGCAGTCGCTGTCCCGCACGGCCTCGATGGCGCCCGGCGCACGGAAACCGTTGATGTCGTTGATCATGTCGGCGCCCGCCAGGATGGCTTCGCGCATCACTTCCGGCTTGTACGTGTCGACGGACAGGGGCTTGCCGCAGTCGCGCAAGGCGTACAGCACCGGCATGACGCGCGCAAGCTCGTCCTTCAGCGGCAGCGGCGGCGCGCCGGGACGGCTCGATTCGCCGCCGATATCGATGATGTCGACGCCGTCAACAATCATCTGCTCGGCGCGCGAGATGGCAAACTCCAGGTGTTGATACTGGCCCGCATCGGAAAACGAGTCGGGCGTGATGTTCAGGATACCCATCACCAGCGCCTGCGTGCCCTGCAGGTTGAAGCCGAAACGGCCGAATTGCAAATAATGTCGCATGTGAATCTTTGTAGTCGTCAGGAAAAAACTGCCGCGGCAACGAAAAAGGGCAAGGATTGCTCCTTACCCTCGTTCTTGCCATACCCTTGCGTGTCGCCCGTCAGGGCGGCCTTTATCAGGCTGGCGCCGTCACGTTTGGCGAGATGCCGCCCGTGCCGTTGTCGCCCGCATTGCGGCGTGGCGGAATGACTTTCGGTGGACGCGGCTCCAGGCCGGCCATGATGTCATTGATTTGCTCGGCATCGATGGTTTCCCATTCCAGCAAGGCTTTGGTCATCATTTCCACCTTGTCGCGGTTGCTTTCCAGCAAGGTGCGCGCCAAAGCATATTGCTTGTCGAGAATGTTGCGGATTTCAGCATCGACCTTTTGCTGGGTCGCTTCCGAGATCGTCTTGGTGGCGCCACCGAAGAAACCTTCGTTTTCGCTGTCTTCGTAGACCATCACGCCCATGCTGTCGGACATGCCGAAGCGGGTCACCATGGAGCGGGCCAGCTTGGTGGCACGCGAGAAGTCGTTCGACGCGCCCGTGGACATTTGCCCCACGAAAATCTCTTCGGCGATACGGCCACCGAACAGGATGGAAATTTCTTCCAGCATCTTGTCCTTGTAGGCGGACAGATTGTCGTGTTCCGGCAACTGCCACGTCAGGCCCAGGGCCCAGCCGCGCGGCATGATCGTAACTTTATGCACGGGATCGGCCTTCGGCAGCAGCTTGGCGACGACGGCGTGACCGGACTCATGGTAAGCCGTATTGCGACGCTCTTCCTCGCGGATGATCATCGATTTACGCTCAGGACCCATGTAGATCTTGTCTTTCGCATCTTCGAAGTCGATCATTTCCACCAGGCGCTTGCTGCGGCGTGCCGCAAACAGGGCTGCCTCGTTGACCAGGTTGGCCAGGTCCGCACCCGAGAAACCAGGGGTGCCGCGGGCCAGGATATCGGCTTTCACGTCGGTACCGATAGGTACTTTGCGCATGTGCACGTTCAAGATCTGTTCGCGGCCGCGGATATCGGGCAAGCCGACGGACACCTGGCGGTCGAAACGGCCCGGACGCAGCAAGGCTTTGTCGAGCACGTCGGCGCGGTTGGTGGCGGCCACGACGATCACGCCGGAGTTCGCTTCAAAACCGTCCATCTCGACCAGCAACTGGTTCAAGGTCTGTTCGCGCTCGTCATTGCCGCCGCCCATGCCGGCACCGCGGTGACGGCCGACAGCGTCGATCTCGTCGATGAAGATGATGCACGGCGAATGCTTTTTCGCGTTTTCAAACATGTCGCGCACGCGGCTGGCACCGACGCCGACGAACATTTCCACGAAGTCGGAACCGGAAATCGAGAAGAACGGCACCTTGGCTTCGCCGGCGATGGCGCGCGCCAGCAGGGTTTTACCCGTGCCAGGAGGACCGACCATCAGCACGCCGCGGGGAATGCGGCCGCCCAGTTTCTGGAATTTGCTCGGATCCTTGAGGAAGTCGACCACTTCGTTGACTTCTTCTTTCGCTTCGTCGCAACCGGCGACATCGGCGAAGGTGACGGTGTTGCTGGCTTCATCCATCATGCGCGCCTTCGACTTGCCGAACGAGAATGCCCCGCCCTTGCCGCCGCCTTGCATTTGACGCATGAAGAATACCCACACGCCGATCAACAGCAGCATGGGGAACCAGGAAACAAAAATAGTTTGCAGGAAAGACGCTTCCTCAGGCGGACGCACATCGAAATGCACGCCATTGTCGCGCAGGTCGCCGATCAGGCCCTTGTCGAGGCTGGTGGCGGTGGTACGCACCTTGGTGTCGTCCATCAGCTTGGCGGTGATCGACGAACCTTCGATCACGACATCCTTGACGCGCTTGGCTTTGACTTCATCCAGCAAATCGGAATAAGCGATGGCCTTGCTGCCGCCTGTGGCGCCATGACTGTCGAATTGCTTGAACAGCATGAACAACAGCAGCAATACGACTACCCAGATGGCAGATTTGGAAAACATGTTATTCACGAAGACTCCTTGGATGCAGTGCGCATCTCTTTACCTATAGCTAGAAACACGATTTTACTCGCAATAAGCGGGCCGTGCCAAAGCCCGCCGATCCGTGCGCGCGAAAAAACCGCGTTCACGCAAAAAAAATGCAGTATAAACAATTTAGGCTTTTATACCATCAGACGCTACTGCACTTCTCGTTCCCATGTGCGGATTCCCGCTTAAATATCAAGGGCGGAATCATCTTCTTCAACGGCATTTTTCAGCGGATTCTTGATTCCACGGCCCATCAGGAAGATTTCCGACGATTTATCGCGGCTGGCCTTGGGCTTTTTCTGCACCACGACCTTGAATTCAGCGCGGAATTTCTCCACGATTTGGCTGAAACCCATGTCTTTGAAGCATTTCACCAGCAGCACGCCAGACGGCTTCAGGTGCAATTGCGAAAATTCGATGGCCAGGTCGATCAGATGCTCCATGCGCGCGGCGTCGGCCGTGGCGATGCCCGACAGGTTGGGCGCCATGTCCGACAGGACCAGGTCCACCTTGCGGCCCTGCAACACCACTTCCAGCTGACGCAGCACGCGCGCTTCGCGGAAGTCGCCCTGGATGAAGTGGAAATCGGCGATCGGCTCCATTTCCAGCATGTCCAGGCCAATCAGGGTACCATTGACCCCGCCGCCGTCCTTGCCGGCCAGCTTGCGCCGCGTGTACTGAGCCCAGCTGCCAGGAGTGCAACCAAGGTCGACAATCACCTGGCCAGGTTTGATCAGTTTTTCGTCTTCATCGATTTCTTTGAGCTTGTATGCTGCCCGGGCGCGGTAGCCCTCTTTTTGCGCCAACTTCACATATGGATCATTTATGTGGTCGTGCAACCAGTTTTTGTTTAATTTCTTCTTTGCCATTCGCGTAGAATACTGCTTTTAAGGGAATTACTAAATATTATTATGCTAAAACTTACACCCGTAGAGCGCAGCGCACTGCGCGCCGAAGCACACGCGCTGAAGCCTATCGTCATTATTGGCGAAGCGGGCTTGACACCTGCTGTCCTCAAAGAGATCGACCTTGGCCTGGATTCGCACGGTCTGATTAAAGTCCGCGTGTTCGGCGACGACCGCGAAGCCCGCGTCGGAATGTACGATACGATTTGCGGCAATCTCGGCGCCGCCCCGGTACAACATATTGGCAAACTGCTGGTAATCTACCGTCCGAAAAAAGAAGTGGTTAAGGAGAAGGTCAGCGCCGGCAAAGGCATGCGCGAAGTGACCATCGTCAAGGCCAGCGCCAGCGGCACCAAGCGCCCGAGCGTGACGAAAGTCATGATCAAGGGCAATGAGCGCGTTACCGAAGGCGGTTCCATCAAGCGTGCCAAGCCACGTCAGAAAAGCGCCAAGAAAAGCGCACTGGGCAGCAAGTAAGCCTGTCGTTCAGCAGCCGCAAGGCTGTTGAAACAAGAAGCGGAGCACGGGATCTTCCCTGCTCCGCTTTTTTATTGCACGGATTACGCGGCGCCAGGGCGCCGCTAATCCGACCTACGGCATCGACCGGTAGGTTGGATTAGCGCACAGCGCGTAATCCGACACACACGGCAACAATTACTGCTGTTTCCAGATCAGCACGCCTGCCAGCAAGCTTTGCACGGCAAAGATCACGGTCGACACGCCATGCAGCATGCCGAAGCGGCTGCGCATGGCCTCGTCCATGATTCCCGGCGGGGCTTGCGCCTTGAGTTCGGCCATCAGCGGCGAAATACCAAAATGGCTGAGCAGCGCACACACGAGCATCGACAGCACCAGCGCCCCCAGCAGGCGGCGGCGCTTGAGCTCCAGCGCGCCGGGCGCCCATTGCAGCAAGGCCAGCAGTATCAAGGCACAAACGATCGACAGCCAGGCCTCGGCGCGGAACATGCTGCCGGCGATATTGCCTGCTAGCACGCGGTCGCTCAAGGTAGCGAACAAGGTCGGCGCCACGATGAAGCCGATGGTCCACAAGCTGCCGGCCCACAGGGTGGCAACGAGGATGCGCACGCGGGCGAGCATCAGATGTACAGCACTTCCAGGATTTCGTATTCGCGCGGGCCGGATGGCGCCTGCACTTCCACCACGTCGCCGGCGTACTTGCCGATCAGCGCGCGGGCGATCGGGGACGTCACGGACACCTTGTTCATTTTCAGGTCGGCTTCATCGAGTCCGACGATCTGGTACGTGACTTTCTGGCCCGACTCCAGGTCTTCCAGGTTCACGGTCGAGGCAAACACCACGCGGCCTTCCGCGTCGAGCGCGGTCGGGTCGATGATTTGCGCTGCGCCCAGCTTGCCTTCGAGTTCGGCGATGCGGCCTTCGACGAATGCCTGGCGTTCCTTGGCGGCATCGTACTCGGCGTTTTCCGACAGATCACCGTGCGAACGCGCTTCGGCGATCGCATCGATGACGATGCGGCGTTCCTTGGTCTTCAAATGATGCAGCTCTTCTTTCAAGAGTTCTGCGCCGTATTTGGTCAATGGGACTGAGGTCATGTTATCTCTACTATCTGCTAGTTATCGGCGCCGTTGCAGTGTGTTGCCACGTTTAACGGCCTTACCAAGTGAAAACCACAGAGGCCGCGCGCTGCTCTGCACGGAACTCTGTGGTTGATAAGCATGCAGTGTACCGCCTAACGGCGGTCACTGCAAATGGCACGCGGACTACGCTTGCTGCAGGGTCTTGTGCAGGCCTTGCAAATCGTACACACGCAGCTCATCCAGGTGACGGATGCCTTCGACGGCCGCTTCCGCGCCCGCGATGGTGGTGTAGGTCGTCACGCGCGACGCCAGGGCCGAGGTGCGGATGGCCCGCGAGTCGACGATGGCGCTGCGCTTTTCTTCCACGGTGTTGATCACCAGCACGATTTCATGGTTCTTGATCATGTCGACCACGTGCGGACGGCCTTCGATCACCTTGTTCACTGGCGTGACGGCGATGCCGGCGGCAGCGATCACGGCGGCGGTGCCCTTGGTGGCGACCACGGTGAAACCGGACTCGACCAGGTCACGCGCCACTTGCACGGCGCGCGGCTTGTCCGACGCTTTCACGCTGATGAAGACCTTGCCCGATTTTGGCAGGTTGACGCCGGCGCCCAATTGCGATTTCACAAACGCTTCGCCGAACGTCAGGCCCACGCCCATGACTTCGCCCGTCGATTTCATTTCAGGGCCCAGGATGGTGTCCACGCCAGGGAACTTGACGAACGGGAACACGGCTTCCTTGACGCTGAAGTATGGCGGCACGACTTCCTGCGTGATGCCTTGCGAGGCCAGCGATTGGCCGACCATGCAGCGCGCGGCGATCTTCGCCAGTTGCAGACCGGTGGCTTTCGAGACGAAAGGCACGGTGCGCGACGCGCGCGGGTTCACTTCCAGCACAAAGACGACGTCTTTCATTTCGCCGTCGATCTCTTGCTTCTGGATCGCGAACTGCACGTTCATCAGGCCGACCACGTTCAAGCCCTTGGCCATCAGCGCCGTCTGGCGCTTCAGTTCTTCAATGGTTTCCGGCGCCAGCGAGTATGGTGGCAGCGAGCAAGCCGAGTCGCCCGAATGGACGCCAGCCTGTTCGATGTGTTCCATCACGCCGCCGATGAACGTCGTTTCGCCGTCGGAGATGCAATCGACGTCGCACTCGATGGCGTCGTTCAGGAAGCGGTCCAGCAGCACCGGCGAATCATGCGAGACCTTGACGGCTTCGCGCATGTAGCGCTCGAGGTCGCGTTGCTCGTGGACGATTTCCATGGCGCGGCCACCGAGCACGTACGATGGACGCACGACCAGCGGGTAGCCGATTTCCTGCGCCAGCGCCAGAGCGTCGGCTTCCGTACGCGCGGTGCGGTTAGGCGGCTGGCGCAGTTCCAGCTTGTGCAGCATTTGCTGGAAACGCTCGCGGTCTTCGGCCGCATCGATCATGTCAGGAGAGGTGCCGATGATCGGCACGCCATTCGCTTCCAGGTCCAGCGCCAGCTTCAACGGCGTCTGGCCGCCGTACTGCACGATCACGCCGACCGGCTTTTCGATGGCGACGATTTCCAGCACGTCTTCCAGGGTCAGGGACTCGAAGTACAAACGGTCGGAAGTGTCGTAGTCGGTCGACACGGTTTCCGGGTTGCAATTGACCATGATGGTTTCGTAGCCGTCTTCGCGCATGGCGAGGGCAGCGTGGACGCAGCAATAGTCAAACTCGATACCCTGGCCGATACGGTTCGGGCCACCGCCCAGCACCATGATCTTTTTCTTGTCGGTCGGGTTCGATTCGCACTCTTCGTCATACGTGGAATACATGTACGCCGTGTCGGTCGAAAACTCGGCCGCGCAGGTGTCGACGCGCTTGTAGACAGGACGGATGTTCAGCGCATGGCGCTGCTGGCGCACGGCCGTGTCGGTCGTCTGCAGCAAAAAGCCCAGGCGGCGATCCGAGAAGCCCTTCTGTTTCAACTTGTACAGGGTGTTCTTGTCCAGGTTTTCCAGCTTCTGCGTATCGAGCCACAGTTCCAGGTCGACGATTTCCTTGATCTGGATCAGGAACCATGGGTCGATCTTGGTCAGCTGGTGCACTTCTTCCAAAGTGAAACCCTGGGCAAACGCGTCGCCCACGTACCAGATGCGCTCAGGACCAGGCTCGCCCAGTTCTTCTTCGATCTTTTCGCGGTCCTTGGTCTTTTCGTTCATGCCGTCCACGCCCACTTCCAGGCCGCGCAAGGCTTTCTGGAACGATTCCTGGAAGGTACGGCCGATGGCCATCACTTCGCCGACGGATTTCATCTGCGTCGTCAGGTGGTGGTCGGCGGTCGGGAATTTCTCGAACGTGAAACGGGGGATCTTCGTGACGACGTAATCGATCGATGGCTCGAACGATGCCGGCGTGGCGCCGCCCGTGATTTCATTGCGCAGCTCGTCCAGGGTGAAACCGACGGCCAGCTTGGCGGCGATCTTGGCGATCGGGAAGCCCGTCGCTTTCGATGCCAGGGCCGACGAACGCGATACGCGCGGGTTCATCTCGATGACGATCATGCGGCCATCGACCGGGTTGATCGAAAATTGCACGTTCGAACCACCGGTGTCGACGCCGATCTCGCGCAGCACTGCCAGACTGGCATTGCGCATGATCTGGTATTCCTTGTCCGTCAGGGTTTGCGCAGGAGCGACGGTAATCGAGTCGCCCGTGTGCACGCCCATCGGATCGAGGTTTTCGATCGAGCAGATGATGATGCAGTTGTCCGCCTTGTCGCGCACCACTTCCATCTCGTACTCTTTCCAGCCCAGCAACGATTCTTCGATCAGCAGCTCTTTCGTCGGCGAAGCTTCCAGGCCGCGCTTGCAGATGGTTTCGAATTCTTCTTCGTTGTAGGCGATGCCGCCGCCGGAACCGCCCATGGTGAACGATGGACGGATGATGGTCGGGAAGCCCAAGGTGCGCTGCACGGCCCATGATTCTTCCATCGAGTGCGCCACGCCGGAACGGGCCGAACCGAGGCCGATCTTGGTCATCGCGTCCTTGAACTTGGAACGGTCTTCCGCCTTGTCGATGGCTTCCGGCGACGCGCCGATCAGCTCAACGTTGTATTTCGCCAGCACGCCATTGTTGAACAGGTCCAGCGCGCAGTTCAGCGCCGTCTGGCCGCCCATCGTCGGCAGGATCGCGTCAGGACGCTCCTTGGCGATGATGCGTTCAACGACCGACCAGGTGATCGGTTCGATGTAGGTGACGTCGGCCATTTCCGGGTCCGTCATGATGGTCGCAGGGTTGCTGTTGACCAGGATGACTTTGTAGCCCTCTTCGCGCAGGGCCTTGCACGCTTGCGCGCCGGAATAATCGAATTCGCAGGCCTGGCCGATCACGATCGGGCCAGCGCCAATAATCAGAATACTTTTAATATCTAAACGTTTAGGCATTTTTCTTTTTCTCCTCCGCAGCCATCAAGTTGATGAAGCGGTCAAACAGGTAAGCAACATCCATCGGGCCCGGCGACGCTTCAGGGTGGCCCTGGAAGCAGAAGGCCGGCTTGTCCGTGCGGGCAAAGCCCTGCAGGGAACCGTCGAACAGCGATTCATGGGTCACGCGGCAATTCGCGGGCAGAGTTGCCGCGTCGACTGCGAAACCGTGGTTTTGCGAGGTAATCAAGACCTGTTTCGTTTCCAGGTCTTGCACCGGGTGGTTGGCGCCGTGGTGGCCGAACTTCATCTTCAAGGTTTTCGCGCCGGAAGCGATCGCCATGATCTGGTGGCCGAGGCAGATGCCGAAGGTCGGGATGCCCTTCTCGATCAATTCCTTGGTGGCCGCAATGGCGTAATCGCACGGTTCCGGGTCGCCGGGGCCGTTCGACAGGAAGATGCCGTCCGGATTCAGTGCCAGGGCGTCGGCGGCCGTCGCTTGCGCAGGCAGCACGGTGACTTTGCAGCCGCGCGCCGTCAGCATGCGCAGGATGTTGCGCTTGACGCCATAGTCGAAGGCGACCACATGGTATTTCGCGTCGGCATCGGCCAGCTGGCCATAGCCTGCACCCAGGGTCCATTCCGTTTCGCGGTATTCGTAGGCATCCTTGCTTGAGACTACCTTGGCCAGGTCCATGCCGGCCAGGCCGGGGAAGGAGCGGGCCAGTTCCAGCGCTTGCGCGGCGGATGGCTCGTTGCCTTGCGTACCGACGAGGATGGCGCCGCCCTGCGCACCTTTTTCACGCAGGATGCGCGTGAGCTTGCGTGTATCGATGCCGGCGATGGCGACGATATTTTCAGCTTTCAGGTAATCGGACAGGGAGAGGGTGGAACGGAAATTGGATGCCAGCAATGGCAGATCGCGGATGATGAGGCCAGCGGCGTGTACCTTGGAAGATTCGACGTCTTCCGGATTGACGCCCGTATTACCGATATGCGGATAGGTCAGGGTGACCATCTGGCGGCAATAGCTTGGGTCGGTAAGGATTTCCTGATACCCGGTCATCGAGGTGTTGAAAACAACCTCGCCCGTGGTATGACCGGCGGCACCGATCGAAAAACCTTTAAAGATCGTTCCATCAGCAAGCGCTAATATGGCTGGAACGGCAGGGCCAGAAAAAAATGGCGGCAAGGGCAACTCCTGATAAAGTTACCGTAGCTGCGCCACGTCAGACCGACCGCCTAGATACCCGAGCCAGATGCACTCAGGGTGTTTCAACGGTCATTTTGAATGAGGGGATGGGTAGTCGCTACGGTATATGTGTGATTGGCTAAACCTTTGAATTATAACCAAAAGGAAGCTTTTCCACAAGGAAGAAAGTACAGAAGGCCCGGCATTTTTTTGCGCAGCAGCATAAATCCCCTGCCCCATGAAAAAAGCCGCCCGGCTTGCGCGAGGCGGCTTGCAAAGCAATATCGGTTACTACTTAGGCTGTCAGAGCAGCGATACCCGCTTTCGCGATTTGCGCATCTTCCGCCGATTTCACGCCCGAAACGCCGACGGCACCCACGTAGTGGCCATCGAACACGATGGGCACGCCGCCTTCGAGCAAGCCGTCGATTTCCGGCGCGCTCAGGAACGACACGCGGCCACCATTGATCATCTCTTCATAGATGCGCGATTCGCGGCGGCCCAGCGCGGCCGTCTTGGCCTTCGATGGGGCGATGTGCGACGAGATCGGCGCCACGCCATCCATGCGCTGCAGCCACAGCAGGTGGCCGCCGTCGTCGACGATGGCGATCGTGACCGCCCAGTTATTCTTGACCGCCTCCGCTTCGGCGGCGGCAGCGATTTTCTTTACGTCGTCCAGGGTCAAAATCGGTTTCGATTGCATGGTGCATCCTTGTTATGTTGAAACAAAATTGTATACGAAATGCGCGGTGGCGCTATTCATCACTGCTCGCGTTTGGCTTTCAGCTTTTGCTTGAGCTGCGCCATCACGGCAAAGGTCGCCTGCTCGCCCGCCAGGATGGCCTGGTTGCGGCTGTTGAAATCGTTGCCCTTCATGGTGCCCAGGCTGGGCTGGATCACCACGTCCGCATCTTTCAATTCAAACTGATTGATGCGCTGGCCCATGATGGCGAACGTCTGCATCAGCACTTCCATCGAGCTGATGGCCTTCTGGGTATCCGTTTGCGACGAAATATTCACGGCGATGATGAAATCGGCGCCCATGTCGCGCGCGAAGCGCACGGGCACAGGAGCGACGAGGCCGCCATCGACATAGGTGTGGCCGGCAATCGTCACGGGCTGGAACACGCCAGGCACGGCCGACGAGGCGCGCACGGCCATGCCGGTGTTACCGCGCTGGAACAGGATCGGCTGGCCATTTTTCAGATCGGTCGCCACCACGCCAAATGGAATCTTGAGTTTTTCCAGCGGCACGCCGCCGACAGCCTTGTTGACATAGCTTTGCAGCGCTTCGCCCTTGAGCACGCCGGACGACTTGCCGAACAGGGGCAAGGCCCAGTCGGAAATGGCCGCCTCGTCCATGTCGAACGCCATCTTTTGCAGGGCAAAGCCGGAGTTGCCAGCCGCATACATGGCGCCCACCACGCTGCCGGCGCTGGTGCCGGTGACGATATCAGCCTGGATGCCTTGCGATTCGAGCGCCTTGATCACGCCGATATGCGCGAAACCGCGCGCCGCGCCGCCGCCCAGCGCCAGGCCGATCTTGATCTTGCGCGGCGTGACGACGATGGGTTCGGGTGGCGTCAATACTTGGATGGGTTTCGGGGCGGTGGTATCGCAGCCGGCCAGCACGAAGGCGGCCAGGGCAAGCAGGGTCAGGCGTTTAGGGAGCATGGTGGAGAGGGGAAACCGCGCGCGGCAGTGGCAATAAAGGAGAGCCGATTGTAGCGCAAGCGGGGCCGCCCGCACTGAAGCCCGTCTTAAATGTTTACAAATGACAATGTTCCGAACCGTGCGCGCCACGCCGGCTGCTAGACTGGCCCCTGGCGTCCCACCTCCCCCACTTTCATTAAGCGGCTTATGAAAACAGACCTGTTCCATCTCATCGCGCACCCATGCTTGCTCGTTGCAGCCCTGCTGGGTGCGGCCTGCGCCAACGCCGCCCCCGTCACGGCGACGGAGCGCCAGGATAGCATCGCGGCAAGAATGGAGGGCTTTACTTGTACGGGGAACATACAAATTCCCAATGATACGCAGGAGCACACGATTGAGCTCAGCTTCGACGCCCCCGACCAGCACGGCGCGCAAGGCACCCACCTGGTTGACGGGCGCGGCAAAGCGGGCAACTTTTACGGCTGCCGGCAAAGCGGCGACCGCCTGTCTTGCACATACGACGCAGGGCCGGCCAGCGGCCCGCTGACCATGCGCTTTACTGGCAACTTGACGCAGGTAAAGGGCGAGTTCAATTCCCCTTTTGAAAACAGTGCCACCATGCAATTTTCCGCACGCTGCCAAAAATCGGCGCCGTAGCGGCGTCCAGTCCATTTTGCCGAAACGGACCTGCGGAACTTGCTCAAGGAAATAGGATGAATCGACAAGCCCTCGTGACAATCGACTTGAGCGAGATCAACTCGCCGCGCCAGCTGCATGCGGCCCTGGCTACCGCGCTGGCTTTCCCTTCCTTCTATGGCATGAACTGGGATGCGTTCTGGGATGCCGTCACGGGCCTGGTGGACATGCCGCAACAGATCGAGCTGCGCGGCTGGCCAGCCTTCGCGGCACGGCTCCCTCACGATGCGGCCCAGTTGCAGCGCATCCTGGCGCGCATGGCACAGGAAATGCCCGACGAGGCAGCGCATGTGCTTTACATGTAGCACGGAAACGCTTGACAGCCCGGCCCGACTTCCCTTACATTGAGTGCATGTCCTCCTTCAAACATCCATCCCCTTCCCTGCTGTCGCTATCGCGACTACACCTAGCACGCGCATAAGTTTGCCGCTTTGCTTCGCCTGGCCACACGCCGGCGTGTTTCAAAAAACCCTGGAAGGTTTGATGATGTTTGCACCATCCCCATTCGTACACGTAATCCCCACTGCGACCGCCCCTGCTGGCATCGCAGCCGCTCTGCTACCGCTACCGATCGCTTGCCTGGCCTAGTGTCTCGTGGCCGCCCGGCAAGCTTGCGCCACAACCATTGATTTCCCCCTATTTTCAGGAGTACCCGATCATGATGTTGCAAAACCCAGCTTCCAAATACCGCGCCTTTCCTCCAGTTAAATTGACCGACCGTCAATGGCCGAACCAGATCATCAGCAAACCGCCGATCTGGATGAGCACCGACTTGCGTGACGGCAACCAGTCGCTGATCGAGCCGATGAGCGCGGAAAAGAAGCTGCGGTTCTTCGAGATGCTGATCGCCATCGGCCTGAAGGAAATCGAAGTGGGCTTCCCATCGGCATCGCAGACGGATTTCGATTTTGTACGCAAGCTCGTCGATGAAGGCCGCATCCCGGACGACGTCACCATCATCGTGCTGACACAGTCGCGTGAAGAATTGATACGCCGCACGGTGGAATCCGTCGTCGGCGCCAAGCGCGCCATCGTCCACCTGTACAACTCCGTGGCGCCCGTGTTCCGCAAGGTCGTGTTCGGCATGTCGCGCGAGGAAATCACGAACATCGCCACCACCGGCACCACCCTCGTCAAACAGCTGGTGGCCCAGCATCCGCAAACGGAATGGGGCTTTGAATACACGCCGGAGTCGTTCTCGACGACGGAACTCGATTTCTCCAAGCATATCTGCGACGCCGTCAGCGCCATCTGGAAGCCGACGCCCGCCAACAAGATGATCATCAACCTGCCATCGACCGTGGAATGCAGCACGCCCAACGTGTATGCGGACCAGATCGAATGGATGTCGCGCAAGCTGGCGCGCCGCGATTCCATCATCATCAGCGTGCACCCGCATAACGACCGCGGCACGGCCGTCGCCTCGGCCGAACTGGCCGTGATGGCGGGCGCCGACCGCGTGGAAGGCTGCTTGTTCGGCAATGGCGAGCGCACGGGCAACGTCGACCTGGTGACATTGGCGATGAACTTGTACACGCAAGGCGTGCACCCGGGCCTCGATTTCTCCGACATCGACAGCGTGCGCAAATGCGTGGAAGAGTGCAACCAGTTGCCCGTCCACCCGCGCCACCCGTATGCGGGCGACCTGGTCTTCACGGCCTTCTCCGGCTCGCACCAGGATGCGATCAAGAAAGGTTTCGCCAAGCAACAACCGGACAGCATCTGGGAAGTGCCGTACTTGCCGATCGACCCGGCCGACCTGGGCCGCAGCTACGACGCCGTGATCCGCGTCAACAGCCAGTCCGGCAAGGGCGGCATGGCGTACTTGCTGGAACAGGAATACGGCCTGGTCTTGCCGCGCCGCCTGCAGATCGAATTCTCGCGCGCCGTGCAAGCGGTGGCTGATGCCACGGGCCGCGAAATCGCCGCGCAGGATATCCATGAAATCTTCCAGCAGGAATACCTGGAGCAGACGGCGCCGTACGCCTACGCTTCGCACCGCATGGTGGAAGACACGAGCAGCGACGAATCCGTGCAAATCGACATCAGCCTGTCGCACCGCCAGACGCCGCTGGCCCTGCAAGGCGGCGGCAACGGCCCCATCGATGCCTTCGTCAACGCGCTCGGTCTCGACATCAAGCTGATGGATTACCATGAGCACTCGATCGGCTCCGGCGCCAACGCGCAAGCGGCTTGCTACGTGGAATTGCGCCTCGATAACGGTCCGACCCTGTTCGGCGCCGCCATCGACAGCAATATCGTCACCGCCTCGTTCAAGGCCGTCTTGTCGGCCGTGAACCGCCGCATCAAGCAGACGGACGCCGAAAAAACAACAGCGGCCGACGTGGCTGCCAGCGCCGCCTGAACACGGATCAAGCATCTCTCATAGGGAGAAAAAGCGGTACGGCTTGATCGCCGTGCCGCTTTTTCATTTCTATAAGGCAATTAGTAGTGCAAATCAGGTATCGCCAGCCGTATAATCATTTCATAACAAGACCACCGGAGACAGATCACTAGCTACCGAGGGAATCAGTATGAAATTGACGGATATGAAGATAGGCGTGCGCCTGGGCGCCGGTTTTGGCGTGGTGCTGCTGCTGATGGCAGTGCTGGTAGGCACGGGCCTTTTCCGGCTGGACAAGATCGGCGCGCTCAGCGAAGCCATCATCGAGAAAGACTGGGCCAAGGCCGACGCCATCGCCACCATCCGCAGCACCACGCGTTCGAACGCGGCACTGGTGCTGGAACTGTTCATCCATGAAGATCCGGCCCGCGCCAACGCCATCCACGGTGAAATCGACGCCAACAAGGCCACCATCACCGATGCGCTGACCATCCTCGACCGCCTGATCGTGCTGCCTGAAGGCAAGGAACTACTGGCTACGCTGAAGCAGCAGCGCAAGGCCTATGTCGTCTCGTTCAGCCAGGCCGACAAGCTGCTGGTGGCGGGACAGCGCGCGGAAGCGGCCTCGCACGTGCGCGACGACACCCTGCCCGCCCTGAACCAGTTGCAAAAGACCGTGAACCGCCTGAATGAAATCCAGCGCGGCGTCGTCGTGCATGGCGGCCAGCAAATCAAGCAAAATATTTCCGCAGCCAATGTGCTGATGGCCAGCCTGGGCACGGCCGCCCTGCTGCTGGGCGTGCTCTTTGCCTGGCGGGTCACGCGCTCGATCACCACGCCGATCGCATATGCCCTGCGCGTGGCGCAAGCGGTGGCCGGAGGCGACTTGAGCAGCAAGATTGTGGCCGACGGCAAGGATGAAGCTGGCCAGTTGCTGCAAGCGCTGCGCGACATGAACACCAACCTGGCCACCCTGGTGGGGCAAGTGCGCGGCGGCACGGGCACCATTGCCGTCGCGTCGAGCCAGATCGCCAGCGGCAATGCCGACCTGTCGGCCCGCACGGAAGCGCAGGCCAGCGCGCTGGAAGAGACAGCCTCGTCGATGATCGAACTGACGGGCACCGTGCGCAGCAACAGCGACAATGCGCGCCAGGCCGACAGCCTGGCCCGCTCGGCGTCGGCCATCGCGCAGCGCGGCGGCTCGGCCATGGCGGAAGTGGTCGGCACCATGGACGCCATCAATGCATCGTCGCGCAAGATCGTCGACATCATCGCCGTCATTGACGGCATCGCTTTCCAGACGAATATCCTGGCCCTGAATGCGGCAGTCGAGGCAGCGCGTGCCGGCGAACAGGGACGCGGCTTTGCCGTGGTAGCCTCCGAAGTGCGCAACCTGGCACAACGCTCGGCCGCGGCGGCCAAGGAAATCAAGGAACTGATCGCCGACTCCGTCGACCGGGTCGGCCAGGGCGCGCAGCTGGTCAGCCAGGCGGGCGCCACAATGGATGAAGTGGTGGCCAGCGTGGGCCGGGTCAGCGCCATCGTCGGTGAAATCAGCGTCGCCAACCACGAGCAAAGCGAAGGCATCGAGCAGATCAATGCCGCCATCATGCAGATGGACCAGACGACGCAGCAAAACGCGGCCCTTGTCGAGGAAGCGGCCGCGGCTGCGGCGGCCATGCATGAACAGGCGGGCGAACTGGAAACCCTCGTCAGCCAGTTCAAGCTGGAACAGAATGCCGGAGGCAAAACGCCGCCACCTGCCGTCCCGCGCTTGCACTAAGCCGATTACTCCACCTGGCGTGCCAGGCGGATGCCGGAAAATTGCCAGCGCGCGCCGGCAGGGAAGAAATTGCGGTAGCTGGCACGCGCATGGCCGGCCGGCGTGGCGCAGGACGAGCCGCGCAGCACATACTGGTTCAGCATGAACTTGCCGTTGTATTCACCGAGCGCCCCGGGTGCCGTGCGGTAGCCCGGATACGGCGCGTAGCTGCTGCTGGTCCATTGCCAGCAGTGGCCGAACATCTGCCGCAATCCCGTTCCCGGCGCGCCGGCGGCCTCCGGATGCAGCTGGCCAACTTCCACGGCGGTGCCTTGCGCCGCCAGCTCCCACTCCGCTTCCGTCGGCAGGCGCGCGCCAGCCCAGTGCGCATAGGCGTCCGCCTCGAACAAGGACAGATGCGTGGCCGGCGCCCGCAGGTCGAGCGGGCGCAAACCGAACAAGGTGAATTCCTGCCAGTGTCCCGCCTCGTCGCGCTGCCAGTACAGCGGGCATGCCAGCTGCTGGCTGCGTACCCAGTCCCAGCCTTCGGCCAGCCACAAATGCGCCGTGCGGTAGCCGCCCGCCTCGATGAAGGCGAGAAATTCCCCATTCGTCACCAGCGCGCTGGCCAGTTCGAACGGCGCCACGTATTGCGGGTGGCGCGGCAATTCATTGTCGAAACAAAAGCCATCGCCCGCATGGCCGATCTGCGCCAGGCCGCCGTCGAACGCCAGCCAGGCCGCCGGCTGCACGTGTTCTTGCGCCGGCGCAGGCGCAGTGTCAAGGTAAGCGGGAAACAGGGCGCTCTGCGCCAGCAGGTGCTTGACGTCCGTCAACAGCAACTCCTGGTGCTGCTGCTCATGCTCGAGGCCCAGCGCCAGCAGCATGGTCAGCCGTTCGCGCTCCTCGCGCGCCAGTTCGCCCGCCAGCAGGCGCGCGATGCGCGCATCGACGTCGGCGCGGTAAGCGCGCACCTGGGCCATGCCGGGGCGCGTCAGCAAGCCCCGCTGGGCGCGCGGGTGCTTCTCGCCCACGCCGTTGTAATACGAGTTGAACAGCACGCGGAAGGCCGGGTGGAAGGGCGCGAACGCCGCTTCCATGCTTTCCAGGATAAACGTTTCGAAAAACCAGGTCGTATGCGCCAGGTGCCATTTCACGGGACTGGCGTCCGGCATCGACTGGGCACCGCAATCCTCGTCGGACAGCGGTTCGGCCAGCAGCAGCGAGTGCTGGCGCACCTTGTTGTAGTGATCGATCAGCATCTTTTTCTTAGTCCCTGATCACGCGTGCGTAAATCACGGCAAACCACTGCTGCGGGTCCGTCCAGACTTGCACGGTGGAAAACCCGGCCTGCTCCAGCAAGCCGACGAAGCTGGCGCGCGTGTATTTGTAGCTATCTTCCGTATGGATACGCTCGCCTTTCGCGAAACGCCGCTGGCCGCCTTTCCAATGGACAAGCTGCTCGCTGCGCGCTTCCAGGTGCATTTCCACGCGGCGCTCGTCGGCGTTGAAAAAGCCGTGGTGCTGCCACGCGCGCACGTCGAAGTCGGCGCCGATCAGGCCGTTCACGTGGCGCAGCATGTTCAGGTTGAAGGCGGCCGTGACGCCCAGCGCATCGTCATAGGCGGCGTCGAGGATGGCGTCGTCCTTGATCAGGTCGACACCGATCAACAGGCCGCCATCGCCGTCCGCATTCGCGCGCAGGCGGCGCAAAAAGGCGGTCGCTTGCTCAGGCGCAAAATTGCCGATCGACGAGCCGGGGTAGAAGAACAGGCGTCGCGCGTCGCGCACGCTGTCGGGCAAGTCCAGGCGGCTGGAGAAATCCAGGCCCAGACCCGTCATCTCGATGTGCGGAAAGCGCTGCTGCAGCCGGCTCAGCGATTCGCTGAGGAAATCGTAGGAAATATCCACGGCCACGTACTGGGCCGGATGCAGCAGCGGAAACAGGCTGGCGGCCTTGGCGCAATTGCCCGCTCCCAAGTCGATCAGGGTGCTGCCCGGCCCCACGGCGTGCGCGATCTCGGCGCCGTGGCGGGCGAAGATGGCCGCTTCCGTGCGCGTCGGATAGTACTCGGGCAAGGCGCAGATGGCTTCGAACAGTTTCGAACCGAGCGCGTCGTACAGGTATTTGGGCGAGGTCCAGGCATCGCGCGCCAGCAGGCCGCTGCTGATCTCGGCTATCGTGGCAGGAGTGGCGCTGGCCGCTTCTGCGTTGCTGGCGGGATACAAATTGGACTGCTGTTGCGCAAGTGGCATGGTCATGGGCTGGCGTCGTCAATATTAGGTTCACGAAGGGCTTGCACGGTCAGCCAACGGGCGCGCCGCCCCTGCCATAGCGGTTTGCAGGCGCCTTGCCGATGACTTTTTTCCATCATAACGGAATCCGCACAAGCCAGCCGTGCGGCAGGTAACTTAAGGTCAAACAGGCTGCGCACAGAAAAATTGGTATTACCAAGCAAAAAGCATAAGCCTGTCGTATACTACACATTGCCGGCCAAACAATCCGCGCGCCATTGCAGTTCCCAGGCCCCCCTCTCCCCCGCGTGCCTCCCTTTACGGTAACCGTTAACACCATGCTCGAATTGCGCCATCTGTCGAAGTCCTATGCCAATGCCCGTCCCGTGCTGGCCAACATTTCCTGCCGCTTCAAGGCCGGGGAATTCATCGCCATCATGGGCGACTCGGGCGTGGGCAAGTCGACACTGCTGAACCTGATCGCCGGCCTCGATACGCCCGACGCGGGTGCCGAAGCGCACCCTATCCTGGTGGACGGCATTGCCATGTCCAGCCTCGATGACGCCGCCGCGACCCGGCTGCGTCGCGCCCGCATGGGCTTTATCTTCCAGGCGTTCCACGTCTTGCCGCACCTGACCCTGCTGCAAAACGTGGCCCTGCCGCTGCTGCTCAACGGACTGCCCCAGGAGCGTGCCGCCAGCATGCTCGAGGCCGTCGGCCTGGGCGGACGCGGCGGCGACTTCCCGCAGCAATTGTCGGGCGGCGAAATGCAGCGCGTGGCCATCGCCCGCGCGCTCGTCCACAAGCCGGCGCTGGTGCTGGCCGATGAGCCGACCGGCAACCTCGACCCGGACACGGCGCACAGCATCCTGCAATTGCTGCGCGCCGAAATCAAGGCCAACGGCAGTTGCGCGATCATGGTCACGCATTCGCTGGCCGCCGCCGAAATGGCGGACCGGACCATGATCCTGACGAAAAGCGGATTACAAAATACAACAATCGTCAACCAAATTGATCAAACAATCAGTTAATTTAACTGACCATCTGTCACAAGTTTTGTTATCGTAGTATTATTTAAACACTTGCCTGGTTATCAATGTTGTAACGCGAATGTTGTCACGTCACCCAGACAGCCGTACTGCGATGACGAACTATAGCCGGGACCATATAAAGTGGTCTCGTCCCTTGCATAACCTGAAGGAGGAGTAAATGAACGTTCGGCAAAAGAAGCTGGAAATGATTGAAGCGATGAACCGGGCGCGTGCGCTCGAACCATCGAGTTTTGTGCCCAACAAGCTGCTCGATACCTTGATCGAGAAGTTGAACTTGAAAAATGATGCGGAACTGTGCCGTGTCCTGGAAGTTCAGCCTCCCATCATCAGCAAGATTCGGCACGGAAAACTGTCGGTCGGTGCAACGATTTTATTGCGCATGCATGAAAAATCGGACATCACCATCCGCGAACTGAAGGAACTGTCCGCCACGCCAGTCCATTGAAGCACCCGCTGTTGTAATGCCATGCCAGGCACCCCAGGTTCCCGGCGCAATGAACTTTTGCCATACAATTCGCGTAGTTCGCTCACCGCACAACATCCGAGCACGATAGCGAAGAGACCCAGCCCAAACCATGCTGACCGTTTCTCTGCCCTCCCGCTCCAGCAAGCCCTCTCCAGCTTCTCCCCCCCTGCATTTCCACGCAAACTTGATCTGACACAACACGCATAGTCCCAGCAGGCATCAAGGTCAGCTTTTAACCAGCGATCCCAACCGCATGTCCAGCGATCCCCTTGCGCCGTCCGTGCTGCGCCTGACGCTCACGCGCGATCCCCTCGCCAGCGCCGGCGACTGCCCCGCCGCGCCCGGCTGGCACGCCGAAACCCATGTGCTGTCCAGCGCGCGCGGCATCGGCAGCTGCCGCACCATGCTCGATATCGGCCCGGCCGACGTCGTGCAACTGCTGCTGTGCGACGGCAGTTCGCTGCTGGCGGGCAGCCTCGATCTGCCACGCTACCTGGGGCCGGCCACGGTGGCGCGCGACGGCGCGCCCGCCAGCATCGAAGTGGGACTGGCCTTGCGTCCGCAGGCGGCGCGCCAGCCGCCCGGCGCCAGCCGCGACGGCCTGGGCGCCTGGATGCTGCGCGCCGTGCGCGTGTACCGCTGCGGCGCCGCCGCCATGACGGCGCTGGCGGCGGCGGGCGCCTTCCAGGACCGCCAGCTGGAACAGCGCCTGGGCCTGTACCGCTGCGGCATCGAGGCGGGCAGCATGACGGCCGTCGCCAGCCTGCCCGCCGGGCCGGAACCGGTGCTGCTGCTGTTGCACGGCACGGCCTCGTCGACCCGGCGCAGCTTTGGCGGCCTGTGGCGCAACGGCCTGGCGCCGCAACTGGCGGCGCAATACGGCAACCGCATCTACGGCTATGAGCACCGCAGCCTCAGCGACAGCCCCATCGAGAATGCGCTGGCCCTCGTGCGCCAGCTGCCGCACGGCGCCGTGCTGCACCTGCTGGCCCATTCGCGCGGCGGCCTGGTGGGCGAATTGCTGGCGCGCGCGCAGCGCATCGACAGCCGCGGCGCCGTCGACCTGGCCGGCGACGGCCTGGAGCGGCTGAGCGAAAACACGGTGGGTGGCGAAGCGTTCAACAGCCACGATATCGAACACTTCACGGCGCAGGCGCGGCTGGGCGGACGCGGCGGCTACGACGAGGATGCGGCGCGCCTGCGCGCACTCAGCGTGGAACTGAAGACGCGCGCCATCCGCATCGCCCGCTTCGTGCGCGTGGCGTGTCCTGCGCGCGGCACCACCCTGATGTCGGGCCGCCTCGACCGCTGGGCCAGCGTGATGTTCAACCTGCTGCTGCACGGCGGCGTTCCCGACGGCGCCATGGCCTTCCTGCTGGCCGTGGTGCGGCAGCGCTGCGACGCGCGCATCCTGCCCGGCCTGGAAGCGATGATGCCCGACTCGCCGCTGGTAGCGCTGCTCAACGCGCCCGACGTGCGCGTGGCCAGTCCGCTGCACGTGCTGGCCGGCGCCTGCAGCGGCGATGGCTTGCTGGGCTGGCTGGGCGACTGCCTCGGCGACCAGCTGTACGGCGGGCAGAACGACCTGGTGGTCAATTGCGCCTCGATGGCCGGCGGCGCCACGCGCAGCACGCCGGTGCGGCAACTGCTGCTGCGCGGGCCGCACACGCACCACCTGAACTACTTCGAGCGCGCGCCGTCCAGCCAGGCCGCCGTGCAGGTGCTCACCGGCGACGAGGCAGCCTACCAGCCGCTGCCCGGCATCGAGCACGGCCCGCTGGCGCGCGGCGGCGAAGTGCCGAAACGGCGCGCGCACGCGCCCATCGTGCTGCTGCTGCCCGATATCATGGGCAGCCATCTGCAAGTGGGCAGCAACCGCATCTGGTTCGACCCTGTCAACCTCGTTGAAGGACGCATCGAACGCCTGGCCGTGGGCCAGCCGCACATCGTCAGCGCCGGCTGGATCGAATCGTGCTATGAACCGTTTGCCCGCTTTCTCGCGCAAAGCCAGGAAGTGCGGCCTTTTACCTATGACTGGCGATTGTCGCTGCAGGAGTCGTGCCGCGCCTTCCTGCCCGTGCTCGACGACGCCATGCGCGACGCGGAACAGCGCGGACAACCGTTGCGCATCGTCGCCCACGGCATGGGCGGACTGGTGGCGCGCCTGGCCCTGAAAGACCGCTGGCAGCGCTTCGGCGCCCTGCCCGGCAGCCGGTTGCTGCAGGTGGGCACGGCCAACCGCGGCACGCAGGCGATGGTGCAAGTGCTGCTGGGGCGCGACTGGCTGGTGCAGATGCTGGCGTGCTGGATCGGCTGGAAGCACACGCGGCGCCAGTTTCTCGGCTTCGTGCGCGCCTTTCCCGGCGTGCTGGACATGCTGCCGTGGCCGCAGGCGGGCGGCATCGATTATTTCGACCCCGAGGCCTGGGCGCAGCTGGCCGCCGGCGACGCGCAAGCGAACCTGCCCGGCGGCTGGCAGGCGCCCGAGGCCCAAGCGCTGGCTGCGGCGCGCGCCACCGTCGCCTTGCTGGAAGCGGCCCCGCTCGACGCCCGCCTTTGCAGCTACCTGGCCGGCTGCGCCGACACGCCGGTGGCGCTGCGCCTGCGCGACGGCGGCATCGAGACGGCCTGGTCGCCCGACGGCGATGGCCGCACGGCCTGGCAAGGCGCGGTGCCCGACGGCGTGGCGGCCTGCTACCTGCCCGTGGCGCATGGCGACCTGCTGCTGCAAAAAGACTACTACCCGGCCATCGCGCAGCTGCTCGACAGCGGCCAGGCCGCAGCCCTGCCGCGCCACCCGCCGCACGCGCCCGGCGGCGCCCCGCCCCGCTTCCATCCCTACGTGCCCGAGGCGACGCCGCTGTACCCGCAGCCGCAGGAATTGCTCGACGCGGCCATCGGCGCCGCCGGCCCGGCCAGCGCGCCGGAAAGCCGCGCGCCGCAGCTGAGCCTATCCGTCATCCACGGCAGCATGGCCTCGGCCGACGCGCCCGTCATGAGCGGCTGCTACGCGTCCGAATCGCTGCGCGGCAGCATGAGTTTTCTCGACCGCCTGCTGGCGGGCAAGCTGCAGGAAATCCACGCGCTGGGCCGCTTTCCGCAACGCCCCGACTCCGCCCTCGTGGTGCTGCAGCCCGACGCGGCGCGCCGTCCCGGCGGCGCCATCGTCATCGGCCTGGGCGCGCTGGGCGAGCTGACGCCGGGCGAACTGGCGCGCGCCTTTGCCGGCGGCCTGCTCGAATACGCGTGCGTCTGCCTGCAGGTGCGCGCCGCCGGCCACGTGGCCGCGCCGCCGATGGGCGAACACGGCTTGCGCGTGGCCAGCCTGTTGTCCGGTTCCGGCTATGGCGGCTTGAGCATCGCCCTGTGCGCGCGGGCCCTGATCGATGGCGCGCGCAGTGCCAACCGGCGCCTGGAAGACGCGGGCATGGCGTGCCGCATCGGCCACATCGCCATCTATGAACAGTCCGAGGCGCGCGCCATCGCCGCCGCCGTGGCCATCGAACAGATCATGGCCGAAGCGCGCTACCAGGGCAGCTTCACGTTCGAGCGGCGCATCCGCCACAGCCCCGGCGGCTACCGGCGCATCCTGCCCAGCCTGAGCGGCGACAATGGCTGGCGCCGCGTGCAGATCGTCGCCGCCGACCTCTCCGGCGCCCTGCGCTTCACCGTGCTGACGGACCGCGCCCACAACAGCGTCGACGAGGAACCGAACCAGCGGCAGGCCGTCGATGGCCTGATCATGGACGCCACCGACAACACCACCGACCAGCCGGGCCTGTCGCGCGCCCTGTACGAACTGATGCTGCCCAATGGCCTGAAGGCGGCCATCCCCGAAATGCGCGGCCTGATCCTGGCCGTCGACCAGAGCGCCGCCATCTATCCGTGGGAACTGATGCGCGACGAGGCGGGCAGCGAGGAAAGCCCGCTGTCGACGCGCATCGGCATGGTGCGCCAGCTGGCCAGCCTGCGCGAGCAGCCGCCCGCCGTCAGCCCGCCCAGCAACAGCGTGCTGGTGATCGGCGACACCGATTCCGGCCTGCCCGAACTGCCCGCCGCGCAGGCCGAGGCGCAGGACGTGGCGCACATGTTCAGCACGTACGGCTACCAGGTGCGCGAGCTGCTGCGCACGCAGGCCCAGCGCGTGCTCGTGCACCTGTTCGACGAGCGCTATTTCGCCATCCACCTGGCCGGCCACGGCGAAGTGGCCGGCCCCGGCATCGCCCATACGGGCCTGGTGCTGGGACCGAAGACGCGGCTGACGGCGGCGCAGGTGGGTAAATTGAAGCGCGTGCCGCAATTCGTCTTCATCAATTGCTGCCACCTGGGCGACATGCGCCCGGACGCCATCGCGCCGTGGTCGAAACTTGCCGCCAGCCTGGCCACGGCCTTCATTGAAATGGGTTCGCAGGCCGTGATCGCGGCCGGCTGGCGCATCGACGACCAGGCGGCCAGCATCTTCGCGCACAGCTTCTATCACGCCATGCTGAGCGGCGAATATTTCGGCGACGCCGTGCGCCTGGCGCGCGAGGCGGCCTATCTGCAGTTCCCGGCCTCGAACACCTGGGGCGCCTATCAGGCGTATGGCGACGACCGCTACCGCTTTCCGAACACCCAGAGCCGCCCCTGGCAAGCGCCCGACTACCACTACCACGGCCATTTGCTGGCCGACCTGGAAACCCTGCACGCGCGCCTGGCCGGCGCCGATCCTGCGCGCCGCGCGGCCATCGAGGAAAAGCTGGCCAGCATCGAGGAAGCCGTGCGCGCCCGCTTCTTCGGCTGCGCCGACATCCGCGAAAACATGGCCGCCACGCGCGCCGGCCTCGGTGGACTGGAGAACACCTTGCGCGCCATCGAACACTACCGGGCGGCGCACAGCGCGGCCGACGGCAAGGTGGGCTTGCGCGCGCTGGCGCACTGGGCGGAACTGGAGATACGCCAGGGCGCGGCCCTGTGCGGCCTCGATGCGGGCGCCGGCATCGAGGTGCCGGCCGTGCCCGATATGGCGCAGGGACGCCGGTTGCTGCAGGATGGAAAACAGCATATCGACCTGCTGGTGGCGCTGGCGCCCACGGCACAGCGCCTGGCCCTGCTGGGAAGCTACTGGGCCTTGCAGGCGCGCCTGGCCTGCCGCGAAGGAAACCCGGGCGCGCAGGCCCTGCGCGCCATGACGGATGCCTGCCTGGCCGCGCTGGAAGAAGCGCGGCGGCGCAGCGGCGTGGCCGACTGCGACCTGATTTTCCAGGTGCTGGCCGGTGCCCTGCTGCTGAAAGCCCATGGCGACGGCGGCGCCTGGCGCGCGCTCGATCCGCAGCTGGGCGACTTGCTGCACGACGCCATCGCCTACGCGCGCCAGCGCCACGCGGACGAACACCGCGCCATCGACGCCGGCGCCCCCGTGCGCGCCGCACTGCTGGCGGCCCTGTGGCAGGTGCCGGACGGCCAGCCCTTCGACGCGCCCGCGCGCGCCGCTTTCCTGGCCCTGTACCACGACGCCGTGCGGCGCCACGGCAGCATCGGCGAACCCGAAACGATCACGGCGCCGCTGCGCTTCCTGCTTGAACTGCTGCCGTCCGACAGCCCGGACACCGGCTTGCGCAGCGCCGTGCAGGCCCTGGCCGGCCAGCTGCAGGCATCACTTCCCGGCGCTAGCCTTAGCCAGGCACCACCCCGTAATGGCGCGCATAGCGTTCGTCCAGATTCGCCAGCGGCATCATCATGAACATGTCGGCGCTTTCGAAATCAGGATCCCACGCCGGTTCGCCGCAAATCCAGGCGCCCGAACGCAGATAGCCCTTGATCAGCGGCGGCACTTGCGGCTTGTGCGCCGCTTCCACCTGGTGGATAGGGAAAGGCAGGTGCGGCGTGACGCGGTATTCGCTTGGGGCCATGTGCTTTTCGGCCAGCGCCTGGTACACGGCGACGGCGTTATGGCCACCATCGGCCAGGCTGATGCTGGCGCAGCCGACCAGGTAGTCGCAGCGCTCGCGGCGCATGTACTCGGCCAGGCCCGACCACAGCAGCATGATCACGCTGCCGCCCCGGTATTTCGGATGGATGCAGGCGCGGCCCGCTTCGACCATGCGTCCGCGCAGGTTCTTCAGGCGGCTCAGGTCGAACTCGTTTTCCGAATACAGCCGGCCGATCTTGGCCGCCTTGGCCGCGCTCAGCACGCGGTAGGTGCCCACCACTTTCAGGGTATCGGCGTCGCGCACGATCAGGTGATCGCAATGCGCGTCGAATTCATCGCTGTCGAGGCCATCGGCGTTGGCCAGCGACGTCAGCCCCATGGTCTCGATAAACACCTTGTAACGCAAACGCTGCACTTCGCGCAATTCCGCCGCTGTCGTGGCCTGGCTCAGCACCAGTTGGACCGGACGGGCCTTGGCTTCGTTTGATGCGATTATGTTTTGCATGGTTTCATCCCTGTGATCAAGACGACTCCAGCGTACTTGCCTAATATGTCAGGAAAATGACAGCCGAATGTCATTTCCGTGACGCAAGTCAATGTCATTCTGGGATCGTGCATAATTACCACACTCGCCCAGCCGAAAGAGCCCATGAAAGACCAGGACGCACCGCACATCACGCCCTACACCAAGCCGGCCGCCGGCTGGGACGCGCTGAAACACGTGGCCATCAGCCTGCGCCAGGAACGGGTCGCGCCCGAGAACCTGAAGGCGCTGCTGGCACAAAACCAGCCGGACGGCTTCGATTGCCCCGGCTGCGCCTGGCCCGACCGCAACCACGCTTCCACGTTTGCCTTTTGCGAAAACGGCGCCAAGGCCGTCGCCGCCGAAGCGACCAGCCGCCGCGCCGGCCCCGAGCTGTTCGCCAGCCATACCGTCACGCAGCTGCTGGAGCAATCGGACTACGCGCTCGAACAGCACGGCCGTTTGACGGAACCGATGGTGTACGACGCCGCCAGCGACCGCTATGTGCCGATTTCCTGGGAAGACGCCTTTGCCCTCGTGGGCCGCCACCTGCGCGCCCTGCCCGACCCGAACCAGGCCGCGTTCTACACGTCGGGGCGCGCCAGCAACGAAGCCGCCTTTCTGTACCAGCTGATGGCGCGCCTGTACGGCACGAATAACTTCCCCGACTGCTCCAACATGTGCCACGAGGCGACCAGCCGCGGCTTGCCGGCCACCGTGGGCATCGGCAAGGGCACGGTGACCCTTGCCGACTTCGAACTGGCCGACACCATCCTCATCTTCGGCCAGAATCCCGCCACCAACCATCCGCGCATGCTGGGCGAACTGCGCGACTGCGCGCGCCGCGGCGGCAGCATCGTCTCCATCAATCCCCTGCGCGAACGGGGCTTGCAGCGCTTCATGGACCCGCAAAGCGCGCTGGAAATGGCGACCCTGGGCAGCACGCGCCTGGCCGGCCTGTTCGTGCAACCGACGCTGGGCGGCGACTTCGCCCTGATCAAGGCCGTCGCCAAGCGGATCGTCGAGCATGACGATGCGGCGCAGGCGGCAGGCAGGCCCGCCGTCATCGACCACGCCTTCATCGCTGAACACTGCAGCGGTTTCAACGCCTTCCGCGACGACTTGCGCGCAGAGAGTTGGCAACTGCTCGTGGCAGAATCGGGCGTGAATCGTGCGCAGATCGAGGCATTGACCGACATCTTCATCAAAGGCCAGCGCGTCATCGCCACCTGGGGCATGGGCCTGACGCAGCACAAGCACAGCGTGGCGGCCATCCGCATGCTGTCGAACCTGATGATGCTGCGCGGGCAGATCGGCAAGCCGGGTGCCGGCCTGTGTCCCGTGCGCGGCCACTCGAACGTGCAGGGCGACCGCACGGTGGGCATCGAGGAAAAGCCGACGGCGGCCTTCCTCGACCGCCTGGGCCAGGTATATGGTTTTGCGCCGCCGCGCGCGCATGGCCACGACGTGGTGGCCACCATCGCAGCCATGCAGCGCGGCGAGGTAAAAGTGTTCATTGCGCTGGGTGGCAATTTCGCGGCCGCCACGCCGGACACGCCGCTGACCTTTGCCGCCCTGCGCCAGTGCGCGCTGACGGTGCAGGTGGCCACCAAGCTCAATCGCAGCCACCTGGTCATCGGCAAGGAAGCGCTGCTGCTGCCCACCCTGGGGCGCACGGAAATCGACGTGCAAGGCGGTGTGGCGCAGGGCGTGACGGTGGAAGACTCGATGAGCATGGTGCATATCTCGTACGGCCGCAATGCGCCCGCTTCGCCGCAGCTGCGCTCGGAAGTGGCCATCGTGGCCGGCATGGCCGAAGCGACGGTGGGGAGCGTCCTGGTGAACTGGCGCGCGTATGCGGCCGACTATGCGCGCATCCGCGACGACATCGAAAAGGTGTTTGACGATTTTTACGACTACAACGCCAGGGTGGCGCAGCCGGGTGGCTTTCATCTGACGGTGGCGTCGCGCGAACGCGTGTGGAAGACGGCCAGCGGCAAGGCCAGCTTCCTCGTCGCCCCGCTGGACCTCGATACGCCGTTGCACCACGCTAGAGCGCGCCACGGCGAGCGCCTGATGGTCTTGATGAGCACGCGTTCGCACGACCAGTACAACACCACCATCTACGGCATGGATGACCGCTACCGGGGCGTGTACGGCACGCGCAAGGTCGTCTTCGCCAATGCGGACGATATCGCCATGCTGGGCTTTGCCGATGGCGATATGGTGGACTTGACCGGCGCCTGGGACGATGGCGTGGCGCGCCGCGCCGATGGCTTCCGGCTCGTCGCCTACGACATCCCGCGCGGCTGCCTGGGCGCGTACTACCCGGAGACGAACGCGCTGGTGCCGCTGGCCAGCACGGCCGACGGCGCCGGCACGCCCACATCGAAGTCCGTGCCCGTGCTGCTGGAGCGCAGCGTAAGTTACAAGGTAATGCCGGGCGTGTAGTCGACGTAGGCATCCTGGCGGCAGAATCCCGCCAGCTTCATGCCGGCCTGCGTGGCGATGGAAATGGCCAGCGAACTGGGGGCGGAAATCGTCGCCAGCAAGGGAATCTGCATGCGCGCCGCCTTGCGCGCCAGCTCGTAGCTGCCGCGGCTGGACAGGAAGACGAAGCCGCGCCGCATGTCGATACCGTGCAGCGCGAGATGGCCGATCAGTTTATCGAGGCCGTTGTGGCGGCCGACATCCTCGCACACGTGCACGATATCGCCATCGGGCGTGCACCACGCGGCCGCGTGCACGCCGCCCGTCTCCCGCATCAGCGTCTGGTGCTCGCGCAAGCCGGCGGAGGCACGCGCCAGCGCGGCCGGCAGGTCGACGCGGATCAGGGGTGGCGGCAGCGGCGCCGGCTGCAAGTCGAGCATGTCGATGCTGTCGATGCCGCACACGCCGCAGCCCGTGCGGCCCGTGAGCTGGCGGCGCCGGTCCTTCAGGCGCACGAAATCCTCCTGGGCGATGCTCAAGGCCACTTCGGCGGAATCGGGACGCAGGAACACTTCGCAATCGAAGATGGCATCGGCGGAAGCGACCACGCCTTCCGTCAGCGCGAAGCCGTAGGCAAACGCTTCCAGGTCGCGCGGGGTGGCCATCATGACGACGTGGGAAATGCCATTGAAGACCAGCGCGACGGGGATTTCCTCGGCGACGTGGTCGATGGCGGGGGTAGCAACGCCCGCCTGGTGGCGGACGATGGCGCGCTCGACGAAGCCGGCGCGTTCGATCTCTGTATCTTCTGACATGGCAACCATGGGGGAACTTTCACAGGCCCCATGGTAAACCAGAACGGCCAGGCAGGGGGCGGCCCCTGCCCGCGCCATCAATCCTTCTTCGGACGGCCCGTTTTCAGCTGCGGCAAGCCGGCCAGCACGTTTTGCAGGGTAGCCAGGTCGATCTGGCTGATCAGCGCCACGCCGATGCGCAGCAATTCGCTTTTCTTGATCTCGAAACCGGCCTTCAGGCAGGCTTTCTTCACCTGGCCCAGGACTTCGTATTCCGCTTCCGGCATGGTGAAGCTGTCGCGCACCAGTTTCGGCTTGCGGGCTTTTTCCTTGACGGCGGCGACCTTGGCGGCCGGCGCTTTTTTCGCTGGCGCAGGCTTGGCGGCTGGTTTGGCTACCGCTTTGACGGCGGCTTTCGCGGCCGGCTTGGCGGCAGGCTTTGCGGCGGGTTTCGCAGCGACTTTGGCCGCTGGCTTGGCAACGGCTTTCACTGCCGCCTTGGCGGCTGGTTTGGCGACAACGGCCTTGGCCGCCGGCTTGGCGGCTGGCGCCTTGGCAGCGGCAGGCTTGGCGGCGACAGGTTTCGCTGCTACTGGCTTCACTGCTGCCGGCTTCGCAGCGGCCGGTTTGGCGGCCACTGGCGTGACGGCGGCTTTTGCCACCGGCTTGGCGGCAGGCTTCACTGCCGGTTTGGCGGCCGGTGCGGCCTTGGCCGCTGCCGCATTGATCGAGGCGCTGGTAGGGAACATCGATACGGGCGCGCTGTCGGGCTTTTTCGCTGGGACGGTTTTGGTCATGGATTTTCCAATCTAGTAAATAATATAAACAATATATACTGTTTTTAAAAATCTTGCTTGCTGCACATCAAGTCATGCGCATGGCATGACCCAATGACCCACTACGCGCTGGCGCGGATGGTGAAATCGACCCCCACCTCGTCCCAGAATTCCTGCTCCTTCTCGATCCAGAACGACACGGTCGGATGGTGCGCCACCCAGCCGCGCTTGATATCGAGCTCGATGCGGTTCTTCATGCGCAGGCGCAGTTCGCTGAAATCGGCTTCGATGCGCGCATGCATGAGCAAAATCGACAGGCGCAGCGCCAGCACGGCCTTGGCGAAATCGGGGTCGGACAGCACTTCGCCGATCTTGCGCAAGTTGCCCTTCTGCGCCAGGATCAGCCGGCTCATGGTCTTCTGCTCGCGCGTGGTAAAACCGGGCAAGTCCGCGTTTTCCACGATGTAGGAGGCGTGCTTGTGGTAGCCCGTCTGCGACACGGCCAGGCCCACCTCATGCAGCAGGCTGCTCCAGCGCAGGCATTTCACCAGCGCGTCGGACGTGGGCTTGAGCTGCGCGTACATGGCCAGCGCCTGCTCGGCCACCCGGCCGGCGCGCTGCTGGTCGATATGGAATTTCTCCATGCAGCCCTGCACCGACTGTTCGCGGCGGTCGCGCTTGGTCGAACGCAGGTACAGATCCCACATCACGCCCATGCGCAAACCCGCCTCGATCGGCGTCATGGCGGGAATGGCCAGTTCACGGAACAGGCCAATCAAGATCGCCAGGCCGCCGACGATGGTGCTGGCGCGGTCGGGCCGCAAGCCGGGCATGTCGATGCGGCTCGTGTGACCGAGTTCGATGAAGCGGCGCGCCAGCGCGTCGAGGCTGGCGCTCGTGAGCAAGCCGTCACCGAGCTTGTTGCGGGCGATGATGTCGGCGATCGTGCGGATGGTGCCGGAAGAGCCGTAGGCCGTCTTCCAGTGCTGCGGATGGTATGGCGGTGCCGCATCCTCGAAATGGCTGCGCGCCGACAGGATGGCCGCCTCGAACGACGGCGCGTCGATGCGCCCGCCGATGAAGAACGACAGGCTTTGCTTGACGGTGCCCAGGCTGAACGACTCGACCCGCTCGATATCGTTGCCGCGCCCCAGTATCAGTTCCGTCGAGCCGCCGCCGATATCCATCACCAGCCGGCGTTCGCCGGGTATGGCCAGCGCATTGGCCACGCCCATGTAGATCAAGCGCCCCTCTTCCTCGCCCGAGATGATTTCGATCGGGTAGCCGATGGCTTGCTCGGCCAGCGGCAGGAAGACGGCGCCGTTGCGCGCCACGCGCATGGCCGACGTGGCCACCACGCGCACGGCATCGAGCTCGAAGCCCGCGAGGATGGCGCGAAAGCGCTGCAGGCAGGCCAGCGCGCCCTGCATGGCCGCCTCGGTCAGGTCGCCATTGGCATCCAGGCCGGCGGCCAGGCGTATCGGATCGCGCACGCTCTTGACCACGCGGATCGTGTCGCCATCATGCTTGCCGACGTGTAAACGAAAACTGTTGGACCCCAGGTCCACCGCTGCATACATACTGGCCTCTTGTCTTGTCATTGCTGTGCCAACTGAAAAAGTTGGCAAACTCAGTTGCTAAACTATATAAATCATTTAAACGATTTAAAAATCCTACCACACTACCCCCATCGTATGACAGCGGCGTGACAGGATTGTGACAAAACGGCGCGTAGCGGTGACGTTTAAGAACATCTGACAAAACCGTAGCGAGCGGAAGGAAGTTGTGGTTGAGAAGCGCAACTGTACGAAGGTACAGTGAGCATCGCAGACCACAAATTCCGACGCGCAGTAGGTTTTGACAGGTGTTCTACGGCACGATGGTGGTAAATAAATATACCGCGAAAATCACCAGGTGCACCGTGCCCTGCATGACCGTGGTGCGGCCCGTGCCCAGCGACAGGGTGGCCACCATCAGCGACAGCAGCAGCAGCACCGTCGACTTGATATCGAGACCCAGGGTAATTGTCAGGCCCGTGGCCAGCGACACCACGACAACAGCCGGTATCGTCAGGCCGATGCTGGCCAGTGCGGAGCCGAGCGCCAGGTTCAGACTCGTTTGCAGGCGGTTGGCACGCGCGGCGCGCACGGCGGCCAGGCCTTCTGGCAGCAGCACGATGGCGGCGATGACGATACCGACCAGGGTTTTCGGCGCGCCCATGGCGGCAATCGCCGTCTCCAGCGCGGGCGCCAGCGACTTGGCCAGCAGCACCACGGCGCCCAGGCACACCAGCAGCGCGCCGGCGCTGACCCAGGCGACTGTTGGCGTGGGTGGCGCCGCATGCACCTCTTCATCACCGACGGCCTCCTTGGGCAGGAAGTAATCGCGGTGGCGCACCGTCTGCACCAGCACGAAGGTGCCATACAGGACGAGGGAAATGACGGCGATGAAGATCAGCTGGCTGGAATTGTAGAAGGGGCCGGCGGCGCTCGACGTGTAGTTCGGCAGCACCAGGGTCAGAACGGCGATGGCCGCCAGGGTGGCCAGCGAAGCGCTCACGCCCAGCAGGCCGAAGGTCTGCTCACGGTGGCGCCCTGCGCCCAGCAGCAGGCAGATGCCGACGATGCCGTTCAGGATGATCATGATGGCGGCAAACACGGTGTCGCGCGCCAGGCCCGTCGTTTCCGGTCCGCCTGCCAGCATCAGCGAGACGATCAGCGCCACCTCGATCAGGGTCACGGCCAGTGCCAGCACCAGGGTGCCGTACGGTTCGCCGATGCGGTGCGCCACCACTTCCGCGTGGTACACGGCGGCCAGCACGCTGCCGATCAGGCCAGCGACCAGCAGGATCTGGTAGGCGCCGCCGACATTGAAGGTGGAACCGAACAGGAACAGCCAGCCGGCAATCGGGGCGGCAAGCGGCCATACAGGCAGGGATTTGAGCATTTTCATTATGGGCCTGGCAAGAGTAAAAAAGGGGAACTGCGGTGTGGACAGCAAAGGACAACAAGGGCAGCCTGGCGTGCATGCCACAGCATAACTTGCCTAGCTTAAATGAAAGTTAGGGAATGCACATGTTCCGGTGAAGGCGCTCCACGCCTGGTTCACCGTTCAATCACCTTGCCGCGGCGCACGTGCTTGCTACCAGCAACTATAGTCCCTTTGGTAACATGCCGTTGCAATTTCCTTGTCTTTTTGCTTCCGGCTGCCGTCATAATGCAGGATCCGCCTTCGCGGCACCGACCAAGGACCAACCATGATTTCCATAAACAGCACAGCCATGCGCATGTTCTTCTTCGCGGGCAGCTTGCTGTGCGCCGCCGCGCACGCGGACACGCCGCCAGCGGACGCCGCGCAAGTTGACGCGGACTGGGCCACTGCGGCCGCGCCTGCAACAGCGTCAGAGTCACGCTGGCAAGACAGCCTGCCGCCCGCGCCGCCCGTGGCGCCACGCGAAGAAAAGATACTGCCCAAGAGCGAATGGCTGACCGTCGAGCCGATGAAAGCGCCTGACCGGCGCTGCGATCCGGGCCTCGATGCCCTGTTCCTGCCCAAGGAATGCGGCAAGGAACCGAGCTGGCTGGGCTCGCACAAGAAGTAATCCGATTTAAATATCGAGAGTGCTGGCAGCTTGCGCCTCGACGACGCGGTTGCGGCCCGCCTGCTTGGCCGATTGCAGCGCCTCGTCGGCCCGCTTGAACAGGCTGACGGTGCTGTCTTCGGCGCGGATGGTGGTCACGCCCAGGCTGGCCGTCAGCTGCAGCACGGCGCGCTCCGTCTTGACGGGCAGCGCTTCGACGGCAGCGCGGATGCGCTCGGCCACCATCAACGCATCGACCAGGGTCGTGCGCGGCAACTGGATGGCGAATTCGGCGCCGCCCAGGCGGCCCATCAGGTCGCTGTCGCGCAGTTGCTGGCGGCACGTGTCGACGATGGTTTTCAGCACCGCATCGCCCACGGGATGGCCATAGCTGTCGTTGACTCGCTTGAAGTGGTCGATATTGAGCACCACCAGCGCCGTCGGCAAACCGGGCCGGCGCGCCAGCGCCATCCATGGCGCCAGCGCCTGGTAAAAACCGCGCCGGTTCGGCACGCCCGTGGCCGCGTCGAGCACTTCCAGACGCGCCAGCTCGCCGCCCAGTTTTTCACGCGACAGCAGCAGATAGCCGAAGGCGTTCGTCAGCATCATCAGGTACAGGGCGCCGAAGCCGGCCAGCTGCATCAGCTCCGCGTCAAAACCGGGGACGGCGGCGGCCAGCACACCGCGCGCGGCGATCAGCAGCGACAGGATGCCCATGCTGACGACGAGGAAGCGGCGCAGCATGCTCGCCTCGCGCCACTTCAGGCACAGGGCGGCCACGCCGGAGAGGAAGAAGCCGGCCACGATCAGCGAACCGCCGGCGCTGCGCAGCAGCGGCGCCACGTCGAACAGGTAGCAGGCGGCAAACAATCCCACCGACAGGCCCAGCGCCGGCAGAACGGTGCGGCGCCAGCCGCTGCGCCCGGCCGCCTGCCACAGCGCGCCCGCATCGAGCGCCATGCCGGCAAACAGCAGGCTGTTGCCAAGCAGGATGGAGAGGAAATCGGGCAGCACGCCGCGGAAATACAGCAGACACCAGGCCACGGCCTGGCATTGCTTGGCCACCGCCCAAGTGGACATGCTGAGCGACTTCTTGCGCTCGTACTCGAAGAAGAACAGGGCCGCGCACAGGCTCAGGTTGCCGAGCGCCAGGGCCAGTACCAGGGTCTTGATATCCATGGGCTACGCGATCGATGCGCAGGCGCGGCGCGCCAGGTCAGATTTCGTGTTCGACATTGGTGCTGCCGTCGCCGATCTTGCTGGCCCACGCCTGCACGAAATACTGCTTTTCCACTTCGCTGGGCGCCTCGTGCCAGAACACGATCAGGGTGCCCTTGTGGTCGTGGATCTGCGCCACTTTTTCAATGAATCCGACATTGGCGGCCTGGTCGGCCAGCGCCGCCGCGTAACCATACACGCGCGTCAGCCGCTCGATGCGGTCAGGCTCCGTGAAACTGTTCGTCGCCGTAATGATGGGGTGATCCAAAAACATGCTTGTCTCCATGGTGCCCGACTGCGCGGCCGTGCCGCCGCGCGCCGTACATATACGCATGCTCGGCGCGGATTAATCGGGTATGCTCACGGGAGCTTATCAGATTTCTCTGAATGCAACAAAGCATCTCCCCCAGCCTACTCAGCGAAGTCGTCCCATGCCGGAAAACAGAAGCACCACCCCACTTGCCCCGCAGGTGCACACCTGTGGCGACCGGCGCCGCCTGGAATTCCAGCCCGGCATGATCCAGAGCGAAATGCTGCTGTCGCGCCCCGACCATCTGCTGCTGCGCTATGCGCGCGCGATGATGTGCTTTACGCTGTTCGTGCCGCGCCCGCGGCACATCCTGATGGTGGGACTGGGCGGCGGTTCGCTGCTGAAATTCTGCCACCGCCACCTGCCCGATACGCGCATCACGGTGCTGGAATTGCGCGCCGACGTGATCGCCCTGCGCGAGCAGTTCATGCTGCCGCCCGACGATGCGCGCCTGCGCATCATCGAGACGGATGCCGTCAGCTACATCCGCCAGCATCCGGGCTGCGCGGACGTGCTGCTGCTCGACGGCTACGACGAAACGGGCTTGCCGCCCGCCCTCGGCAGCGCCCGCTTCTATGCGGACTGCCTGCGCGCCCTGCTGCCCGGCGGCGTGCTGGTGGCCAACCTGTTCAGCTATGACGAGCATTACCCCGCCATGCTGGCGCGGCTGATGCTCACCTTCCGCGGCGCCGTCTGCCACTTCGATGGCATCGCCGGCAATAACCGCATCGTCTTCGCAGCCAAGCCCGGGCAGGACCCGGGCGCCGGCGGCCGCGCCGTGCGCGTGGTGCGCCTGGTGCGCTGGCGCCGGATGGCCGGCCTGGCGTTCCTGAACCGCTTTCTGCCGGCATGGCAATTGTGGCGTTTGCGCCGCCAGTCCGGCGCGGGCAGCGACTGAAAGTCATCTTCCCCGGCCAGAGATATTGTTGCTTATTTGCAGTGTTTTGGTGCAAAATCAGCATGCTGGATGTGGTTTATGACAAACTACGGCCTGCGTGGGGCCGGCAGGCGCTGCGGAACCCAAGTGACCATGAAGTGAGATAGGAAAAACCATGCTGCGTGGCCGCCTGCCATTGTCGATTTCCGCCGCGGCCGCGCTGACCTTTGCCTGCGGCGTCAGCGTGACGGCCGTGCTGTTCGCCGCCATCAGCCAGCTCGAATACGACAAGATGAGCCTGAGCCTGCAGCAGCGCGCCGGCGCCAGGGTGGCCGCCATCGAGCAGGGACTCGACGATGCGGTCGAGGTACTGACGACGACGAACCAGCTGTTTGCCGCCGTCGTGCCCGTCACGCGCGAACAGTTCCATGACTTCACCACGCCGTTGCTGCGGCGCCACCCGTTCATCCAGGCCTTCAATTTCCACCGCATCGTGCCGCATGCGCAGCGCGCCGCATTCGAAGCGGAGCTGCGGCGCATCGTGCCCGACTACGCCATGACGGAAATGCGCGACGGCGTCGTCGTGCCCGCGACGACGCGCGCCAGCTACCTGGTGGTGGACTACCTCGAACCCTTGCAGGGCAACGGCCCCGCCTTCGGCCTGAACGTCAGCCCGAACGGCGTGCTGGCGCGCGCGCTGGAACAGGCGATCATCAGCGGCCAGACCACCGCCACCGGCTTGCTGGCCCTGGCGCAGGGACCACGGCAAGGTTTCGTCATGGTGCATCCCGTGTACCGCCACGGCGCGCCCCTGCAGACGGTGCAGCAGCGGCGCGCGGCGCTGATCGGCGATACGGCGGCCGTCATCCTGGCCGGGGAACTGGTGCAGAAAATCCTCGCCGGCGCCGACCTGCTGGGCGACCCGCAGCTCGAACTGAGCGTCTACGCGGACGCCGGCGCCGACCCGCGCCAATTGATCTTCCGGCATGGCCAGGCGCCCGCCAACGAAGCTGGCGGCGCCTGGGAATCCTTGCCGCGCTGGCTGCACTTTGCCTACCACGACCATTATGACCGGGCCTTTGCTTCCGCCGGCCGGCCCTGGCATGTGCGCGTGGTGGCCCATCCGCGCCCCTTCCTGGCCGACCATCTGGGCTCATTATTCACCGTGATCACGGGCTTGCTGTTCAGCCTGCTGACGGCCGCCTTCGTGCAGTCGCTGACGCAGCGCTCGCGCCGCGTACAGTTGCTGGTGGAGCAACGCACGGCCGACCTCAAGCGCAGCAACGAGCTGCTCAGTGCCGACGTGCGGGCGCGCCAGCGCACGGAACGCGCCCTGCAGGAAAGCGAGAAGCGCTTCCGCCGCCTGCTGGCCCTGTCCTCGGACTGGTACTGGGAACAGGATGCCAACTTCTGCTTTACCCACATCACCAGCGGTTTCACGGACAAGTCGAACATGCCGCTGGAACGCTTCATCGGCATGACGCGCTGGGAAAACAATCCGGAGATGCGCAATTCGCGCTGGGGCAAGCAGCATATCGCCAACCTGGAAGCGCACCTGCCCTTTTCCAACCTCGAATATGCGATGCACGACCGCGACGGCCAGCTGCGCTGGTTCAGCATCAATGGCGAACCGCTGTTCAACGAACTCGGTGAATTCCGCGGCTACCGGGGCACGGGTTCCGAAATCACGGAACGCAAGCTGGCCGAGCAGCAAATCCAGCACATCGCCCACCACGACGTGCTGACGGGCTTGCCCAACCGCGCCCTGCTGCGCGACCGCCTGGCGCAGGCGATGGCCCTGTCGCGCCGCAAGAACCGCGCATTGTGGGTACTGTTGATCGACCTCGACCGCTTCAAGTTCGTCAACGACAGCCTCGGTCACAAGGCTGGCGACCTGCTGCTGAAAACCATCGCCACGCGCCTGCAGGCCAGCCTGCGCGAAAGCGATACGGTGGCGCGCCTGTCGGGCGACGAATTCGTCGCCATCCTGTGCGAACAGGCGGACGAAGTGCTCAGCAGCGCCATCGTGCAGCGCGTGATGGATGCCGTGGCCCAGCCCGTACTGTTGGATGGCAAGGAATTCTTCGTCACCTGCAGCATCGGCGTGGCCGTCTACGACATGTCGCGCTACGATGCGCCCGGCGACGTGACCTTGAATGGCGAGACGCAGAACCTGATCGAGCAGGCCGACATCGCCATGTACTGCGCCAAGAAACAGGGCCGCAACAACATCAAGTTCTATACGACGGCCATGAACCAGGCCACCCTGGAGCGCCTGCGCATCGAGACAGCGCTACGCAACGCGCTCGAACGCGAACAGTTCGTGCTGCACTACCAGCCGCAGGTGGACCTGGCCAGCGGGCGCATCGTCGGCGTGGAAGCGCTGCTGCGCTGGCAGCATCCGGACCTGGGCATGGTGGCGCCGCAGCGCTTCATCGCGCTGGCGGAAGATACGGGCCTGATCGTGCCGATCGGCGCCTGGGTCATGCGCGAAGCGTGCGCGCAGGTGAAACGCTGGCATGCGGCGGGACTCGATACCTTGCGCCTGGCCGTGAACCTGTCGGCGCGCCAGTTCAACGAACCAAACCTGGTGGCATCGATCGCCGAAGTGCTGCTGGAAACGGGCTTGCCGCCCGCCTGCCTGGAGCTGGAACTGACGGAAAGCCTGTTCATGCACGACGTGGCGCTGGCCGTCAGCCAGCTGCACGACATGAAGGCGCTGGGGGTGCAGCTGTCGATCGACGACTTCGGCACCGGCTATTCCAGCTTCGCCTACCTGCGCACCTTCCCCATCGACGTGCTGAAGATCGACCGCAGTTTCGTCGGCGACGTGGCGCGCGACGCGGACGACGCGGCCATCGTCGTCTCCATCATCGCGCTGGCGCACAACCTGAAACTGCGCGTGGTGGCCGAAGGCGTGGAAACGGCCGAGCAGCTCGATTATCTGCGCCGCCATGGCTGCGACGAAGCGCAAGGCTATTACTTCAGCCGGCCGCTGCCGGCGCATGAAGTGGAAGCGCTGCTGCATACGGCGGTGCAGGACAGCGGCGTCCTGACTTGAACATACGGCGCGGGCCTTACAGCTTGTGCTGCAGGAATTCGAGGAAGCAGCTGATGCGTTGCGCCAGCTGCGTGTTGCGGTAGTAGACGGCGTGAATCTGCTGGCGGTAGCCCGTATAGAACGGCTGCAGCACTTTCACCAGGCGGCCGGCCGCGATGTCGTCCTTCGTCATGAAGTCGGACAGGCAGACGATGCCCTGGTCGTGCAGGGCCAGCTGGCGCAGGGTTTCGCCGCTGGACGCGGCCAGCGCGGGCACGATCTGCAGGCTGTTGCCCGTCTCGTGGCGCAGCGGCCAGTTGTTCCCCAGGTCGTACTGGGCAAAGCCCAGCAGCGCGTGGCCGGACAGCGCTTCCGGCGTGGCCGGCTCGCCGTGGCGCGCCAGGTAGGCGGGCGTGGCCAGCACGTGCAGCGGGCTGGCAGTCAAGGCGCGCGCATGCAGGGTCGAATCGACCAGGGCGCCGATGCGGATGGCGATATCGGTGCGGTGTTCGAGCAGGTCGGCGATCTGGTCGTTGCTGGTCAGTTCCAGGCGGATGTCCGGGTACATGGCGCGAAATTCGGCCACGTGCGGCACCACGCAATGGAGCATGAAGGGTGAAGCGGCATCGACGGACAGGCGCCCGGCCGGCTTCTGGCGGCGGATGCGGATCGACTCTTCCACGTCTTCCATCGAGGCGAGAATGGCGCGCGCCTTGTCCAGGAACAGCTGCCCTTCTTCCGTCAGCTCCATGCGCCGCGTCGTGCGCGTCAGCAAGGAGGTGGCCAGCTTGTCTTCCAGCCGCGACAGGGCACGGCTGACGCCCGACGTGGTTTGCCCCAGGTGCACGGCGGCCGCGCTCAGGGTGCCGCTGTCGATGACGGTGACGAAGATTTTCAGGTCGTCCGAATTGATATCCATTGTTGCCTTATTATTGCCTGCGTTTCACATATCGCGCCATTATAATGGAACCATGGCAACAGTGAGGGCAGGCAACAACGTCAGGCAACGTAGAACAAAATGGCGACAAAATGGCAGCTACTGCCGGCCAGCACGAACAGATGCCAGATGCCGTGGCCATGGCGCAGCTTGTGGTCGGTGGCATAGAAAGCGATGCCGCCCGTGTAGCACAGGCCGCCCGCCACCAGCCACAGGAAGCCGTTCCACTCGAGCGCCGCCAGCAGCGGCTTGATGCCGATGACGATCAGCCAGCCCATGGCCACGTAAATGACCAGCGACAGGATGCGCGCGCCTTTCGCGTACACATATTCCTGCACGATGCCAAACAGGGCCAGGCCCCAGACGACGCCGAACAGCGACCAGCCCCAAGGCCCGCGCAGGGTCACCAGCATGAATGGCGTGTAGGTGCCCGCGATGAGCAGGTAGATGGCGCAGTGGTCGAGCCGCTGCAGCACGGCCTTGGCCTTGCCGCGCACGCTGTGGTACAGGGTGGACGTCAGATACAAGGTCAGCAGCATGGCCGCATACACGCTGCAGCTGACGATTTTCCACGGATCGCCCGTGCGGGCCGCCACGACGATCAGGATGACGCCGCCGATGGCCGCCAGCGCGGCGCCCACCGTATGGGAGATGCTGTTGAAGCGTTCGCCGTGGTACATGGCTTAATACCGCTTTGCCAAGACGCAGCAGACACCCGGGGTCAGACCCGCCGGGACTCGGCGTCCCCGTCTGACCCCAGCCTTCCGCTGGGAGCGGTCAATCAAGCTTCTTCCGCCTTCTTGCGGGCCGGACGGGGCGCTGGCGTCTTGCGCGGCGCCTTGGCTGGCTTGTCTTCCGCTACAGGCGCGATTTCCACCGGTGCCGCTTCGACGACAGGAGCCGATTCCACGGCTTCAGCCGCCTTCTTGGCCGGCTTCTTCGCCGCTGCCGCCTTGCGGGCCGGCGTGCGCGGCTTGGCCTTCGGCTTCGCTTCGGCGACGGCTTCCACGATCGCTTCAACTACCGGCTCAGGCATGGCTTCCACAGCAGCGACTTCGACAACTTCGGCGCGCGCTTCGCGGGCGCCATCGCCATTCTTGCGGCCGCCACGGCCATTGCGGCGCGAACCGCGCTTGGCGTTGCCTTCTTCCGCCATTACTTCCACAACCTCGGCTACCTCGTGCTGCACCTCCGGCTGCGGCGCCGGCGCATACTGCTCGACGACTGCTTCGGCGTCGGCCACCGGCACGAAGGCCTGTGGCGCGGACTCGCCGCGGCGTTGTTCGTTCTGCTTGCGGCCGCCACGTCCATTGCGGCGCGAATCGCGGCGGCTGCCGCCTTCGCGCTGATTGCCCTCTTCCGCCGCCACGCCGGTCTCGCCGGTGACGATGGCTTCGCTGGCCACTTCCCCGCTCACGGGCGCAGCGACAGGCACCAGGCCGCTGCTGCGGTAGACATAGGCGCCCGATTTTTCATCGCGGCCAAATTCCAGCAAGCCGCGCGTCTGCGCTTCTTCCAGCAGGTTGCCGAAGGTACGGAAACCGTAGTACGACTCGCTGAAGTCCGGCTTGCGGCGCTTGATCGCTTCTTTCAGCATCGAGGCCCAGATCTTGCCGCTGTCGCCGCGCTCCGAGACCAGCGCGTCGAAGGTGGCAACGGCCATCTCGATCGCTTCCGTCTTGCGCGACTCGTATTTTTCCTTGCGGCGCACTTCTTCGTCGGGCGAACGCTTGGCCGCCGGGGTCTCGCGCGCATCACGCTTGGCGGCCGTGCGGCGGCTCTCGCGCACCAGGTCATCGTAGAAAATGAATTCGTCGCAGTTGGCCACCAGCAGGTCGGAGGTCGACTGCTTGACGCCCACGCCGATCACCTGCTTGGCGTTTTCGCGCAGTTTCGACACGAGCGGCGAAAAGTCGGAATCGCCGCTGATGATGACGAAGGTGTTGACGTGGGCCTTCGTGTAGCACAGGTCCAGCGCATCGACCACCAGGCGGATGTCGGCCGAATTCTTGCCGGACTGGCGCACGTGGGGAATTTCGATCAGCTCGAAATTCGCTTCGTGCATGGTGCCCTTGAAACTTTTATAACGGTCCCAGTCGCAATATGCCTTCTTGACAACGATGCTGCCCTTGAGCAGCAAGCGTTCGAGGATGGGCTTGATATCGAATTTTTCGTAATTTGCATCTCGCACGCCGAGCGCGACGTTCTCGAAGTCGCAAAACACGGCCATGCTGAGGTTTTCTGGGGATGACGCCATAGGGGTGAATTCTCGCTGATGATAAGGGCGGACGGGAAGCGCAACGCCTCCCTTTTCCCCTAGTATATTCGCCCATCCCCCGTTTCGGCGACAACTATCGTGCGCGGCGGCCTATTGCGCGCCGCCGGCGGCGCTCGCGCTGGCGCCGTCGACGGGCCAGACGACGCTTTCATCGACCGAATACAGCTGGCACGGCAGGCTGCTGCGCCGCTGGCACGAAGCGAGGGCGCGCACGTCGGGGCTTTCGCCCTCCTCGGCCCAAGCCCAGGCACCGCTGGCCGACAGGGCAAAGGCGCGCGGCGCGGTTTTCTCGAGGAAGTCGCGGTAGGCGGCCCGGCCCTGCTCTTCCAGATACGGCACGGCGGCGATATCGTCCTGCGGCGCGAAATGCGTGGCGGGCGGCGACGGCGCATCAGCCACGCGGTAGACCTGGCGCACCGGCATGCCGATTTTCTGCAGGAAGCGCTCGGTCGCAGGCAGCCACACGGCCACCCCATCGCGGCTGCCCAGGGTCAGGTGGGCATCGCGCTTGAACGGGCCATAGGCGACCAGTTGCGCCTGGCCGCCGGAACCCGTGAACGAGCGAAACAGCCGCTGCGCCAGAACCGGCCCGAAGTAGGAATCGTTGGCGCCATACAGCCACAGGCTGGGAATATGGTTATAGGCGCCCAGGGTGGCGAAGGTCTTCGCCAGCGCCCCTTGCCAATCGCAGCCGGGCATGTCGACGCGCAAGCCGCCGGAAAAATTGAGCACGCCGCGCACGCCGGGCACCACCCGGGTGGCCAGCGCCAGCGCCGCCATGCCGCCGTACGACTGGCCCGCGACGACGATGCGCTGCGGGTCGACCCAGCTCTGGCGGCGCGCATACGCGAGCGCGGCCAGCATGTCGCGCGCCTGGCCCTGCGCGTTGCCCAGCATGTCGCAGCCGAAATCGCGGTAGGCGCCCGTGGAACGGGCAAAGCCGGCGCGCATGGGCAGCATCACCGCATAGCCGCGGCGCACGAATTCGGTGGCCATATAGATAAAGCGCTCGCGCTGCTGCAGCCGGGCCGGGCCGGCCTGCTTGCCGTGATTCATCAGCAGCAGGGGGAACGGGCCGGGGCCGGCGGGACGAAACACCGTCGTCTCCAGCACCTCGCGCAAACCGTCGCCGGCCGGCACCATGATGACTTGCTCGTTCAGGCGTGCGTCGAGCGGCAACGGCGAAGGGACAAGCTGGGCTTTCAGTGGCAGACAAGGCAGGCTGAGCAACAAACCCAGCAAAATGGGGCGAAACAGGTGAAAAATGGCGGACTCCGTGGATGACTTCCCTGCCAGTCTAGACAGTGAAATGCCACAGAACAATATAAAAAAATTACGTGACGCACATATTTTTTACGGCAACCACCTGGGGAAAAATTGTTGCCTTGCACCAACCACTTTTCCTGTTGACGGGAGTACACTGGGCGCACACTGAAGGAGTTGCCATGTCCATATCCGCCCTTACCACCGGTACCTCGGGGCTGACCGCCAACCAGCGCGCGCTGGATGTGGCCGCCAACAATATCGCCAATGCGAATACGCCGGGTTTCCAGCCGCAAAAGGCCGAATTCCAGGAAAGCAGCCCGGCCGGCACGGGCGTCAGCCTGTCCATCGAAGGGCGCAAGCTGGCCGCCAGCGAAAGCGTCAGCGGCGCCAATGCGAATGCGGCCAAGGCGGCCGAAAGCCGGCCAAACGGCGTGGGCCTCGCGTCCGAACTGACGGATAACCTCGTCTACAAGGCCGGTTTTAATTTATCGGCGAATGTCGTCAAGGCAGCCGACCAGGCCTTGGGCAGCCTGATCGACGTCAAGACTTGAACCTGAAGGCTATCGATTAGGTAGCCTGGTTTTTCATTTCCAGCACCAAAGGCGCCATCGCCGGCCGTATCAGCGCCAGCAGCCGCTCGGCGGAAATACCGTCGCGCGCCTGCACCGACAAGCCATGCAGCAGCGCCGCATAATAGTCGCCCAGCGCCTGCACGTCCGCTTCGCCTTTCAATTCTCCCGCCAATTGCGCCGCGCGCAGGCGCTCGATGACGGCTTGCGTGCGCGCGCGGCGGTGCTGCGCCAGCCAGTCGGCGATGCCCGCGTTTTCCGCGCTCGTGTTGGTGGCGGCCGTGACCACCATGCAGCCTTGCGGCTGGCCGCTGCGCGTGTACAGCAGCACGGCTTCTTCCAGCATGCGCGCCACCGCGTCGCGCACATTCAGGCTGGCGGCCAGCGCGTGCACGGCAAACGCGCCCTCACCCGTTTCATACAGTTCCACGGCTTCGCGGAACAGCTGCTCCTTCGAGCCGAAGGCCGCGTAGATGCGCGCCGAGGCGATGCCCAGCGCCGCCACCAGGTCGGCCATCGACACGCCCTCGTAGCCGCGCATCCAGAACGCATCGCGCGCTTTTGCCAGCGCCAGCGCGCGGTCGAATTCCCTCGGTCTTCCTGCCATTTCTATCCTCTGCTTGCGAACTGGCGGCCAGTATAACGCCTGGCGCCGACGGTGCGTTCGCCAATTATTTTGCATGGCCGCCTTGACCGCGCAAAAGATTTCGCCTATTCTTTGTCGATCGACAAACAATAGGAGCCGATATGAAAACCATTCAAGGACCGAGCCTGCACCTGGCACAATTCGCCGCCGACACGGCGCCCTTCAACACCCTGCCCGCCATCGCCGAGTGGGCGGCCGGCATGGGCTTCAAGGCCCTGCAGATTCCCGCCTGGGATGCGCGCCTGTTCGACGTGGCGCAGGCCGCACACAGCCAGCAATACTGCGACGATCTGGTCGCCATGCTGGCCGGCCATGGCCTCGTCATCAGCGAACTGACGACGCACATCTTCGGCCAGCTGGTGGCCGTGCATCCGGCCTATGACGCGCTGTGCGACAGCTTCGCGCCGGCACACCTGCATGGCCAGCCGGCAGCGCGCACGGCGTGGGCCATCGAGCAAGTCAAGCTGGCGGCCATGGCCTCGAAACGCCTGGGCCTCACGGACATGGGCACGTTTTCCGGCTCGTTCGCCTGGCCCTACCTGTTCCCGTTCCCGCAGCGCCCGCCCGGCCTGATCGAAACAGCCTTCGATGAACTGGCGCGCCGCTGGCTGCCCATCCTCGACGTGTGCGAGGAACAGGGCGTCAACCTGTGCTACGAAATCCACCCGAGCGAAGACCTGCATGACGGCATCAGCTTCGAGATGTTCTACGAGCGCGTGGGACGCCACCCGCGCTGCAAGATGCTGTTCGACCCCAGCCACTTCGTGCTGCAGCAGCTGAACTACCTGGAATTCATCGACATCTACAAGGATCACATCCGCATGTTCCATGTGAAGGATGCGGAGTTCAATCCGACGGGTCGGCAAGGCATCTACGGCGGCTACCAGTCGTGGGAAAACCGCGCCGGGCGTTTCCGCTCGCTGGGCGATGGCCAGGTCGACTTCAAGGCGATCTTCTCGAAGATGGCGCAAAACGACTACGCGGGCTGGGCCACGCTGGAATGGGAGTGCTGCCTGAAGGACCAGGAGGTGGGCGCGCGCGAAGGCGTGGCCTTCATCAATGCCCACATCATTCCCGTCACCGACAAGATCTTCGACGACTTCGCCGGCGCCCCCGTCAGCGCGCAACAGATCAATACCCTGCTGGGCATCCGGCACAACTAATCAAGGAAACCCTATGAACGACTTCATTCACGACTACGTCCGCATCGACGGCCAGCGCCTCCATTGCGTCATCGCGGGTACCGGCAACGGCAAACCCGTGCTGCTGATCCCCGGCTGGCCGCAGACCTGGTATGCGTGGCGCCACGTGATGGCGGCGCTGGCAGCGAATGGCTACCAGGCCATCGCCATCGATCCGCCGGGCAGCGGTTACTCCGATCGCCCGGCCGGCGGCTATGACACGGGCGCCGTGGCGACCACCCTGCACCGCGCCATGCTGGCCCTGGGCCATGCGCAGTACGACGTCGTCGGCCACGACATCGGCATGTGGGTCGGCTATGCGCTGGCCAGCGATTTCCCGCAAGCCGTGACGAAACTGGCGCTGACGGAAGCCGTCATTCCCGGCCTGGCGCCCGCGCCGCCGATTTTTGTCGCGCCGTCCGACAATATCTTCCTGTGGCACTTCATGTTCAACCAGGTGCTGGATTTGCCGGAGATGCTCACTGCGGGCAAGGAGCGCGAGTACCTCCGCTTCATTTTCGACCGCTGGTCGTACCGCCGCGACAAGGTGGCCGTCGACGTGTATGCGGATGCCTACGCCACGCCAGGCGCCCTGCGCGCCGGTTTCGCCTACTACCGCGCCATTCCCGAAACCATCAAGCAAAACCTCGAGCGGGCCAAGCGCAGCCTGGCCATGCCCGTACTGGCCATCGGCGCCGACCATGCGACGAATGACGCGCCCCTGCTGACCATGCAGGGCAAGGCGGACAATCTGCAAGGCGCCATCGTCGCAGAATGCGGCCACTTCATCATGGAAGAACAGCCGGACGCGTTCATCGCCCACCTGCTGCCCTTCCTGGCCGGAGAGCTGGCGTGAGCCTCGATCCGCTGATCGCCGCCTGGCTGGAGGAAACAAAGGATACGCCGCCGCCCGCCTCGCTGGCAGCGCTGCGGGCGGCCACGGAAACGGGACTGCGCCAGCTGCACGGGCCATTGGAAGACGTCACGGCCATCAAGGATTACGTGCTGCCCGGCGAGCCTGCGCTCACCGTGCGCGCCTATGTGCCGGCCGGTGCGGACACGGGCCAGCCCTTGCCGGCCATCGTCTTTGCGCATGGGGGAGGATGGTGTCTGTGCTCGCTGGACCTGTACGACAACCCGTGCCGCGCGCTGGCCAACGCCACCGGCTGCGTGATTTTTTCAGTCAACTACCGGCTGGCGCCCGAGCACAAGTTTCCCGTGCCGCTCGACGATTTTTACCGAGCCTTGTGCTGGGTCGCCGAGCATGCGGCGGCGCTGGGCATCGATGCGAAACGGCTGGCCGTGGGAGGCGACAGCGCGGGCGGCAACCTGGCCGCGGCGGCGGCGCTAATGGCGCGCGATCAGGCAGGTCCCGCGCTGGCGCACCAGTTGCTGCTGTACCCGGCCCTCGATTTCGCCTTCGACACAGCTTCGTATCAGCGCCATGCGGAAGGCTTTTCGCTGACGCGGGAAGCCATGCGTTTTTGCTGGTCGGCCTACCTGAACGAACCGGCCGACGGCGCGCATCCGTACGCGGCGCCGCTGCAGGCAGCTTCGCTCAAGGACTTGCCGCCGGCGACCGTGCTCGTGTGCGAGTACGACCCGCTGCATGACGAAGGTGTGGCGTATGCGCGGCGGCTGCGCGACGATGGCGTGGCGGCCGAATGCGTGCAGCTCGACGGCATGATCCATGCGGCTATGCACATGCCGGGATTGACGCCAGCGGCGCGGGGATTGTTCGACGTGGCTGGCCAGGCGATGCGAACAGCGCTGGGAGTGTAAGAAAAATCCGCCGCCGGGAATGGCTCCACGGCGGCGGCCTGCTAGGCCGGCATCACGGCGTCTCCAATAGCCAGGGTGTTCTCTTCCGACATATATCGTCTTGTTTGGCGATGCTCAGGCGACAAGCGCCGAACGCTTGCGTACGTCAATTTTTCAGACATTTCTCCCGCACCGTTCATGCACCGCACCATTTCGCTGTGCGAACGAATGTTTCACAAAACGGTTGACATGCACAATTTGGCTAGGCAAACTGGTTTCCAGGGAGCCTGAAAATGAATGCAAATATGACCAATATTCAGACCGCAGCAGATCCGGAACTCATCGTCTTCGGCGATGACGAGGAAGGCAAGGACCGCCAGTTCGTCAACGCGCTGGCGCGTGGGCTGGAAGTGCTCCGTTGCTTTCGCCCCGGCGAAGTCTATCTGTCGAACGCGGACATGGCCAAGCGCACGGGCATCCCGAAACCGACCATTTCGCGCCTGACCTACACCCTCACCAAACTCGGTTACCTCAATTATTCGGACAGCCTGGGCAAGTACCAGCTGGGCGCCGGCGTGCTGGCCCTCGGCTACCGCATGCTGTCGAATCTCGACGTACGCAAGATGGCGCGCCCGCTGATGGAGGAACTGGCGGAACACGCGCAGGCGTCAGTCTCGCTGGGCACACGCGACCGTCTCAGCATGGTCTACGTGGAAACCTGCCGCAGCAGCGCCAACGTCACCCTGCGCCTCGACGTCGGCTCGCGCATTCCGCTGATGACGACGGCCATGGGCAAGGCCCTGCTGTGCATCCTGCCGCAGGCCGAGCGCGACTACCTGATGGACCACGCCAGGGTGCACGAGACGGAACGCTGGCCCCGTATCAAGGCCGGCATCGAACAAGGCTTCAAGGATTACCAGGACCGGGGTTTTTGCATCTCGGCCGGCGAGTGGCAGAACGACGTGCATGCCGTGGGCGTGCCCATGCTGGGCGCCGATGGCGAACAGGTGATGGCCTTCAATTGCGGCGGCCCCGCCTTTTTGCTGTCGCGTGAAAAACTCGAATCGGACCTGGGACCGCGCCTGGTGGCCCTCGTCAAGACAGTGGAAAAAAACCTGGGCCGCGGTTAGACTGCGCGCCCCTCTCAACGACAGCTCAAATCTAAGCGCCGAGGAAACCGATGATACGCGACGAAGAAACCCTGAACATCCTGCTCGACAGCATCGCCCGTTTCGTGCGCGAAGTGCTGGTGCCAAACGAGGCGCTGGTGGCTGAAACGGATACGATACCGCCCGCCATCGTGGCGCAGATGCGCGAACTGGGCCTGTTCGGCCTGTCGATTCCGGAAGCGTACGGCGGCCTGGAACTGAGCATGGAAGAGGAAGTGCGCGTCGCTTTCGAGATCGCCCGTACCTCGCCCGCCTTCCGCTCGCTGATCGGCACCAACAACGGCATCGGCTCCCAAGGCATCGTCATCGACGGCACGGAAGCGCAGAAACAATACTATCTGCCCAAGCTGGCGGCCGGCGACATCATCGGCTCGTTCGCCCTGACGGAAGCGGGATCGGGGTCCGATGCGGCCTCGCTGCGCACGACGGCCGTGCGCGACGGCGACTTCTATATCCTCAACGGCAGCAAGCGCTATATCACCAACGCGCCCGAAGCGAGCATCTTCACGGTGATGGCCCGCACGGACCCCGTCAAGCGCGGGGCCTCGGCCATTTCCGCCTTCATCGTGGAAAAGGATACGCCGGGCCTTTCCTTGGGCAAGATCGACAAGAAGATGGGCCAGCAAGGCGCGCACACCTGCGACGTCATCTTCGAGAATTGCCGTGTGCCGGCCGCAAACCTCATCGGCGGCAAGGAAGGCGTGGGTTTTAAAACAGCCATGAAAGTGCTCGACAAGGGACGGCTGCACATCGCCGCCGTCTGCGTGGGCGCGGCCGAACGCATGCTGGCCGATGCCCTCGCCTACGCCATGGAGCGCCAGCAGTTCGGCCAGCCCATCGCGGAATTCCAACTGATCCAGGCCATGCTGGCCGACAGCAAGGCCGAGATTTATGCGGCGCGCAGCATGGTGCTCGACGCGGCGCGCCGGCGCGACAACAAGGAAGACATCTCGACGGAGGCGTCGTGCTGCAAGCTGTTCGCCTCCGAAATGTGCGGCCGCGTGGCCGACCGCTCCGTGCAGATCCACGGCGGCGCCGGCTACATCAGCGAATATGCGGCCGAACGCTTCTACCGCGACGTGCGCCTGTTCCGCATCTACGAAGGCACGACGCAGATCCAGCAAATCGTCATCGCCCGCAACATGATCAAGGCAGCGCAAAAGTGAAGGCGGCCGCGATGGACATCCCTGCCCTGCTGGCCGGCTTGCCGGCGCGCCTGTCGGCCATCCCCGCCTACTGGGCCGCGCGCGCGCCCGATGCGCCGGCACTGCATGAAGGTGGCCGCCACTGGACTTACGCGCAGCTGCAGCACTGTGTCGAACATGCGGCGTTGCTGCTGCGCCAGCTGGACGTGCGCGCCGGTGACCGCTTGATGGTGGTAGGCGAAAATGGCGCACTGCAGGTGGCGCTGATCTTCGCGGCCGCCAGCATCGATGCGTGGATCGTCAACGTCAATGCCCGCCTGTCGGCGCGCGAAATCGACACCATCGCCACGCACAGTTCCGCACGGCGCGTGCTGTTCCTGGCCGGCGCCTCGCCGGAAGCGGCCGCCCATGCGGCGCGGCGTGGCGCCGGCCCCGTCACCGTCGATGGCATGGGCGAGCTGCTGGCGGGCGGTTTGAACGAGACGGCCATCGCGGAAGACACGGTTCCCGGCAACGAACAGGGGGCCGCGCTGATCTACACGACGGGCACGACAGGGCAGTCGAAAGGCGTGATGCTCACGCACCGCAACCTGCTGTTCATCGCCGCCGTCTCCAGCAACTTGCGGGGCTTGACGCGCACGGACCGCGCCTACGGCGTGCTGCCGATTTCGCACGTGTACGGCCTGGCCTCGGTGGCACTGGGCACGCTGTATGCGGGCGCCGCCTTATATCTGGTGCCGCGCTTTTCCGTCGATGGTTTGCTGGCCGCGCTGAAAGACGATGAATTGACCATCGTGCAGGGCGTGCCCGCCATGTACGCCAAACTGCTGCAAACCCTGGGCGGCGCCGATACGCCGCTGCCGACGCGGTTGCGCTTTGCGTATGCGGGCGGCTCGCCGCTGGCGCCATCGCTCAAGCACGAGGTAGAAAAGCTGCTGGGCACCGCGCTGCACAATGGCTACGGCATGACGGAAAGCGCGCCCACCATCAGCCAGACGCGCCTGGAAACGCCACGCCGCGACGATTCCGTCGGCATGCCGATCCCCGGCGTGGAAGTGCGCGTGGTGGACGTGGCCGGCCTTGACGTGACGCCGGGCGAGCCGGGAGAACTGTGGATACGCGGGCCGAACATCATGGCCGGCTATTACCGCGAGCCGGCCATGACGGCGGCCACCATGCGCGACGGCGGTTGGCTGAACACGGGCGACATGGCGCGCCAGGATCCCGACGGCGCGCTGTTTATCGTGGGACGCACCAAGGAATTGATCATCCGCTCCGGCTTCAATGTGTATCCGCTGGAAGTGGAAACGGCCCTGAACGCCCACGCTTCCGTGGTGCAGTCGGCCGTGGTGGGACGCACCCTCGCCGATGGCAACGAGGACGTCATCGCCTACGTGGAACTCGACCCGCGCCAGCCCGCCAGCGTGGCACAATTGCAGGCCTGGCTGGCGCAGACCCTGTCGCCATACAAGTGCCCGTCCGCCATCATCGTCATGGAAGCGCTGCCGGCCGCCGCCACGGGCAAGATTTTAAAGGGGCAGCTGCGGCAAATGGCGCAGAATACCCTGTGAATTAACCCTGCTGTACCAGACCCGACAATAAAACCAAGCCACATCACCGGAGGAGACACGATGAAACGCACCTACACACGCATCGCCATGGCAGCGCTGGTTGCCAGCGCCTGGATGGCAAACGCCAGCGCCGACGAATTCCTGGTCGGCGCGGAAATCCCGTTGACGGGCAACCTGGCGCGCGTCGGCGCCGGCATGCAGGAAGGGATCATGGTCGCGGCCGAGGTATTCAACAAGACCAACGGCAAGCACACGATCAAGATCATCACCGTCGACGACGAATCGGCGCCCGCCAAGGCCATCGCCGCCGTGGAAAAGCTGGCCAGCCAGGGCGTGGTGGCGATCACGGGCGGCTATGGCTCGAACAATATCTCGCCCGCCTCGGACACGGCGAATAAACTGGGCCTCGTCTACATCACTTCGGGAGGCGTGGACGACAGCCTGGTGACCAGCGGGCGCAAGAATTTTTTCCGCATTAATAATACAGCCGGCTACGAAAAAGCCATGCTGGGATTGCTGCAGGACGTGGGCGCCAAGTCCGTCTCCATCGTGTATTCGACCAAGGACGCCACCACGGGCCTGGCGAAAGACGTGGAAAAAGCCCTGGCCGCCAAGGGCGTGAAAGTGACGACGCACTCGTTCGACCCGGCCATTACCGACTTCAAGCCCATCATCAACAAGATCAAGCTACAGGACAAATCGGAAGTCGTGGCCATGGTCGGCTACGAAAACGATTACGTGGGCATCATCCGCGCCGCGCGCGTGCTGAAACCGAAGATCAAGGCCATGGTCGGCGTGTGGTCGCTGGCCACGCCGAAGATGGCGGCCGACTTCCCCGACCTGATGCCGAACGTGTTCGGCACGGCACTGCTGCCCTTCCCCACGGAATTCAAGACAGCCGACGGCAAGGCCTTCAGCGACGCCTACAAGCAGCTGTACAAGAAGGAGCCGGACTACCTGGGCCAGTTCGGCTATGTGCAATCGATGCTGCTGTTCGAAGCGATCGCGCGCGCGGCCGACAAAGGCACCATCAAGAAAGGCGGTGTGGCCGAGGAAATGCGCAAGACGGACCGCGAAACCCTGATCGGCCGCGTACAGTTTGCCGCCAATGGCGACAACCAGAACTTCGTGCACCGCATGGCGCAGCACCAAGACAAGAAAGTGGTCATCGTCTGGCCGAAGGAACACGCGACGGGCAAGCTGGCCTATCCAGCCCTGCCCTGGTAAACGGCAGCCTCCCGCTGCACACGCGCGCGCCCGCACGGACGCGCACCGATGAACGGCCACCCTGGCGCATCTTCGCGATGCGCCAAAGTGGCCTGACGGGATGACGACATGACAGAATTAATCTTGCAAGCCCTGTATTCGGGCTTGCTGCAGGGCGGCTCCTACGCCCTGATCGCACTGGGACTGGCGCTGGTCTTCGGCACCATGAAAGTGATCAACCTGGCGCACGGCGAACTGGTGCTGCTGGCCGCCTACATCGCCTACAGCGTGGAATCCGGGCTTGGACTCGGCCCCATGTTCGCCATTCCCATCGCGCTGGTGATCGTCAGCCTCACGTCCGTCGGCGTGTACCTGATCGTCAGCCGCATCAAGAAAGACCGCGAAATCAATTCGCTGATCCTCACCTACGGCATCGGCGTGATCCTCACCAATTTCATCCTGCTCGTATGGAAGGCGGACATCCGCTCGACGTCGTCGACCTGGCTGCAGGAAGGTTTTGAAATCGGTCCGTTTTTCAGCATGCGCAGCGAAGTGATTTTCTTTGGCGTCAGCCTGGTGCTGATGGCGGCCCTGTGGCGCTGGCTGTCGACCAGCTGGTATGGCCGCGCCGTGCGCGCCGTCTCCAGCAACCGCGACGCGGCCAAGCTGATGGGCATCGACCCGGGCCGCACGGAACTCGTGTCCTTTCTGGTCGCCGGCATCCTGGCCGCCTTCGCCGGCGTCGCCCTGTTCAGCTATGGCGTGATCCAGCCTGCCTACGGCGGCGCCCTGACGGTGAAAGCCTTCATCATCACGGTATTGGCCGGCATCGGCTCGATCCCCGGCGTGCTGCTGGCCGCCGTGCTGCTGGGCGTGGCCGAAGCGCTGACCGTCACCCTGGCCAGCTCCGCGCTGCAGGAATTGTCGGGCATGGTGCTGTTCCTGCTGGTGCTGTTCATCATGCCGAACGGCTTGTTCGGCGCACAACGGAGGCGCGGATGAAGCGCTCGACTTTGATTTCCACGGCGGGCCTGCTGCTGGCCGCCTATATTGCCGTGCCGCTGGCCCTGGGCACCAACCAGTACGTGATGAGCATGGTGGTGGCGGCCCTGATCATCGGCGGCGTGGCCATGTCCTGGGCCCTGCTCGGTAACTTGGGCGGCATGGTCAGCTTCGGCCATGCGGCCTTCTTCGGCGTGGGCGCGTATGTCTCCGCGCTGGCCACCGTGAAACTGGGCTTGCCCGTGTTTGCCGCCATGCTGCTGGGCGGCGCGGGGGCGGCCATCGCCGCCATCATCATGCTGCCCGTGCTGCGCTTGCGCGGGCCGTATTTTGCGCTGGCCATCCTCGCCTACGCCCACATCTTCCGCATCCTGGCCACAGAATGGAGTTCGGTGACGGGCGGTGCCGGCGGCATCAACAATATTCCCGCCTTGCCCACCGTCTTCGGCTTCGATCTGGCCAGCAAGACGGGCGCCTACCTGGTCGTGCTGACCCTGGTGGTGGCGTGCGCGTTTGCCTACAGCCGCATCCGCGCCAGCCACTACGGCATCGCCCTGCGCGCCATGCACGACAGCGAAGACGCCACGCGCGTCGTCGGCGTCAACAGCACCTTGCTGAAAGGCGCGATGCTGCTCGTGTCGGCATTCATGGCTGGCCTGTTCGGCGCCTTCAACGCCCATTACATCAACTTCCTGGAACCGGACTACGCCTTCAACAGCCTGTGGGTGACCTTGCCGATCGTGGCGGCCATCTTCGGCGGCTACCGCACGATACTCGGCCCCGTGCTGGGCGCCGTGGTGGTCTACCTGGTCGACCAGCTCATTTTCAAGTCGCTGATCCCCACGGGCCACCAGCTGGTGCTGGGCGTGCTGCTGGTGGCGATGATCGTCTTCAGTCCGAACGGCTTGCTGCCGCTGCTACGCAAAATGTTCAAAGCAAAGGAGAAAGCACATGCTTGAACTCGATAATGTGTCCGTGCGCTTTGGCGGCCTGACGGCCGTCGATTCCGTCACGTTGAAAGTGGCCAGCCATGACGTGATCGGCCTGGTGGGCGCGAATGGCGCCGGCAAGACCACCCTGTTCAATGCGATCTCGGGCCTCGTGCGCCCCACCAGCGGCAGCATCCGCTTCGAAGGACGCGACATCATGGCCACGCCCATGTACCAGCGCGCGCGCCTGGGACTGGGGCGTACCTTTCAGATCCCCCAACCGATGCATGAATTGACGGTGCGCGAAAACCTCGTCGTGGCGCAGCGCTTCGGCACGGGCAAGGTCGACATGCGCAAGATCGATGAAATCCTCGATTTCACCAGCCTGCTTGACAAGGCCGGGCGCGACGCGGCCAGCGAACTGGCGCTGACGGAATTGAAAGCGCTGGAAGTGGCCAAAGCGCTGGCGACGAACCCGAAACTGCTGCTGCTCGACGAAGTGCTGGCGGGCCTGGAAACAAACGGCAAACGCCGCTTCATGGGCATGCTGAAGGACTTGCACGCCGCCTTTGGCGTGGGCATCGTCATGATCGAACACGATATCGAAACCATCAGCAATCTGTGCCAGCGCGTGGCCGTGCTCAATTTTGGCCAGCTGATCGCCGACGGCACGCCCGACGCCGTCTTCCGCGACCCGGCCGTCATCGAAAGCTATACGGGGGCAGCCCATGCTTAAAATTGAAAACCTGCGCGCCGGCTATGGCGCCATCAATGTGCTGTGGGATGTGTCGCTGGCTATCCAGAAGGGCAAGCTGACCACCATCATCGGCCCGAACGGGGCCGGCAAGACGACCCTGCTGCGCGCCATCATGGGCTTGCTGCCCGTTGACGCGGGCAGCATCGCGCTCGACGGCACGCCCATCAACGGCACGCCGACGTGGAAAATGAGCGACGCGAGAGTGACGATGATACCCGAGGGGCGCATGACGTTCCGCGACATGAGCGTGGAAGAAAACCTGATCATGGGCGCATTTCCGAAGGAGCACCGCAGCCACATGCCGGCGCGCCTGGCCGAAGCCTACGCCATGTTCCCGCGCCTGCACGAACGGCGCAAGCAGCTGGCCGGATCGCTCTCCGGCGGCGAGGCGCAGATGCTGGCGATGGCGCGGGGCCTGATGTCGGATCCGTCGCTCCTGATCATCGACGAGCCGTCGCTGGGCCTGGCGCCGCTGGTGGTCAACGAGCTGTTCGAGATTCTCGCGCGCCTGAACGACGGCAAGCGCACCATCATCCTCGTGGAACAGAACACGGCGCGCGCCGTGGGCGTGGCCGATCACGTCTACCTGATGCAAAGCGGTAAAGTGGCGCTGTCGCAGGCGGCGCTTGACGTCGACCTCGAGCACCTGCACGAACTGTATTTTGCGCGCTGAGCGATATCAGCCGCACGCGGTTGCCATCAGTCCTCGTCGTCGGCCAGCTTGCCAAACGCCAGCAGGGCGTTCTTGTCGAGTCCGCTCGTCACGAAAGGATCGTCGGCGGGGAAGCGGCCCGTATCGGCCAGCATGCGCAGCTTGCTCAAGCGCTCACCCAGCGCCAGCGCTTGCGCCTGCGGATCGGCATCGGCCTGCCCCACCTGCCCGATCGCGCGGGTCACGGACTGGGGAAACTCCCACAATTCGGCGATCCGCACCGACAAGATGCGCGCTTGCGCAAACACCTGGGCAATGAAGGCGTCCGATTGCGGGAAGACATCGGGCGCATGCATCTGGTCGATCAGCCGGAACGCCACCACCAGGCCGACGTTGGCCATCAGTCCCGCGAGATAGGCGTCGAAGGCGTTGGCATGCATGGCCGGCGCGACGAGGCTGGCCGCCAGCGCACATTTCTCGGACTGGCGCCAGATCAGCGGCGCCGTGCGCACGGTCAGCCCGCCGCTTTGCATGCTGACGATGGGGCGGAAGGCAACACGGGCGAGCAGCATGCGCATGCCGTTTTGCCCGAGCAGCATGATGGCGCCTTCCATATTGTTGATCGACGGGCTGGCGTTATAGCGCGACTGATAGCAGGGCCGGTTCGCTTCGCGGTAGACCTCGGCGACCAGCAGCACGTCCTGGGCCAGCTGGGCCGACAGCTTGGCCGCGCTCATGTTTTCATCTTGCAAGGTACGCATCAACTGCGGAATGATGGCTGGAATGCGCGGTACCAGCGCAGCGCCAGCGATCGGTTCACGGACCAGGCGCGCCAGCTCGTCCAGAATCTGCTGTTCAGTCTGCTCCGGAGCCTGCGCCGCACTCGCGGCCGCCAGCCAGCGGTAGTACATGGCATCGATTTCAGTGATGGTGGCTGGCTGCCGTGCCGCTTCGGCAGCCGCCGCTGCCGAGACTGCCGCAGGCTTGTTTTTTTCGTCGCCGCCGTTCAGTAATTTTCCTATCCAGCCCATTTTGCTATCCAAGCCCTATCTGCATCACTATCGCGCAATCCGCCCCACGATTTTACTTGATGATGGCAGCGCTGGTGCGGCTGGCGTGAGCGCTTTGTCCATCTGCCGCAACATGCTAAAGTGGCATTGCAAAACCCTGCCCTGCCCGACAAGCGATCCATCATGAACAATCCACTTGCGCACTACCTCACCAGCCAGGCGTACAACAACGGCTGGGCCAACCACCGCCTGCTGAAGGCGTGCGGCCAGCTGACGCAGGCCGAATTCCAGGCCACGCGCGTCAGCTTTTTTCCCACCATCCAGTTCACCTTGAACCACATCCTCACATGCGACTGGTTTTATCTCGACGCGCTCGAACGCGAGCTGCGCGGCGAAGCGCCGCATGCCGACTGCTACGTCTTCTTTGAACAGGATGAACCGTTCAGCGATTGCGCGGCCCTGCATGCGGCACAGCGCGCATCGGACCTGCGCCTGATCGCCCATTGCCGCAGCCTGTGCGATGCGGACCTGGCGCGGCCCGTGACGATATTGCGCGACACGCCGCAAATCGACACGCGCCAGCGCCTGCTGGCACACCTGTTCCAGCACCAGATCCACCACCGGGGGCAAGTGCACGCCATGCTGGCCGGCACGCGCATCGCGCCGCCCCAGCTCGACGAATTCTATTGCGCCGGGGAAGCGAATGAGCGGGCGCAGGATTTCCTGGAACTGGGCTGGACGGAAGACGACGTCTGGGGCCAGCGCTGAATCATTCTTCGGCGTGGCAGCAGACGCACAGCTTGTTGCCGTCGAGGTCGCGGAAGTAGGCGCCATAGTAATGGGCGTGGTAATGCGGGCGCAAACCGGGCGGCCCTTCGCACACGGCGCCCAGCGCCAGCACGGCCTGGTAGCAGCGGTCCACCTGCGCGCGGCTGGCCGCCAGCAAGGCCGTCATCTGGCCATTACCGGGCGCGGCCGGCAAGCCGTCATGCGGTGCCGTCAGCACGAACAGGGGCCGCGGCGCCTGCTGCGCCATCCAGCCCGCCCAGGGCTTGGCCGTATCATGAAATTTTTCGATCAGACCGAGTTCTCCCAGCAGCGCCGCATAGAAAGCGTAGGCGCGGGGAAAATCGTTGGTGCCAAGGCAGATATGGGACAGCATGCTGCTCCTTCATGAGTTCAAACGGGTGAGCGGCGAAATACGCCAGTTGATTATAATGGCGCATCGCTTTCCGACACGCTCCCATGCCAGACCTCGACCGCCTCCAGCTGCATCCACCCTCCAGCGCAGACCTTCCCGCTTTGCTGGCCTTCGAACTGGAAAACCGCGCGTATTTTGAAAACTGGGTCACGGCGCGCGCGCCGTCCTACTACCAGCAGGAAGCCATCGCCGCCGCCATCGAGCAGGCGCAGCGCGAACGCGAGCAAGACCGCGCCTACCAGTACCTGGCCAAGCTGGACGGGCAGATCATCGGCAGGGTCAACCTGACGGGCGTCACGCGCCCCTATTTCAACAAGGCAGCGCTCGGCTACCGCATCGGCGAACGGTTCGGCGGACGCGGCTACGCCACGCGCGTCGTGGCCCTGCTGCTGGACGAAGCGTTTGGCACGCTGAACCTGTGGCGCCTGGAAGCGACGGCACGGCCGCAAAACCTGGGTTCGGTCGCCGTCATGCAGCGCAACGGCTTTCATCAGTATGGCAAGTCGGAACAAGCCATGTTTTTCCAGAATGCTTGGTCGGACTTGCTGTATTTTGAGCGGCGCAACACGCAAGCCATGGCCTGAGATAGCGCATTTTTCCGTCAGCAACGCGACTTTTATCCTATCAGGGGCGACTTTGTGACAACGCAAAGCAGCGCGATATTGGACTGATAACTTCAAGGTGCGGGAATTTTCCCAACCTTGCCAAGTCCAACATGAAATTGCGGCTACGCCTGTTCGAACATGTGCTGCTGGTGCTGGCCTTGGCCGTCGTCATCTTTGCCGCCGCCATCGTGCTGGCGCGCATGACACAGTGGGCGGAAGCGCGGGAGCTGCCCGCCTATCTCGTGCAGGGCATGCATCTGGTCGGCAAGGTGCTGTTTTTCCTGGATGGCTGCATCGTCATCGCCGTCAGCAGCATCCTGGCCGCCCGGCTGTTCCGCATGCTCACCAAGGAGGATTTATGAACGATCTTCACTACCTGCTCACGCTCCGGCATCCGCGCCGCTTCTGGTGCAGCGCCATCGTCATCGCCGTGGCCTCGGCCATTCTGCTGGGCCCTTGGATTGACGGCATGCCATGGCTGGTGGCCATCCCCTTTGTCGGCGGCGGCTTGCTGGTGGCGCTCGGTGAGCTGTGGGACGACATGCACGGCAAGCGCCTGCACAATGGCGACGACACGCAGTCACCGTGCCGGCATCCTTGAAACCGCCATGGTGATGCGTGCACGCAACAGCAGTCACACCATGCCTGCCATTTGCTTGCGCAGTGCGCCTATTTAAGACTGGCTTCAGCCTCGCCGTGCATCGTGAACAGGTCGCCAGCAGCCATGGCGTTTCCCTTCACCATCACGGGCACAGCCCAGCGAAAGAGCCGACATGAGCACATGGATGCGCGCCAACAAAGGTTTTTTGATGTTTCTCCTGCTGTTCGGCGTGTTCCGCACGGCCGTGGCGGACTGGAATCCCATACCGTCGGCATCCATGCGCCCCAACCTGCTCGAGGGTGATGTCGTCTTCGTCAACCGGCTTGCCTTCAACCTGAAAGTGCCGCTCACCGATATCGTGCTGCAACGCCTGGGCGAACCGCAACGGGGCGACATCGCCACCTTTTCCTCGCCGAAAGACGGCACACGATTGATCAAGCGCATCATCGCCCTGCCCGGCGACACGGTGGAAATGCGCAATGAACAGCTGGTCATCAATGGCCAGCCCGCCCAGTACACGGCACTCGATACGGCGCCTGAAACCATCGCCCACGTGGGCCAGCTGACGGCGCAGCGCATCAGCGAACGCAACCAGACGGAACAGCACCGCATCCAGGTCTTGCCGCAAATCGCAGGTGCGGCCCGCAGCTTTGCCCCCGTGACGGTGCCGGCCGACCATTTCCTCATGCTGGGCGATAACCGCGACAACAGCGCCGACTCGCGCTACTTCGGTTTCGTGCCACGCGAATTGCTGATCGGCAAGGCCGAGCGCATCCTCGTCTCGGCCAATATCCAGGAGCATTGGCAGCCGCGGCTGCAGCGTTTCGGCATGAAGCTGGAATAAACATTACCCCTTGCAACGGCGCCGTGCTTTTCGGTTAGCATGGCGCATCATGCAAAACTTTTCCTCAGCCAGCCAGCAGTCCGCCAGCGACAATCGTCCCCTCGAGCAGCTGGCCCAGTTCCTGCAGCGCCATCCCGACGTGTTGCTGCTGACGGGCGCCGGCATCAGTACGGCGTCCGGCATACCGGCCTACCGCGACACGGAAGGCGTGCGGCGCGGCAATGCCCCCGTGCAAGGGCCCGATTTTCGCCGCCAGGAAGCCGTGCGCCGCCGCTACTGGGCGCGCAGCATGGTGGGCTGGCCGACCCTGGCACGCGCCACGCCGAATCCCGGCCACCTGGCCATCGCGCAACTGGCCCAGCGCCAGAGAGTAGGCGGCCTGGTCACGCAAAACGTCGATGGCCTGCATCAGCAAGCCGGCAGCGCCGCCGTCACGGAGTTGCACGGCAGCATACATGGCGTCGTCTGTCTCGATTGCCGGACCCGCCACACGCGCCGCCTGATCCAGGATCAGCTCGAACGCGACAATCCGCAACTGCTGGGCGCCACGGCCACGCCAGCGCCCGATGGCGACGCCTTGCTCGAGCCGTCGCAGCTGGCCACCTTCCACGTGCCTGCCTGTCCCCGCTGCGGCGGCACCCTGCAGCCCGACGTGGTGTTTTTCGGCGATGGCGTGCCCGCCGCCTGTGCGGCCGAGGCCGAAAGCAAGATGCATGCGGCCAGCGCCCTGCTGGTGGTGGGCTCGTCCGTCATGGTGTATTCGAGCTTTCGCCTGTGCCGCATGGCGGCCGAAACGGGCAAGCCCGTGGCCGCCGTCAACATGGGCAAGACGCGCGCCGACCATTTGCTGGCATTCAAGGCCGATGCCCCGGCACAAGACATCTTGCCTGCATTAGCGGCCATGCTGGGCTGATCCCGTGCCGGCCCCGCGCCGCTCTGGCTATACTGTGGCATTAACGAGGAGAATTCATGCTGGAACTGTTGAATGAACACGCCTGTTTTGACGGCGTACAACGCTTTTATCGCCACGACGCGCAAGCCATCGGCTTGCCCATGCGTTTCTCGGCCTTCATTCCCGACACGGCGCCAGGCGCCACGGTCACTACCAGGCGCCCCGCCCTGTTTTATCTGGCGGGCCTGACCTGCACGGAAGAAACGTTCATGATCAAGGGCGGCGCGCAGCGCGTAGCGGCCGAGGAAGGCTTGATCCTGATCGCCCCCGACACGAGTCCCCGTGGCGCGGACATCGCGGGCGAAAGCGACTCCTGGGATTTCGGCGCGGGCGCCGGCTTTTACGTGGACGCCACCGAGGCGCCATGGAGCAGCCACTACCGCATGTACAGCTACCTGCTGGAACTGCGCGCCCTGCTGGAGCAGGAACTGGCGATCGATGCGCAACGCACGGGCATTTTCGGCCATTCGATGGGCGGCCATGGCGCACTGGTGCTGGCCTTGCGCAACCCGGAACTGTTCCGCTCAGTATCCGCCTTCGCCCCCATCGCCGCACCGAGCCAATGTCCATGGGGCAAGAAAGCATTCACGGGCTACCTGGGCGGTGATGCCGCCAGCTGGCAGCAGTACGACGCCAGCGCGCTGATACGCGGCTTGCAGGGCCAGCCTTCGCTGTTCCCCGAAGGCATCTTGATCGACCAGGGCCTGGCCGACAAATTCCTGCCCGAACAACTGCACCCCGACATCTTCGAAGCGGCATGCCGCGACGCCGGCCAGCCATTACGGCTGCGCCGCCATGCCGGCTATGACCACGGCTATTACTTCATCGCCAGCTTCATGGAAGAGCATGTGCGCTTCCATGCGAGGAATCTGCGCGCCATATAGGCGCCAGTGAAACATGTCACAGTGCCAGGACTATGGAAATTTTCGATACGGGCGAGGCGCGTGGAAAAACTCAGTCCTTGCCGCTGCCGAACACGGCGACAGAAAATTCGATGAAGCTGCGCAGCTTCGGTGTCATCTGGCGGTCTGGCGCATACAGCAAGTGCAGAGGCCTGTCAGGGGCCCGGTATTTCGGCAACACGCGCACCAGCCTGCCTGCCGCGATGTCGGCTTCCAGCAATTCCGCCGGCTGCAGCATCACACCCATGCTGGCGCGGGCGGCCATCAGGAGGGCCTCGCCGCTGTCGATCATCAGGCGGCCCGTTACCGGCACCGTCACCGGGCCGTCCGGACCGTCGAAGCTCCAGTGGCTGCGCAACTCCGTGTAGGCAAAGCCCAGGCATTCGTGGCTGGCCAGGTCCATTGGCGAGATGATGGGCGGGTGTGACGCCAGGTAGGCGGGCGAAGCGCAGAGAATCAGCCGGTACGGCGCCAGGCGGCGGGCAATGCGGCTGCTGTCGGCCAGCTCGCCTACCCGGAACACGACGTCCGCCCCCTCCTCGATTGCATCGACATACCGGTTCGTGAGCGACACCTCGACCTGCACATCCGGGTAGGTCGCCATGTATTCGGTCAGGCGTGGCATCAAGGCGTGGATTCCGAAGGTGAGCGGGGCGTTGACGCGCAGGCGGCCGCTGGGACGGGCATGGCTCTCGGCGGCCAATCCCTCCGCAGCGGCCACCTCGGCCAAAATGACTTTCACCTTTTCGTAATAGCTTGCCCCGATTTCCGTTAAATGCTGGCGCCGCGTGGTGCGGTTGAGCAAGCGGATGCCCAAGTGCTGCTCCAAAGTCAGCACATGCTTGCCCACCAGCTGCGGCGACATGCGGAACACGTCGGCGGCAGCGGAAAAGGAGCCCAGCTCGACCGCCTTGGCAAACACGGTCATGCTCAGTAGTCGGTCCATCGCATCCACCCATTACAAACGCCACATTTCAAGTGACCAATTTTAATCGACATTTATCTTCTGGCGTTTATAGTCCAAAGTAGCGGCATTCTCTTTCCCGGGCATAAGCATGCACCGCTTTAATCGCTCCTCCGCAGACGGCCTTGCTTTGCCCTCGTACGCCGCCCCGGCCGGCGCGCCCCGCGCCCACCTGTCGGGCGAGGACGTCGTGTTCACCAATCCGATCGCCGGTCGGCCATCCATTTCAGATCGATCATTTCACCACCAGCGGCAGCATCAAGCCAGGCAGCACAAGTGCATACGCACCTTAAACCACTCATATCGTCGATAAAGGAGTATTACCATGACATCGGAAGCAAACAGGCTCACCATGCAGAAGTTTGTTGAGTTCATCAACACCGCCAGCCAGGCACTGGCTGACGAACTCATCTCGACAGACGCAATCTTTCACGTACCGGGAAGTCCGGAGCCCATGCGAGGGCCGGCTGGATATCTCGCCATCATCGCCATGATGCGTGAAGGCTTCCCCGACATCCAGTGGACCCTGGAAGAAATGGTGGCCGAAGGTGATAAAGTCGCCGCCCGGTTCATTATGCGCGGCACACATCAGGGAACGTTCTTCGGTGTGCCGCCTACCGGGAAGCAGATTGCGGTGCAAGCCATGAACCTCTACCGTCTGTCCGACGGCAAGTTCGTCGAGGAGCGCGGCCAGCCCGACATGCTTGGCTTATTACAGCAAATCGGTGCCGTGCCGTCGCATTGAGCAGCCATAAGTGCTGCTCTGTCCCACTACTGCGCCGTACTGGTATGCCCGTTGAAATGGCGCGTGTACCAGTCCGTGGCCAGCAGCGCCGCCTGGTGGCGCGTGTCGGGGCCGCTGGGCGCGGCGATCTGTTCCAGTTGCTTGTCGCAGCGCAAGGTGGCAAAGGCCATGCGGTTCAGGCCGGCCACGTCGGGGTCGCGTCCGCCCACGATCAGCAGCGACGGCACGCGCACGTTTTCCAGCGCCGCCTTGCCGGCCATTTCCACCTGGCCATCGCAGACGGCGAGCGCGGCGATTTCCGCGCTGCGCCAGGCCGCCAGCTGCATCACGACGGCCGCGCTGGTGCCATAGCCATACAGGCCGCAGGGCAGGCGCCGCGTGGACGGGTCCACTTGCAGCCAGCCCAGGGCTTTTTCCAGCTGGCGCGCCAGCAGCACGATATCGCCGCGCACGAAATACGCGTGGCCATTGCTGCCGCCGCCAGGCTCGATGCCGCCCTGGTCGAAGCGCAGGGTGGCGATGCCCGCTCGCAAAAAATCCTGGGAAGTGGCGTGGCTGGAAGCGCCCAGATAGTCGCTATCGGCGCCCGCGCCGTGGGCAAACAGGACGATGCCCACGGGCCGCTCGGGCATTTCAAGCACGCCGTCCATTTGAAGTTCATCGGCCGTGATGCTGACAAATTGTTCTTGCATGGCTGCCTCCGCTATCGAGCTGAAATCCAGCTGCTGCTAAGCTGATCTAGCCGGGCCGGGCGGTGTCTGCATGCCCTGAGCGGCAAGCCTCAGTGTACCAGCCTGCGCCCGTTCTCGCGCGGCGCACGTCAAATTCGCCACGCGCCCGCATCAGACGGCGCCGTGCCGGTCCAGCCCCTTGAGCACGGCTTCCGGGCGGATCGGCAAGTGCCGCACGCGCGAGGCCACGGCGGCAAAGATGGCGTTGCCGATCGCCGGCGCCACGGCCGTCGTGGGCGGCTCGCCCATGCCCGTCGATGTTTGCGTGCTGGCAATAAATTCAATGTCGAGCTCGGGCACATCGGCCATGCGCAGCGGTGTGTAGGTATTCAGGTTGGTATCCTTCACCTGGCCGTTGAGGAAAGCCGTGCCTTCATGCAAGGCCATGCTCACGCCCCACAGGGCGCCCCCTTCCGCCTGCGCCAGCGCGCCATCGGGATCGACGATGCTGCCCGCGTCGATCACCATGAACAGCTTTTCGACTTTCACCATGCAAGTGCTGCGGTCCACTTTCACTCTGGCAATGCAGGCCGTCCACGTCGGCATGTCGCGTTCCTGGCCGAACGTGGCGGCGATGCCCAGGCCCGTGTCGGGCGGCATGGCCGTACCCCAGCCCGCCTTGTCCGCCACGCGCCGCAGCACGTGGGCCAGGCGCGCGGCGCCGCCGACGGCGTTCGGCGCGCTGCCCGCATTGCGCCCCGTGGCCTGCAACAGCGACAAACGGAACGCCAGCGGATCGACCTTGGCCGCCTGCGCCGCCTCGTCCATGAAACTTTCCACAGCCCAATTCGTCCAGCCGGGCCCCACGGAACGCAGCCAGCCGGGGCGGAAACTGCTGTTGGCCAGGTCGTTCGACACGGCCCGCACGCGCTGCGCGCCCACCGTGTACCAGTGGTCGGCGCCGGCGATGGCGAACGGGTCATACGGATGGCCCTGCTTATCCTTGGCCAGGAAGGTGGGGATCATCGCTTGCGTGGGCCAGCCCGCGCTCGCTTCGTGCACCATCGCCGACACCTTGCCGACGTCGTCGAACGCCATGCGCACGTGCTGCACCGATGGCGAACGGGGCGAATCGAAACGGGCGTCGTCGGCCCGCGTGCAAATCATCTTGACGGGCCGCCCCACGGCTTGCGCCGCCAGCGCGGCCGGCACGCAATAATCGCCATTCAGGCGCCGCCCGAAACCGCCACCGAGCAGATAGGTGTGCAGCATGACATGGCTCTCGGGGACCTTCAACGCCTGCGCCAGCACGGGCAGTATCAACGATTGCCACTGGTTGCCCGCATGAATGTGCCAGACGCCGTCGATTTCCTGCGCCAGGGCATTCACGGGTTCCAGCTGGAAATGCAGCACGGTACTGGTCGTGTAGTGGCGCTCCAGCTGCAGGCTGGCATCGTTGAAAGCTTGCTCCACGCCATCGTCATCGACGACGCGGGCGCCCAGGCTGGCGTCGGCCAGCTGTTTGGTCGCGTAGTTAAAGATATCCTGCTCCGCCACGTGGGCCGCCGCGCCGGCCCGCCATTTCACTTGCACGAGGTCGGCCGCGCGCATGGCGGCCGCATATGTTTCGGCCACCACCATGACCCAGCCAGGCACCGTGCCGCTGGGATCCTGCAAGGCGAACGAACGCAGATAACCCGGCACCTTTTTCGCGGCCGTATCATCGATGGAGACCACTTTCGCGCCGTAGCGGGTCGGCGGGATCTTTGGGCGCGCATACAGCATGCCCTCGACTTCCGCATCGATGCCGTACACGGCCGTGCCATTGATTTTCGCGGGGATGTCGAGCGCTTGCACGTTCTGGCCGACCAGGCTGCGCTGCTGCGGCGTTTTCAGCACGATGGCTTTCAGTTGCTCGGGCGTGTACTGGCGCGCCAGCTTGCCACGGCGCACGATGTCGCCATAGCTGATCGACCGCCCCCGGCCATGCACGACGCCCAGCCTCGCGTGGCAGGCGGACACGGGCACGCGCAGCAGGCGCGCGCCCTCCTCGACCAGCGCGAGGCGCCCGGCCGCGCCGGCACGGCTGAGTGGATCGAAATTCTGCCACACGGACCAGCTGCCGCCCGTCACCATCAAGCCCCATTTCGGGTCCGTGTCCACGTAATGCAAGCGTACTTTGCTCCAGTCCACTTCCAGCTCCTCGGCCACGATGCGCGCCAGGGCCGTGCCGATATGCTGGCCCATTTCCGCCTTGGCGATGTTGACGGTAACGATGCCGTCGCGGCCGATCTCAAACCAGATGCTGGGATCGAACACGGGCGCGGCGCTTTGCTTAGACTGCACGGGCGCCGCCTTGCCTGCGGCCAGGGAGCTGTCGGCGCGCAGGAAGGCCAAGGTAAACCCCGTGCCGGCGGCGGCGATCAGGAAACCGCGCCGGCCCAGCACACTGGGGCGGGCAGCTGAATTTTCTTTCGGCAACTTAAACACCGGGCGCCTCCTGCATGCCGGCCGCCAGTTTGATGGCCTTGCGGATGCGCACATACGCCATGCAGCGGCACAGGTTGCCGCTCATGACGGCGTCGATATTCGCATCGGTCGGCTGCGGATAGTCTTTCAGCAGGGTGGCCGCCTGCATGATCTGGCCCGACTGGCAATAGCCGCACTGGGGCGCCTGCGTGGCGAGCCACGCCCGCTGCAACGGGTGCGTGCCATCGGGCGACAGGCCTTCGATGGTGGTGATGGCGCAGCCGGCCACGGCGGCAATCGGCGTGATGCACGAGCGCATGGCGCGGCCATCCACGTGCACGGTGCAAGCGCCGCACATGCCGATGCCGCAGCCAAACTTCGTGCCTTTTAATTTCACTTCGTCGCGCAGCACCCACAGCAGGGGCGTCTCGGCGTCAACCTCGGTGCCGAAGGGCTGGCCATTCACGGTCATGTTGTACATAGAGTCTTTCAGTAATTACTTGCCAGCGCGGGCGCGTGCCACGGCCGCTTCCAGGTTCGTCCAGGCCGGATGGTGGCTGCGGCTGCGGCGCAGATAGGCGGCCAGCTGGGCCACGTCGTTGTCCGTCAGCGAGGCGGCAAAGCCGGGCATCAGCACGCCGGGCATGGCTTCGTCCTTGCTCAAGCCGTGCAATATCACCTGGATCAGGTTGGCGGGATCGGGCGCGCTGACGGCGCTGTTCAGGCTCAGTTCCGGCCGCAGCGCCGCGGGCTCGCCATCGCTGTTCGAGTGGCACGACGCGCAGGCGGCCACGTACAGGCTGGCGCCACGGTCGTTGTCGACCAGGCTGACGCGCTGCGAGCGGGCAATGCCGGCTTTCACCACGGTATCGGTATCGACCTGGCGTTGCTCCGCCCCGGCCACGCCGGCAAAATACACGGACAAGGCGCGGATATCGCTATCGGGCGAAGCGCCCATGCCTTCGTGCACGACGGACGACATGGGCCCGGCCGCCACGCCGTGCAGGGACGTCGCCCCCGTGCGCAAAAAGGCGTACAGCTCGTCCTGCGTCCACGGCAGCGGGGCCGTGTTGGCGCTGGTCAAGGCCGGCGCATACCAGTGGTCGATGGCCGCGCCCAGATAGGATGAGCCGGCAAGCTCGGCGCCCAGCGCATTGCGCGGCGTGTGGCAGGCGGCACAATGGGCCAGGCCTTCGGCCAGGTAGCGGCCCCGGTTCCAGTCCAGGCCTTGCGCGGGATTGAGTTGATAGCTGGCCGGCTTGAAAAACAGCAGCTTCCAGCCTGCCTGCAGCGGCCGCAAGTTCAACGGGAAAGGCACGCTGTTGGCGGGCGCCACCGCATACACGGGCGGGCGCGTCATGAAATACGCGTACAAGGCCGCCAGGTCCGCATCCGAGACGAGGTTGAAATGGGTGTACGGAAAGACGGGATACAGATGGGCACCGTCGCGGCCCACGCCTTCGCGCATGGCCCGCTGGAAGGCGGCCTGCGACCAGCGGCCGATGCCCGTTTGCCGGTCGGGCGTGATATTCGTCGCATAGATGGTGCCGAACGGCGTGGCCAGGCCGTGGCCGCCCGCGTACTCGGCGCCGCCCTTGGCCGTATGGCAGGCGGCGCAATTGCCCATGCCGGCCAGGATGCGGCCCCGCTCCACCACTTGCGGGGAAAATGCCGTGGCGGCAGGGGGATCGATGGGCGCCAGCGCGGGACGCCAGTAATACAGATACGCGGCCAGGGCCGCCACGATGAGCAATGCCAGCGACAGCAGCAGGCCGGTGAAGATTTTCTTGAGCAAAACAGGAGTCCGGTAAAAGGCCAGGCACGCGCCTGCCGCGCACGGACGGCGGCAGCAGAGCAGATTGTGGCAATGAATGGGAGAATCTTACCGCGATTGTGACTTGTTGTATGTACGCAATGACACGCAGGTGCCGCCTGCAGGCGGGCTGCGCCTTATAATCAGCGTTTCAGCACGCCGCCGCTCCTTCATGCATACCGTTACCATCATCCTCATCCTCGTGTTGACCGTCGTCCTGTGCGGCTTTCTCGCCCGCTCGCGCTGGGTCAAGCTACCGCTGCCCCTGATCCAGATCGCCGGCGGCACGGGATTGGCCGTGTTTGGCGTGCAAGTGCCGCTCGATCCCGATATTTTCTTCCTGCTCTTCATCCCGCCGCTGCTGTTTCTCGATGGCTGGCGCATTCCCAAGGGCGCCTTCTTTTCCGATGCGCGCTCGATCCTGATGCTGGCCATCGGCCTCGTGCTGTTTACCGTGCTGGGCATGGGCTTTTTCATCGACTGGCTGATTCCCAGCGTGCCGCTGGCCGTCGCCTTCGCGCTGGGCGCCATCCTCTCGCCGACGGACCCCGTGGCCGTCTCCGCGATCGCCGCAGGCAATCCGATCCCGCCGCGCCTGATGCACATCCTCGAAGGCGAGTCCCTGCTCAACGACGCGTCGGGCCTCGTCTGCTTCACGTTTGCCGTGGGCGCCATGATGACGGGCGGCTTTTCCATCGGCGCCGCCTCGCTGAGTTTCCTGCAGGAAGCGGGCGGCGGCATCATCATCGGCCTGGCCATCTCCTGGGGCGTGGGCCTGGCGAATAAGTGGCTGGTGAGCAAGGTGGGCGAAGAGCCGGGCCTGCAAATCCTCATCAGCATCCTGATCCCGTTTGCCGCCTACCTGGGCGCCGAGCAAATCCACGGCTCGGGCATCCTGGCCGCCGCCACGGCGGGCGTGTCCATGCATTATGCCGACCTGATCGGCCGCCCGCTGGCCGCCACGCGCACCCAGCGCAAGGCCGTGTGGGATACCGTGCAACTGGTCTTGAATGGCGTGATCTTCGTCATGCTGGGCGCGCAGCTGCCCACCACCGTTGCCGGCTTGCCCGCCGCCTCAGCCGAGATCGGCGCCGGCAGCGCCTGGAAACTGCCGCTGTTCGTCATCGCCATCACGGTGGGACTGACCTTCATGCGCTTCCTCTGGGTCTTCATTTCCATGAAACTGACCCTGTTCAAGCACCACAAGAAGGTGGCCGGCGAACCGAAGGACGCGGCGCTGCTGGCCCGCCCCAGCCTGCGATTGCTGCTGGTGGCGTCGTTCGCGGGCGTGCGCGGCGCGCTGACCCTGGCCGGCATTTTGACCCTGCCCTTGTTCCTGCCCGATGGCACGCGCTTTCCCGCGCGCGACCTCGTCATCTTCCTGGCCATGGGCGTGATTTTGCTGTCGCTGCTGCTGGCCAGCGTCACCCTGCCCCTGCTGACCAAGGGCCTCGTCTTCGCGCCGCCCGCGCGCCGTTCGACGGAAGAGCGCAACGCCCGCGCCGCTGCCGCCGAAGCGGCCATCGCGCGGCTGGAAAAAGTGTGCGAAGGCATCGACAAGAATGACAAGCAGCAAGTCGTCACGGAAGCGGCCAACCGCCTGATCGAAGCCTACCGGCGCCGCCTCGCGTATGGCGAAAGCAGCAACGACGAGGCGATGCGGCTGCAGGAACTGGCCAGGGCCGAGCGCTCGCTGCGCCTGGAAGCGCTCAATGCGGAGCGCGATGAACTGTTCCGCCGCCGCATCTCGGGCGAGCTGGACGATACCATTCACTTGCGCCTGCTGCGCGAAATCGACTTGCTGGAAGCGACACTGGAAGAATAGCAACACTCTGGCCCGCCTAGGCAGTGTTGATAAGTAATTCTCATGGTAAAGAATGCAAGTTTTCACATTCGTGTTTATAATGCAAGGTTTATGGCGTCATGCCGTGATTTACTTTCAACATGGACTTCCGTAGAGTCTGTGTTGCGAAGTAACTATTTGAATAGCCACCGATCTGCATAAAGACACCGACGCCGTGCCCTTCTCCCCTCGCCACCGGCAGCGCCCCGCGCCGCCCGTCCTGCTCGCTGTCGTGCTGCTGGCCTCCCTGCTCGCCTGCGGTGCGCTGGCGCCGTGCGCGGCGTGGGCGCAAACGGGCGCGGCTGCCGACGCCAGGCGTCCCGCCGAAGTGGCGCAGGTCCTGTTCGGCATCATCAGTTATGTGCGCTGGCCCGTGGCGCGCCAGGAAGTGCGCGTCTGCATGCTCGGTGCGCCACGCTACGGCGCGTCCATCGTCGACACGCCCGCTTCCAGCCTGGGCCAGCGCATCCGCGTGAAACTCCCGGCGATGGCCAGCGCGGCCAGCGAATGCGACGTCGTCTACATGGGCAGACTGCACGAGGGCGAACGCGAGCATCTGCTGGCGCAGATCATCGGCAAACCGATTCTATCGGTCGCCGAACCGGGTACTTCCTGCGCCGTGGGCACGATGTTCTGCCTGCGCCTGACCGAGGCGCAGATCGGTTTTGACGTCAACCTCGACGCCATCGCCCGCAGCGGCCTGCGCGTGCATCCGAATGCCTTGCAAATTGCACGTCGCAAGGGACCGCCGCCATGAGCGCCCGCATGAGCAACAAGCACGCCCGCCAGCCCCGCCGCACGCTCGACAGCGTGCTGCGGCGCGCCCACCTGAGCGTGTCGCTGATCGCCGTGCTGGCGGCCGGCCTGACGCTGACTGCCGTGGCGCTGCTGGCCCTGCGCGTGTATTCGGACCAGAACCTGCGCTTGGTGGCCCGTTCGATGAGCTATACGGTGGAAGGGGCCGTCGTCTTTGGCGACTCCATGGCCGCCAGGGAAGCGCTGGCCCTGATCGGCGTCAATGAAGATATCGACCAGGCGCAGGTGAGCGACCAGGACGGCAAGGTGCTGGCCCGCTGGGAACGGGGCGAACACGGCACGCGCTACTACATCGAGCGTGCGCTGACGGGCTGGATGCTGCCCGATTCGCTGACCTTCCCCATCATGCGCAATGAACAGGCCATCGGCAGCATCAAGCTGGTGCCGCACAGCCGCAGCCTGCTGCCCTTCCTGCTCAGCGGCCTCTCCTGCCTGCTCGCCTGCCTGGTGCTGAGCCTGGTCGTCGCCGTGCGCCTGTCGCGCAGCATGGAAACGGAAATCACGTCGCCGCTGCGCCACCTGGCGGAAACGGCGCACCGGGTGCGGCGCGACCGCTCGTTCGAACTGCGCGTGCCGCCGGCCAATATTGCCGAACTGAACCAGATCAATGACGACTTCAACGCCCTGCTCGACGAACTGGAAGCGTGGCAAAGCCATCTGCAGAAGGAACACGCCTCGCTGTCGCACCGCGCCAACCATGACAGCCTGACGGGCCTGTCGAACCGCGCCTTCATGGAAGCGGAACTGGAACGCGCCATCCTCGACGCGCGGGTCGGCAATGGCAAGGTGGCCGTGCTGTTCCTCGACAGCGACCGCTTCAAGTACATCAACGACACCTTCGGCCATGCCTCGGGCGACCGCGTGCTGGTGACGATCGCCGCGCGCATCAAGCAGCAATTGCGCGAAGGCGACCTGGTGGCGCGCCTGGGCGGCGACGAATTCGCCATCGTGCTCAAGCCGCTGCGCAACAGCAGCGACGCCATGCACATTGCCGACAACATCATCGCCGCCATGGCGCAAGCCATTGAACTGCCCACCGGCAACAGCATCGTCAGCTCGCTGACCATCGGCGTGGCCGTCTTTCCCGATCACGCCATCGACGCCATCTCGCTGGTCGGCGCGGCGGACGAAGCCATGTACCGCGCCAAGCAGGCGCAGCGCGGCACGCGCCAGGTGGCGCGCCTGCCGCAACCCCATACTCACCCCTGAACCAAGGAGCAACACCATGCAATTCATCTACACCCAATTACGCCGCGGCTTACTCGGCTTGTTCATGCTGGGCCTGCTGGCCGCCTGCCAGAGCACGCCAGAAATCAAACCGCTGTTCAATGCCGAGCAAGTGGCCACCTTGAAGGAACAAGGCTTCAACCAGACGGACGAAGGCTGGGAACTGAGCTTTACCGACAAGCTGCTGTTCGAGTTCGACGCCGCCAAGCTGATCGCACCCAGCCGGGGCGCCATCCAGAAAATCAGCGCCGCCCTGCTGAAAGTGGGCATTACCCACATGCGCGTGGAAGGCCATACGGATAACGAAGGCACGGAAGCGTACAACAACAAGCTGTCGCTGGCGCGCGCCAACGTGGTGGCCGACGCCATGAGCGCATCGGGCATTCCGCGCGAGAACATCACCGTCAAGGGCCTGGGCATGAGCAAACCCGTGGCCTCGAACGCCAGCAAGACGGGCAAGGCGGAAAACCGCCGCGTCACCGTCATCGTTTCGGCGCCTTGACCATGGGCGTGCCCGCCGTGCGCTGGGTCGTGATGGGCGTATCCGGCTGCGGCAAGAGCGCCGTCGGCAGCCTGCTGGCCGGCGCCTTGCACGTGCCTTACGTGGAAGGCGACGAGGTGCACTCCCCGGAAAACGTGGCCAAGATGGCGGCCGGCATACCCCTCGACGATGCCGACCGGGCCGGCTGGCTGGCCGCCCTGCGCGAGCGCATCGCCATGGCCCGCGCGCAAGGCAGCGGCCTCGTCGTCTCGTGCTCGGCCCTGAAGCGCGCCTACCGCGACGTGCTGCGCGAGGGCGACCCGGCCCTGCGCTTTATCCACCTCGATGGCCCGCGCGCCGTGCTGGAAAGCCGCTTGCAGCGCCCCGGCCATTTCATGCCGGCCAGCCTGCTCGACAGCCAGCTGGCCACCTTGCAGCCATTGCAGCCGGACGAGGCCGGCATGGTGCTCGACATCCGCCAGCCGCTGCCCGTTTTGCTGGAACAAATCCTGCAGGTGCCCTGACGGGCGGCCGCGCGGCTGGACAGCCCGCGGCCCCCTGTGTAGACTGGCGCGCACTTTCATGAGGGATTTCTATGAGCACACCAACGACAAAACCAGCACCGGGCCCGGAATTCTGGGAACGCGCCGACCAGGTCATCGCCCTGGCCAATGAGCAATGCATGCACAGCGGCGGCAATGAAGTAGCCACCTCGCTGCTGTACGCGGCCGCCCGCTTCAACGCCTTCCTCGTCGCCAGCAAGAGCAACGACGTGGCCAAGATGCAGGAAGAAAAGGAAGGCGCCGTGGCCTTCTTCACGGAACAGTACAAGCGCATGCTGACCGACAACTTCAACGACTACATCACCAACTTCGACAAGTACACGCAACCATCGTCGGCCCCCAAGGCCTGATGACGGCGGCCAGCCTGGATCGCCACCGCGCCCGCGCCACCCACGCCGATAGCGTGCTGCACGGCACGGTGCGTTTTGCGCCTTTGCCATCGCTATGGCTGACGGCCATGCTGGCCGGCGCCGTGACGGGCGCCCTGCGCTACTTCAGCTGGACCGGTCTGCTGCTGTTTGCGGCCGGCACGGCCATCGTCCTGCTGTTCGGCCACTCGCTGGGCAGCCACCGCAAGCTGATCCACGACAGCTTTGAATGCCCGCAATGGCTGGAATACCTGCTGGTGTACCTGGGCGTGCTGGTGGGCCTCAGCGGTCCGCTGGGCCTGCTGCGCCAGCACGAACTGCGCGACTATGCGCAGCGCCTGCCCGATTGCCACCCCTATTTGCGCCACGGCGCCGGTTTCTGGCGCGATGCCTGGTGGCAATTGTTCTGCCGCCTCGACCTCGACCACCCGCCGCACATCGCCATCGAGCCGCGCATCGCGCACGACCGCTTTTACCGTTTTCTGGAAAGAAGCTGGATGCTGCAGCAACTGCCATGGGCCCTGCTGTTCTTTGTCTGGGGCGGCTGGGGCCTGGTCTGCTGGGGCGTCTGCGCGCGGGTCAGCGCCGGCGTGCTCGGCCATTGGTTGATCGGCTACTTCGCCCACAACCATGGCCAGATGCACTTCCACGTCGACGGCGCCGCCGTGCAGGGCCGCAATATCCGCCTGACGTCGCTGCTGACCATGGGCGAATGCTGGCACAACAACCATCACGCGTATCCGGGCTCGGCCAGACTGGGCCTGCTGCCGGGAGAATGGGACCCGGGCTGGTGGATGCTGCTGCTGTTGCGGCGCCTGGGGCTCGTCTCCGTCCTGCGCCTACCGCAAGACCTGGCGCCGCGGCCGGAACTGCGCGAAACCGCTGGCCGCAGATAGTTATTGACCAATCGTTCACCAATGCATATAGTGGTGCCAGAAACAGGGCATCCCGCCCCGTCGTACCCATCGCCTACCTACCATGGCCAGACCGCGCAATTTTGACGAAGCCACCGTCACCAGCCAGGCCGCCGCCGTCTTTGGCAGCCTGGGCTACAACGCCGCGTCGGTCGATGACCTGGTCAAGGCGACGGGTTTGCTGCGCGGCAGCCTGTACAAGGCTTTCGGCTCCAAACGCCATCTGTTTGAGCGCGTGCTGACACAAGCACTGCAGCCTGGCTGGCCGGCGCGGGAAGAAGCGGTCGATTTGCTGATCATCGCCTTGAAGGAACTGGCGCCCTCTGACGCCGCCATCACGGCGCTGTGCCGTGCCGCCGTACTGGACACGGGTACCGATACGTCCCGCCTGCTGGGCGAACGCCTGTTAAGCCATCTGGATCAACCAACGAAGGAGACACCATGCCTAGCCTCGAATTGAACGACGATGCACTGACCATCCGCCTGGCCCTATGGGAAAAACTGGCGTCCTTTCAGGGCAACCTGTGCATTCCCCTGCAGCATGTGCGTGGAGCCACCGACGATGACGGTTTCCGCGGCGCGGCCCTTGGCTTGCGCGCACCGGGCACCAACCTGCCGGGAGTCATTTCGGCAGGCACTTATCACAAGGGCGGCGACCGCCAGTTCGTCTTCATGACGCGCGGCATGCAGCCACTGGTCATCGAATTGCAAGGCGAAAAATGGGCGCGCCTGGTGCTGGGCGTGCCTGATGCACGCGCCATGGCGGCGCGCATCAATGCACTGGCCATGGCGCCAGGCTGAAGCATCAGCCCGGTTCGCCAAGCAGGTAGTTGTTTTTCACGCGCACATAGTGCTCGGCCGAATAGCGCAGGTAGGCGATTTCCGCTTCCGTCAGCGCGCGTACCTTGGCGGCGGGGCGGCCCACGTACAGGTGCCCGCTTTCCAGCACCTTGCCCGGTGACACCAGGCTGCCCGCCCCCAGCATCACGTGCTTTTCCACCACCACGTCATCCATGACGATGCTGCCCATGCCGATCAAACACTCGTCGCCAATCGTGCAGCCGTGCAAGATGACGGAGTGGCCGATGGTCACGTATTTGCCGATGGTCAACGGTGACCCGTCGGGCTTGGCCGCGTTCCTGTGCGATACGTGACCCATGGAAAAGTCCTGGATATTGCTGCCTTCACCGATGACGATGCGGTTGACGTCGCCGCGCAGCACGCTGTTGCACCAGATCGAGCAGTCGTCGCCGATCTGCACGTCGCCAATCACTTGCGCCGTGTCATGCAGGTAGACGCGCTCGCCCACGACGGGGCGGGTATTCAGGTAGGAACTGACAGGCATCGCTTTCTCACTCTTCATTAAATTGAAACAACAGGATTCACACCCAGCCGGCGGCCAGCGCAAAAATCGCCAGGCCATGGGCCAGGGACGCGCCCAACAAGCCGGCACGGCAATATACCAGCCCCGCCACCACGCCTTCGATCACGGTGAAGACGACGATGGGCGCACCCACCTGCGTGACGGTGGTGGCAAGGAAGGCGTGGCACAGGCCAAACAGCAGGCCCGACACCAGCGCCGCGCGCCAGGCCGGCAGCCAGGCGCGCAATTGCTGCTGCAGCAAGCCGCGAAACAGCAATTCCTCATAACAGTTGGCCGCCAGCGCAAAGCCCAGCAGCAAGGGTAGCAGCGATAACGCGACGGGCGGCAGGGAAGGCAAGCCGAACAACGCTTTCAAACCCGTCGCCAGCGCGATGATCAGTGCCGCGCCCGCCACGCCCAGCAGCACGGACAGGACCGGGCGCATGCCGAACCAGCGGATCTGGCGGCGCGCCTCGTTTTCCAGCCAGCACGTGCTGGCCACCAGCCCCAGCGACATGGCGCCCAGCACCAGCAAGACCAGCGGCGGCGCAGTGAAGCGCAAACCGCCCGCCGCCACTTGCCAGTAGCCGTGCGCCGTCATCGCGTCGCGCGCCAGCACGAAAAACACGATGTGCACGAGCACGCGCAGCAGCGGCACGGTCCGGGGAACGGCCAGCAGCAAGGCGGCGCAGACGAGGAAGGCGGGCGTGATCGCCAGCAGATACTGCGCCAGGAAAGTCAGATCGGCCATCGCTCACATCGGGAAAAGACGGTGCCAACGGGCACGGGCGCAGCAATTGTATGCGGCGGCTGGCAAAATGGGCAAATATCCAGGCTATGCCGCCTTGCGTCCCCAATGCATCAGCCCGTGCGCCGCCAGTCCCGCCGCCAGCCCCCACAGGGCGCCGCCCACGCCCAGCAGGGTCACGTTCGCAGCCGTGGCCAGGAATGTGATCAAGGCCGTTTCGCGCATGCGCACGTCCGCCATCGCCTGCGCCAGGCTGTTGCCGATGGCGCCCAGCAAGGCCAGGCCCGCCAGCGCCGTGATGAAGGGGCGCGGCAAGACCATGAACAGGCTGGCCAGGGTGACGCCGAAGATACCCACGAGGATATACAGCACGCCGCACGCCAGCCCCGCGACATAGCGCTTCGACGGGTCCGCATGCGCATCCTTGCCCGTGCAGATGGCGGCCGTGATGGCGGCGACGTTGAAGGCGTGCGCGCCGAACGGCGCCATGAGCAGCGAACAGAGCCCCGTCACCGTCAGAATGGGATTCGCGCTGACCTGGTAGCCGTCGTTGCGCAGCACCAGCATGCCGGGCATGTATTGCCCCGTCAGGGTGATCAGGAACAGGGGCAGCGCCACGCCCAGCAGGGACGCCACGGAAAAACGCGGCATCTCGAACACGGGCGCGGCCAGGGCCAGTTCGATGCCTTGCGCATCGATGCGCCCCTGCGCCAGCAGCAGGGCCAGGCCGATCAGCATGATGCCCACCACGGCAAAGCGTGCCGTAAAGCGGCGCAGCACGGCGTACGACAGCAGCAATACCACCACCAGCACAGGATCGGCGCTGGCGCCGCCAAACGCGTTCACGCCGAACTGCAGCAGGATGCCGGCCAGCAAGCCGGCGGCGATGCCGCCAGGAATCAGCCGCACGAGGCGTTCGAAGGCGCCGGACATGCCCAGCAGAATGAAGGCGATAGCGGACACGATATAGGCGCCGATCACCTCGGCATACGGCGTGTGCGGCATCACGGTGGCCAGAAAAGCCACACCGGGCGTGGACCAGGCCGTGATGATGGGCGCGCGGTAACGGTAGCTGAGCCAGATGCCCGTCACGCCCACGCCGATGCTCAGCGACCAGACCCAGGACGCCGTCTGCGCGGCGCTCAGCTGGGCCAGCTGGGCCGCCTGGAACACCAGCACGAAGGTGCCGCCATAGTTGACGAGGACGGAAATGAAGGCGGCCATGGCGGGGGACGCCAGGTCGCGCCAGCGCGCCCGGTCGGCCATGGCGGCGGTTGTAGTGGTTGTTGTCATGTATATGCCTCTGCCATTAAAAGCGAGCATATTAATGGCCGTATGGACTGCTGAAGCATGCCAATTCAAGAACATACAGCAGACCACTTTGACAGCATCAACCGAGCGCGCGGGCCAGGCGGACGATGCCGCTGTCGATCTCGTGCGGGGTCAAGGCCGCAAAGCCCAGCAGCCAGCCGCCGCGCGCCGGCGGCGTCGCGTACAAGCGGCTCAGGCCCGGCAGCACGATGCCCGCCTGCGCCGCCAGGCGTATCGTTTCCAGCTCCACCCTGCCCTCGTGCAGCAGACACGGCATCTGCAAGCCGCCCGGCGGCAGCTGCGCCGTGACCACGTGCGGCAGGTGCCGCTGCACGGCCTGCGCCATGGCATCGCGGCGCACGGCGTAGACCTTGCGCATGGCGCGCACATGGGCCGCGAAATGGCCATCGGCGATGAAACGGGCCAGTGTCAGCTGGTCCAGTTGCGGCGTGTGGCCATCGAGGATGCTGCGCGCATGGGTCATCGCTTGCACCAGCGCGGGCGGCAGCACCATGTAACCGATGCGCAGCCCCGGATACAGCGACTTGGCGAAGGTGCCCAGGTAAATCGTGCGCTGCTGCGTGTCGAGCCCCTGCACGCACGCCGTCGGCAAGCCCGCGTAGTGGAACTGGCTGTCGTAATCATCCTCGATGATCCAGCCCTGGCGCTCGGCCGCCCAGGCAGTCAGGGCCAGGCGGCGCTCGAGCGCCAGGGTGGCGCCCGTCGGGTATTGATGCGACGGCGTGACGTACACCGTGTTGGCGCCGCTGCGGTCCGCCCGCAGATGTTTGATGGACAAGCCATGCGCATCGACGGGCACGGGCACGACGCGCAGCTGCGCCATCTCGAACGCCTTGCGCGCGCCGAAATAGCCGGGGTCTTCCATCAGGATGGGGCCATGCGCATCGACCAGCACCTGCGCGCACAGGTACAGCGCCTGGCGCGTGCTGCTCAGCACCAGCACCTGGCTGGCCGTGGCCCGCGCGCCCCGCTCCAGGTTCACATAGTCGGCGATGGCCTGGCGCAAAGGCTCGGCACCTTGCGGGTCGCCGTGCAGCAGCACATGGTGTTCGCTGGCCGCCTGGCGCCGCAAGCGCTCCCACACGTCAAGCGGAAAAGCCCGCGTTTCCGGCAAGCCCGTGGCAAACGCCTTCACGCTTTGCTGGTCAAGCACGCCGCCGCTGGCGAGAATCTGCGCGCCGCGCGCGCTGAGCGCCACCGGCTGCGCCGGCATGGACAGCGGCTCCACCGCCGGCTTGCCCAGCAAGTTCGCCCCTATCGTCGGCGAGACGAAACTGCCCGATCCCGCCTGGCGCTGGATATAACCGTCCAGGCGCAGCTGCGCGTACGCCATTTCCACCGTATCGCGCGACACGCCCAGCGACTGCGCCAGCGCGCGCGTGGCCGGCAGGCGCAGGCCCGGCGCCAGCACGCCATCGAGTATCAGCTGGCGCAGCGCGCGCTGCACGCGCACGCGCAAATCGAGCGCCGCCAGTTCGGGCGCGGCGATGCGGATTTTCAGGGTATCGAGTTCGAACTGCGGCGTCATGTGGCCTTGGCGCGGACGGCATCCACGGCAGCCATGCTGCTGGCCAGCGAAAAACCGTGCTGCTGCAGCACGGCCACCAGCTGTTCGCCGGCGCAGCCCAAGCGCAGGTTTTCCGCCACCCAGTCTTGCCAGGCGGCGCCGATCTCCGGCATGGACTCGGGCGCCAACGTGAGGCCGAGTATGCATTTGGCCAGCAAGCCATTGATACGCTTCGTGTCGATCAGATGCTGCACGACCGCGTGGCCCGACTGGGGAAACGGGTGCAGGGTGCATTGACCATAGGCGGCCAGGCGCTGCGCGTGCATGGCGTCGAGGTTGACCGATTCGCTGGCGCTGGCGCCTGGATTGGCCGCGTCAGGCCGCGTGCCGAACACCAGGTGCAGCTGCGTATGCTCGGTTGCCCTGGCGCGGCACAGGGCAGCCAGGTCGTAGTAGCCGGAGGCTGGCGGGTCTTGCGCCAGCGACTCCATCACGGGCAGCCAGCGCAGCTCATGGTACAAGCGCGCCTGCTGCACGTCGAGGAAGGACAGCGGCCCGAAGGCGACGATCTGCTGCGCGTCCAGCAGCAAGCCATACATGACGGCCGCGTACGCACCCATGGACTGGCCGACGGTCGTGACCTGGCTGGGCGCGATGCGGCGCACGAGTTCGCGCAAGGCTTGCGCCGTCTCGTCGACATGGTTGCCCAGGCCTGCGATGCGGCGGTGGTACCAGGCATTGCCCGAATCGCGCACGAGGATTTTGTTCAGCGGCTGCCCGCTGGCCTGCTCCAGCTTTCTCAGGCGCCCGTAAAAATCGAAGGCGGGACGCGTGGTCCACGAAACAAAGCCGAAGGCGACGACCAGCGGCGCGCCGGGCACGATGCGGTCGACCAGCACGTCGTCGTCAGTGGTGGCCACCAGTCGATTATCCAGCGCTTGCGCTTGCAGCATCGGCCCGGCTCCCCGATCAACGTTAAAGAAAGCATGAGTTTAATGCCAGGACTGGCAAAATGGAAACGATCACCGCTGCCGTGCGCTGAGCGGCGCAAAAAACCTGCTAGTCTGCAGGCATTCCCCCTCACAGGAGCATCCCATGCCGCATCGCCTGAAATACATCCCCCTCGCCGCCGCCATCGCCATGGCCGGTGGCTGTGCCGCCACCAGCGACAGCGCCAAGCCGAACGCCAGCCTGACGAATACCTACTGGAAGCTGACGCAGCTCGATGGGACTCCCGTGGCGATGGCGCCGCAGCAGGAACGCGAAGTGCGCATCACCCTTACCGCCGATGGCAAGGTCACCGGTTTCACAGGCTGCAACCGCGTCATGGGCGGCTATACGCTGGCCGGCACGGCCCTGCGCTTCACGCAACTGGCCGGCACGCGCATGGCCTGCCCGCCCCCTTTGATGCAGCTGGAAAGCGCCGTACTGGCCAATTTGAACAGCGTGACGGGCTACCAGATCGAAGGCGAGAAGCTGATCCTGCTCAAGGATGGCGCGCCCGTGGCCAGGTTTGAATCGGTGTACCTGTAGGCTGTCGTCCGGCAGCAGGTCAGATGACCTTGAAGATTTCCAGCCCCCGCTGATTGCGCAAGCAGTACACTTGCTCAGATTGAAATGAGACGACAAATTTGCAGGGGCTCGATTCCACCAGGCAGGCAACGACTTCGCGCAAGGTGCTGCTGCAGGCATTGTATTCATCGCTGTTGTAGCGGAAATTGATCCTGTACTCCACCCGCCAGTCCTGCGGCGACGGCAGAAATTCGGCAAGCACGCAGTCAGGGCTGGCGCTTCCCATACCTTGCTCAATGCTCCTGATACGGACATAAAAACTCAGGCCCGACTCGGGGAACCAGCCATTGAAGCCCCTGTCGCTCGGCTCGACGTCCTGCGCCCCGCAGCGCGTCAATACGTCGGTCAATACCCCTTGCTCCAACTGCGCATCCGCTTCCAACGAAAACTCGATTGCCACTATCTGTCCTTGTCCGTATCTTGCCGGCCACGATGACCGGTGCGCTGAATGTAGCACAGCACGCATATTGCGCTTTCACCTTACAATGGGCGCTTGCAAAAAAGCCTCAACCAACCCGCCTGGAAGGAAGCCATGTCCGCACTGCCCTCGCCGTCTTCATCCCCGACACCATCGGCCGCCGGCCGCTACCGCGCTTTTCTGTTCGACATGGACGGCACCGTCATCAATTCCATCGCCGCCGCCGAACGCATCTGGGGCACGTGGGCGCAGCGCCAGGGCCTCGACGTGGCGGCCTTTTTGCCCACCATCCACGGCGCGCGCTCGGTCGACACCATCGCCAAACTGCGCTTGCCCGGCGTCGACGCGCAGCGCGAGTCGCAAGGCATCACGGATGCGGAAATCATCGATGTGGAAGGGATTATTGAAATCGCGGGCGCGCTGCGCTTTTTGGAATCGCTGCCGCCCGCGCAATGGGCCATCGTCACCTCGGCGCCGCGCGCGCTGGCCACTGCCCGCCTGAAGGCGGCCGGCATGCCGATACCCGCCATCATGGTGACGGCGGAAGACGTCAAGGCAGGCAAACCAAAACCCGATTGCTATCTGCTGGCCGCTGAAAAACTGGGCGTGGCGCCCTCCGACTGCCTGGTGTTCGAAGATGCGTCGGTCGGCATCGAGGCGGGCGAAGCGGCCGGTGCGAAGGTCATCGTCGTCACGGCCACGCATGCGCATCCGCTGGCAACGCGCCACCCGGCCATCGTCAATTATGAAGCCATCGTGGCAAGCGTCGATAGCGACGGCTTTATTGTCCTTGCCGAGACGGCTGCAGCACGCGCGACAAGATAGCCTGCTCCAGCGCGGCGAAGGCCGCATGGCCGCGCTGTCGGGGGCGCGGCAAGTCCACCGGCACGTCCATGGTGATCTGGCCATCCTCGATCAGCAGCACCCGGTCGGCCAGGGCCACGGCTTCGGCCACGTCGTGCGTCACCAGCACGGCCGTGAAACCGCGCGCCAGCCATAGCGACTCGATCAGCTGCTGCATCTCGATGCGCGTCAGGGCGTCGAGCGCCCCCAATGGCTCGTCGAGCAGCAGCAGTTGCGGCTCGTGCACGAGGGCGCGCGCCAGCGCCACGCGCTGCTTCTGCCCGCCCGACAGGGCAGATGGCCAGTCATTTGCCCGTTCGGCCAGGCCCACCGTCCACAGCGAGGCGGCCGCCGCGCCGACGGAACGGGGTAGCCCCAAGGCCACGTTGTCGAGCACCGTCTTCCATGGCAGCAGACGCGATTCCTGGAACATGATGCGGATGTCGGGCGCGCCCACGCCGCTGCCGATGGCAACCTTGCCGTCATCGACGCTTTCCAGTCCCGCGATCGAGCGCAGCAAGGTGCTCTTGCCGCAGCCGCTGCGCCCGACGATGGCGACAAACTCGCCCGCTTCCAGCTGCAGGTCGACGTTTTTCAGCACCGGACGTTCGCCATAGGCCTTGCTCAATTGCGTCAGCTCCAAAGGCACGCCACGGCGCGCCAAGGGAGCTTGCGGCGCGGCCTTGGCCTGCGGCGGCGCACTGGCCGGGTCGTATTGCACGAAATGCGACAAAAAATCCGTTTCGATCTGGATGGGGGCAAGCAGCATGGTGTCTTCCTTCGTCATTTCGTCACTATCGGTAAGCGGGATTCCAGCGCAGGCAGTGGCGCTCCAGCCGGCGCGAGAACAGATCTGCCAGCTTGCCCAGCAAGGCGTACAGCAATATCCCCACCAGCACCACGTCCGTTTGCAAAAATTCGCGCGCATTCATCGTCATGTAGCCGATGCCGGCCTGCGCCGAGATGGTTTCGGCGACGATCAGCAGCACCCACACGAGGCCCAGCGAAAAGCGCACGCCAACCAGGATGGACGGCATGGCGGCCGGCAGGATCACGTCGCGGTACAAAGGCCAGCCCGAGAGGCCATAGCTTTTCGCCATTTCGATCAAGCCCTGGTCGGCCGAGCGTATGCCGTGGAAGGTGTTCAGGTAGACGGGAAAGAAGACGCCGACGGCCAGCAGGAACAGCTTGGCCGTTTCATCGATGCCGAACCACAGGATCACCAGCGGAATCAGGGCCAGCGCGGGGATGTTGCGCACCATTTGCAGTGTCGTGTCGAGCAGGGTTTCCGCGTGGCGGAAGCTGCCCGTCAATAAGCCCAGCAGCAAGCCCAGTCCCGCACCGACGGCGAAACCAACCGTGGCGCGCCACAAACTCGTTTTCAGGTGCAGCCACAATTCGCCCGACACGGCCAGGTGCCAAAACGCTTTTGCCACGGCCCACGGCTCGGGCAGGATGCGGCTCGACAGCCAGCCCCACTGCGCCGCCAGTTGCCAGGCCAGCAGCAGGGCCACGGGCAAGGCCCACGGCGCCAGCGAATCACGCCACGGCGCGCCGCCTGCCCGTCGTATGGAGCCGGCCGCCATCTCAGGCCGCCTTTTTCTGCGGTGCGGCAGGCACGATATTGCTGGCCATGACTTCGCCGAAGGGGCCGCTCAAGGACTGCTCACCCACGGCCTTGCCCTTGCCCAGCAGCGGGAACACCAGTTCGGCAAAGCGGTACGACTCTTCCAGATGCGGGTAGCCCGAGAAAATGAAGGTGTCGATGCCCAGGTCCGCGTATTCCTGCATGCGCGCCACCACGGTCGGGCCGTCGCCGACGAGAGCCGTGCCCGCGCCGCCGCGCACCAGGCCCACGCCGGCCCACAGGTTGGGCGATACTTCGAGCTTGTCGCGCCGCCCGCCATGCAGGGCCGCCATGCGCTGCTGGCCCACGGAATCCATCTTGCCGAAGGCCGCCTGCGCCTTGGCGATGATGTCATCATCGAGGTGGCTGATCAGTTCATCGGCCGCGCGCCAGGCCGCCTCGTTCGTTTCGCGCACGATCACGTGCAATCGGATGCCAAACCGGACTGTGCGGCCTTTTTTTGCCGCGCGCGCGCGGATGTCGGCGATTTTCTCGGCCACGGCGGCGGGCGGCTCGCCCCACGTCAGGTACACGTCCATCTGCTCGGCCGCCAGTTCATGCGCGGGCTCCGACGAGCCGCCGAAATACAGCGGTGGATACGGCTTTTGTACGGGCGGATACAGGGTTTTCGCGCCCTTCACCTGGATATGCTTGCCCTCGAAATCGTAGCCGGCGGCGCCGCCCTCGCCCGCGAGCGTGGCACGCCACACCTTGATGAATTCATCGGAGATTTCATAGCGCTTGGCGTGGTCGGCAAACAGGCCATCCGCTTCCAGCTCGCCCTGGTCGCCGCCCGTGACGACGTTGATCAACAGGCGCCCGTTCGACAGGCGGTCGAACGTGGACGCCATGCGCACGGCCAGGCCCGGCGTGGACAGGCCGGGGCGGATGGCGACGAGGAACTTGAGCTTTTGCGTCACGCTGATCAGCGACGACGCCACCACCCACGCATCTTCGCAGGATCGGCCCGTCGGCAGCAGCACGCCGTCGTAGCCGAGCGTGTCGGCGGCCACGGCCACCTGGCGCAAATAATCGGCATCGACGGGACGCGCGCCCTGCGACGTGCCCAGGTAACGGCTGTCGCCGTGGGTAGGGATAAACCAGAAGACATTCAATGACATGGTGCGCTTTCCTTTGCTTGTTTATTTTGTGCTGGTGGCCAGCTGGCGCGCCGGCAGCAGCGCGTCCTTGACGACGATCGGTTTCGGGATCAGCTTCAGTCCGGAAAACGCATCGGCCACCCTTTGCTGCGAAGCGATGACATCGACCGACACGGGTTTGACGCCATACGCATAGCGCGAGGCGGCCAGCGCCACGACATCCTTGCCCAGCCCCGTCTGTGCCGACAGGATCGTCGCCACTTCGTCCGGATTGTTGCGGCCCCAGTCATCGACCTTGGCCACTTCATCGAGCACGATGCGCAGGATCTCGGGATTTTTTTCCGCATACGTGCGCGAAGCCAGGTAGAACTGGTAGTTCGCCACCAGGCCCTTGCCATCGGCCAGCACGCGCGCGCCCAGCTGCTTTTCGGCGGCCGCCAGGAACGGATCCCAGATGGCCCACGCATCCACGCTGCCCCGCTCGAAGGCGGCGCGCGCATCGGCCGGCGGCAGGAACACGGGCTGGATGTCGGCGTACGCGACACCGGCCTTTTCCAGCGCTTTCAATAACAGGTAGTGCACGTTCGAGCCCTTGTTCAGGGCGATTTTCTTGCCCTTCAAATCGGCCAGGGTGCGCAGGCCGGATCCCTTGGGCACGACGATGGCTTCGCTGGCCGGCGACGCCGGCTCATTGCCGACGTAGACCAGGTTGGCGCCGGCCGCCTGGGCAAAGATCGGCGGCGCCTCGCCCACAGTGCCGAAATCGATGCTGCCCACGTTCAAGCCTTCCAGCAGCACGGGGCCGGCCGGAAACTCCGTCCATTTCACGCCCACGCCCTGTTCGGCTAGGCGTTTTTCCAGGGTGCCGCGCCCCTTCAGCAGGGTCAGGGTGCCGTATTTCTGGTAGCCGATGCGCACCTGGAGCTCCCCTTTGGCCTGCGCCTGCGCCGCGGCCGGCATGCCGGCCGCCATCACGCCGGCAGCGGCGGCAAACAGCAGGCCCAGGGTGGTACGGCGCGAGAGTCGTTGTGCGTGGCGGTGTGTCATGGCAGTTCCTTGGTCGGTGAATAATCAGGCGGCTTGATAGTGAGGCGCATACGGCTGGTCTTGCAGCGAACGTACGGGGTGCGCAATATCGGCTGGCGCGGGCGGACGCTGTCCCTGCAGTACGAACAGGCCGGTGGAGAGCTCCTCGATGCCGGCCTGCACGCGGTCGGCAATCGGCGCGTCCAGGCTCAGGCCCCCTTCTTCGTGCCACGCCAGCTGCTGCGCATTGGCATAGATGCTGGTGAAGACTTGCTTGGCGCCCAGCGCATGGAGCACGGGACGCAGCGCATAGTCGAGCGCCAGGGTGTGGGCATGGCCGCCGCCCGTGGCCAGCGGCAGCACCAGCTTGCCGGCCAGGCCATCTTGCGGCAGCAGGTCGAGGAAGGCTTTCAGCAGCCCTGTATACGACGCCTTGTAGATGGGCGTGGCGATCACGATGGCGTCCGCATCGGCCACGGCGCGCACGGCGCGGGCGATCGCCGCATCGTCGTAGTCGGCCAGCAGCAAGGCGCGCGCCGGCAAGTCGCGCACATGCAGCTGGGCGTAGCTGTGGCCCTGCAGCGCCAGCTGTTCGCCGATATGCAGCAGCAGGCGGCTGGAACTCGATGGGAGTTGCGGGCTACCGCCCAATAACAAGATGCTCATGTGATGCCCGTCCCTGTAGGTTGTCGAAAGCGGCGTTGTTCGGATGCTTGCAGCCTATCGCCATCAGAAGCCCAGTAAAACGAATGCTTTCGCGCTTCGATATGCGTTTTTTGACTATCCGGGCCTGACGCCCCGCAAGCGAAGGCGCAGGTCCCCGCATGCCTTTTTTCGCATATCCATGCGCGGTTTTCTTCGTGTACGGCGCACGCGGAGCGGTGCAATATCGGCGTCATCGTCTTTCTGGAATCTCACTCATGTCTAGCGTTTTTCTCCATGCCGCCCGTCCCCAGCCGCCTGTGCCGGAACCCCTGCAGGACGCCATCAGCATCGCCACGTCGCTGGCCGCACGCCTGGCCGAAACGGCCAATGCCCGCGACCAGGCCGGCGGCCATGCGGCGCAGGAACGCGAATGGCTGCGCGAGTCCGGCTTGCTGACCCTGTCGATCCCCGTGGAATTCGGCGGCCAGGGCGCGTCGTGGCCCCTCGTGTACGAGGTGATCCGCATCCTGGCGCGCGCCGACAGCGCGCTCGCGCACGTCTTCGGCTTCCACCATTTGCAGCTGGCCGGCTTGCAGCTGTATGGCAGCGCGCAGCAGCAGCGCCGCCTGCTCACCTTGACCGTCGACGAGCGCCTGTTCTGGGGCAATGCCTTGAACCCGCTCGACAAACGGGTCACGGCCAGCGACAGCGGCGACGGCTATATCCTCGACGGCATCAAGAGCTTTTCTTCCGGTTCCGTGGGGTCCGACTGGCTGACCGTCTCCGCCTGGCACGCGCCCACACAGACGGCGCTGATCGCCGCCTTGCCCACGCGCCAGGATGGCGTGACCGTGCAGGCGGACTGGGACGCCTTCGGCCAGCGCCAGACGGATAGCGGCAACGTGCACTTCCAGAATGTCGCCCTGCCGCGCGAACTGGTGCTGCAGGCGCCCGCGCAAGCGGCCACGCCGCAAGCGACCGTGCGCTCGCAGATCGCACAACTGATCATGAGCAACCTCTATCTGGGCATCGCCGAAGGCGCGTTCGAGGCGGCGCGCCAGTACACGGACGAGCAGGCAAAAGCCTGGTTTGCCTCGGGCGTGGCCAAGGCAGCGGACGACCCCTTGGTGCAGCACCGCTATGGCCAGCTATGGCTGTTGCTGCGCCCCGCACAAGTGCTGGCCGACTTGGCGGCGCAGGAACTGGAAAAAGTGTTCCACAAGGGCGCGCTGGTGACGGCGCGCGAACGGGGCTTGCTGGCCGTGTCCGTGGCCGAAGCCAAGTGCCTGGCGCACAGGGCGGGACTGGAAATCAGCAGCCAGATGTTCGAACTGACGGGCGCCCGTTCCACCTCGGCCCAGTATGGCTATGACCGCTACTGGCGCAACGTGCGCGTGCATACCCTGCACGACCCCATCGACTACAAGCTGCGCGACCTGGGACGCTTTGCCTTGACAGGCACGGTGCCCGAGCCGACGGCTTACTCGTAAAACCACGGCTTGGGCGAATCGATACATTTACGCCGTAGGCTATTCAGCGGACTTCCGGGGTCAGTCGCTTCGCGATCGGAATACGTCCCATTGGACGTATTTCCCCCGGCGGGTCTGACCCCAGTTCTTCACTAAGCAGGAGTTAACATGACCATCACCCGCCGCAGCATCCTCCTCACCGCCCTGTCACTCGCCCTGGCCGGCGGCTTCGTCCACGCCAAGGACCCGAAAGACATCACCATCGGCACCAGCGCCGGGCCGTATGCGGACCAGATCAAGCTGGGCATCAAGCCTATCCTGGAAAAGCAAGGCTACAAGGTCAAGCTGGTGGAGTTCAATGACTACATCCAGCCGAACTTCGCGCTGGCCGAGGGTTCGCTCGACGCCAACGTGTTCCAGCACATCGTCTACCTGAAGAAATTCGCGCTGGAGCACAAGCTGGCCCTGACGGACCTGATCACGATCCCCACGGCACCGATCGCCATCTACAGCAAGAAGCACAAGACGCTGGACGACGTGAAGGAAGGCACGACGGTGGGCTTGCCGAACGATCCGACCAACCAGGCGCGCGCACTGGTGCTGCTCGACCAGCTGGGATGGATCAAGCTGCGCGCCAGCTTCGACCCCGTGCGCGCGTCGGAAAAGGATATCGCTGTCAACACGAAGAAAATCAAGCTGCTGCCGCTGGAAGCGGCGCAGCTGCCACGTTCGCTGGGTGACACCGATTACTCCTTCATCAACGGCAATTACGCGCTGGCGTCGGGACTGAAGCTGACGGAGGCGCTGGTGGCCGAGAAAATCTCGCCCAACTACATCAACCTGGTGGCCGTCCGCACGGCGGACAAGGACAAGCAGTTCGCCAAAGACCTGGCGGCCGCCTACCGCTCGCGCGAATTCCTCGACATCACAAACAAGCACTTTGCCGGCTATTCGAAACCCGATTACCAGCAAGCGTTGCAGACGGCAGCCAAATAAGCCATGGCGAAGACGATACGCTTCAACGCCTTCCAGATGAACAGCGTCGGCCACCAGTCGCCGGGGCTGTGGACGCATGCGCGCGACCGCAGCCACCGCTACACGGATCCCGCGCACTGGACGGAATTGGCGCAACTGCTGGAAGCGGGCCTGTTCGACGCGGTGTTCCTGGCCGACGTGCTGGGCGTGTACGACGTGTACCGGGGCAGCCTCGATGCGGCCCTGGAACACGGCGTGCAGGTGCCGCTGAACGATCCGCTGGCGCTCGTGCCCATCATGGCGCAAGCGACCACGCACCTGGGTTTCGGCGTCACCTGCGCCCTCACCTATGAACACCCGTACACGTTCGCGCGGCGCATTTCCACGCTAGACCACCTGACGGGTGGGCGCATCGGCTGGAATATCGTCACCGGCTATTTAGACAGCGCGGCGCGCAACCTGGGCTTGAGCCAGCAGCTGGGCCACGACGAGCGCTACGACCTGGCCGACGAATACCTGGACGTCGTCTACAAGCTGTGGGAAAAGAGCTGGGATGACGACGCCGTCGTCAACGACAAGGCACGCGGCATCTACGCCGATCCGGCCAGAGTCCATCCGATCAACCATGCCGGGCGCCACTACCAGGTGCCCGGCATCCATTTGTGCGAGCCGTCGCCCCAGCGCACGCCGCTGCTGTACCAAGCGGGCACCTCGCCGCGCGGCACGCGCTTCGCGGCGCGCCACGCGGAAGCGACCTTTGTCAGTGGCCCCAGCAAGACGGTGGTGAAACGCTACGCCGACGACTTGCGCGCCGCCGTGCGGCAAAGCGGGCGCGATGGCGACGCGCTGCTGATCTACGCGCAGGCGCTGGTCATCACGGGCGCCACGGAAGAAGAAGCGCGCGCCAAGCATGCCGGCTACCTGCGCCACGTAAATATCGAGGCGGCCCTCGTGCTGCTGTCGGGCTGGACGGGCGTCGATTTCAGCCGCTACCCGCTCGACGCCACCATCGACTACATCGATTCCCCGGCCGGCCGCTCGGCGCTGGCCTCGTTCAGCCAGGCCGATCCGGATCGCACGTGGACGGTGCGCGAAGCGGCCGAATACATCGGCCTGGGCGGGCGCGGCCCCGTGCTGGTGGGCGATGCGCGCCAGGTGGCCGACCAGCTGGAAAGCTGGCTCGATGAAACGGGCATCGACGGCTTCAACCTCGCCTTCGCCGTGGCCCACGACAGCATGGCCGACGTGGTGGAGCACATCGTGCCGGAACTGCAGCGGCGCGGCCGCTACCGCACCCATTACGAGGAAGGCAGCTTGCGCCACAAGGTCTTCGGCCGGGGCCCGCGCCTGCCTGCCGATCACGCGGGACGCCTGGTCAGCATCGCATCCGCCGCCGACGCCCTGGCAGCGGCCTGACATATCCGATTCCCCGTTCAAGGACACCATGAAACGCAGAACCATCTTGCAACTGGCCGCCAGCGGCGCCACCCTCGCCGCCTTGCCCGGCCTCACCCGCGCCGCGCAAGCGCCGCTGAAGGAGCTGCGCCTCGATTACGCCCATTATTCGCCCGCCAGCCTGGTGCTGCGCCGCTTCGGCTGGCTGGAAGAAGCGTTCAAGCCGGACGGTACCAGCATCAAGTGGGTGCTCAGCGCGGGCAGCAACCGCGCGCTCGAATACCTGAACGCCAACAGCATCGACATCGGTTCGAGCGCCGGTCTGGCCGCCCTGCTTGCCCGCGCCAACGGCAATCCTATCCGCGCGCCGTATATTTTTTCACGCCCCGAATGGACGGCGCTGGTGGTGCGCAAGGATAGCCCCATCCGCAGCCTCGCCGACCTGAAGGGCAAGAAGGTGGCCGCCACCAAGGGCACCGACCCGTATCTGTTCCTGCTGCGCGCATTGAAGACGGCGGGCCTGAAACGCGGCGATATCGAACACGTGAGCCTCCAGCATGCCGACGGCCGCGCGGCGCTGGAGCAGGGCAAGGTCGATGCCTGGGCCGGGCTCGATCCGCACATGGCCGCCAGCGAACTGGAAGCGGGGTCGCGCCTGATCTACCGCAACGTGGCGTTCAATACCTACGGCTTCCTGAACGTGCGCGAGGAATTCCTCGCCAGCCGCCCCGCCGAAGTGGGCAAGGTGATACAGGCCTACGAACGGGCGCGCTCCTGGATACGCGCCAACCCAGCCGAGGCGGCGAAGATCCTGTCGGAGGAAGCGAAGGTCAGCCTGCCGGTGGCGCTGCTGCAGGTAAAACTGCGCAGTGACTTCAGCAATCCGCAGCCTTCGAACGAACATGTGAAGGCCCTGCTGGTGGCCGCGCCCATCCTCGTCGATGAAGCGCTGGTCAAGCCCGGCGCCGACTTGAACCGCGCCATCGCGGACTTGGTCGACACGCGCTTCGCCGCGCCCTTCATCGGCAAGGCGTAAGCGGCCATGGCCAGAGACACGCTCGCCGCGCCGGCACAGGCCCACGACACGGGCGTCCGGCGCAAGCTTCCTCCCTTGCCGCGCGCGGCGCTCGGCCTGCTGCTGCCCGCCCTGGCGCTGCTGGCGGCGGAACTGGGCGTGCGCACGGGCGCCATTCCCGCCAACCTGCTGCCGGCGCCCAGCGACATCGCCGCCACCATCGCCGGACTGGCACGCCAGGACCTGGCCGGCCATGTGCTGGCCAGTACCGCGCGCGTAGTCATCGGCTTTGCGGGCGGCGCGCTGCTGGCCATCGTGCTCGGTGCGGCCGTGGGCTTGAACCGCACGGTGGAGGCGATGCTCGACCCCACGTTCCAGGCCTTGCGCGCCGTTCCTTCGCTGGCCTGGGTGCCCTTGCTGCTGCTGTGGCTGGGCATCGATGAAGCGCCGAAACTGGTCCTGATCGGCATCGGCGCCTTCTTCCCCGTCTACATGGGCGTGGCGTCGGGCATCCGCGACGTGGACCGCAAGCTGATCGACGCGGCCCGCATGTACCGTTTGAGCCGTCCCGCGCTGGCGCGGCGCGTGCTGCTGCCGGCCGCGCTGCCCGCCATCTTCACGGGTCTGCGCAACGGTTTGAGCCTGGCCTGGATGTTCATGGTGGCGGCCGAGCTGATCGCCGCCAGCCGGGGCCTCGGCTATCTGCTCAGCGACGGGCGCGAAACGAGCCGCGCCGACATCGTGCTGGCGGCCATCGTGCTGCTGGCCGTGCTGGGCAAGGCCAGCGACAGCCTGATGCAGCGCCTGGAGACCCGTTTGCTCGCCTGGCGCGACAGCTATGCCACCACCTGACGAAAGCACCCACGCATGACTGCCTTGCTTGACATTGCCATCCACGACAAATCCTATGGTGCGCGGCGCGTGCTGCACAATCTGCAATTGCAGCTGCACCGGGGTGAGATCGTCAGCCTGATCGGCGCCAGCGGCTGCGGCAAGAGCAGCCTGCTGTCCATCGTGGCGGGACTCGATACGGACTTTCGCGGCACATTGCGCATGGGCGGCAAGCCGCTGGCCGGCGTGCACGCCGACATCGGCCTGATCTTCCAGGAACCGCGTTTGTTTCCCTGGCTGACGGTGGCGCAAAACATTGCCTTCAGCCTCGGTGCCGGCGGCGCAGACGATCCCAGGGTCGCGCAGCTGCTGGAGGAAGTGGGCTTGCAAGGCCATGCGCACAGCCTGCCCAAGCAGCTGTCGGGCGGCCAAGCGCAGCGCGCGGCGATTGCCCGCGGCCTGTTTGACCAGCCCCGCATCCTGCTGCTGGACGAACCGTTTTCCGCCGTCGACGCTTTTACGCGCATGAAGCTGCAGGACTTGCTGGCCGCCGTCGCCGCGCGCCATGGTTTGAGCGTGCTGCTGGTGACGCACGATATCGATGAAGCGCTGTACCTGAGCGACCGCATCGTCATGCTCGATACGCGCGCCGGACCGCCACGCGCCCATTACGACGTGGCCGCGCCCCGCCCCCGCGTGCGCACGCCGGCGGCGCAGGCGCAATTGAAGGAGACCATCCTGGGCGAATTGCACGCCGCGCACGCGATCTGAGGCTGGCTCGCCGCCCCAGTGACAAGCCTGGTCATTCATGTTAGCTTGCCATGGTAAAAACAAACAGGCGGCTACGTGCACTTTTCCTTACTTACCGTCCTCGCCATCCTGGCCCTCGGCCACAGCGCGGCGCACGCCGATGCGCCGGCCGACACCGGCCAGGCGGTCCACGTCAACAGCATCCGCAATCCGGAATTGAAATCGTATCGCGTGATGACGGCCGGCCTCGATGCCTTTGACGACCACCATGCACTGGCGCCCAAGGCGCGCGAAGTGCGCTTCCAGCTGATTCCGGGCCCCGGCACTCCGGCGGACATCATGCAGGACGTGGCCTTGCGCATCGCCGGCAACGACACCACGATCACCGTGCCCCTGTCGGCCGATGGCAGCTTTGTGCTGCCTCGCAGCGCGCAAGCCGACAGCGAAGATGCGGACCTGGTCACCAACAGCAAGCAAGGCCAGTTCCGCTGGCAGGCCAGCGTCCGCAGCGACGGTGTGCCGCCCGGCATGCGCCGCCTGGGCGACCTGCGCCTGCAATGCCAGGTGACGGTCGCCATCGCCAAGAAAGAGATCCCATTTTTGATACGCACCCTGGTCGCCACCAAGCTGCGCACCACCGACTGGTGCTCCGCCGACGCGCTCAAGATGGGCACGCACAGCGATCCGGCCATCGCCAGCGCCACCCTGCTCGATGGGGAGCGCCGCGTCGCGCTGCAGGTGAAAAATGGCGGCACGTCCTTCCTGGCGCCCGTGGGCGATACCCGCTATGCGGACGATACCCTGATCGAACTGGTGTACAAGGACACTGGCGATGCGCGGCCCGCACCCTTGTGACGTTTGCGTCCAGCCCCGTTCCGTGTCAGCATACGCCACCCTGGCAACACGGATAAGGATCGCAATGCCCCCTACTCTTACACGCGTGCTGGCCATGGCCCTGCTGCTGGCCGGCCTCGTCGCTCAGGCGCAGACGCCGGGCTGCGACGTCTGCGCCACCTGGAACGCGGACCAGGCGCCGTTCCGCATCTTCGGCAATACCTATTATGTGGGCGTGAAGGGCCTCAGTTCCGTGCTGGTGACGTCGCCGCAAGGCCACGTGCTGGTCGACGGCGGCTTGCCGGAATCGGCACCCAAGATCATCGCCAATATCGCCGCCCTGGGCTTTCGCATCGAGGACGTGAAACTGATCCTCAATTCGCACGGCCATATCGACCATGCGGGCGGCCTGGCCGAACTGCAGCGGCGCAGCGATGCGCTGGTGGCCGCCAGTCCTTCGGCCGCGCTGGACCTGGCGTCGGGCGAAGTGGGCCCGGACGATCCGCAATACCACGCGCTGCCCAAGTACCCGCCCGTCAAGGACATGCGCCTGGCGCGCGACGGCGGCCAATTCAACGTCGGCCCCGTCAACGTGACGGCGCACGCCACGCCGGGCCACACGCCCGGAGGCCTGAGCTGGACATGGCAATCGTGCGACGGCCCCCGTTGCCTGAACATGGTCTATGCGGACAGCCTCAACGCCGTCTCGCGTCCCGGCTTCAAGTTCAGCGCCAGCAGCGAGTATCCGAACGCGGTGGCGGACTTGCGCCACAGCTTCGAGACACTGGAAAAACTGCCGTGCGACGTGCTGATCTCGGCCCACCCGGAAGCATCGCAGCTGTGGGAAAGGCTGGAAGCGAGCGCCACGGCCGGCAGCGAGGCGTTTGTCGACCCGCAGGCTTGCCGCGCCTACGTGGCGGCGGCGCGCACCGTGCTCGAGTCCCGGCTGGAGCAGGAAAAACAGCAGTGAGCTTGTCAACCGTGCACGCTGGCGCGGCGCCGATCTGCTACGCTGGCGCCATTCAATTGAAGAAGGATTGCCATGTTCACACTCGCCAGACTGATTCCTCTCGCCGCCATCGTCGCCATCACGGCCGGCTGTGCGCAAACGCCCGTGCGCAGCGACGCTGCCGCCGCCGCGCCAGGCGCCACCTCGCCCGCCAAGCCGGCGCCGAAGCTGACGGGCACGCAGTGGAAGCTGAAGGAATTGAAGGGCAAGCAAGTGGTGCGCAAGGCGCCCGAGCAGCGCGAAGTGACCCTGCAGCTGGCTGAAGGCCGCGCCAGCGGCAACAGCGGCTGCAACCAGATGATGGGCGGCTACACCAGCGATGGCATCAGCACCTTGAACTTTGGACAGATGGCCGGCACCATGATGATGTGCCAGCCGCAGGACATGGACCTCGAGCGCCTGCTGCTGGCCACCCTGGGCGAAGTCAACGGCTACCGCTACGCCGACCAGGAATTGCTGCTGCTGAAGGATGGCGTGCCCGTGGCGCGGTATGAAGTGCTGACGGCGAAGTAAAACTGTGGGGTCAGTCGCTTCGCGATCGGAATCCGCCCTTTGGGGCGCATTCCCCCGTCGGGTCTGACCCCAGCACTAACTCTGGAGTCAAGCCCCTTCCGACGCACCTAATCGTTGCGCATCTGCGCCTGCGATACATTGCTGTTAGCTGGCACGCTCTGCGTCAGCCACACATTCCCCCCGATAGTCGACCCCGCGCCGATGGTGATGCGCCCCAGCACGGTCGCGCCCGCGTATATGACCACGTCGTCCTCGACGATGGGGTGGCGCGGCGTGCCCTTGATCAGCGCACCGGAAGCGTCAGCCGGAAAACGCTTGGCGCCCAGGGTGACGGCCTGGTACAGGCGCACCCGCTGGCCGATGATGGCCGTCTCGCCGATCACGACGCCCGTGCCGTGGTCGATGAAGAAGGAGGCGCCGATGTGCGCGCCCGGGTGGATGTCGATGCCCGTCAGGGTATGCGCGATATCGGCGATCAGGCGCGCAAGGAATGGCGCACCGAGCGCGTGCAGCTGGTGCGCCAGGCGGTGGTACAAAATGGCGATGGTGCCCGGATAGCACAGCATGATCTCGGCCACCGAGGTGGCGGCAGGGTCGCCTGCGTAGGCGGCCTGCACGTCCGATACGAGCAAGGCGCGGATATCGGGCAGGCTGGCGGCAAACGCGCGCGTGATGTCGCGCGCCTGCTGCGCCAGGGCTGCGTCGTCGCTGGCGGCATCGCCCTCATCACCGGCCGGTACGGAAAAGAGCAAACCGCGTCGCACTTGTTCGCTGAGGCGGTTCAACGTGGTATTGAGCGTGTCGCCGACAAAGTAGTCGATACTTTCGTCCGTCAGGTTGGGGCGCCCGTAATGGGTGGGGAACAGGGCCGCCGACAGGCCGTTGACGATGGTGGTGAGCGCTTCGCGCGACGGCAGTTCGCGCACCCTGCCGTTATGGCGGATCTTGTGCTTGTCTTCGCGCGAGCTGCGCAAGGCCTGGATCACGGGCCCCAGGTTCCACTGGGCCGTGTCGTCGGCGGGCGCCGCGGGATAAATGCTGTGCATGGGTATCGCTTCCAGAAAACGGCGAACAAGCCGGGTCGCCCCAGCTTAGCGGCCAGGCACTGCGATTCCAACGAAGAATTCCAAGATTACATATACGAAAAACGCATATCAACCGCGTGGCGGCCAGCGATCAAACCCGATTGTTGCCACTAGCGTAAAATGACGGACTAACAAAAACACTGTTTAACATGACTAAATTATTAACATGGATCTTGGCGGGCCTGGCGATGGTCGGACCGCTTGCAATTGACACCTATCTGCCGTCGTTCCCCGCCATCGTGCAAGATTTCAATGCCAGCCCCCTGCTGGTGCAGCAAACCCTGAGCTTTTTCCTGTTCACGTTCGCCTTCATGATGCTGTTTTACGGCACGCTGTCAGACTCGTTCGGCCGCCGTCCCGTGATCCTCGTCTCGCTGGTGCTGTATGTGATCGCCTCCGTTGGCGCCGCGCTGGCGCCGTCGCTGGGCTGGCTGCTGGCCTGGCGCGTGCTACAGGGACTCTCGGCGGGCGCCGGTTCCGTGATCGGCCGCGCCATCGTGCAAGACCGCTATTCGGGCGCCGCCGCGCAGAAAATCCTCTCGCACATCATGATGGTGTTCGCGCTGGCGCCGGCCATCGCGCCCGTGCTGGGCGGCTGGCTGCAGGTGGGCCTGGGCTGGCGCTGGATCTTCTGGTTCCTCACGGCGTTCGGCGTGCTGATGTTCGTCGTCGTCTGGCGCGCGCTGCCGGAAAGCTTGCCGAAGGAACAGCGCCAAGCCTTCCACCTGGGCGACATCGCCGTCAATTACTGGAAGGTGCTGTGCCACCGCCAGTTCCTGCTGCTGTCGACGGCCATCGGCGCCGCCTTTGGCGGCTTCGCCCTGTACATCGGCTCGGCCGCCTACTTCATCATCAACATCCTGCACCTGCCGGAAACGGCATTCGCCTGGCTGTTCATTCCACTGATCAGCGGCATGGTGTTCGGCTCGGCCCTGTCGGCGAAAATCGCCCACCGCTACAGCCAGCGCCAGATGATCTGGGCCGGCTTCATACTGATGCTGGTGGCGGCCGCCGCCAACATCGGCTACAACTATGTCTTTGCCGCCGAAGTGCCGTGGGCCGTGCTGCCGCTGTTCTTCTATTCATTCGCCCTGTCCATCGCCATGCCGCCGATGACCCTGATGGCCTTGAACCACTTCCCCAACAACAGCGGCCTGGCCTCGTCGATGCAGTCGTTCATCCAGATGCTGCTGTTCGCCCTCGTCTCGGGCCTGGTGGCGCCGCTGCTGTTCGACAGCGCCTTGAACCTGGCGTATGGCGTGATGGCGGGATTGCTGGTGAGTTTGGCTTGCTGGGTGTTTGCGCAAGGGAAGAGCAACGCGTAGGTCGGATTAGGCCCGGAGGGCCGTAATCCGACAACATTGTTGGCGGGTGGCGTCGGATTACGCGCAAGCGCTAATCCGACCTACGGCCACGGCGCAGGGGTGACGTCAACATATTGCGCCCCGCCCTGCTCCGGTTCCGCTTCATCCTTTTGCGACGGCTGGTTCAACGACCCGGCCGGCGAACGCAGACTCAAGATCTCCTTGCGCGTCTCAACGAAGTCTGCCGAACTGAGCGGGTGCTGCTGGTCGGGCCAGTGGCTGACAGCCCACTCCTGCAAGGCTTCGAAACGCCGCCACAGTTCGGCGATGAATTCGCGGCGCGCTTCTTCCTGTTGCTCGGGCGTCTTGTCGGCGCCTTCCCCGATAGGTACTTGCATGGCTGCTCCCTGGCTGATCAATCGTCCTGCCAGCCTACGCAGGGACAAGCCATGCGTCTGTTCGCGAACGAACAAAGAACTTATTCCGGCATCTTGCGAAAGCCCACGGCCAGGCGGTTCCAGGTATTGATGGAGCCGATGGCCAAGGTCACGTTGACCATTTCCGCCGGCGTCAATTGTTCCGCCAGCGCAGCATAATCTTCATCGGACGCGTGGTTCTGCGGCAGCAGAGTCAGCGCTTCCGTCCAGGCCAGCACGGCCCGCTCGCGCGGCGTGAAGAACGGCGTTTCGCGCCAGACGGACACGGCATACAGGCGGCGCTCCGTTTCGCCCGCCTTGCGCGCGTCGCTCGTGTGCATGTCCACGCAAAAGGCGCAGCCATTGATTTGCGAAGCGCGCAGGCGGATCAGCTCGAGCAGCGAGTGTTCGACGCCCAGCTTGGCGATCGCCGCTTCCAGCGCATACATGGCCTTGATGGCATCGGGCGAAGCTTGCACAAAGTCGAGTCGTTGCTGTGTCATGATGGCATTCCTTGATAAAGTAGAGATACATCATTGTAGAAGCGCAAGAAGAGCGTGCGGCAGGCCAATCTCCCCGAAAAACAGCAGACCACCAGCAGACACACCATGGAATTACATATCCTGATCGACGGCACGCGCGACCTGGGCGGCCAGCTGTACCGCCAGCTCAGCGAAGCCATCCGCTCGGGCCGGCTGACGGACGGCCAGCAATTGCCACCCTCGCGCCTGCTGGCCAGCCAGCTGGGCCTGTCGCGCAAGACGGTGTCCGACGTGTATGACAAGCTCGGTTACGAAAAGCTGCTGGTCGGCAAAGTAGGCGTGGGCAGCTTCGTGCAGACGCCGCACGCCTCGCCGCAACGGCGCCACGCCAGCGCGCCGCTGGCCAGCGCGCAGCGCATCGCCCGCTGGGAAGCGACGCCCACGCCCCTGCGCCGCGCCAGCCAGGAAACGCCGGCGCGCTACGCCTTCATCGGCGGACGTGCCACGCCCGCGCACTTCCCGCAAGATGAATGGCGCGCCTGCATGCTGCACGCGCTGCGCCAGGGTGGCCAGGCGCGCGGCCGCTATGGCCCCGTGGAAGGTTTGCCCGCCTTGCGCGCGGCGATTGCCGGCCATGCCGCCTTCAGCCGCGGCATCCATTGCACCGAGGAGCAAGTGCTCGTCACCAGCGGCGCGCAGCAAGCCTTGCACCTGCTGGCGCAAACCTTGCTGGAACCGGGCGACACGGTTGCCGTGGAAGAACCCGGCTACCCGGTGGCGCGCGCCGTGTTCGCCAGCCAGGGCGCGCGCGTGGTGGGCATCGAAGTGGACGAGGATGGCCTGATCGTCGGGCAAATTCCGGACGGCACGCGGCTGATCTATGTCACGCCCGCGCATCAATTCCCGCTGGGTATGCCGATGAGCATGGCGCGCCGTCACGCCTTGCTGGAGCGGGCGCAGCAGCTGGGCGCCATCATCATCGAGGACGATTACGACAGCGCCTTCCGCTACGAGGGCCGGCCCGAGGATGCGCTGCAAAGCATGGACCGCTACGGCATCGTCGCGCACGTGGGCAGCTTTTCCAAGATCATGCTGCCGGAACTGCGGCTCGGCTATGTGGTGCTGCCGCAAGCCATCGTGGCCGCCGTGCAGACGGTGAAATACCTGAGCGATTGCCATACGGCCAGCCTGGGCCAGCATGCGCTGGCCAAGTTCATCGGCGACGGCCATTTGCTGCGCCACATCCGCCGCTGCCACGACATCTATGCGGGGCGGCGCGAGCGTCTGCTGCACTGGTTCAACGGTCCGCTGGCGCCGTGGTTCCGCCTGGTGCCGGCCAGCGCCGGCTTTCACGTGGCGGCCCTGGCCCAGGCGCCGCTCGATATCGCCGAATTGCAGCGCCGCGCGCGCCAGGCCGACATCAGCCTGTATGCGCTGGCCAGCTTTTACCATGGCCCCGCCCGCTATGAAGGCCTGTTCCTCGGCTATGGCGCCATTGACAAGCTCGATATCGACACGGCGCTGGCCAAGGTGCTGGCGATCCTGCAGGAAATAGCGCCCGTATCCGTCAGCGCGGCTGCCAGCGGTAGTGTCCCGTGATCGGATAGCTGAACAGAATATTTTCCTCGCGCGCGCCCTCGCCGATGTTGTGGATGATGAGCGGCACGCCGCCCCACGACTGTTTGTCGCTGACGATGCCGATGTGCGTGAGGTTGCCCGGCAAGCGCCACGTGACGATGTCGCCCGCGCGGTAGGCGTTCGCCTCCTTGCTTGGCGGCAGGCTGGTGCCGTGGCGGGCAAAGTAGGTGCCCAGGTTCGGCACGCGGCGGTGGTCGATATTGCGGTCCGGTCCCTTCATCTGCCAGCGTCCCTGCTGCTGGTACACCTGCCACGCCTTGCGCATGTCTTCGTGTACGAGCACCTGCAAATCCTGCCCCAGCTGGCGGTAAGCGCGCACGACCACGTCCGTGCACACGCCCCGCTCGAGCGGCACGTCGCCGCCCGGATAGGCGAGCCGTTCATAGCGCGGATCGTACTGCACGGTCACGCCCACCTGCTTGCGGGCGGCGGCGACGAGGGCTTGCGGGGTGGCAGGGACTGCCGACGCCAGCATGGGCGCCAGGGCAAGCAACAGGGTGGAGAGCAGTTTGGTCGGCATCAACGTCAGTGTTCGGATGGAAATGCCAACTTTACCGCAGCGGCAAGGAAAACGCCGTACGCTAAGTAACCCCCAATAAATTATTGTGATTTCTGACTTCCATAACCGGCGCTCTGCGGCGTTGCCCGCTGCTAGCAGTGCTCGCACTGCGTCGCAGCGGGCGCCTTGCATAGCATCCGGTTCTGTTCGTCATAATTTCACAATAATTTCCTGAGGATTACTTACGGCCGCCAGCTGCGCCAGGTGGCCAGGGAAATCCACGGCCGTGCCAGCCGCATTGACGGTGTCGAAGTAATCATGCCAGCCCGTGGCGGCGATGCCGGCCAGCAAGGCGTCCAGTGCCGCCTCGTCCGGGAAGCGCCAGACGGCATAGAATTGCTGGGCAGCCGCGTGCAGCTTGCCGCCATCGATGGCGCCCATGGCCAGCGCTTCGGCGCCCAGGCCGGACAAGGCCGCCATGCCGGCGCCGACCGTGTCGAAATACGCCTGGTGCGCGGTGCCATCGAGGGCCAGCCAGGCCGGTTTCGGGCTGTATAGTTCTAACAGGTAATGCATGTTTTCCTCCCAATGATTAAGAAAGCGAGCGCTGGGCGCGCTTGCAGATGCGTTGCGTCGCGGCAGCGGGGCTTTCCTGCAGCCATTGCGCGCACAGGCTGCGCACCCAGTCCGGCTGGCTCTTGGCCGCATCGTTGAGCCAGTTGGCCACGGAATCCTGCACGTAGATGGCCGGGTCGGCGCGCAAAGGCTGCAGCACGGGCAAGGCCAGCTGCGGCTGCGCCTTTAACTGGGCGATATGCGCGCACCACACGCCGCGCGGACGCAGCGCTTCGCAGGCAAAGCGGCGCACCCGCTCCGACGGGTCCGCCGTCCACGGCACCAGCAAGCTGATGGCCTCGTCAAGATGCGCCGCCAGATGGGGACGCAGCGCCAGCCAGGCCCATTCACGCACGCCGAAGTGGCCATCGTCGGCCAGCGGCCGCATGGCTGCCAGCCGCTGCGGCAAGCTCAATCCAGCCTGGGCGGCGATGGCAAAGCAGGCCCAGCCCCGTACCATGTCGGATGGGTGGGCTTGCAGCACAGCCAGATCGGCCTTGGCGTCAAGCAGCAATTGCGCCGCCAGCGCCATGCGCCTGGTGATGCCGTCTGCCGCCTGCGCGCGCATCTGCTCCAGGTGGGCGGCGCCAATACCAGGCACGGCCGCGGCAAGCAGCTGGGCGAAATCGATGGCCAGCCCTTCCGTCAGGGTGGCGCTGGGCACATTGCCCCCGTTCAGCAGGGCCAGGCGCGCGGGCGCGATGTCGGCGATGCCGCGGCTCATGCGGCACCCCGGTCCGTCTTGCGCCAGGCTTTTTCCAGCAGCGCGCTCAACAACTGCATTTCTGCCGGCGTGAAATCGGCAAACAGGCTGGCGATCCACTGCGCGTGCTCATCGACCAGGGTCGCGGCGGCCGCTTCTCCCTTGGGGCTCAGGCGCACCAGCAGCTTGCGCCGATCAAGCTGGTCAGCATGGCGCGCGAGGAAACCGTCGCGTTCCAGGCCGTCGAGCAAGCCCGTGATGGTGCCGCGCGTCACGCCTGCCCGCTCGGCCAGTGCGTGCGGCGAAAGTCCGTCGGGCACGTCGCGCAACAGAGACAGCAGCACAAATTTCCCTTCCGACAAGCCATGCCGGCCCAGGCGCACAGCGCAATCGCCATCGATGGCGGACGCCAGGCCCAGCACTTCAAAGCACAGGCGCAAGCGTCCGATCGATGCCTGCGTGTCCGCGCCGAGCGCGCGGCGCTGCACATCACCGAGCAAGGCCGTGTATTTCTGTTCGAGTTTTATCATATGGCGCAATATAATATGGCACCATATTAAATGTCAAATGGAAAACCGCGAAGGCTTTCCTTGCTGCTCAAAGACGGGCTTTATCCCTCGCCCACGCGACGATGGCATTGGCATCGATGGCGCCCGGCTGGCGCGCCACTTCCACGCCCTTGCGAAACAGGGCCAGAGTAGGAATGCTGCGGATATTGAAACGGCTGCCCAGGTCCGGCGACGCTTCCGTATTCACCTTGACGACGCGAAACGCCGGCTCCAGGGTCTTGGCGGCTTGCACATAGAATGGCGCCATGCTGCGGCACGGGCCGCACCACGGCGCCCAGAAGTCGACCAGCACGGGAATGTCGCTGCGTTCGATATGCTTGAGGAAACGGGCGCTGGCCAGGTCCACGGGCTGGCCCGTGAATAAATCCTTCTGGCACTTGCCGCAAGTGGGCTGTTCCGCGAGCCGCGCGGCGGGCAGGCGGTTGACGGCGTCGCAATGGGGGCACACGATGTGCAGGGAGTCTGGCGTGTTGGTCATGGCATTCCTGAAAAGCATAGCGTCAAGTTGACGGCTATTCTACGGGGAATTGCCGCGCGCCGCAGGCAGGCTGCGGCGCTTCTTCCGCTTACAGGAACAGCGAGGCGGCGATGGCCCACATGACGAGGGCAATGATGCCGTCGAGCACGCGCCAGGCCATGGGCTTGGCAAACACGGGCGCCAGGTAGCGGGCGCCAAAGCCCAGCAGGAAGAACCACAGGGCCGACGCCATGATGGCGCCGCCGGCGAAGTAGAAGCGTCCCACGCCTTCATGCTGGCCGCCGATCGAGCCGAGCAGGATGACCGTGTCGAGGAAGGCGTGCGGATTCAGCAGGCTGAACGCCAGCGCCGCGCCGATCACGGCCCAGTAGCCTTCGGGCGACTTGGCGGCCGACACCGTCAGGGCCGTCGGGCGCCAGGCAGACTTGGCCGCGCGCAAACCGTAGGCGATCAGGAACGTGGCGCCGCCGGCCTTGGCCCATAGCAGGAAATTCGGGTTGTCGGCGATGAACGTGCCCATGCCGGCCACGCCGGCCGTGATCAACATCGCGTCGCACACGAGGCAGACCAGGATACAGGTGAGCACGTAGTGGCGCTTCAAGCCCTGTTTGAGCAAAAAGGCGTTTTGCGTGCCGATGGCCACGATCAGGCTCGCGCCGAGCCCCATGCCTTTCAAGAAGATTGCGCTGTCCATATCGATTCCTTTATTGCTTTCCATCACGCGCACGGCCGCCCACGCTCTGCCGGCAAAGGCAAAGTCATCAGAGGTAGGTGGAGGGTGGTGCGGAACCAGGAGGACCGCGCGGCAGAGTGGAGTTGTTACCCTATTTCAACAGTGTAAAGAAAAAGTAAATATAAGTATAATGAATGATTCTAACCATATATAAGAGAAACTTATGCGTGTCGTCGATTACCGTGGATTGGCCGCCCTCGACGCCGTGATCGGACTGGGCAGCTTTGAAAAGGCCGCGCAGGCGCTGGCGATCAGCCAGCCGGCCGTGTCGCAGCGCATCCGCACCCTGGAAAATCTGGAAGGCACTCTGCTGATCATCCGCAGCCATCCGCCCCTGCCGACGGAAGCGGGCCAGCGCCTGATCGCCCATTACCGGCAAGTCAAGCTGCTCGAAGCGGCGCTCGACGCCCAGCCCGGCCCCACCACGCAATTGCCGGCGCTGGCCATCGCCGTCAACGCCGACAGCGCCGCCACCTGGATTCCGGAAGCGCTGGGGCCGCTGCTGTTGCCGCCGTCCTGCCTGCTCGATATCCGCCTCGACGACCAGGACCACACCCTGAGCCAGCTGCGCGAAGGGCGCGTGTTTGCCTGCGTCACCAGCGCCAACGACCTGGTGGCCGGCACCACGGCCACGCCGCTGGGCGGCATGCGCTACCTGTGCGTGGCCTCGCCCGTGTTCGCGCAGCAGTGGTTTCCCCATGGCTTTACGGTCGAGGCCGTCAGCCAGGCGCCCGCCATCACGTTTGGCAGCAAGGATGCGCTGCACGAGCGCTACCTGAAGCACCGGCTCGGCTACACGGGCCGCTATCCGCACCATGTGCTCGGTTCGGCGCGCGACTTCGTGCGCTTCATCGAAGCGGGCTATGCTTATGGCATGGTGCCTTTGCTGCAGGCAGAAACGGCGCTGGCCGCCGGCCGGCTCATCGACGTGGCGGCCGGGCAAGCGCTCGACGTGCCCCTGACCTGGCATGCCTGGGATATCCAGACACCTCTCACGCGCACGCTGTCGGACGCCGTCATCGCCACGGCGCGCAAATGGCTGTTACAGGATTGATTGACGCATGCAACATTTATCTATGCTAGAGAGCAACTTTCCCATGTGCGCCCTGCCCAGCCTGGCCTACACTGCAAGCATCATCCACCACCACCGGGAGCTTGCATGACGATCCTGCGCACCACCCTGCTCGGCGTGCTGGCGGCCATCCCGCTCGCTGCCGGCCTGGCCGCCTGCTCGCCCTTGACCGCCATCAATGCCTTGTCGTCCGGCAGCGCCTCGCAAGTGACGCGGGGCCTGGCCTACGGCCCCCTGCCACGGCAGAAGCTCGACGTGTATGCCCCCAAGGCCCGCACGGGACCCGTGCCCGTCGTGGTGTTCTTTTATGGCGGTAACTGGACGACGGGCGAACGCGCCGACTATGCCTTCGTCGGCCACGCGCTCGCTGCGCGCGGCTACCTGGCCGTGATCGCCGATTACCGGCTGTATCCGGACGTGCACTACCCCGAGATCTTGCAGGATGCGGCCCGCGCCGTGGCCTGGGCCGCGATGGAATCGCGCCGCCATGGCGGCGACCCGACGCGCCTGTTCGTCATGGGCCATAGCGCCGGCGCCTACAATGCGGCCATGCTGGCGCTCGACGCCAGCCTGCTGGCGCGCCACGGCATGCGTCCGCACGACTTGCGGGGCTGGATAGGCCTGGCCGGCCCCTATGATTTCCTGCCCATCGAAAACACCACGACCCGGCCCGTCTTTTTTTACCCGGACACGCCCGCCGCTTCGCAGCCGATCCACCATGTGACGGCCGACGCCCCGCCCGCCCTGCTGATCGCCCCGCTGCCCGGCAAGGACAAGCTGGTCAATCCGCAACGCAACACGGGCGGCCTGGCCAGCGCCTTGCGGGCGCTGCACCGGCCCGTGACGGAAACCTATTTCGACCACGTGGGCCACGCCACCTTGGTCGCCACGCTGGCCGGCCCCTTGCGCAGGCTGGCACCCACCCTGGATGCCGTCAGCGCCTTCATCAATGCGAACAGCGGGACCGGGAGCGGTGATGCGGCCTCGTCCGCAGTCTTGTCCGCGGTCTTGTCAGATACAGCCTTGCCGGCAGGCATAGCCTTGCAGCCTCACGTACCTGGCGCGGCCATGCCGGCGCCTGAGCCGCACGCCTACGACAAAACGCCCGCCCCGTGAAGGGCGGGCGTTCTGCCTGAACCAATACGCACGATACCGCGTGCCGTCTGGCCGCATAGCTAGCCGCATAGCAAGGCTCGGCCCTCGCGATGCGGCTCAGCTGCAAGCAGCCTCGTGCTTACTCTTTGCGGCTGGCGCCGCTCTTGCTTTGTGCAGAGCCCGCTTGCGAGGCGCTGCCGCTGGCCGAGCCTTCGCTGCCGGCCGACTGCTGGCTGCCCTGGTGGCTGGCACTTTGCAGGCTTTGACCGTCACGGCTTTGCGCGCCACGTTGCTGGTCGCGGTTGGCGCCGTTTTGCTGATAAGCCTGGAACGGTTCGGCCATGCGCTGCATCGCTTCCTGCTGCTTGCGCACGTTTTTCTCCGTTTCTTCCGAAGCGGTGCGGGCCACTTCTTCGGCCAGGGCCTTGGCGGTACGGCTCGTTTCATTCACATGACGCTCTGCCACATTGGCCAGTTCGACCTGCGTATCGGCGGCCAGGCGCGACACCTGTTGCTGGTACTTGCGCAATTGCTCGGCGGCTGGCTGGCCCGATGCGGCAGCCACCTGGAACGCATCTTCAGCGCGCTCGACCGTCAGCAGGTTCTGGCTGGTGACCGTGGTTTCTTCCAGCAAGCCTTGCGCCAGTTGCATATTCAGGTCACTGAACTGCTGCATCGATTGAAACAGCGACTTCGACAGGCCATTGAAGAAAGCCAGTTGTGCTTCCAGGTGGTTTTTGGCGGCGGGGGTAACACTACGGGAATATGGATACATGGAGTTCCTCATTAAATAGCGGTTGGGTGGACATATGGCGGCACCACCGGCTGTCGAACGGATAGGCAGACGGCCGGGCTACGCCACGAAACGCGAAAAAACATATCCGGTTGGTGGGAAGATGCTTTGCAACGCGAGTCCCAAGGCTACGTGAGCACCGCAGGTGAGGGATGATCTGGATCAAAGGTGCGCCAGGCAGCGCAGAAAGTTTGTACTGGACAGCCTGCCCTTGGCAAACGTCAGTAACAGAGGGGGAAATTTGTGCCAGGCAGGCTCAGCCAACGGCGCCCGTGCCCGGCACAACGGGCTTGTAACCATGGCTGCGCAGCGAGGCTTCCAGCCAGCGGTTGCCATACCAGCCACGCGCCAGCAGGTAACTGAGTTCCGCGCCGGCCATCAGCAGCATCATCGGGCCGATGCGCATTCCGGTGGCGAGATGACTGCCAAACCACAGGCAGGCATCCATCGCCAGCATGAGCAGCAACAACCACCAGCGGCGCTTGGCGACGGCCCAGAACGAGCCCAGGAACAGGGCCGGCCAGGAAAAACCCGCTTTGACGTAGGCATAGCGGCCGGCATCGTCGGCGAACAGGGTGGCGCTGCGCTTCATGCTGCTCTCTTCAGGTAATGCCCGGCGTCAAGGCTCGGGACGGTGGCAGACGGCTTCGACATTGTGGCCATCGGGCCCCAGCACGAAAGCGCCATAGTAATTCGGGTGGTACAGGGCGCGGATGCCTGGCGCGCCATTATCCTTGCCGCCCGCTTCCAGCGCGGCCTTGTAGAACGCGTCCACCTGGGCACGGTTGTCCGCCGCGAAGGCCAGATGCATGCCGGCATGCGGCTTGTCGCCCACGCCGAACCAGAAATCGGGCTTGCCATCCTTGCCCATGCCAACCCAGCCCTGCTCTTCCATCACCACCGATACGCCCAAGGGCGCCAGGGCGGCCGAAAAGAAGGCCTTGCTGGCCTGTGCATCGCTGACATTCAAACCGATGTGATCAAGAATCATGGTGGCGCTCCCTGGAGGTAGTGGAATAGAAAATACAGTATGCGCCAATATTGCTTTTTAGGCAATCACGACTGTATATTCGCCGCAGTTACTCCAGGAAGCGCCATGCGCCAGCCTAGCGCAGGTTGCCCGTATGGCCGAGCGAATAGCGGCCCGGCTGCGGCCACACGGTCAGGCCGTGCGGCTCCTGGCCGACTTTGACCTTGGCAACGTCGCCGCTGTTCGTATCGATGCGGTAGACCACGTCGTCGAAACGGCCGGACAGCCACAGATATTTGCCGTCGGCGGACACATTGCCCATGTCCGGGCTGCCGCCGCCGGGAATCGGCCAGTTCGACACGACTTTTTCCGTGGCGAAATCGATCACGCTGACGCTGCCCTTGCCCTTCGGCTTGCCATGGATGCGGTGCGTGCCGCGGTTGGCCACGTACAATTTCTTGCCGTCACGGCTAGGGTACAGGCCATGCGCGCCCACGCCCGTCTGGATGAAGCCGATTTCCTTCAGGGTGGCGCCATCGACGATGTGCACGCCGTCGGCGTCCATGTCGGCGATAAAGAATTTCTTGCCGTCTGGCGAGATCCGTATGTCTTGCGGCATGCCCTTCTTGACGCTGCAGATTTCATTCGCCGGGCCGCCCACAGGACCGGACTCGGCAAAGCGCTTGGCCGGCATCTGCAATTTCAGGTAGCCGTCGACCTTGCGGCCCACCAGATCGATCTTGGCGATGGTGCCGTCGAACTCGCAGGTGAACATGGCGTAGCGGCCGTCATTCGAAAAGTCCGCATGGTTGATGCCGCCGCACTGGGGCGTGTCGATCGAATACTGCACGGCCATGGTCTTCGGATCGCGGAAATCGAGGCGGTGGCGCGCTTCGGCCACGACGATGGCGGACTTGCCATCGGGCGTGTAGTACATATTGTAGGGGTCATCGACGGGCACTTCCTTGCCCGGCTTGCCCGTCAACGGGTCGATTGGCGTCAAGCTGCCCTTGTCCGTGCGCTCGGCATTGTTCGCCACCCACAGGGTGCGCAAGTCCCACGACGGCACGACGTGCTGCGGGCCGCTGCCGACCTTGAACTTGTCGACCACTTTCAGGCTCTCCTGGTCGATCACGTACACATCGTTCGAGCGCAGATTGGGCACGTAGACGCGGCGCAAATGATCCTTGACGACGGGGCTCATATTGCTGCTGGCGATGCTGCCGTACACGTTTTTCGGATCCACCAGCGGCGGCATGCCCGGCAGCGGCGAATAGGCGGCGGCCGGCGCTACGGCGGCCGGGGCCGGCGTGCTGGCGCCGGTGACCTGGCTGGCCACGCCCAGGCCGGCCAGTGCGGCAGCCAGGGCGGACAAGGTGACGATGGTACGTCGTTGAGATTTTTTCATGTGATTTCGCGTCGTTTCGTTGCAAAAGCCGGAAGTTCAGCACTCCCAGCGGAATTATTTAGTACGTTGCAGCAGCTGCTTGATGGCGGCCACCGACGTGTCCACCTGCAACTTGATACCGATCTGGCCCAGTTCAGCCGTCGCCCGCGAGGCGTCGCCACGCACGCCGTCAGCCACACCAGGCTTCGGCCCGTGCGCCATGGCCTCGCTGCGCACCAGCGACGGGTCCGTCGCCAGCATCAGCGCCGCGTCCGCCAAGCCCGCATGCAGGCCGATCTCGGCGCTGCTGTGGCCGCGCTTTTGCAGCTCGGCAATGTAGGCCGATTGCGTGATGTCATAGTAGTCGAGCAAGGCGTAAGCGCGCGCATCCTTGGCGGTGGCGGCTTTGCCCCAGGCACGGTTGAGCTTGTTGGCTACGTTCTGCTCGTTTTTTTGATAGCCGCCATGGTCGCCGAGGAAGATGATGTCGCGGAAACCATGCTGGCGCAGGCTGGCGGCCGCCCCTTCCAGCACGGCTTCGAAAGCGGCGGGCGGAATCGAGATCGTGCCGGCAAAGCGCATGTGGCCGGCCGGCGGAACAATCGCGCCTTCGGGCACATAGGAAACGACAGGCGCGACAATGGTATTGCCCAGTTTTTGCGCAATCTGCCGCGCCAGCAGCCCGGCGCGCACATTGTGCTTGCCCAGCGCGATATACGGCCCGCTCTGCTCGACGCCACCTATCGGCACCAACACGGTCGTGGCGCCGTGGTCGATACGGCTGCGCAACTCCGTGCTCGTCAGCTCTTCCAGCATGACGCTGCTGCTGGCGGGCGCAGCCGCCATCGCGGGCGCCGTGAGCAGCAGACACGAAAACGTCAGGACGAACAGGGAAACGAGGGGCTTGCGCGAAATGCGGAGCGTGGATGGCGCGCAAGGCGCCGTTCGCTGGGGGAACTGCAGAGTCATAAGCCAACATCTTTCCGAGGTCAAAGGCGCCGTGCCCGGCCTTGCCAGGCAAGCTGGCTGCCACGCAGGAATTGTATTCCATCATGAGGGGAACGGCACGTTAATTTGACGCGGCAGTTTGCAAGGAATTGACGAGGGGAAACTATCCATCAGGCTGTTGTCGCGCCGCCCCCGCCGCCTCGCCATCATGGAGAGTCTCGTTACGCTTCTCGGCATAGGCCTTAAGCGAGCGCATCGTCCTGGGAAGCCCGTCCCGGACTTGCCTGGCAACGCCTGGCCCGAACAAAAAGGCAAGCGCTCCCGTAAACCACACCCGGTGAACGACTTCCGATCCGCCATCTGCGGCAACCACCGTGTGCTCGAAATGGATGCGGAACAAAGGGATGTAGCCTTCGACGGTGAACGAGCGGCCCGCGGAGCGCTCCGTGACGAGCATGGGAATGCCCATCCCCTTGCTGGGAACTATCCTGCCATGTGTTCCCACCGCAAATGGCCCATTGAGCCGGGCTTGCTTGGTGTCCGGATCCCACTGATGCCATCGGTCGACCTCGCTCCAAATCTGATCGACGACCGTGGGCGGGACGGCAATGTGGATGCTTTCTTCGATTTGCATCAGTGGGGTATCTCCCTATTAATATCAATATAATTGCATTCTGGCTATACAAACAAATGACAAGGCATGTATCCACACCTGGGCACGATGCTACCCTAGAAACGCTGGCCAAGAGCCCTTAGATTTTGAAAATTATGAATGCAACACATTGGAGAGTTCAGGAGCTACAGCATCACTCGGCCGATATTGTCTGGCTGGATGCCGAGGAAGCTCGCCATGCCTATGATTTGGTCGGCCTTCATGACTCGAAGACGCATCTGGGCCTGAACGTTGACACCGTCGATTCAATCGAGCGGCTCGCCTCCGGAGACGATGTGGCCGCCGCAAGCAGCTGGTTACGTGCCCGTGTGCCGGGAATTCAGCAGGTCATAGTGGTGTTTGGAGAAGACGCATGCTTCATCTGCAGCAGTGCGTTCCTGATCGAGAACTGGTCGGATATTTTTGTGCCGTCACGTGACGACGCGATGATCTATTCGAAGGACACGCCGCTTATCCTGTTTTATTGCCATGAGAATCAATTCGAGCTGGGGCAACGGATTGTCTTTGATTGAACGGCCATAAGCCGTCATTGAAAGGAAAAAAATGAAAAGCACGGATGGAAAGTTACGAGGTTCATGCCATTGTGGATCTGTAAGATTTCAAGTTCGACTTAGCGACGGACTCAAGACAGCAAGGCGCTGCAATTGCTCCTATTGCCGCATGCGCGGTGCGATAGCAGTTTCTGCGGCGCTTCAGGATATAGAGATCACTTCTGGAGAGGAATTGCTCACCCTCTATCAGTTTCACACCATGCAAGCGAAGCACTATTTCTGCTCAAAATGCGGGATATACACACATCACCAACGCCGGTCAAAACCCGATCAATTCGGGATCAATGTAGCCTGCCTGGAAGGAATCAGTCCGTTTGACTTTGAAGAGGTAGCAGTCAACGAAGGCCGACTCCATCCAAAAGACAAAAGTGCTGGAGGCGGACCTGACATCGCTGGATACCTGCGCTTTTTTCCTAATACCGCCCCTTAAATGAACCGGAGCGGTCAAAAGATTTAGCCGCGAGCACTACGTCCCGGCAGCGCCACCCGCCGGCTGGCGGCAGTTGTTGCCGGGGCCGGCAAGCCGCCCGCCACTTTCAACGCCGTCCCTTGGGCGTCGCCGCGCAGGCGGAACACGGCCACCACGTCGACCAGCTCGACCGCGCGGTCTTGCAGCGAGGATGCGGCGGCGGCGGCCTCTTCCACCAGGGCCGCGTTTTGCTGGGTGACCTGGTCCATTTGCGAAATGGCCTGGTTGACCTGTTCGATGCCGGCGCTTTGTTCGTGGCTGGCGTTGGCGATATCGCCCATGATGTCCGTCACGCGGCGGATGCTGGCGACGATTTCTTCCATCGTCGCGCCCGCCTGGTCGACCAGCGCGCTGCCCGTGTTGACTTTATCCACGGAATCCTCGATCAAGCCCTTGATTTCCTTGGCGGCAGCCGCAGAGCGCTGCGCCAGGTTGCGCACCTCGGTGGCCACCACGGCGAAGCCACGGCCCTGCTCGCCTGCACGGGCCGCTTCCACGGCCGCGTTCAGCGCCAGAATATTGGTTTGGAAGGCAATGCCGTCGATTACGCCGATAATGTCGGCGATCTTCTTCGCCGATTCGTTGATCGACCCCATCGTGCCCACCACTTGCGCCACCACGGCGCCACCCTTGCGGGCCACGTCCGAGGCGGACACGGCCAGCGAGTTCGCCTGGCGCGCATTGTCCGTATTCTGGCGCACGGCCGAGGTCAGCTCTTCCAGGCTCGACGCCGTTTCTTCCAGCGATGACGCCTGCTGTTCCGTGCGCACGGACAAGTCCGCGTTGCCGGCGGAAATCTGCGCGGCCGCCACGCTGACCGTATCGGCCGAGGCGCGCACGGTGGCGATCACGCCGACGATGCGCTCGAGGAACTTGTTGAAGGCCGTGGCCGTGCGGCCCACCTCATCCATGCGCTCGACGGGCATGGCGGCGGACAGGTCCAGCGAGGCGCTGACTCTTTCCAATGTATGTTCGATATTGCCCAGGCCGCCGCTGATGGTGCGGTAGATATGCCAGGCCAGCGCGCCCGTCAGCAGCACGGCCAGGCCCAGCACGGCCAGCATGGTGCTGAACGCCGTGTCGTAGGCGGCCAGGCTTTCCGCCTTCACGTCATCGACCAGCTTGTTGTTGTAGGCGATATGGTCATCCATGCTCTTTTTCGCGGCGGCGGCCGTGATGGCCAGCGGCGTGCCGGCCAGCAAGGTGGCGCGCACGCCATCCATGTCGCCCGCGTAGGCGGCGGCAAAGAATGGCGCCAGCGCGCGGCGGTAGGCTTCCATGGCGGCCTGGTCGGCGTCGAGCATCTTGCTGTCCGTCGCGTCATACAGGCGCTCGGCTCGGTAGGTGGCGATGACCTTGTCGAAATTCGTGTTGGCATCGGCCACGGCCTTGTCCAGCGCCGTCTTGTCGGCCAGGTTCGAGAACACGGACAGGCGGTAGCCGGCCAGGCGCGAATCGGCGAGGAAACCCTTGGCCGCATTCAAGCCCTGGATGCTGGGAATGATACGGTTTTGCACGGTGTCAAAACGCTCCTGGGCGCGCTGCAGCTGGATGGCGCCGCCGGCGCCCAGCAATAGCAGGGCCAGCAAGGCGATGGTGAGGGTCAGAATTAATTGCTTGGTGAGATTCATGGTGTGTCACAGTAAAAAGGTAGCCTGGCAAGGCCAGGCGGGATAAGAGCTGCCGATCAGGTGGCCGGGATCGCTTGCAAGCGGCTAAGCTGCCATTGGGGCGGCGTCAGGCGCGCGGCGCAGCAAGTCGCCATGCTGGCGGCAAAACGCCAGGCCCGCCTTGTGGCCCACGTCGAATAGCAGCTGCATGTTCGAACTGGACCAGTCCAGGGTGTCGGGCCAGTGCTGCTCCGGGATGCCGCCCATCAGGTCGAGCTTGAGCAAACGCCGCTTGGGCTGGCCCGTGCGCGCATCCGTGTTGTGCTCGAGCTCAAACAGGCGCAGCTCGCTCTTGGAAATTTTCACGAGCGGCGTAATGATGGAGCGCACCCAGGCGTCGTACAGGTTGCGCGGCTTGCGCAGCAAGCGCTCGTCACCGAGGATGTCGAGAATGACCAGGGTGTCGGCGTCATGGTGCTCGCCCTTGCCTTCGATAAACGGGTCGAAATTGAGCGTGTCGAGGGCCGCGCCTTCGATGTAGTCGTCGCCAGCGATGGTCGTCGGTGCATACAGGAAGGGGAACGACAGAGCCGCACGCACGTGGATCGGTTCGATCTCGTGCTTGCCCCAGATTTGCATGCGGTGCTCGCTGAGGTTGTAGGCATTGATGTAGAAATCGGGGCGCATGCGCGCCACGCCCGAGAAATCCACGGCTTTTTCCAGGAAGGGCAAATGCGCGCACAGGCCCAGGCTTTTCGCCGACAAGTCCGATGGCGACAGCGACGACACCATCAGCTTGCCCCAGTCGGACCAGGCCGTGGGCACGCCCGCAAACGTTTGCTGGAACGCCTGAAAAAAAGGATTGTTGGCCGGCGGCTGGAAGGCATCGCGGAAAGTGCTCGCATGCATGCCCGGCTTCTGGAAGACCTTGTAGTTGATCGGGATCATCTTGTAGATGCTGTCGGCCACGCCCGTGTCGGCCCAGCTTTGCAAGGCCTGGCGCGGCGTGGCTTCGTGCGGCGTCGTGTAAAGCAAACCCATCAACACACCGGCGCCCGAGGCGGAAATGACGTCGAATTCGATGCCCTCATCGAGAAACGCGGCCAGGGCACCGGCGATCAAAGTGGAATTTGGTGCGCCGCCACCGAGCAGCAGACCCGTTTTGCGGGCCGGTTTCGCTGTCGCGGCTGATGCCGGATCCGGCGGTGTCGTCGTGACTGTCTTCATGCACACTCCCTGAACGGAACGGGACTATCATCCCTTAATTGTTGGTTACTACACGCTGATGGCGCCTAATCCTGCCCATGTCCCCACCAGCGGCGAGCCGATGCAATGTTGCAGAAACAGATATGAAATTAACATAAATAAATTCCTTATGGCAATTTCCATAACGAATGATGGGTATTCAGAAAGGGTATAAGTTGATGCCGTGCGGCATAGCTTGATGCGGTGCAGCAAATATAAATTCGGCGGCGTTAGGATTAATCGCTTTAGGGTAGGAATATTCCCCAAGCAGCCGCCAGCGCGGCGGCCAGGGGCATCAAGGGAGTGGCGCGGGGCCGGGAGGGAGCGAAGAGAAATGCAAGTGGGTACACAAATGGTCAACAAAGACGCGAATTTTTGGCGACAAGTGGCGGCTTGACGGCCACAGCACCCAGAACTTGCTCGAGTGCAGCAAGTAGCCGGCCAGCACCGCTTGCAGTTCGCCGCGCGCGATGGCGTCGCACACGATAAAGTCAGGCAGATAGGCGAGGCCCACGCCCTGTGTGGCGGCGCCGATCAAGGCTTCGATATTGTTGCAAGTCAAGGCGGTCGGCAAGCGCAACTCGCCGCCGCTGTCGCCCTCGGCGCGCTGCAAGGCCCATTCCTGCAACTTGCCCGTGGTGGGAAATTTGTAGCGCACGCAAGCGTGCTCTTCCAGCGCGCGCGGCGTGGCCGGCACGCCATGGCGGGCGAAATACGCGGGCGAGCCGACGATGGCAAAGGCAAACGGCCCCAGTTCGCGCGCCATCAGACGCGAATCGGTCAGCGTACCGCTGCGCACGGCCACGTCGACGCCTTCGGCCACCACGTCGACAAGGCGGTCGTTGAAATCGAGGTCGAGTTCGATCTCCGGGTACAACCGGGTAAATTCCGCCAGCAGGGGCAGGATGATGCGGTAGCCGATCACGGGCAGGCTGACACGCAGCTTGCCGCGCGGCGCTTCTGCCAGGTGCGACAGTTCCGCCTCGGCATCGCCGAGGTCGGCCAGGATGCGCTGGCAACGCTCGTAAAACAGCGCGCCCTGGTTGCTCAGGCTGATGCGCCGCGTGCTGCGGTTGAGCAGGCGCACGCCCAGCTTTTCTTCCAGCCGCGCCACGCTCTTGCCCACGGCCGAAGCCGACACGCCAAGCAGCCGCCCGGCCGCTACATAGCTGGAAGTTTCCGCCGCGCGCACGAAGGCGGCAATACCATTCAGATTATCCATGCGATCTCACTAGGGAATATTTGTCCGTTATGAGCGGATTTTCAACCACTTTTTCACAGATTACGTCCATATTATCATCGGATTCCCTCTTTCTGGAATCATTCCCATGGATACGAATCTTCCCGCGCAAGCCCCGGAACCAGCGACTGCACGGCGCACGCTGGTGCTGGCAGCCGTCTGCCTGGCCGCGCTGTGCATGCCGCTCAGTTTTACGGGGCCGGCCATCGCCATTCCCGCCATCGCCGCCGACCTGCACGGCACGCCGCTGGCGCTGGCGTGGATCACGAATGCCTTCATGCTCAGTTTTGGCGGCTGCCTGATGGTGGCCGGCGCGCTGGCCGACCGCTATGGCCGCAAGCGCGTGTTCCTGCTGGGCATGGCCGTGTTTTCCGCCGCCGCGCTGGCACTGGCGGCCGCGCCCGGCATTGTGTGGCTCGACGTGCTGCGCGCCGTCCAGGGCCTCGGTTGCGCCATGGCCCTGTCGAGCGGACTGGCGGCCCTGGCGCAGGAATTCGACGGCCCCGCCCGTGCGCGCGCCTTCAGCCTGATCGGCACGGCCTTCGGCGTAGGTCTGGCCTTCGGCCCCTTCCTGGCAGGCACCTTGATCACGCACACGGGCTGGCGCGCCATTTTTGCGGCCACGGCCGCGGCCGGCCTGGCCGCCCTGCTGGCCGCCGCGCGCGCCATGCGCGAATCGCGCGACCCGCAGGCGCAAGGTGTCGACTGGCCCGGCGCCCTGACGTTTACCGGTGCCCTGTCCTTGTTTACCTATGGCTTGCTGCAGGCGCCCGATAGTGGCTGGGGCAGCGCCGCCAGCCTGGGGCTGCTCGGTGGCGCGGCCTTGCTGCTGGGCGTGTTCATCCGCGTGGAGCGGCGCGCGTCGCGCCCCATGCTGGACTTGACCCTGTTCCGCCTGCCCGCCTTTGCCGGTGTGCAATTGCTGGCGGCCGCGCCCGCGTTTTCCTTTGTCGTGCTGCTGGTATTGCTGCCGGCCCGCTTCATCGGCATCGAAGGCTACAGCGCGCTGGAGGCGGGACGCATGATGATCGCCCTGTCGGCGCCCATGCTGGTGCTGCCGATCCTGGCCGGCATGGCGGCGCAGCGCATCGCCGCCGCGCACATTTGCGCCACCGGACTGCTGCTGGCGGCCGGTGGCCTGCTGTGGCTGTCCACTTGTGCGCCGGGCCAACCGCCCGTTACCTTGATCGGGCCGCTGCTGCTGATCGGCTGCGGCATCAGTCTGCCGTGGGGCTTGATGGATGGCCTGGCCATCAGCGTCGTGCCCGTCGAGCGGGCCGGCATGGCGGCCGGCATCTTCAATACGACGCGCGTGGCGGGTGAAGGCCTGGCGCTGGCCATCGTCAGCGCGCTGCTCGGTACGCTCACGATGGCGGCCTTGGGCAAGGTGCCCGGCCTCGCCACGGAGCAGGCGGCGCTGGCGGCGCCCTTCCTGGCGCTGGGAGAATTACGCCATGCGGGCGCTCTGTTGCCGCAGGCCGGCGCCGCCGAACTGGCGCAAGCGTATGGCGCCGCCTTCCGCCACTTGCTGTATGTGCTGGCCAGCATTACGACGGCCTCGGCCTTGCTGATCCTGGCCTTCCTGCGTCATCCGGCGGCCGTGCCAACGGACACGACCGCCCTGCCCGCCTGCAAGGCGCAGCAATAAGTCACGACCATCACCGTTCCTCCTGCCGTACACGGCGGCGCCCACGCGCCGCCGTCCCTGATGTTTCTCCGCAACACCTCAAAAGTTTCAAGGAATAAAACTAGTTTACTGATCAAAGCGCTTTGAACTATACTCAAAGCGCTTTGAAACATAACTAAAGCGCTTTGGTTGTGCGAAATTACGCGCGCTAATCCCACACCTATAAAAACACTGGAGACACAATGAACAAATTTTTCTTGAAAGCGTTGCCAGCGGCAGTGCTCATGGCCTTGAGCGCGTCGGCCCAGGCCGCCCTGCCGATCGACTTCGGCGGCTACATCCGTTCGGGCTTCGGCACCAGCAGCGAAGGCGGCAAGGAAGCGTGTTTCGGCCTGGCTGGCGCATCGTCCAAGTATCGTCTGGGCAATGAGTGCGAAACCTACGGCGAGCTGAAATTCGGCGGCGAAGCCTTCAAGGCAGCCAACGGCACCACTTTCCGCATCAATACCCTGGTGGCGTTTTCCGTCAATCAGAACCAGGATTGGGAGCAATCGGACCCGGCGTGGCGTGAAATGAACGTGGTCGCCGACAAGATCGGCACGGGCGCCTTCGCCGAAGCGCGCGCCTGGGTCGGCAAGCGCTACTATGACCGCCAGGACGTGCACATCACCGATTACTACTTCTGGAATAACAGCGGCCCGGGCGCCGGCCTGGAAAACATCGACCTGGGCGCCGCCAAGCTGGCCTACGCCATCGTGCGCACGGCCGACGATGGCGACAGCAATCGCATGGGCCTGTCGCACGACTTGCGCTTCTCCGGCATCAAGGTCAACCCCGATGGCGAACTGACCCTGGGCCTGCAATTCAACCAGAAACGCAACGCGCAAGGCGCGGCCCCCATCGCCAGCGGCCACTTGCTGACCATCATGCATACGCAAGGCAATCTGCTGGGCGGCTTCAACAAGGTGGCATTGCAGTACGGCAAAGGCAGCGCCGCCAACACGGGCGGCTTCAGCCTGGGCGCCGGCAAGGATGACAAGGTCGTGCGCCTGACGGAACAGATCATGATCCAGCCCAAAGGCGCGTGGTCGGGCATGGGCACCTTCGTCTACGAAGACAAGGAAACGGCAGGCGTGAGCAGCAAATGGACATCGATCGGCGCGCGTCCCGTCTACCACTTCACGGACAACTACAGCCTGGCCGTGGAACTGGGCCACGACATCGTCAAGCCGGAAGGCGGCGAGAGCCGCAACCTGACCAAGCTGACCTTCGCGCCGCAACTGTCGGCCGGCAACAGCTTCTGGTCGCGTCCCGTGCTGCGCGCCTTCTACACCTACGCCAAATGGAACAAGGCAGCCCAGTCGGCCGCCGCCGCGGAATCGGCGCTGTCGTCGACGGGCGTGTTTGGTGGCAAGACCAACGGCAGCTCGGTTGGTTTCCAGGTCGAGTCGTGGTGGTAAGAGCATCTGAAAAACGTCCATGGCGGCGTTGCACGGTCTTGCCGTACTAGCGTACTGTCTGCGACCGCGCGCCTTGCCCTGAACGTTTTATCAGACGCTCTTTATTGACCAGAGGCATCCAACACTGGCTGACGCCGCAAGGCGCCAGCCACTGGCAGCAGCACCGCCCGCTCATTCAGGGGCAGGTAGTAACCGGACCCACCATTTCGCCGCTGCACGCGATGGCCGGCAGCTTCAATGTAGTGATTCAGCAGTATCCTCTTTTAGCGCGGGCGCCCCTGGGTTTGCCCGCGTATTTTTTTGGGCGCTGCCGCCGCTTGTCACACCCCTGATCATTCCGGCATTTATCAGATAAACTACCCTGCATTGCACGGCACCGCACCGCTCCCGACCCACCCCGACTGCAGCATCCATGAACCTCAAAAATCTCGCCAAAACGCTAGGAATATCCGAAACCACCGTCAGCCGCGCCTTGAATGGCTATCCGGAAGTAAGCGAACGCACGCGCGAGCGGGTACTGGCCGCCGCGCAGGCGGCCGGCTACCGTCCCAATCCCATGGCGCGCAGCTTGGCCGTGGGGCGCACGAATATCGTCGGCATCATCTACCCGCTGATGCCGAACGACCTGGCCGACCCCATGTTCATCGACATCGTGGGCGGCATGTCGGAAGCGCTGGAAGCGCAGCAGATGGACATGATGATCGCGCCCGCTTCGGCCACCAATGAATTCCACACCTATGAACGCATGGTCAAGGGCCGCCGCATCGACGGCCTGATCGTTGGGCGCACGAAACCGTTCGACGAGCGCATCGCCTACCTGGCGCAGCAGGGCATGCCGTTTGTCGCGCATGGCCGCACGCAGCTGAACCAGCCGCACGCCTGGTTCGACTACGACAACGAGGCCGGCATGCGCCTGGCCGTCGAGCGCCTGGCGCAGCTGGGCCACCAGCGCATCGGCCTGATCAGCGCCACGCCGGACTTGAACTTCGTGCGCCAGCGCGTCGAGAGTTTCCAGCACGCCATGCAGGCGGGCGGCTTGGCCGTCGACCCGGACAACCTGGTCGACAATGCCCACGACCGCCGCGCCGGCTACCAGGCCATGCAGCGCCTGCTGGCCCGCTCGCCCCGCCCTACCGCCGTCATCGTCGACAATCACATGTCGGGCGTGGGCGCCGTGCGCGCCCTGCTCGACGCGGGCATCGCCATCGGCAGCGAGATGTCGCTGATCGTCTGGGGCGTGATGGAAGATTCCCTGGCCGGCCACAACGTCACCACCGTCGTCCAGCCCGACCCGCGCGGCGCCGGCGCAAAAATGATCAACATGCTGCTGGCCCTGATGGACGGCACGCCCGTCACCGACCTGCAGGAACTGTGGCCGTGCGAACTGTTGCCGGGCGAGTCGGCGGGACCGGTAATTAGGTAGTTAAATATTGCATTGGCCCGCAGCAGAAAGCTGGGGTCAGTCACTGCGTGATCGGAATGGGTCCCACTGGGGCCATTCCCCCGCCGGGTCTGACCCCGGTCCTCCCACCTTGTTGTCCTGAATCACCCTCATAAAAAAATCGTATGTCTGGAGCGTGTATCGCTTTACTTTTCAAAGCGCTTTGAACTATACTCATTTCATACCCAAAGCGCTTTGAATTTTAAAATAAGACGTTCGCCTACCAACCAGCAGCGCCGCCCTGATAGCCAACGCTACAGGCAACTTTTAAGAAATCATTCATGCCGACCATCCAGAACAATCTCGCCCATCTGCCCGCCGACTGGTGGCGCAGCGCCGTCATCTACCAGGTGTATCCACGCAGCTTCCTCGACAGCAATGGCGACGGCATCGGCGACTTGCCCGGAATTACCTCCAAGCTCGACTACATCGCCGCCCTGGGCGCCGACATCGTGTGGATCTCGCCCTTCTTCACGTCGCCGATGAAGGACTTCGGCTATGACGTGGCCGATTTCTGCGACGTCGACCCGATGTTTGGTACTTTGGCCGATTTCGACCGCCTTGTGGCGCGCGCCCATGAACTGGGCTTGAAAGTGATGATCGACCAGGTGCTGTCGCACTCGTCCGACAACCATCCGTGGTTCGTGGAAAGCCGCTCGAGCCGCGACAATCCCAAGGCCGACTGGTATGTGTGGGCCGACCAGAAACCGGACGGCACGGCGCCGAACAACTGGCTGTCCGTGTTCGGCGGTTCGGCCTGGCAATGGGAGCCGCGCCGCGGCCAGTACTACCTGCATGATTTCCTCGTCAGCCAGCCCGACCTGAACTTCCACAATCCGGCCGTACAGCAGGCCCAGCTGGACAACCTGCGCTTCTGGCTCGAACGCGGTGTCGATGGCTTCCGCTTCGATTCCTGCAACTTCCCGTATCACGACCAGTTGCTGCGCGACAATCCGCCAGCCGCGCAGCGCGATGCGAGCAGCGTGTCGGCCATCAATCCCTACGGCATGCAGGCGCACGTGTACGACAAGACGCAGCCGGAAAACATCGCCTACCTGCAGCGCGTGCGCGCCGTGCTCGACGAATACAAGGCCGTTTCCATCGGCGAAGTGGGCGACGACAATGCGCTGGCCACCATGGCTGCCTACACGGGCGCCGACAAGCTGCACATGGCCTACAGTTTCAACTTGCTGACGGCGGAGTTTTCGGCCGCGCACATCCGCAAGCAAGTGGAAGAATTCGAAGCGCAAGTGGCCGACGGCTGGGCTTCCTGGTCCGTGGGCAACCACGACAGCGTGCGCGTCATGACGCGCTGGGGTGGCGAGAACCCATCGCCCTCGCTGGCCAAGGTCGTGCTGGCCGTGCAAGCCGCCTTGAAAGGTACGCCGTGCCTGTACCAGGGCGACGAGCTGGCCCTGACGGAAGCGGACATTCCTTTCGAAGCGCTGCAAGACCCGTACGGCATCCCGTTCTGGCCTCAGTTCAAGGGCCGCGACGGCTGCCGCACGCCGATGCCGTGGGTGGCCGAAGCGCCGCATGGCGGCTTCAGCACCACCACGCCGTGGTTGCCCGTGCCGCCCGAGCATCTGGCGCGCGCCGTCGACGTCGAAGAACACGATAGCGGCTCGGCGCTGCGCTTTGCGCAGAACATCCTCGCCTGGCGCCGTACCCTGCCGCAATTGCTGCGCGGCGATATCGTCTTCTTCGATGCGCCGGAACCTGTGCTGGCCCTGCGCCGCGATTTGCCCGGCCAACCGTCCGTGCTGGCTGCCTTCAACCTGGGCACGGAGGCCGTCACCTTCGCCTGGCCGGACGCGGCGGCAGCGGCCGATCTTGTCGGCCATGGCTTGCCAGGTAGTAAAGATAACCAACAGCTCAGCCTGCCTCCGCATGGCGGCTGGTTCGGCACTTTGGCGTAAATCGCAGGCTTTGGCGGCCATGCCGCCAATTACAATAACGAGCCCCGCGCATCAGCGGGGCCAAATTGAGATGATGAGGACGACATGGCAGGACTGAAATTAGCAGGGCTGAAGAAGGCATATGGCGACGTGCAAACCCTGCACGGCATCGACCTGGAGATCGCCGATGGCGAATTCATGGTCTTCGTGGGTCCGTCGGGTTGCGGTAAATCCACCTTGCTGCGCAGCATCTGCGGCCTGGAAGAAATCAGCAGCGGCGACTTGTTCATCGGCAAGACCCGCATGAACGACGTGCCGCCCGCCAAGCGCGGCATCGCCATGGTGTTCCAGAGCTACGCACTGTACCCGCACATGAGCGTGGCGCAGAACATGGCCTTCGGTCTCAAATTGGCCGGCATGAGCAAGGTGCAGATCGCCGACGCCGTGCAGCGCGCCGCGCAAATCCTGCGCATCGAACCTTTGCTGGAACGCAAACCGAAGGACTTGTCGGGCGGCCAGCGCCAGCGCGTGGCCATCGGCCGCGCCATCGTGCGCAAGCCCGACGTCTTCCTGTTCGACGAACCGCTGTCCAACCTCGACGCATCGCTGCGCGTGCAGATGCGCATCGAACTGGCGAATTTGCACCGCGAATTGCGCTCGACCATGATTTACGTCACGCATGACCAGGTCGAAGCGATGACCCTGGCCGACCGCATCGTCGTGCTCAACGCGGGCCGCATCGAACAGGTGGGCGCGCCGCTCGAGCTGTACCACCACCCGGCCAACCTGTTCGTGGCCGGCTTCCTCGGTTCGCCCCGCATGAATTTCCTCAAGGGCAAGATCCACAGCTATGCCGACGGCGTGGCCACCATCGCCACCAACGCGGGCGGCATGCTGCAAGCCGTGTTGACGCAGCCATTGGCCAGCGGCACCCCCGTCACCGTCGGCGCGCGTCCCGAACACGTACAGGCATGCGCGCCCGGCGCCACGGCCGCCATCACGGCCACCGTGCAGGCCGTGGAAAAACTGGGCGACATCAGCTATCTGTACGTGCACGTAGCAGGCGGCGACGAGCCGCTGGTCGTGCGCGCCGATGCGGAAACGGACTGGACCATTGGCCAATCCGTGGCGCTGCAGGTGGCGCCCGCCCGCGTCCACGTATTCGACGAGCACGGCCAGACCCGTACCTGATTCCGCATTTAAAGGGCCAGGCGCTACAGGCGCCGCCTGGCCTGGTTGTATCGTTTCAGCCTTGATACTCAACATAAACTTAGCATAAAAAAAGATACTGGAGATTGACATGTCCTTCACGCACCCGAAACGCAGCTTCATCAAAACCACCCTGATCGCCGCCGCCCTGGCCGGCATCGGCAACCTGGCCGCCGTCAGCATGGCGAACGCGGCCGAAGCAGGCACCCTGCTGATCTGGATCAATGGCGACAAAGGCTACAAGGGCCTGGCCAAGGTCGGCGAAGAATTCACCAAGAAGACGGGCATCAAGGTCGTCGTCGAGCATCCGGAAGATGCGCCGAACAAATTCCAGCAAGCGGCCGCCGCCGGCAAGGGTCCGGACATCTGGATCTGGCCGCATGACCGCATCGGCACCTGGATCGACGCCGGCTTGCTGCAACCATTGACGCCAAGCAAAGAAGCGCGCGCCGCCATCCTGCCGCTGGCCTGGAACGCCTTTACGGTGAGCGGCAAGACCTGGGGCTATCCGATCTCCATCGAAGCCGTCGCCCTCGTCTACAACAAGGACCTGGTGCCAACGCCGCCAAAAACCTTCGAGGAAATCGCCGCACTGGACAAGAAATTGTCCGCGCAAGGCAAGAAAGCCATCCTGTGGGATTACACGAATACCTATTTCACGTGGCCATTGCTGGGCGCGGGCGGCGGCTTCCCGTTTGAAGTCAAGTCCGACGGCCGCTACGATGCAGCCAAGACGGGCGTGAACAATGCCGGTTCGCAGGCGGGCGTGAATGCGCTGATGACCCTGATCAACAGCGGCGCCATGCCGAAGGGTGCCGGCTACGCGGAAATGGAAGCGGGCTTCAACCAGGGCAAGATCGCCATGATGATCAACGGCCCATGGTCGTGGGACAATGCGCGCAAGTCGAAGATCAACTTCGGCGTGGCAACGATCCCTACCGTGGCAGGCAAGACGGCCACGCCATTCGTGGGCGTATTGGGCGCGATGATTTCCAAGGCCAGCCCGAACAAGGATTTGGCGACAGAATTCCTGGAAAACCAGATGCTGCAGATCAATGGCCTGAAAACCATCAACGCCGACGTCCCGCTGGGCACGCCAGCCAACAAGGTGCTGTTCGCGGAACTGAAAGCCAATCCGAACATCCAGGCAACGATGGAAAGCGCGCAAGCGGGCCGCCCGATGCCGAACAACCCGGAAATGGGCCGTTTCTGGTCGTCGATGCAATCGGCGCTGGAAAACATCACGCAAGGCCGCCAGACGACCAAGGATGGCCTGGATGCGGCGGCGAAGCGGATTACGACGGCGAATTAATCAGTATCGCGCTGCATCACGTAACTTCACGAAATCCGGGGTCAGACCCGCCGGGTCTGACCCCAGCTCTCCGTTGCGTACAAGTTCAACGCAAACAGCATCCATCTTCACAGGTATCCATCGTGCGCAAGTTTATCGGCCCTACGGTATTGACCATCAGCATGGCGCTGGGTCTGTATCTGCTCTTCATGTTGTACATTTCCGGCCAGACCATGCTGGCCGCCGTTTTCCTCGGCTTGCTGACCCTGACGACGTTTGTCTTCACGTCGCCGCGCGCCTATGCCTACCGTTATCTGTTTCCCGGCATCACGGCGGTGATCGTCTTCGTGCTGCTGCCGATGGTGTACACGGTGTCGATCGGCTTTACCAATTTCAGCTCGCGCAACCTGCTCACCTATGAACGGGCCACGCAATATTTGCTCGACGAAACGCAGCGGGTGGAAAGCGCCGGCTATGCGATGACCGTGCATGCCGACAACAAGGAATACCGCTTGCGCCTGGAAAGCCCGGACACGGGCGAAGTGCTCTTGACGCAGCCGCTGGCCCTGAAGCGCGCCGTGCCCCTGAACGTGGAGGTAGCACCGGTCGATCCCGTGCAGGCGCCCGTGCTGGCCGCGCCGCTGGGCATCAAGGACATCATCGCCCTGCAAAAAGATTTGAAACTGCTCACCCTCGTGCTGCCGAACAAGATCGAGCTGCGCATGGTGGGCTTGCGCGAATTCGGTCCCGTCGCGCACGTCTACAAGCAACTACCGGACAAGACCCTGAAGAAGATCGCCACGGGCGAACTGGTCACGCCGAACTTCAAGACGGGCTTTTATGAAATGCCGGATGGCACGAAACTGGAGCCGGGCTTCAAGGTCAACGTCGGCTTCGCCAACTTCGTCAAGATTTTCTCCGATGAAGCGTTCCGCGGCCCCTTCCTGCGCATTTTTGTCTGGACCATCGTTTTCGCCCTGATCAGCGTGGCCACGACGACAGGCCTGGGCATGGTATTGGCTGTACTGCTGAACTGGGATGCGCTGCGCTTCCGCGGCCTGTATCGCACCCTGCTGTTCCTGCCGTACGCCGTGCCGGGCTTCATTTCCATCCTCGTCTTCAAGGGCTTGTTCAACAATAACTTTGGTGAAATCAACCTCGTGCTCGACGCCCTGTTCGGCATCAAGCCCGCCTGGTTCTCGGACACCACCCTGGCCAAGGCCATGATTTTGATCGTGAATACCTGGCTCGGCTACCCTTACATGATGGTGGTGTGCATGGGCTTGATCAAGGCGATTCCGTCGGACCTGTACGAAGCCTCGGCCCTGGCCGGCGCGGGACCGCTGACGAATTTCTTCAAGATCACCCTGCCCCTGATCATCAAGCCGCTCACGCCGCTGATGGTGGCCAGTCTCGGTTTCAACTTCAATAATTTCGTGCTGATCAGCTTGCTGACGGGCGGGCGTCCCGATTTCCTCGACACCACCTTGCCGGCCGGCACGACGGACTTGCTTGTGTCCTACACCTACCGCATCGCGTTCGAGGATTCCGGCCAGAACTTTGGCCTGGCTGCCGCCATCTCGACCCTGATCTTCTTCCTCGTGGCCGCGATTTCGCTGGTCAACATGCGCCTGACGCGCATGAACAAAGCATAAAGGACAGCCATGGCTATCGTTGTCGACCGTTCCAACCGCTGGCGCATCCTGGCGGCCCACGTCGCCGTGATCGCGCTGATCGCGCTGGTGATGTTCCCCTTCCTGATGATCCTGTCGATCTCCCTGCGGCCCGGCAATTTCGCCTCGGGCAGCCTGATACCGCCCGAGATCAGCTTCGAGCACTGGCGTTTGGCGCTGGGCATGTCCTACCAGGCGCCCAACGGTGCCCTCGTCGAACCGGATTTCCCTGTGCTGCTGTGGCTGTGGAATTCCATCAAGGTAGCCAGCATGAGCGCCACCGTCACCGTGCTGCTGTCGACCACCTGCGCGTATGCGTTCGCGCGCATGCAGTTCCGTTTCAAGTCGCAGACGCTGTCCGCGCTGATGCTGCTGCAGATGTTCCCCGCCGTGCTGGCCCTGGTGGCCATCTACGCCATCTTCGACGTGCTGGGCAGCTACGTGCCATGGCTGGGCATCGACCACCACGGCAGCCTGGTGCTGGCCTACACGGGCGGTATCGCCCTGCATATCTGGACCATCAAGGGCTACTATCAAACCATCCCCATCGAGATCGAGGAAGCGGCCAAGGTCGACGGCGCCACGCAGTGGCAAGCGTTCGTCTACGTGCTGCTGCCGATGACGGTGCCCATTCTGATGGTGGTCTTCCTGCTGTCGTTCATCGGCGCCATCATCGAGTACCCGATCGCTTCCGTGCTGCTGCATGAACAGAACAACCTGACCCTGGCCGTCGGCTCGAAGCTGTTCCTGTACGAGCAAAAATACCTGTGGGGCGACTTCGCCGCGGCCGCCATCTTGTCCGGCCTGCCCATCACGGCCGTGTTCCTGCTGGCGCAAAAATGGATGATCTCCGGCCTGACGGCTGGCGGCGTGAAAGGCTGACCATGCGGCGCACCCTGACTACGCTGGCCGCCCTGCTGTTGTGCGCTTCGGCGCAGGCAGGGAGCTTTGCCGAGAATCCGATTGTCTACTTCGCCGTGACAGACCGTTTCGCCAACGGCAATCCCGGCAACGACCACAGTTATGGCCGCGCCGCCGACCCGCAAGGCGGCGACGTCGGCAGCTTCCACGGCGGCGACATCGCCGGCATCACGCAGCAGCTCAAAGCCGGCTACTTCAAGGAACTGGGCGTCAACGCCCTGTGGATCACGGCGCCGTACGAGCAGATACACGGCTGGGTGGTGGGCGGCAAACAGCAATTCCAGCACTACGCCTACCACGGCTACTGGGCGCTCGACTACACGACGATGGACGCCAACATGGGCACGCGCGAGGAATTGCGCGAAATGATCAACACGGCCCACGCGCAAGGCATCCGCGTGCTGTTCGACGTGGTGCTGAACCATCCCGGCTATGCGGACCTGCGCACCCTGTCCGAATACAAGGTGCCCGTGCTGTGGCCTGGCCACGAAAAGGCCGTGCTGCGCGACTATCACAGCTTCATCGACTACAACAACTTCGAATTCAAGCAGTGGTGGGGTCCAGACTGGGTGCGCGCCGGCTTGCCCGGCTATTCAGACGGCGGCAAGGACGACTACACCATGCAGCTGGCCTACCTGCCCGACTTCCGCACGGAAAGCGGCAAGGCCGTGGGCTTGCCGCCGATTCTGCAGCGCAAAGCCGATACACGCGCCGTCGCCCTGCCCGACACCACCGTGCGCGGCTACTTGGTGCATTGGCTGGCCGACTGGGTGCGCGAATTCGGCGTCGACGGTTTCAGGGCCGACACCGTCAAGCACGTGGAGCCGGCCAGCTGGCTGGCCCTGCGCGCGGCGGCCACCGATGCCCTGGCCGACTGGAAGGCGCGCCACCCGCAGCAGAAAATCGACGACGCACCATTCTGGATGACGGGCGAGGCATGGGGCCATGGCCCCGAGCGCAGCAGCTGGCATGACGCGGGATTCGACTCGATGATCAATTTCGATTTCCAGAATCGCGCGGGCGGCGACTGGAAAAGCATCGATGGCGTGTACCGCCAGTACGCGGGCCTGCTGGGCAAGGGCCCGGGCCCCCGCCACGACATCCTGTCGTATATCTCGTCGCACGACACCAGCCTGTTCCCGCGCGACCGGCTGAAGCATGGCTTGTCCGCCCTGCTGCTGGCGCCAGGCGGCGTGCAGCTGTTCTACGGTGATGAAAGCGCGCGCCAGCCCGGCGTGGCGCCCATCGGCGACGAACAGCAGGCGACCCGCTCCGACATGAACTGGTCTTCGCTCGATGGGGCCACCCTGACGCATGCACGCAAGCTGGGCCAGTTCCGGCTGCGCCACCCTGCCCTGGCGCGCGGCGAACACCGGTTCATCAACGACAAGCCGTATGCGTTCGCCCGCGTGATACAGGATGACGCCATCATCGCCGTGCCCGAGGCGCAAGGCGCGCTCGAACTGAAGGTGCACGGCGTGTTCGCCGATGGCACACAACTGCGCGACGCCTACACGCATCAAACTTATATCGTCAAGGAGGGTGCCGTCGCCGTGAACGCGGCCGGCACCGTCCTGTTAGAAAAGGCAGCACCATGAGCAACTATGACATCTTAGTGGTCGGCGGCGCCGGCATCGACACCATCGTCCGCGTCCCCGACCTGCAATTGCCCGTGGCCGATTCGCTGCATGTGCCACCCATCCGCGACTACGTGGCGCACACGGGCAATGGCGTGGCGCTCGGTTGCCATGCGCTGGGCTTGCGCTGCAAGTTCATCGACTTCATCGGCGACGATGCGCAAGGCGCGGCCATCCTGCAGCGCTACAAGGAAACCAGGCTCGATTTCTCGCACATCGTCGAGCCTTCGGGCACGCGGCGCAGCGTCAACCTGGTCGACCCGCAAGGCCGCCGGCTGTCGCTGTACGACGGCCGCCACCCGGAAGACGTGCGCATGCCGGCCGCCTTCTATCTGCCCTACCTGGGCCCGGCCCGCCACGCGCACTTTTCCATCATGGGCTGGGTGGCCGAACTGTTTGACGATGCGCAGGTATGCGGCACGACGGTGTCGACCGATCTGCACGACTGGGATGGCATCAACCCGCACCACAAAAAATTCGCACTGCGCGCCGACCTGGTCTTCCTCAGCACGGCGGCGCTGGGCGAGCGCCGGGACGACGTCATGCGCGCCATCATCTCGGAAGGCCGCGCACAAGCCGTGATCGCCATGGCGGGCGCGTACGGTGCCTACCTGCTGGAACGCACGAGCGGCGAAGTGCGCCACTATCCGACGGCAGGCTTGACGCTGCCCGTGGTGGACACGAATGGCGCCGGCGACTCGTTTGTCGCCGCCTTCTTGCACGCCTGGCTCGATGGCGCGGGCATCGACACCGCCATGCGCCGCGGCGCCATCGGCGGCGCGTTTGCCTGCGCACAGAACGGCACGCATGAACGTTTCATCGGCCTGGCGGAGCTGAATGACTTATATCAAGACAGCACTAGCTTATGACTTAATATTCTATCAAGCGTAGCAACGCGCTAATGGTCGCATGGCACAATGGCTGCGGATTTCACCACCGCATACCATCGACACCGGAGACCACATGAGAATCGAAACCCTGGCCGTGCACGCCGGCTACACCCCCGACCCGACCACGAAGGCGGCGGCAGTCCCCATTTACCAGACGGTGGCCTACGCCTTCGACAATGCCCAGCATGGCGCCGACCTGTTCGACCTCAAGGTGGCAGGCAATATCTATACGCGCATCATGAACCCCACGCAGGACGTGCTGGAAAAACGGGTCGCGGCGCTGGAAGGCGGCGTGGCCGCGCTGGCCGTGGCGTCGGGCATGGCGGCCATCACCTATGCGATCCAGACGATTGCCGAAGCGGGCGACAATTTCATCTCCGCCAGCCAGCTGTATGGCGGCACCTACAACCTGTTTGCCCACACCCTGCCGCAGATCGGCATCGAAGTGCGCTTCGCCGACGCGCGCCAGCCCGAGACCTTCGCCGCCCTGATCGATGCGCGCACCAAGGCCATCTTCTGCGAATCGATCGGCAACCCGCTGGGCAATGTCACCGATGTGGCGAAACTGGCCGAGATCGCGCATGCGCACGGCATCCCGCTGATCGTCGATAACACGGTGCCCAGCCCCTATCTGTTCCGCCCCATCGAGCATGGCGCCGACATCGTCGTCCATTCGCTGACCAAATACCTGGGCGGTCACGGCACCACCGTGGGCGGCGCCATCGTCGACAGCGGCAAATTCCCGTGGGCCGAGCACAAGGAACGCTTCAAGCGCCTGAACGAGCCGGACGTGTCGTATCACGGCGTCGTCTACACGGAAGCGTTCGGCCCCGCCGCCTTCATCGGCCGCGCGCGCGTCGTCCCGCTGCGCAACATGGGCGCGGCCATTTCACCGCTCTCCGCCTTCCAGCTGATCCAGGGCATCGAGACCCTGGCCCTGCGCATGGACCGCATCTGCGACAACACGCTGGCCCTGGCCAAACACCTGAAACAGCATCCGAAGGTCGCGTGGGTCAATTACGCGGGCCTGGAAGACCACCCGGACCACGCGCTGGTGAAAAAATACATGCACGGCCGCGCCTCGGGCATCTTGTCCTTCGGCCTGAAACTGGCGGCTGGCGAGGATCCGCGCGCGGCAGGCGCCCGCGTGCTCGACGCCCTGCAGCTGTTCACGCGCCTGGTCAATATCGGCGACGCCAAGTCGCTGGCCACGCACCCTGCTTCCACGACGCACCGCCAGCTCAATCCCGAGGAACTGGCCAAGGCGGGCGTGTCCGAAGACATGCTGCGCCTGTCCGTCGGCATCGAGCATATCGACGACTTGCGCGAAGACCTCGAACAGGCGCTCAACGCCGCTTAAGCGCTGCCTTTGACGCCATAGCGCGATGCCGGCTTGCCGCGCATCGCGCCCGCGAACAGGGCCAGGCGGGCCGCGTCAAAACGCTCCCACAAGGCCTGGTCTTCCACCGAAGGCAAGGTTACCAGCTCGCCCTGGTCCAGGCCCGCCAGCGCCGCATCGACGCAGTCTTCCGCGCGCATGATGGTCGCCTGGTCCAGCTGTGCCAGCGGCACGCCGCTCAATTCCCAGATTTCCGTCGCCGTCGACGCGGGCAGCACCAGCTGCACCGTGATGCCCGTGCCGGCCAGTTCCTGCTGCAAGCCCCGCGTGAAATTCATCACATAGCCCTTGGTGGCGCTGTAGATCGTGCTGACGGGCAGGATGTGGAAGGACAGCACGGAGCCGATGTTGATGATGGTGCCCCGGTTGCGCTGCTTGAATTGCGGCAGCACGGCGTACGTCAGCTGCGCCAGCGCCGCCACGTTGACCTGGTCCATCGCGGCGATACCCTCGCGTGGCGAGTCCACGACGGCGCCCAGGGTCGAGACACCCGCGTTATTGACCAGCATGGTGATGGCTGGGTTGCTGGCCAGTTCTTCGGCCACGCGCTGCAGGTCGGCCGGTGCGGCCAGATCGGCCGCCATGGCGCGCACGGCCACGCCATATTTTTCCGCCAGCGAGGCAGCCAGGGTGCCCAGGCGCTCGACCCGGCGCGCCACGAGGATCAAATCGAAGCCGCGCGCGGCCAGACGGTCCGCATACACGGCGCCCAGGCCGGACGAGGCGCCGGTGATGAGGGCCGTGCCTTGGGTAGTAACTGCATTCATGATCATTCCTTCTTCAGTATGGGGTGGGTTGAGGCCATCAAACATGATAGCCATCATGCTTCAACACATTAAATATGACGGTCATCATGTTTAATGTGTTGAAGCATGACGAACATCATGTATGATGTCAACCATTATTTTTTGAATCGCGATCAGGAGCCTGCCATGCGTTATCCCGCCGAAGAAACCGCCGAAAAGCACCAGCGCATCCTGACGCAGGCGGCGCGGCTATTCCGTGAAAAGGGTTACGACGGCGTCAGCGTGGGGCAGATCATGCAGGCGACGGGACTCACGCACGGCCCCTTCTACAACCATTTCGCCTCGAAGGAAGCGCTGATGGCCGAAAGCACCCTGCACGGCTCGGAACATTCGCGCGTGGCGCTCGATGCGGCGACCATCAGCCCGGAAGCCATGCGCCAGTACGTGCGCGATTACGTAAGCGCGGCCCATCGCGACGCACCGGGCGATGGCTGTCTGCTGGCGGCGCTGGCCGGCGACGCGCGCAAGCAGCCGGCCGTGCGCCCTGCCTTCACCTTCCACCTGAAAGCCATCATCGGCAAGCTGGCAGCGCATTTCCCGTGGAAAAAGAAAAATCATGCGCGGCAAGACGCCATCGTCATGCTGTCGGCCATGATGGGCGCCGTGGCGCTGGCGCGCGCCGTCGACGATGAAGCATTTTCCGATGAAATCCTGAAAGCCGTGAACACAGCTTTTACCGCGTAGGTCGGATTAGCGCGCGAGCGCGTAATCCGACAACATTGTTGACGTATGTGGTGATGTCGGATTACGGCCCTTCGGGCCTAATCCGACCTACGCGCAAGCAACTGGGCGACTTGCCCGACCCTGTCTGCGACCGTGCCTGACACATTGACATAGACAATGCCCCGCCGCGCCAGTTCGGCCTGGTACCACGCATGCTGGCGCGCACGGAAATCCTCGTCGCGGCGCGTGCCGTCCTGGATGAAGGGAAAATCGGGGGCGCACAGCAGCACCAGGTCGTAGCCGTGTTCGGCCAACTGCGCCAGTTCCTGCTCGGCCTTGCCGAACATCTCGACGCAGTAGAAATACGTGGTCATGGGCGAGGTATCGCAGAACAGCCAGCGCCGCGCGGCCAACAGCGCCTGCGCTTCGCGGCGCAGCTGCTCGCGGCCGATCTTGAGTAAATCATCATAGGCCAACACGCCATCCTGGCTTTCCCACAATTCGCGGCCATACTCGGCCACCCAGGCCGTCTCGAAATGCGCCGCCAGCGCGGCCGACAAGGTGGTCTTGCCGCTCGATTCGCCACCGAGCACGCACACGCGCGTGACAAAATCGGCGCGCACGATGGGTGACAAGAAGGCGCTGTGCGCATGTGGATCTTGCCGCGCCACGGTGCCGGACACGGGCACCAACGTTCTCGCCTGATCCACGCTCACGTGCGCCACAGGCCCGCTCGCATAGTGCCGTTCCAGTACCTGCGCAAAGCCGGGGCCATACTCTTCGCTGGTAAAGACGGCATCGACGGGCCGCTCCAGCACCGTCCAGCACAGCCAGCCCATGAAGTGGCGATGCGCGTCTCCATCGTCGTCGTTGTGCGGCAAGGTCCGCACCGGCACGCCGCGCGCGGCACACAGCGCGGCCAGGCGCGCATCGTCCAGCACGACGATGTGCGCCTGGGGGAACTGCGCGCGCAGCCAGCGTTCCCGGCGCGGCGGCTCGCAACCGGGAAATTCGGGCTTGGTGTAACTGACCACCAGCAGTTCTTCGCTGGCGTCTTGCGCACGATGGAGCAACAGTTCGTGGCCCTGGTGCAGCGGGCAGAATTTGCCGACCACGAGGCCGCGCTTGTAAAGGTTCATGCTGCCGCTTCCTGCAAATCCGAGGTGTATTGAATGATCTTGTCTTCCGCCAGCAAAGTCTCGACCGTGATGGCGCCGAAAAAAGGCGCGAGCAAGGCGCGCGCCCGGTCAGCCTGCGGCATGGCGCCCGGCGCCAGGCGCAGTGCGATGGCGCCATCGCCATGCTGGTGCACGCCGAACAGGGCGATGGCCAGCGGTTTCAAGGCGTGCGTGATGTCGATATTATTGATCCATTCGCCGTTGACCGTGCGATAGCGCAAAGGGCTGCGTCCCGCCAGCCCCACCAGCACGGGGCCGTGCGGGCCGTGCGCCAGCGAAGCGTAATCGCCCGTGCGGTAGCGCACGAGGGGCAGGCAGAAATTGAAGCCTCCCGTCACCGTGATTTCGCCGCGCGCGCCCTCGGGCACGGGCAGGCCCGCGCCATCGAGGATTTCCACGTACAGCCGGTGCTGCAGCAGCACGTGGCCGCCCGCCTGTTCGTCGTAGACGGCGACGGGTCCCACTTCATTGAGCGAATAAATATCGAGCACGGGGCAACCGAATGCCGCTTCCAGGCGCGCGCGCATGCCGGGCAACAACATCATCGACACGGACATCAGCGCGGCCGGCTTGTGCGCCATGGGCAAGGCCAGCAGTTCGGCAAACGAGATGGGGTCGCCCGCGATCAGCTCCGGCGCCATGGCGTCGAGGTAGCGCGCGCGGTCGTCCGGGTCGCGCCAGTCGTCCACGTGCAGGTTGATCTTCGCCAGGCCCGATTCGTTCATCGTCGGCGTGACGGAGACATAGGTGAAGCAGCTGCGCTGGTGCCCCAGCAGCATCACGCCCACCTGTCCCGCTCCATGGCGCAGGGTCACGCCGAAGCGGCGTAGCGCGCGCTTGTGGAAGGCCAGGTAACGGCCCGCCACCAGCGGGTGCGAAGCGATCAGCAGCGGATGGCCCGTGGTGCCCGTCGTCTGGAAGTTGATCATGCGCGCCAGGTCCGCATCGTCGGGCACGAAGGCGGCGATGTCGTGCGCCAGCTCGGCGCGGCTGATGGGCGCCACGTCCGCAAGGCGCGCGGGTGGCGAGCCGCAGGCGCGGTAATGGGGCACCGTGGCGTAGACCGTCCCGAGAAAATCCGCCAGCCAGGGCGGCGGCGCATCGGCGCCCCAAGCGACTACCGCATCCATGACCTCCCGCTCGTAGGCGCGCAGTGATTCGACCTCCGCTGCCAGCAGCTTGTTGCCGCTGCGGTTGCGGTACTGGGGCGCGCTAGGATGGCTGCGCATATGCGCGAGCATGCGCGCGCCCGCTGGCGTCAGGGTGGGGCAGTAGTCGCGGTCCGATTCCCAGGCGCCGCCAGGCAGGTTGACGTCAGGTTTGCCAGCGAGCGTCATTCGCGCGACCACTTGTCGGCCGATTCCTCGGCCGCCTTCTTCGCCAGCGCCTCGCGGATTTCGCGCGCGCGCTGCTCGGCCAACCGGCTCGCTTCGAGCAGGCGGCGGCGTTCCGTGCCGCTGATGGCGGACAATCTGTCCGTCGCCTGCGCCACACTTTCGTCGCGCGGCCGAAAACCCAGGCGCGCCAGCACGATGCGCGCCAGTTCCTCGCGCCGCTCGGGATCCTGCGTGAACTGGTGGGCCGGCGTGGCGGCGGCCAGTTCACGCGCCGCCTCGCCCAGCACTTGCAGCAAGGCTGGCTGCGGCAACTGCTGGCCGGTGAACCAGTCGTCGGCCAGCAGCCAGCACACGATCATGGCCAGCGCCAGCCGGTTGCGGTCCGCCTTCACTTGCGCGCCGATAAACCCCTGCAAGGACGCGGCGGGCGCACGGGCGCCATGCAGCAGCAAAATGTCGTTGACCAGCGCGGCCACGGCCACGGCCTGCGCATTGGCGACGCCGGCAATGCGCGGCTCGGCGAGGAATTCGACGGGCGTGTCGGCCAGGCGGTGGGTCAGGGTTTCGAGGTGGGGACCAGAGATATTCATGGGCCTTTTCTTAATACAGTGATGCGCAAATTTAGCCCAAAAAGCAAAGGCTGGGGTCAGACCCGGCGGGTCTGACCCCGGATTTAAACATAGTGGCGCCGGCTGAACGCCCGCGCAAAGTCCAGCAAGTCCTCGTAGCGCTCGACGGCGTGGATATCCCAGCCCTGCTCGCGGCGCGCGCGCTTCAAGTCGTCATAGGTTTTCTGCAGCCACTTGTTAGCCGCCGCGCCCTCCCATTCGCGCTCCAGGTTCAGGGCCATGGTGCCGCCCGCGCCCCCCTGCGCCAGCGCCTTGGCGGAAATATCCCAGCCGCTGTTGCCCAGTTCATCGTTGTCGAACATGGTGGTGATGCCATCGTCGGAAATCATCAAAATGTGCGCGGGCCGTTCCCGTTTGGCCGCATAAGTCTGGCGCAGGCGGTGGATGGGGAAGCATGTGCCGCCGCCGAAAAACTCCGTCAGCACGCCCAGGATCATGTCTTCATCGCGCACGAAACCCGGCGTTTGCATCACCTCGTTCTTGCCGCTCCACAGGGTCACCTGCACTTTCGCGCCGGCGCGCAAGGCCGATAGCGCGATGACGGCGCCAGCCAGGGTCAAAAACGAGGTATGCGCCTGCGGGTTCGGCATGGAACCGGAACTGTCCACGTACATATCGAGGTCGACGGGCACGGCGTCGATGGCGCGCGCCGGTTCGCGGCCATACACGCGGCGCACGGTGGTCACGCCCGGCACGGGGCGCGGCGACTGCATCACCGATTGCAGCCAGTCGATGTCTTCGAGCGGGTCACCGATTTCCCACGGTTCCAGCCCTTCCATCTGCGGTTCCTGCGATTCGGGCGCGGGGCGGCTGGGGAACGCCACCAGGTGCGGCAAGGCCCGCTCGCGGTAATAGCGGATGGCGATTTCATGGTCGCTCAGGTCCACGCCCGACGCCTTTAGAATGTCGCCCAGCTCGAACGGTTCGCGCAGCTGGCCGCCGCCCTGCCTGGCCGCCGGCTCGGCAGGCGGCTCATCCCCATCGAGGCCCGAGATGCGCTTGTCGTGCACGGGATGGATGGCACCGTCCTCCTCGTCATCCTCGATCTGCTGCGCGCCATACGTCTGGCAGCCACGGGCTGCATCGCGCGTGTCGAGCAGATAGCGGCTCGGGCTCAGAGCGTCCGTGTCTTCCACCAGGTAAGGCAGCAGCAAGGTGGCGAAGCGGCCCGCCGCCAGCATCCAGTCGTTCGCATACACGCGTATCAGGCGCGCGCCGAGCCAGGCGTCCGTGTCCAGCCGCTCGTCAGCCTGGCCGCCACCGAGCTCGCCCTTTTCCAGCTGCCACAAGTTTTCGTAGATGCGCATGTACAGGGTCCACACGCCGCCGCTGCTTTTTGCGTCCGCATCCGCCGCGCGTCCCTGCTGCAGCTTGCGGTAGATGTCGGCCATGCGCAGGTTCGCCTGGCGCTGCAGGCGATCGTTGATGAACAGGTCCGTGTACAGATTGGCCACCATGGGCGCGTGCTGCTCCAGGGTGGGCAAGGCGCGGCGCATGCGGGCCAGCAGGCGGAACTGGTCACTGGCGCTGCCCGGCGCGAGGATGTGGTGGCCGATTTCATGGGCGAGCACTTCCAGCGCATAGTCGTTCAGGCCCAGCTCCGTCACCAGCGGCAAGTCCACCACCACGCTCTGGTCCAGCAAGCGGATCATGGCGAAACTGCCGGACAAGCCCTGCTTGCTGGCTTCGACGCGGCTGGCGCACAGGTTCGGGTCGCGCAAGCGCGTAAATTTGCTCCACACGGCCAGGGCCTCGGGCCAGGCGGCGCGCCAGGCGTCGATCAGCGCGGTGTCGGCGGTCGTCTTCATGCGAGCGGCAGCAGGCGGATCGCGTGCGACCACGGCGACGTGATGGCCAGCGTATGCGCATTCGCGGCGATGGCGATGTCACCGGCAGGCAGGTCGAGCGCGATGCTGCGCGCGCCGATATGCACGGTCGTCCCATCGAGGCGCACGGACGATGGCATGCCGGTATTGGCCTGCTCAAACTCCTGCGCCGTGGCGCTGTGCAGCACGGCGCCATAGGCATCGGCCACCAGCAGGTAGTGGCGCTCGGCGCTGCGCACGACAAAACCGTCGTTTGTTGCGCGCACCTGCGGCGGCGTGCCGAAGTCGCCACCGAGGCCGCTGAAGCTGCCGAACTCCCTGCCCTCGGCGTTGCCGCGCCAGGGATAGTCCAGCAACTGCGCCCGCACCTGCGGCCATTGCGCACTCGGCTCGTCAAACGCGGCCAGCGCCAGCGCGGGCGGCAAGGTATCGGCGGCGGCCAGCGCGCCCTGGCGGAAATGCGCGACGCCGGCGCGCCATGCCAGCACCTGGCCCACGGCGCGCAGCTGCGCGACGCTGCCGACTTGCGGCGCCACCGCAGCCAGCTCGCGCTGCCATTGCGCGGGCCGCGCTCCGGGCACGCTCCCCAGGTGGATGGCGGCGTTGCTGAGCATGCCCAGCACGTCGACGGGGGCCGTCGCCAGCAGCGGAGCAAACAGCGGCGCCAGTTCGCACCACACGGTATTCAAGAACGGGTTTTTCGCCGCCGGGCCGGCCAGGCCGTGGCCCACCAGTTCCAGTGCCATGTCATAGGCGGCCAGGGTGGCGCCGCCCACGCGCTCGGGCGCAGCGGCGGCCACGGCCAGCACCAGCGGATCGACGCCATCGTGCAAGAAGGCGCCAAAGGCGGCCATGTCGAGCGAGGGAAAGCGCCGGCGCGCTTCCGCTGCGCGTGCATTGAACTGGGCGCGGCCGCTGGCGAGTATCGAGGCAAAAGCAGGAGAAATCATCGCGGCCCGTCAGTCGCTATGCGAAAAGTGCAGCAGATAGCGTTCGCCATCGCGCTCGAACGCGATCTCGTCCCAGTGGATCGCGTACCACATTGGTGGCGTCATCGTCACGGCGTGCAGGGAAAATCCACCGAGCGCGTCGTCGATCGATTCCATGAAGGAGGCCACCAGCTGCGCGCGGAAGCGCCCCGGTGGCGCCGCCTGCATGTGCCGCGACGAGAAAAACCAGCGCTGGCACACCTGCTCCAGCTGCGCGCGCCCGCACGGCACCGTATGGATATGCCACAGGTCGGCCGGCAAGTCGTGCGCGGGGGCGATGACGTGCAAGGCATAATCTTCCACGCGCAAACCCAGCGCCGTGGCGAGATCGGGCGCATCGGGCAGGCGCTGCAACTCGTAGCTGGCGCACAGGTCGCTCGCTTCGCCATTGAGCAGGGCCAGCGCTTCCAGGAAGCCTTGACAACGCAGGACGCTCATTGCGAACGCAGCCAGCTGCGGTAGTTCGTATAGCGCTGGTGCAGGTATTTGAGCTTCAACAGGTCGTCGTACAGAGGACCATACAGTTTTCTCCCCTTCGTGCGTTCAGCGATCAGCTTTTCGATGCGGTTCAAACGCGCCAGGGTTTCGCGTTCGCTGACGCCATCGAGGCCCAGGTCGAATTCGGCCGACAGCACGCCGACAGGATCGTCGCGGTCCAGGTCCAGGCGGTTGAATTCATCGTTCGACAGGTCGAACAAACGGCGCAGCCAGCCCAGTCTGTCGCTGCGGTAGGCGGCGTTTTCCGGCAGCGCGAAAAATGGCGCGTCCGGGTCCGGCTGCAGCTTGTTATGCAGGACGAATGGCAGCACCTGGCGCAAGTCTTCCAGCTCCACCTCGCCATTGCCGCGGAAATACGCCATGGCCTTGGCGTAGATCATCAGCGCCATCAGGGTGCGCACGGAGATGCCGTTCAAGGTCTGGCAGCCCAGGTCTTTCAGGCGGTCACGCCCATTGTCGGCCGCCTGCGCCTGCCCCCGGTCGGCGCCGGCCAGGCGAGCCGTGTCCTTGGTCATGTATTCGAACTGGCCGCCGGCCGTCTCGAACAGCTCGAACTGGCTGGCGAAGAATTCCAGGCGCCGGCGCACGGCGTCGGGGATATCCACCTGGCGGATCGCTTCGCCGATCTGGTCCACTTCCGATTCCGTGAAGATGATATCGGGCGGCACCAGCTCTTCGGGGCGCACGTTTTCTTCCACGCGCAGCAGCAGTTCATTTAAAAAGCGGGGATTGAAGGCGAGCGCCTGCACCGTCACGTCGACCCGGTCGCGCAGCGCCTCGATCACCTGGTAGGTGCCGCCGCCCTGGTCGTCGTTGGCCGTCAGATACCAGGCAGCCTCTGGACATTCGTAAATATGGTTCAGCACTTCCGCATAATTGTCGCCCATGACGGTGAGCAGCGCGCTTTGCGTGCGCGTGGGGATGCGGTTGTATTCATCGACGATTTTCACGCGCATGCCCAGCCAGGCGCGCCAGGCGATGCGGATATCGTCCATGCTTTGCGCGTTGACCAAATCGGCGGGCAGCGGATTGCCGAGCAAGTCGGCCACCGTCATCTGCGGGTGGCCATGCTGCATGGCGCGTTTGACTTCCTTGACGGTGGAGCCGGCCAGCACGCCCATCAGCAAGGCGCTGGCCGTCTTGCCCCGCCCCGGCCCGCCGACGAACAGGCATTTGCGGCGCGTGGCGAACGTCAGCAGCGGCAGCAAAATGAAACTGGAATAGCTTTGCGCCGACGGCAGATTCAGGGTGCGCCGGCTGTCGCCCACGGAATACGTCTGCGACGGGCCATCGTTGTATTCGATATCGTAATGGGGACTGATGATGGCGTGGTTGACGATCCAGAAGTAGGCCTGGCGCAGCTTTTCATCGAAAGGCCGCGCCTGCGCCTCGCCTTCCGCTCCCAGCGCGATTGGTCCCTGGTACAGATCGGCCACGTCGAACTGCCGCGCAACGGGCGCGGACTTGGGTTTGGTGGGGGCCTGGGACAGGCGCTGGAACAGATTAAAAGACGGCATGACAATACTCTTCCGTTAAGGAAATGAAATTATTGCACAAGCCGCCTGCAATGACCGGTTCGGATGAAAGCAGATTAGCCCGCCATCGGCGTAGCCAGAAACACCGGCTGCCGCTCGGCCAGCGCCGTCAGCGCGGCCACGGCCGGATAGTCGCCGGCCGCCATCACGTCGGGCACCATCTGCTGAGCAAAACTCCAGACCACCGCAATGGTGATGCCGGCCATACTCAGGCAGTCCGGCGCCTCTTCGCGCAGTGACGCTTCCAGCTGCCGCCAGGCCCCATGCAATTGCAGCTGGATCCGGTCCAGCCAGGGCTGGTGCTGTTTTTCCTGCGGGCGCAAGCGCCGCTCATAGACGATCTGCACGGCCTTGTCGCAGGCCGCCAAAGCATAGCTGGTCTGGCACAGCGCGCGCAGGCGTGCAGGCTCCGGCCTGATGCGGGGAGCATGCTGGGCCAGCGCCTCCAGATATGCGAGGATCAGGGTCGAGTCCATCAGCACCTGGCCGTCGCTGGTGACCAGGGTCGGCACTTTGACGGCAGGATTGATCGCTTGTACCTGGTCGAAATCGGAAAACACCGACAGGGGCCGGTGTTCATATTCCAGACCCAGCACTTTCATGCCAATGGCAACGCGCCTGACGTAAGGCGAATCGAGCATTCCGATCAATATCATGGTCCCCTCCTCTCCATCTGATGAATAAACGCGATCACTTGTGCCGCGACGGCCGCTGGCGCATCCTCCATCAGGAAGTGCCCGGCCTCGTCAAACAGGTGCAAGGTGGCGCCGGGAATATCGTGCTGCAGGCGATGGCCATAAGTGACCGGCTGCCACTCGTCCTGCCGGCCCCATAAGACCTGTACCGGCAAGGTCAACTGCGGCAGTTTTTCGGTAAAGTCCATCGTATAGCAGGCGTTATAGTGCGCCACCTGGTGCTGGTAAAACGAGGGCTGCCCCACCACGCCGCACAGCGGCTCCAGGTAACACCGCAAAAGCTCGCCCTGCATCGTGTCCTTGTGAAAAACGGCCATGCCCAGCTGGCGCGCCATCGTGGCGCGATGCTCGCTGGCCGGCATCAAAGCACACCGGGCGAAGTCGTCGCGCAGATGCTTCCAGGTGGGCGATGGCCAGGAATCGTAGCTGGGCGCGTCGGCGATGCTCAAGCTGCGCAGGCGCGCCGCATGGTCGAACGCCAGGCGCAGCGCAATGGCGCCGCCGATATCGTGGCCAAACAAATGGGTGGTCGGCAATTGCCAGTGGTCGAGCAAGGCCGCCAGCAAGGTCACCTGCGCCGCTACCGAGGTGTCGGCTTCGACGGGCCGCTCGGATCGTCCGAAGCCCAGCAAGTCATACAGGTGCACGTGGAAACCGGCATCGACGAACAGCGGCACCAGTTCGCGCCAGATAATGCTGTGCGCCGGCGTGCCATGTACCAGCACCAGCGGCGTGCCTGCACCATGGATGCCGGTGGCGATACGCTGGCCGTGGATCAGGGCATGGTCATTCAACAGCGGTTCTTGACTCCTCATCAGATGTCCTTTTGTTTGCAGAACCTGCAGGCTAAGGCTAGACTGAACATGACACCAGTGACATTCTTTTTACTTTCAATCCAACTTTTGTCATAACCCATGAATTTACGCCTATCCGTCGACGCCCTGCGTGTATTCAGGGCAGTGGTACAAACCGGCAGCATGAGCCAGGCCGCCAGCTTGCTCCATCTGAGCCAGTCGGCCGTCAGCTGGAAAATCAAGCGGCTGGAGCAGCAGCTCGATTGCCAGCTGCTGGCGCGCAGCGGCGGGCTGTTTGGCACGACCGACCAGGGAGCCGTGCTGCTGCGGCATGCGCTCAACATACTCGACGCCCACGATGACGCCGTCGCCCATTTTTCGCCATCGGCGATGCAAGGCCGGCTGCGCATCGGCGTGACGGAGCAGATTTCATTGGCCGACGTGTGCGCGGTGCTGTCGCAGTTCTCGCATCACCACCCCAAGGTCGATGTGCAGCTGGTGGTGGAGCAAAGCCAGGTATTGCGCGAACGCTTTGCCGACGGCGTGCTCGATGTGATTTTGCACCAGGATTTTGCCGGCAAGGCGGCGCCGGGCGACACGCTGTTATGGACAGAAACGCTGCATTGGTGCGCAGCCACGGCAGAGCAGGCTTTGCCGGGAGAGACCGTCAAGCTGATCACCTACGGGCCACACTGCTTTTACCGCCGGCTGGCCGAGGAAAAGCTGGGCCAGGCCGGCATGGCCTGGAGCGTGGGCCTGGAATGCCCATCGGTGGCGGGCATGCTGACCGCCGTTGCCGCCGGCCTGGGCATGGCTGTGGTCAATGAACGCAAGCTGGGCCAGGGCGTGCACCGGCACGCGGCACTGGAACGGCTGGCACCGCTGCCCCGCGTCGACAGCCTGCTGCGGGCCAATGACAACCTGCCCGACCCCGTGCGTGACGGTTTTTGCCAGCTGCTGCTGGCGGCATTGCAGAAAGCTTGATGGATCCCGTCGCTAACGATGCGGCAGTTGGGGCTCCAGCTCTTTCCCTGGTTTCATGCTCATCCTTGCTGGACGATGGTCGCTGGCGCCTCGGCGCGCCAGCGCCACCAGCCCAGCGCCACGCAGGCTACCAGTAGGGCCAGCAAGCCCGCCACTTCATGGCGGATTTCATACACCGAGGCCCCCATCTGGTTCAGCGCGACAAAGCCCTGGATGCCGGCCGTCGATGGCAGCAGCCAGCGCAGCCATTGCAGCACGACGGGCATGGAAGACACGGGCCAGGTCAGGCCCGCCAGGAACAGCACGGGCATCGAGGTGGCGATCATCAGCTGCGTGCCCCGTTCGCGCGTGCGGAACAGCATGCCCAGCAGCATGCCGAACGCCGCTTCCGCCAGCGAGAACAGCACCAGCAGCAAGAGCATGCCGCCGAAGTTGCCGCCACGGGGATAATCCTGGAACCAGAAGACAAAGCCGAAGAAATAGCAGCAGTTGAGGAAAGCCACGCAGGCAAACGCCAGCAGCATGCCCATATATCCGCCCGCCGTGCGCTTGCCTGCCACGGGGAAACTCTTGCGCTGGTACCAGGTGCCGAACAGCATGGTCATGCCGATCAGCAAAGTCTGCTGCACGATCAAGGTGGCCACGCTAGGCACGACATACGCGCCATAGCCTTCCTTGACGTTAAACAGGGGCACGGCGTCGAAGGCGATGGGCGAGCGCTGCTCATTGGCCTGGATGCCCGACGGCGTGCCCGCCCCCAGACGTTTCAATTCGATACCGGCCGACACCGTGCCCACCACTTCGGCCAGGCCATTCAGGGCCACCTTGTTGAGCATCAGATACAAGCCGTTGCCCGCCACTTGCGCGTGGGCGGCGCGGCCGGCCAGCACGTCCGTCTGTAAGCCGTCGGGAATGATCAGCACACCCATGACCTCATCGCGCCACAATAAATCCTGCGCGACGGGCAGGTCCGGCGTGACGGCGATCACCTCCAGCGACGGATGGGCCATGGCAAAGCGCGTCAGCTGGCGCGACATGGCGCTGCGGTCCTGGTCGACGACGGCCACGGGCACGCGCTGGACGATTTCCGTCGAGTATGGCAGCGGATAAAAGAAGGAATAGATGATGCCGCCGATGAACAGCAAGGTCAGCGCGCCCTTGTCCGTCAGCATGGCGCGCCAGGTGGCGAGGAAGGATTTCCACATCATGTGCGTCCCCAGGCGGCAGGCGTATTCGCGCGGCGCGCCAGCAGGAGTATGCCCACGGCGCCGCAGCCGATGGCGATACCGGCCAGTATCAGCATTTCCTGTACGCCATAACGCCACGGCGCGCCGGCCAGCCAGTATTTCGTTTGCAGCTGCAGATAATGCGTGAGCGGCAAGGCTTCCGCCCAAGCGCGGGCCGGCGCCGGCATGGCCATCAGGGGAAAGGCCTGGCCCGCAAACGCGAAGGCCGGCGCCGTGATGAAGGCCGCGCCCGACAGCGCCAGACGCAGGGATAATGTCGCGGCGATCAGCAAGGTGGCCAGGCCGCAATAGGCCAGCACCAGCAGCAGCATGCTCAGTAGTAACGCCGGCAAGCTGCCCGCCACGGCCCAGCCCCGCGCCAGGCTGAAGAACAGCAAGTACAGCAGCGCCAGCGCGCAGTAGGCGATGAGGGGAAACAGCAGCTTGGCGCCGATGGCGCGCAGCCAGCTGCCCTCCGCCGAGGCCAGCCATTGCGGCACCGTTCCATCGCGCAACTCGCGTCCTATGCTCGTGACGATGGCGACGACGATGAAAATCTGCAGCATGGCCGGCATCAGGGCCAGGGTCAGAAACGCTTCATAGCTGATGTTTTCATTGTATAAACTGTTCAAGGTCGTGCGTATCGGTTCGAACTGGGCGGCAGCCTGCACGCCCGACATGCCTTTTTTCGCGCGCGCCGTCATCTCGATGCCGGCCGACAAGGTCGTGCTGACCGTGCGCACGTCGCGCAGCAAGGCACCTGCGTGCGAGGAAAATTGCGCGTTGTACAGCCATTGCACGGTGGCTTGGCGTTCGCCCAGCAATTTCTGCTCGAAATCGTTCGGGATCAGCAGGTAGCCAAACGCCGTGCGCTCGCGCAAGCGGTGCAGGGCTTCGTCGCTGGACGCCACTTTCGCCGCCACCTTGATGCCGGGCGAGGCGTCGAGCCAACGCGTGAGCTGGCGCGACAAGGTGGAGTTATCGTTGTCGATGACGACGATGGGCAAGTCGCGCGCGATGCCGGCCGAAAACACCAGCCACAGCATGCCGCACAGCACGACCGGAATCCAGCTGAGCATGCCAAAGTCCCAGAAGTCGCCGCGCAAGCGCCGCCACTCGCGTGCCAGCGCCGAAACCGGCTCTTTATCCGCTTCGTTCATCTAGTATCAGAGCGGTGGAAACACGACCGACATGCCAGGACGCAAGCCCTCGACCTTGATGGCGGGACGCAAGCGGATTTCAAACGTGCGCAAATCCGTGCCGCCCGGACGGGCCGCGCGCCAGGTGGCGAAGTCCGGCAGCACGGCCACGGAGCTGACCTTGAAACTCAGTTGCTGTTTCAACGCCGGCACATTGGCCGTATGCGTGCTGCCCATGGCAAACGCGGCCATTTCATCTTCGCGCACTTGCAGCACGGCCCAGGCGTCGTCGAGGTTCACCAGGGTAATCACGGGGAAACCTTGCGGCGCCAGCTCGCCTGGCTGTATCTGGATCTTGCTCACCTGCCCGGCGACCGGCGCGGCGATCTTCGTTTCGGCCAGGGCGACCTGCGCTTCCGTCAACACGGCGCCCACCTGGCGCGCCTGGGCGGCGGCGGCCGTCTTGTCTTCCGGACGGGCGCCCTTTTGCGCCATGTCATATTGCGCGCGGGCAGCCTGCGCCAGCTGGTCGGCGGCGCGCCATTGGGCTTGCGCCTCGTCGCGTTTCTGCTGGGCGATCACGCCTTGTTCGTACATATTGTTGACGCGGGTGTACGTCGTTTTGGCGATGGTCGCCCCCGTTTGCGCACGCTCCCAGTTGGCTTTGGCGGCCGCGACTTCTTCCGGACGCGCACCGGCTTGCGCCTTTTGCGCCACGGCCTCGGCCGCCTGCGTGGCGGCCGTCGCTTGCGCAATCTTCGCATCCACTTCCGGACTCGTCAGCTGGAACAGCAGCTCACCTTTCGGCACCGTCTGGCCCAGCTTGACGTACAGCTCGCCCACCCGGCCCGGCACTTTAGACGAGACATTGACTTCCTGCGCATCCATCTGTCCCTGCAAAGGCAGGCGCTGCGGTTGGAATGCCTGGTACAAGCCCCAGCCGACGAAGGCCAGCACGATGACGGCGGCGCCGATGGCCAAGGTTTTTTTGGAAGTACTCATTATTATTTGTCCACAGGTAATTGGATATCGGCCGCGGCGGCCAGGCTGCCCAGGCGCTGCGTCTCGCCCGTCGCTTCCAGCAATTGCGCCAGCCCCATCACATAGTTATAGGCCGTCTGCGCGCGCTGGGTCTCGACCTTGGCCAGGTTCAGGCGCGCGTCGACCACTTCCAGCGACGTCACTTGCCCTTGCTGGAAAGCCACCGTTTGCAAGCGGATATTTTCGCGCGCCAGCTCCACCGACGAGGCCGTTGACAAATACTGGATGCGGGCGTTTTCCAGCGCGCGCCAGTTCTTCTCGATCAGGGTGGGAATGTCGCGCTCGGCCTGGCGCGCCACCACTTCCACCCGCTCCTGGTCGAGCTTGGCGGCGGCGATCATCTTGCCCGTATTGATGCGGTGCACGAGCGGCACGGACACGACGAGGCCAATGGCCCAGTTCGAGCGCACGAGCTTTTCGTTACCGCGATTGAGATTGTAGTTACCGATGGCAAACACGGTGGGCGCGTATTCCTTGCCATGCAGCTTCAACGCTTGCTCGGCCTGCACGCGCTTGCTGTCGATCTTTTTCCAGTTCGCGTTTTCCCGCATGCCCGTGCTGATGAACGATTGCAAGGTGCCGACCGGCAAGCTGTTGACGAACAGCGGCGTGCTGGGAAGCACTTGTGTATTGACGGCAAGCAAGCGGTCGAGCGCCACCTGGGCGATTTCCTCGTCGCTGCGGGCCTGCGCCTCGTCGCTGCGGGCGCTGTCGAGAGCCACGTCGGCGCGCAGGCGTTCCGCGCGCGAAATCAGGCCGCCCTTTTCCAGCCTGGCCGCGTCGCGCTGGTGCTGCGTCACGCCAGCCGTCACTTCGGCCCGCACGGCCACCACTCTTTTGGACAGCAGCAACTGGAAATAGCGCTGCGCCACCAAGGTGGCCAGCTGCTCTTCCGCTTCCGTGCGCTCGGCCTGCGCGGCCAGGGTCAGGCTCGATGCGAGGCCCTTGACGGCGTCCAGGCGCCCGCCCGTGTAGATGGGCCACATGCCCAGCAAGCCGAACGACGTCAAATCCGTCACCACTTCGCGGTTCAGGGAATTGGGAATGTGCGGCGTGGGCAAGCCGGGAATCGGCGGCAGCACGGATTCGATGCCGCCCACCACGCCGGCCAGGCCGCTCGTATCGATATTCAAGTCCGTCGACAAACGGCCGCGAAACGCCGTCAAGTCCACGGATGGACCATCGATATTCGACAAGGCTTCCGCCTTCAGTGTTTTTGCCCGTACGTCGAGCGCGGCGCCCTGCACGGCGCCCGAAGCCTTGGCCGCTTGCTGCAGCGCTTCGTTAAAGGTCAGCGGTTCCGCCTGGGCGGGCATGGCCGCGCCCAGCGCGCTGGCCAGCAATAATGATAAGTGTCCTTGCAATCTGCCCATGTAGCGTCCAGTCAATGAATGAGGGGAAAGCACGGGGTTGCCATGTTTATACTTTCACAATAGCAATTATATCTACGGATGTCCATTCCAGCCTGCACTATTGGTTACCGGGACTGGCACATGAAAACGGGCGCCTCTTGCGGGGCGCCCGTTGCGGTCAAGCCTTTACCAAACTAATTATTTCTTCGCCTTCTTGCCGCCCTTTTCTTTTTCCTTTTCAAACACGGCAAAGAACTCGGACGCCATGTTGCGGATGGCGCGGCCGATGTTGGCGTAGTCGTATTCGTTCAGGTTGGCCAGCGATACGCGGCCGGACGGGTGCGTGGTGCCGAAGCCGCGGCCCGGCAAGAGGATAACGCCCGTTTCCTCGGCCAGGCGGAACAGCGCTTCGTTCGGTTTCAGTTTTTTCAGCAGCCACTGCGAAAACTCCACGCCATGCATTTGCGCGGCCAGCGATTCCATGTCCAGCAAGTGGTAATAGCGCACGGAATTGGCGTCGTGCACCATCGGCAAGCCCAGTTCGCGGTACAGCGCTTCCTTGCGGCGCAGCACGATGCGCTTCATCGACTGCTTGTACTTTTGCTCTTCATCCATCAGCGAGAACAGGGAGAACAAGGTCATCTGCGCCTGCACGGGCGTGGACAGGCCGGCCGTGTGGTTCAGCGCCACCGTGCGGCTGTCGGCCACCAGGCGGTCGATGAATTTCAGCGCGCGCGGCTCCGTCGTGATCGAGTGGTAGCGCGCATCGAGCTGCTTCTTGATGGTTTCCGGCAACTTGGCAATCTTGGCGTCGAGCACATTGTCTTCATGCGTGGCCACCACGCCCATGCGCCAGCCCGTCGCGCCGAAGTATTTCGAGAACGAATACACGAGGATGGTGTTGAACGGGCAGATGGCGAACAGCGAGACGAAATTGTCGGCAAAAGTGCCATACACGTCATCGGTCAAAATGATCAGGTCCGGGCGCTTCTTGATGATCTTGGCGATGTATTCCAGGGTGTCGTCATCGATCTTGACGGACGGTGGATTGCTGGGGTTGACGAGGAAGAAAGCTTTTACTTTCGGATCGAGCAGCTTGTCCAGTTCCTTCTTCGTGAATTGCCAGTTGTTCGATTGCGGCGCATCGATGTGCACGGTGTTCAGCTTGTAATCGTTCAGCTGTGGAATTTCGATGTACGGCGTGAAGATCGGCATGCCCAGCGCGATCGTGTCGCCTTCCTGGATGATGTGGTTCGATTTCAGGCTGGCGAACAGATACGTCATCGCGGCCGTGCCGCCTTCGACGGCGTACATGTCGAAGTTGCCGACGAAAGGATGGTCGCCCACCATTTCGCGGTGGATATACTGGCCGACGATTTTCTCGGACAGGCGCAGCATGCGGTCCGGCACGGGATAGTTGCAGCCGAGGATGGCTTCGCACATCTCGTAGAGGAAGTCGCCCGCGCTCAAGCCCAGCTGGTCGCGCACGTACGACACGGCCGCTTCGATGAAATGCACGCCCGGGTTGCCTTCATGCTTGCGCACGAAGATTTCAAAGCGCGCCTCGATGCCGTCGCGCGTGGGGAAACCGCCCACGTCGTCCATGTAGACATAGGAGCGTTCCGCTTCCGTCATGGCGAACTGGCCGAACTGGAAGAAGCCGTGGCGCGGCGTGGTGGCAAGGAAATTCGGGTTGCCGCGGCCCGCATTGAGCATCAAACGGTTGCTTTGCTTGGCCGTCTGGATCAGCGCATCCTTCAATTCGAATGGGCTCAACAGGGCGAGTTTGCTTGGGTTACTGAAATCCATTTTTGCTACTCCTTTAGACAGACAATGTGCAGGGTTCTTGCAGACTCAGACGAAGGCCACGATGAGCGGCCCCAGCAAGGTCAGGAAAACGTTGGCCAAGGCATACGTGATGGCAAACGGTACGGTGGGAATCGAGTTTTGCGCCGCGTTCAGCACTTCGCCGAACGCTGGATTGGCGCTGCGCGAGCCGGACAAGGCGCCCGCAAACACGGCCACGTTGTCATAACGCAAGATGTAGCGGCCGATCAGCATGGTCAAAATCATCGGCAGGATGGTCACCACCACGCCGACGCCGAACAGTGTCAGGCCGTGTTCGCGCACGGTTTGCACGGCTTGCAGGCCGGACGTGAGGCCGACGACGGCAACGAAGCCGGCCAGGCCCAAGTCTTTCAAGATTTGCACGGCGCCGCTGGGCATATAGCCGAACGTCTGGCGCTTGGCGCGGAACCAGCCGAATACCAGGCCCGACAGCAAAACGCCGCCGCCGCTGCCCAGGGTCAGCGGAATCGAGCCGATGCGCGCCACCAGCAAGCCCACGAGCAGGCCGACGACGAGGCCGGCGCCCATGTAGACAAAGTCCGTCTTGGCGCTCGGCACGATCATGTAGCCCACTTCGGCCGCCACGCGCTTGACGTCCTGCTCGGCGCCATAGATGGTCACCACGTCGCCCGTCTGGACGACGGTTTCCGCCTGCATCGGCAGGATCTTGCCCATGCGGCTCAGCTGCACGACAAAGATGCCGTGACGCACGCCCGGCGCCGTCGCGCTGCGGATCTCGCCCACCGTCTTGTTGTGGTAAGCCTTGTTGGTCAGCACCATGTCGCGGCGCTGCATCACCAGTTCCATGCCTTCGACGGCAAGCAATTCCTTGCCCAGCTGGGAAGAGACGCTGAGCATGGCTTCGCGCCGGCCCACCAGCAGCACGATATCGTCGGCCGCCAGCACCAGGTCCGGGCTGACGTCGATGATCTGGCCATTGCGTTTCACGCGCTCGATGGTAATGGCCGTATTCGGATGGGCGCTTTCGATCTCCTCGACGGAACGCCCGGCACCGGGGCCCACGTCGTAGATGCGGCCGATCAAGTCGGGTGCGGCCGGCGTCTGGCCCGGCCCCAGCACTTGCACGCCCGCCTGCAGCGCCGTTTCCGCCTTGATCGCATCTTCGCGGATGGTGCGCCCCATGAGCTTTGGCAAGATGTTGACGCAAACGATGATGGCGCCAAACGAACCGAACACATAGGTGACGGCATAGCCGACGGCCACGTTCCCCTGCAAGCGCGCCACTTCGTCGGCCGCCAGGCCCAGCTTGGTGATCGCGTCGCCGGCCGTGCCGATGATGGCCGACTGCGTCAAGCCGCCCGCCGCCACGCCGGCCGCCAGGCCCTTGTCCAGGTCGAACATCTTGGCCAGGATGACCACCGTCAGCAGCGCCGTCACGGCCAGCACGACGGCCAGGATGATTTCGCGCACGGACTGGCGCCCCAGGGAATTGAAGAACTGCGGCCCGCTTTCATAGCCGACCGCATAAATGAACAGCGCGAACAGCACCGACTTGACGCCAGGATCGATAGCGACGCCTACCTGGCTGACGAGTACCGCCACCAGCAATGAACCGGCCACCCCGCCCAGCTGGAACGAGCCAAACTTGATCTTGCCGATGTAATAACCCACTGCCAGGGAGAGAAACAAGGCAATTTCAGGCGACTTCTTGAATAACTCATGCAACCATTCCATGCGGACCGCCTTTCATGTTGAAGGAATTCTTTACTGCTTATGCTCTTGCAAGCTGCTCATGTGTGCACCGACCCGGCCAGGGCCACGATCAGCGGCCCCAAGAGGGGCAGCACCACGTTCGAGATAGCATAGGTAATCGTGTAGCCCAGCAAGGGCGTGGAATTGCCGGCCGCGTTCTGCACGGCGGACAGGGCCGGCGTGCTGCACTGCTGGCCGGCGATGGCGCCCAAGAGCACGGGCGCTTCCAGCTTGAGGAAAAAGTGGCCCACCAGCAGCGACAGCGAAGCGGGGATGACGGCGATCAGCACGCCCATCAGCGGCAGCGACAGGCCGTACTGGCGGATCAGATCGATCGCCTGCGGCCCCGACGCCAGGCCCACGCAGGCGATGAAGGTGGCCAGGCCGATATCCTTCATCATGTCGAGCGCGCTGGGGTGGATGCCCGGCATGCCCGGTTTGCGCGCCTGGTACCAGCCGAACACGAGGCCTGTGAGCAAGGCGCCGCCGCCCGTGCCCAGCGAAAACGGAATGCCGCCCAGCTTGGCACTGAAGCCGCCGATATACACGCCCAGGACGATGCCGATGCTGGCGTAGACGATATTGCTGCGGTCGCCCGTCGGCACGCGCTTGCCGATGGCGGCCAGCGCCGTGTTCAGTTCGCGCCCTTCCGTCGTGCCGTACAGGCGCAGCACGTCGTCGCGCTGCAATGCCAGGTCGGGCAGCGGCGGCATGCTGTGCTCGCCACGGACGACGGCCGCCACGTGCACGCCCGAAGGCAAGGCCAGCTGGCGCAAGGGCTGGCCGACGAGCGCGGCTTGCTGCAGCACCACTTCGACGGCGGAAACCGCCATGTTCAAGCCCGTAGTGTCGGCAAATTCCTCGCCCAGGATGGCTTCGGCCGCCACCAGTGCGGGACGGTGGCCGATCACCAGCACTTCGTCGTTATTGCGCAGGCGCAGCGCGGGCTCCAGAGCCAATACCTTGCCATGCCGGCGCACGCGCGTGATGCTGGCGCGGCCCGCGAAAATATGCTGCAAGGCGTCGAGACGGCGGCCCGCGCCGCGGCTGATGCGGTAGGCGCGGCCCACCATTTCCGGCGTCGCCTGCACGCCGTCGCCGTCGGTCTGCGCACCGCCCATCTTTTCCCACAATTTATCGGCTTCCTCGCGCAGGTTAACGCGCAGCAGCAGCGGAAAAATCTGGCTGGTGACGATGACGATGGCGATCAGGCCGAAGATATACGTGATGGAATACGCAGTGACCACGTTGGCCTGCAGCTCGGCGATGCGGGCGGCCGGCAGCGCCAGTTTCGAGATGGCGTCCGTGGCCGTGCCGACGACGGCCGATTCCGTCGCCGCGCCCGCCATCATGCCGGCCGCCGTGCCCTGGTCCAGGCCCAGGAAACGCGTGGCCAGCAGCACCAGCGCCAGCACCACCACCACTTCGATCAGGCACAGCAAGCCCAGGCGCAAGCCCTTGGCGTTGAGGTTGGCAAAGAACTGGGGACCGCCCGCATAGCCGAGGGCAAAGATGAACAGCATGAAGAAGACGTTCTTGACGCTGGCGTCCAGGGTGATGCCCAGCTGGCCGATCAGCAGCGCGGCGATCAGGGTGCCGCACACGCCGCCCAGCTGGATGGGACCGAAGCGTATCTGCCCTACCGCATAACCGAGCGCCAGCGCCAGGAACAGGGCCAGTTCCGGCACCTGGTGCAATACCGACGTGATCGACTCGAGCATGGGCAAACCTTCGAAAAGATAACGGATGGTTACAAGGGAACAGAGCGTTCGGCGGCTGGCCGCAGCTGGCTGTTGAACGGGCGCACGGGTCCCGCACGACACCTGCGTATCACCGCTTGTGCTGGGAAAGGTTTGCAAAAGTGTTGCAACGTGGAATTATGTTCGGCGAAGATTCTATTTATGTCAACAGGTGTTCTGTTGAACTCGCTTTGCGTTTCATCAAACATCATGCGCACGATTGAAGCGCATGTTTGACACTGATCAATAAAACTATTAGTAATTTTTTGGACGATACCAAAGTGCCTTGCGCGCCAGCGGCGTCTCTTCGGGCAGGTCGGGATTGGCCAGCTCCAGCACGTGGCGCCGGGACAATTTCAAACCATCGGCGAAGCGGCCGAAATGGCGCTGGAACAACTGCGCGAAACTGCCATCGGCCAACATTTTCTCCAGCCCGATTTCAATATGGCGCGCCAGTTCCGGCCGGTGCTTGCCGACAAAAAAGTACAGCGCGGCCGGGTAGCGAATGACCAGGTGAGTATCGAGCGCCAGCGGCAATCGCGCATGGCTGGCCAGCTCGCTTTGCGCCTCGATCACGGAACGGGGAAAGTAGTCGATGCGCCCCGCCGCCAGTTGCTGGAACAGGCCTTCATAGGTGCTCGAGGTATCGAGGCGCAAGCCATTTGCCTGCAGGATGACGGAGTCGGGCCAGTCGCGCATCTGGCCGGCTGACAGCCGCGCCAGCGCGGCGATGCTGCGCACATCGCGCAGCAACTGCGGCTGGCGCGCGTGGATCAGGGCCACTCGCCAGCCGATCAGGCCGCGGTCGATGGGGATGCGCACCGGCAGCAATTGCGTCTCGCGCGCGCGGCTCGTCATCGTCCAGACGACGTCGACGCTGCCCGACGCCGTGGCGATTTCCTGCATGGCGCGCGTCTGCACCATGCGCAGTTCGGAGCGGCGCAAGACATAGGCCTGGCCCGAGCGGGCCAGCGCCTGTTGCAGCAAGGCCGTCACATAGCCTTGCTGCGGATCATCGATCGCCTGGTGGCGCGGATACACGAGCGGCAGCGGCGACGACTTGCCGGCGGCGGCAGCGCCCAACGGCCACAGGGCGGCAAGCTTGAGCAGGGGGCGGCGCTGCATGGGCCCTCCTTTCCAGCGCTTTCATCAGCGTACTTATCAGAATGACAGTATCACGCAGCAGAGCACGCTTGTCGACTGGAATACGGCGACCGTGTATAAAACAACAGCACTTTCAGGCTGGCCAGCAGCGGTTGGAATTAATCCAGATCAATAAAACCGCAAATAGAAAATAAATCTTGCGTGCGGCTCTGGACGGCATGCTTGCCCCTCGCCTACGCTGTTTTTTTATCTGAAAAACAAGAGGAACCCATGCAGACAGCGCGCTTGAATATTATTGGAATGGATCATGAAGGCTGCGCCGACAGGCTGACGGGCGCGCTCGAAGCCGTCACGGGCGTGGCCACCGTCTGCGTCTCGCTGGCGCGCCACGGCGCCACGGTGCAATTCGACGAACGCCTGGCCACGCAGGAACGCCTGCTGGCCGCCGTCAACGACGCCGGCTTCATGGGCGAAGCAACGGATGAAGTACAGCTGGCCTCGTGCAGCGGCGCCTGCGGCCACTGCCGCCATTGAGTGCCGCCACTGCGCACCGCCAGCTCTCCGCCTACCCTCCCCGCGCGCCCCGGTCGCGCAGATGCGCCAGCACCCGGCGCGGTCCCAGCGCCTGCAGGTCGAACGGCGGCAACTCGATGGCATCGAGCGTATTCTTGAACAGCAAGCCCAGCTCCGTATCACCTTCCAGGCTCAAACGGCGGCTGAAGAACAGCGTGTCCGGATCTTCCTGGCGCCGCGCCAGCAGCATCAAGTCATGCACGCTGGCGGCGATGCACAGGTCCGGCACGTCCACATAGCGCTCGGCCACAAACACCGTTCCCTGCCACTCGAAATCGAAGGCGATGCCCGCGTCCAGCAGCCGCAAGCGCAGGCTGCGCCCTTCCAGGCTGCTTCGCACGTCGTCGGGCAATTGCGGCGCCAGCAGGCGGTTCAAGCCTTGCACGAACAGCCAGGAGGCGGGATACGGCGGCAGCTTGGACAGCAATTCGGCCAGCGGTTCGGGCAGCCGGTATGACGCGGCGGGCTTGCTCATGGGAGGCTTGGCCGGGACGGGCAATCTTTCCAGTTGATCTTGCATGGTGCTTCCTTTCGATGCGTTCAATGGGCGGCGTGCTGGTGCTGTTCCATGCCAGGCTGGCCGTGCCAGTAGCCGTCGCAGGCGCCGGCCGGCTGGCAAGCGGCCAGCTGGGCCTGGGCGCCGATGCCGCTGACCTGGCCGCGGCGCGCGCGGTCGAAGATGGCGATGACTTGTTCCGTGTGCATGGCTTGCGGGCTGATGCGCGCCACCGACACGCCCATGTCGCGCATGGCGTCGAGTTCGCGCACCAGGTTGTAGACGAGCGCCGACTGCGTCTGCGTGCCATTCAACACGAGGAACGGCACTTCGTCGCGCGTGCGCAGCAGCAGGCCGTCCGGCTCTTCCAGGCAGCTGTAGCCGCAATCGTCCTTCGGCAGGTTGCGGTTGCGCGCCGTGAAGCAGCGCGCGGAAAACGCCAGCGGCATGCGGCCGTAGGCGAATACCTCCGTCTCCAGCCCTTCCGGTTTCTGGCGCTGCATCTCGGCCAGCGCCGTCTGTCCCATTTCCAGCGGCATCACCCAGCGCCGCGCCCCGAGGCGCGCCAGCAATTGCAGGCTGGGGCCATTGAACAGGTTCAGATGGGGACCGGCGACGAAGGGCGTGCCCTTTTCCATGCAGTGCACAGCGCCCATGTCGTTGGCCTCGACGCCGTAGCGGCCATTGCCCGTGATGCGGCGCAGGGTCGCCAGTTCAGCACCCGCCTCGATCAGCGCCTGCGTCGACAACACCACTTCCTTGCCGGCGGCGGCCAGCATGTCGGCGATATCGAGCCAGTCGGCCAGGCGCACCTCGTGCCGGCGCGAGCAGACGGTTTCGCCCAGGTACACGATATCGACGGCCGTGGTGGCGATCTGCTGGTAAAACTCGAAAACGGTGGCGCGCGGCCAGTAGTAGAGCAAGGGGCCCAAAGAAAGCTTCAGCATGTTCATCCTTTATTTCCAAGATCTATGGTAGGCACCCAAGGTGTGCTGCTGGCCCTCGGCCAGCTTGTCCATGGACGCCATCCAGGCCGGCTTGACGGCGTAGCGCGCATTGCCTTCGCGGCAGGCGTCGATCGCTTCGCGCCACACGCGCGTCACCTGCGCCACGTAGGCGGGGCTGCGCTGGCGTCCTTCGATCTTCACGGCGCGCACGCCCATGGCGATCAGCTGCGGCAGCAGCGCCAGCGTGTTCAGGCTGGCCGGCTCCTCGATCGCGTAATACTCTTCGTCGTTGACTTCGAAACGTCCCTTGCACAGGGTCGGATAGCTGGCGTTTTCGCCTGGGGCATAGCGGTCGATCAGCACGCCGTTCAGGCGCGATTCGAGGCCGTTCGGTGTTTCCAGCCAGCGCACGGATTTCGCCGGCGAGCACACGCCGTGAGTGTTCGGCGCCTCGCCCGTCGCGTACGACGACAGCGCGCAGCGCCCTTCGACCATCACGCACAGGCTGCCGAAGCCGAAGACCTCGATCTCGACTTCCGTCTTGGCGATCAGTTGCTCGACCTGCGCCATCGACAGCACGCGCGGCAGCACCGCGCGGGCGATGCCGAAGTGCTCATGGTAAAAATTGATCGCTTCGTAGTTGGTGGCCGAACCCTGCACGGACAGGTGCAAACGCAGTTGCGGGTGGTGCTCGCTTGCATACGCCATCAGGCCCGGATCGGCCACGATCATGGCGTCGATACCGGCCTGCGCGGCGCGGTCGATGGCGCTGCGCCAGACGGCCCAGTTGTGCGGCTGCGGATAGGTGTTCAGCGCCAGCAGCACCTTGCGTCCATATTGGTGGGCGTAGCGCACGCCCTCGGCGATGGCCTTCTCGTCGAAATTGAGGCCGGCGAAATTGCGCGCATTGGTGGCGTCGCGAAAACCCAGGTAGACGGTATCGGCGCCATTGTCGATGGCCGCTTTCAAGGCAGGCAGGCTGCCGGCGGGGCAGACCAGTTCCAGCGGTCCGGCCACGCGGGTGGCGGTGGTTGATTCAAGCATCATGGTGTTCACAGTCCTGTATCGGCTCAGGGTGCAGACTATAGCCCCGCCCATACCGCCCAGTCCTTGACGCAGGTGAAGGAATGCATGCATGGCTGGCGCGCGTTCAAGTTGCTTGACCTGGCTGTAAAATGCCCCACTTTTCTCCCTCACCGATTGCCCGCCATGCCCCGCAAACCGCTGCTGCTATTCCTGCTCACCCTATTCCTCACCGTGCTGCAAATACAGTGGGCTTCGCCCGCCGACGGCTATGTCGAAGAAACGCTCTCCGTGCTGTCGCCCGAGGCGCTGGGCGTCTGGGCCGGCGTGCTGCTGCTGTTCCTGCAAGCCGTCTTCGCCCGCCGCGCCATGCCCGTGCTGCGCCAGGCCGCCATCTGCACGGGCCTGCTGGCCGTCTACTGGCTGCTGGCGAACTACGTCACGTTCGACGCGCGCGTGGCCAGCTGGAGCACCTTCTCGGCGCGGGAAATCTGGGCGCACGTGCTGCCCGCCTCCGTCGCCAGCATCGCCGTCTGCGGCGCCATGTACTTTGGCCTGAGCTGCTTCATCCCGCGCCTGGGGCGCGCGAAAAAAAGCCGCTGACGCGCTTTCTTCACCTGCATCAAGGATTCGTCACGCAACTGCACGCGCCCTTTGACGCCACTATATTTAGTGATTAATCTCCATAAAAACACCGCATGTTGTGTTTATTGGAGGTTTCATGACGACAAATGCAGTTTCCCCCACACGCGGCCAGGTCGACGTCGCCGCGTCCATCAATGAATACCTGGACCGGCGCGACTGGCGTGTCAACGCCAACGCCAACCAGGGCTACTCGCTGGGCGGCCTGATACTCAACGTGTCGGGCAAGGTCATCGCCAACTACTGGCTCGACCAGGTGTATCCGCCGGAAGTGGGCGCGGCGCACCGCGAAGCGGCGCTGCACATCCACGACCTCGACATGCTGGCCGGCTATTGCGCCGGCTGGTCGCTGCGCACCCTGCTGCACGAAGGCTTGAATGGCGTGCCGGGCAAGATCGAATCGGGTCCGCCGAAACACATGTCGAGCGCCATTGGCCAGATTGTCAATTTCCTCGGCACCCTGCAAAACGAGTGGGCCGGCGCGCAGGCGTTCAGCTCCTTCGACACCTATATGGCGCCCTACATCCGCAAGGACAGCCTGCGCTACGAAGACGTGCGCCAGTACATGCAGGAGCTGATCTTCAACCTCAACGTGCCATCGCGCTGGGGCACGCAGACGCCGTTCACCAACCTCACGTTTGACTGGATCTGCCCGGACGATTTGCGCGAGCAGATTCCCGTCATCGCCGGCCAGGAGATGGACTTCAGCTATGGCGAGCTGCAGGTGGAAATGGACATGATTAACCGCGCCTATATCGAAATCATGATGGCGGGCGACGCCAAGGGCCGGGTCTTCACCTTCCCCATCCCGACCTATAACATCACCGAAGATTTCGACTGGCATAGCGACAACGCGGAGCGCCTGTTCGAGATGACGGCCCGCTACGGCCTGCCCTACTTCCAGAATTTCATCAATTCGGAACTCAAGCCGAACATGATACGTTCCATGTGCTGCCGCTTGCAGCTGGACTTGCGCGAACTGCTCAAACGGGGCAATGGCCTGTTCGGTTCCGCCGAGCAGACGGGCTCCCTGGGCGTGGTCACCATCAACTGCGCGCGCCTGGGCCACTTGTGGCGCGGCGACGAGCCAGCGCTGATGGCGGACCTGGACCGCCTGCTGGAACTGGGCAAGACCAGCCTGGAAATCAAGCGCCGCACCATCGAAGAACTGATGCAGCAAGGCCTGTTCCCGTACACGAAACGCTACCTGGGCACCCTGCGCAATCACTTTTCCACCCTGGGCGTGAACGGCATCAACGAGATGATCCGCAACTTCAGCGGCGACGCTTACGACATCACGTCCGCCGAGGGCCATGCGCTGGCGAGACGTCTGCTCGACCACGTGCGCGCCCGCATGGTGCAGTTCCAGGAAGAGACGGGCCATATGTACAACCTGGAGGCGACGCCGGCCGAAGGCACGACCTACCGCTTCGCGCGCGAAGACCGCAAGCGCTATCCGGCCATCCTGCAGGCGGGCACGGTCGACAATCCGTACTACACGAATTCGTCGCAACTGCCCGTCGGCCATACGGACGACCCGTTCGAAGCGCTGGAATTGCAGGACGCGCTGCAGCGCAAGTACACGGGCGGCACGGTGCTGCACCTGTACATGACGGAAGCGCTGTCGGATGCCAACGCCTGCCGCGAGCTGGTGAAACGCGCGCTGAGCCGCTTCTCGCTGCCCTACATCACCGTCACGCCCACGTTTTCCATCTGCCCGCGCCACGGCTACCTGGCCGGCAAACATGAATTCTGCCCCACCTGCGACGCGGAACTGATCGCCCGCAAGCAGTCCGATCTCGCTCACCCACTCAAGGAAACGCCATGAACGCACGTCCCGACTTCACTCCCGCCATCACCCTGCTCGATACGGAACGCCAGCGCTGCGAAATCTGGACGCGCGTGATGGGCTATCACCGCCCTGTCGCCTCGTTCAACATCGGCAAGCAGGGTGAATTCCACGAGCGCCAGTATTTTACGGAAGCGAGCGCCCGCGTGGGCCAGCCCGCCTGCCATGGCGCTTGAACTGAAAGTGGGCGGCCTGACGCCCTTTTCGGCCACCGACTACCCGGGCAAGCTGGCGGCCGTGGTGTTCGTGCAGGGCTGCCCCTGGCGCTGCGGCTATTGCCACAATCCGCACTTGCAGGCGCGCACGCCGGAAGGCGCCATGCCGTGGCAGGACGTCCTGACCTGGCTGCGCCGCAGAACGGGCCTGGTCGATGCCGTCGTCTTCAGCGGCGGCGAAGCGTGCATGGATCCGGCGCTGGCGCACGCCATGCAGGACGTCAGGGCACTGGGTTTCGGCATCGGCCTGCACACGGCCTGCATCTATCCGCAGCGCCTGCAGGAAGTGCTGCCCCTGGTCGACTGGGTCGGTTTCGACATCAAGGCGCCGTTTGCCGACTATCGTCATGTGACCCGCGTGGCCGGCAGCGGCGACCCGGCGCGCGCCTGCCTCGATGCCATCCTTGCCAGCGGCGTGGCCTACGAATGCCGTACCACCACCCACCCCGACTTGCTGCCGGACGAGCAGTTGCTGGCCCTGGCCAGCACCCTGGCCGCGAAAGGCGTCGACAACTACGTGCTGCAGCAGTTCCGCGCTGAAGGCTGCGCGGACGCGGCGCTGTCCGGCCGCCCCTTGCACGGCTATCCGGCGGCGACGACTTTGGCGCAAATCGCCGCCATGTTTCCGCGATTTACATTCCGTAATCATGGCAGTTGAGCCTGCAGCCACATACTTGCTGAAAATTCCACAAAATTCCCCGTTCTGCAACGCTGAAATGTCTTGCGTACTGTAATGTATCAACTGTGCCGCGCGCCATGCGCAGCCCATCAGATTCCTCACTCCGCATTACAGATAAGCGTCATCCATGAACGATTTCACCGCAGTCAGTCCAGGCATCCCTTCCACCCACGCCGACATCCTGTACGGCCCGCCGCGACCGGATCTGCTGCGCGAGGAAGTACTGGCCGACCTGCTGGAAGCGACGGCCCGCCGCTGCCCCGAGCAAATCGCCCTGATCGATGGCGAACGCCGCATCACGTATGCGCAGCTCGATGCGCAAGCCAGCCTGGCCGCGGCGCGCCTGGTGGCGGCCGGCGTCAAGCCCGGCGACATCGTGGGCCTGTGGCTGCCGCGCGGTGCCCCTCTGCTGCTGATGCAGGCGGCCATCGCCAAGGCGGGCGCCGCCTGGCTGCCCGTCGATGAAGACACGCCCGTCGAGCGCCTGCAGGTGTGCCTCGATGACGCGAATGGCTTTGGTGTCGTCAGCTGCGCCCAATTCGCGCCGCGCCTGGCCGGGGCAGGCATTGGCCGCCCCGTATGGACGGCGGAAAGCCTGCTGGTCCCCGCCGCGCCGGGCGAACTGCTGCCCGCGCGCGCAACCGTGCTGCCCGAACATCCGGCCTATGTGATCTACACGTCCGGCTCCACGGGCAAGCCCAAAGGCATATTGATCAACCAACGCAGCATCTGCCACTTCCTGCGCAGCGAAAACGCCGTGCTGGAAGTGGCGCAGTCCGACACCGTCTACCAGGGCTTTTCCGTCGCCTTCGACATGTCGTTCGAGGAAATCTGGATCGCCTACCTGGTGGGCGCCAGCCTGTGGCTGGGACCCAAGGAGATGTCGGGCGACCCGGAAGCCTTGCCGCGCGCGCTGGCCACCAATCAAGTCACGGTGCTGCACGCCGTGCCGACCTTGCTGGCCCTGTTCGCCGAGGAAGTACCGAGCCTGCGCCTGATCAACCTGGGCGGCGAGATGTGCCCGGAGTCGCTCGTCGAGCGCTGGTCGCGCCCGGGCCGCGCCATGTTCAACACCTATGGCCCCACGGAAGCGACCGTCTCGTGCAGCCTGGCGCGCCTGCGCCCCGGCGAGCCTGTGACCATCGGCACGCCGCTGCCCAACTACGGCTTGCTGGTGCTGCAGGTGGCCGAGCCGGGAGAAAACCGTCCATTGACTTTGCTGGCGCGCGGCGAGACGGGTGAGCTGTGCATCATCGGCCCCGGCCTGGCCGAGGGCTACCTGGGCCGGCCCGACCTGACGGTGGAAAAATTCCTGCCCAATCCCTGGAGCACGGGCCCCGGCGACGCGCGCCTGTACCGCACGGGCGACCTGGCGCGCATCGATGCGGACGGCCAGGTGCTGTGCCTGGGCCGCGCCGACGACCAGGTCAAAATCCGCGGCTTCCGCGTGGAACTGGGCGAGATCGAAGCCGTGCTGGCGCAGCAACCGGGCGTGGGCACGGTGGCCGTCTTGCTGCGCAAGGATGACGGCATCGACCAGCTGGTGGCCTACATCGTCGGCAGCGACGATGCGCCGGCCGATGCGCTGGGCACGAAAACCCTGCGCGCGGCCTTGAACCTGCACCTGCCGCCCTACATGGTGCCGGGCCGTTTTGAATTGCTGCCGCTGATGCCGCGCCTGACCTCGGGCAAGATCGACCGGAAGGCGTTGAAGGCCATGCCGCTGTCCGCGCCGCCGCCGGGCGAGGCGGGTGTATCGGACGTACCGGAAACGCCGGCCGAAGCGGCCCTGTTCACGGCGCTGGCCAAACTCTTCCCGGGCCAGGCGATCTTGCGCCAGCTGGACTTTTTCAGCGACCTCGGTGGCCACTCCTTCCTGGCCGCCCGCCTGGCATCCGCCCTGCGCGCCGATCCGGCCTACGCCCACATGACGGTGCGCGATATTTACCAGAACCGGCAGATCGGCAAGATCGCCGCCGTGCTCAATGAAGCGCCGGCGCTGGCCACGCCGGAAGCACAATGGACGCCGCCATCGACGTGGAAGCGCTGGACCTGCGGCGCGGCGCAGGCGGCGGCCGTGCCTGGCCTCGTCACCCTGCGCATGGCGCAGTGGATGGCGCCCTTCTTCACCTACCACTTCTTCACGGGCGACACGGGCGACACCGTGCCGCGCGCCATCGCCGCCTCGATCGCCGTGTTCCTGCTGGCCACCCTGGCCGAATTTGCCATTGCGATTGCCGGCAAGTGGCTGATCGCCGGGCGTCTGAAACCAGGCAGCTATCCGCTGTGGGGCGTTACCTACTACCGCTGGTGGCTGGCCGACCGACTGGTCGAATCGGCGCCCGCCTACCTGCTCAGCGGCTCGTCCCTGAACAGCTGGTGGCTGCGCGCGCTCGGCGCGAAAGTGGGCAAGGAAGTCGTCATCGGTTCGATGACCCTGCGCGCGCCCGACCTGCTGGCCATCGGCGACAACGTCAGCGTGGGCAATGCCGTCAACTTTGAAAACGCCCGGGTCGAGCGGGGCCGTTTACTGCTGGGCCAGATCGACATCGGCGACGATGCCTGCATCAGCTCTTATGCGATTTTGGAAGGCAATACCAAGGTGGGCGCGTTTGGCCACCTGGAGGGACAGTCCGCGCTGGCCGATGGCACCGCGGTACCGGCCGGGCGCGTGTACACGGGCTCGCCCGCGCGCGACATTGGCGCGTTCGACCCTGCCAGCCACCCGCCGCGCCCCGCCGTCTCGCGCCTGCGCCTGACGGGCGAAACCGTGTTCTTCTGCTTCGGCATGGTCTTGATCGCCGTGCTGTTCTTCATGCCCGTCTTCCCCAGCTTCGTGCTGATCGACTGGTTCGACGAGCGCGAAATGATGCCATGGCTGCAGGGCCGCGACGTGACGACGCAGTTGGCCCGCTACTTCCTGCTGGCCTTCCCCGCCAGCGCCGTGTTGATCGTGCTCACAGCCCTGCTGTCGGCCGCCATCCGCTGGGGCGCGCTGCCCCGTTTGAAGCCGGGCAGTTCGCCCGTGCACAGCAATATCTATTGCGCCAAGTGGCTGGTCAGCCATATCCAGGAATCGAGCCTGAACGTCCTGCACGGCATCTACGCCACCGTCTACGCGCCGTACTGGTACCGCCTGCTGGGCGCCAAGGTCGGCAAGGGCGCCGAGATTTCCACGGCCCTGGGCGTCGTGCCCGACATGCTGACCCTGGGCGACGACACATTCATCGCCGACGCCGTCATGCTGGGCGACGAGCAGATCGACGGCGGCTGGATGACCATGCGCCCCACCGTCATCTCGCACCGCAGCTTCGTCGGCAACGGCAGCTACATCCCGGATGGCACGGTGCTGCCCGAGCACGTGCTGATCGGCGTGCACACGCATGCGCCGCGCAATGAGCAGATGCACAGCGGCGATACGTGGCTAGGTTCCCCGCCCATGCATTTGCCCGCGCGCGAACAGGTCAGCGGCTTTGCCGAGCACCTGACGTTCAAGCCATCGCTGTTGCGCCGCCTGGGCCGCAGCCTGATCGAAGCCTTCCGCATCGTCGCCCCGCACGCGGTGGTGATCGCCGTCGGCTATACCCTGGTGCTGGACGTGATGCCGATCGCGGGTGCCGGGCGCTGGGGCGAAGTGGTGAGCGACCTGGCCATTGCCGGCCTGGCCTACGGCATCGGCAATTTCCTGGTGGTCGTGTTGTTCAAGTGGCTGCTGCTGGGACGCTACCGCAAGCATGCGGCGCCCATGTGGACGCCGTTCGTGTGGATTTCCGAAGGCGTGACCAATCTGTATGAAGGCATCGCCGTACCCAATTTCATGCGCTACCTGCGCGGCACGCCGTGGCTGCCGCTGGCCTTCCGCCTGTTCGGCTGCAAGATCGGCCGCGGCGTCTACATGGACACGACGGACATCACGGAATTCGACTGCGTGCACATCGGCGACTACAGCGAACTGAATGCGCTGACCTGCCCACAGACGCATTTGTTCGAAGACCGCGTGATGAAGATCGACCACGTGGAGATCGGCCAGCGCGTCTACATGGGCCCGCGCAGCTCCGTGCTGTACAGCGCCAAGGTGGGCGACAACGCACGCCTGGGACCGTTGACCCTGGTGATGAAGGGCGAGCACATCCCCGCCGGCAGCAACTGGGCGGGCTGCCCGGCTGCGCCTTTACGCAACGGATCGTAGCTGATGGATGCTACGGTGCTCTGGTCAGGGGATGGCGTGCTGGTGATCGGCATCGCCGCCGTGCTGCCGCGCTTGGAGGCCCGGTTGCGCATCCGCGCCGCCGTGCGCGAGGCGGCGGCGCACTGGCTGAAGCTGGATATCGAGACGATCTCGGTGGAGTCGACGCCGGGCACCCCTCCCCGCTTGCGGCTGGCCGGCCGCGCGGCCAGCCTGTCGTTCAGCCATGACGAGGGACTGTCGCTGGGCGCCATCGGCCTGCATGGCGCCGTTGGCATTGACGTGATGCGCGTGCAGGACATTGCCGACTGGTTCACTCTGGCGCGCGATTACCTGGGGCCGCAGGTGGCCGAAGCACTGAGCACCTGCACCGATGCGCAGCGCCCATTGGCCCTGGCGCAGGCGTGGACGGCGCGCGAGGCGGCGCTCAAGTGCGCGGGCAGGCAGTTGGCGGAATGGGATGCACGGCCCATAGACTGCCATTTACAGCCCCTATCCCTGCCTGCGCCTTACGTCGCGACCCTCGCCTCTTAGTCCTCCTTTCCTTTTCCTGCGCCTCCGATCTGGACGAAAATCAGTTTTGCGATAATACTGACGAGCAGTCCCAGCACCCCGATCAATTCCAGCATGGCCTTTCCTTTGCAGTGACAGCAGACCAGGCCACTGTAGCGCGAACGGCAGTGCCAGGCCAATATCAAATCAGGCAGTCTCCGATCTCGAAAAGGCATACGATTGATTTCCATCAGACAGTTCCGCTACTTTGTCGAAGTCGTCGATGCGGGCAGCTACTCGCGCGCGGCGGAAAAGCTGTACATCGCGCAGTCGGCCCTGAGCCGGCAAATCAAGGAACTCGAGGGCGAGATACAGGCACTGCTGCTCACGCGCGACGCGCGCCATATCGAGCTCACGCCCGCGGGACAAGTCTTTTATGAGCGGGCAAAACGCATCCTCGACGACATCGACGAAACCGTGCGCCAGACACGCCACGTGGGACAAGGCGCGCAAGGCATCATCCGCCTGCTGCATTCAAGCTCCGTCACCCTCACGCCCGCCATCGGCGCCGTGCTGAACCGCCTGCTGGCGCAGTTCCCCGGCGTTTCGCTCGATGTGTCGAAGGGGTCGTCGGAAAACCAGGCTGCCGACATCGAGGAAGGCCGCGCCGACCTGGGTCTCGTGCGCCTGCCCACCCTGCGCAAGCATGCCAACATCATCGTGCGCGAACTGTTTGCGGAAAAACTGGTGGTGGCCGTGTCGGCGGCGTCGCCGCTGGCCGCGCTGGAACGCACGACGATTGCCGCCCTGCGCGACGAGGCGTTCGTCTCGATCCCGCACAAGGACCGCGGAGGCCTCAGCTACCTGGTGGCGGGCCTGTGCCTGGCGCAGGGTTTCTTTCCGAAGGCGGCGCGCGCCCTGTCGCGCAAGACGTCGCAGCTGAACCTGATCGAGGCCAACATGGGCATCGCCATCGTCCCCGACAGCATGCGCCTGGTGGCGCCGCCGGGCGTGCGTTTCATCGCCCTGCCGGACGAGGAATCGCACTCCGTCGTCGGCCTGATCTCGCCGCGCGCGGCCAGCGGCATGGTAGCCGCGTTTACGGAAGCGTTCGTGCGCGAGATGAATACACTCTAGCCTTCCGCATACAGCGCCGCATCGACGTCGCGCACGGCCGCCATCAGCAAGGCCAGCTTCATGACATCGAGCTGGCCATCCGTGCGCACGCGCGAGCACAGATCGATGCCGTAGGGGCGCACCTGGCGCAGCGCTTCCATCACATTGGTGTCGTCCAGTCCACCGGCCAGGAAAACGGGACGGGGGCTGGCGCGCACGAAGCGCGCGCTGACGGACCAGTCGTGCGTGCGGCCCGTGCCGCCCAGTTCCGGCACCGCCGCGCCGGGACGCCCCGAGTCGAGCAGGAAGGCATGGACGTGGGGCGCGTAGGCGGGAATCAGGTCCAGCGCCTCCGGCCCTTCCACGTGGATCACCTGCACGCGCCGCACGTGCGGCAGCAAGCGCGCCAGTTTCTCGACCTCACCCGGGTCGATATGGCCGACGATCTGCACGGTCGATGGCTGCGTGGCGCGCACGTGTTCGGCGATGGCTTGCGCCGTCGTCTCGGACGTCAGCAGGAACGTGGCCACGGGCGGCGGCGTCCAGGCGGCGATCTGTGCGATGCGCGCGTCGGGAATCGGGCCGGGGCCGGACGGCATGGCCGCCACCAGGCCCAGCGCGTCGGCGCCGGCGGCAATGGCCAGTTGCGCTTCGTCGATGGAAGCGATACAGCAGATCTTGATGCGGGTTCTCATGGCCTTGCGTGTGCAGTCTGGATGATCAACATTACAACACAGGGCGGCGCGCGCGCCAAGACACGCGGTCAAGGCCGCGCACGATTGAGTACCAGAATAGGGAGCGCCCACTTCGTCCCGACGGAAGGCCATTCATGCCGCCTGCTCGCCAGCCCGCGCTGATTGACACGCGCCAGGTGGCGGACGATACTTGACATCCGGGGTTGCTATTGGAAGCCGTACATGCGTATCGTCGACTTTGAAGTCCGCAAGGAGTGTCCGCCGCAGTTATGCGACTGCGAGCGCGAGCGCCTGCTAGGCGATGCGCAGGCGGACCTGTCTATCCTGCGCCTGAACCTGACGGAAGAAAAGCGCCTGCTCGCGCACATCGAGGGCATCGCCACGCTTGCCCAGCTGCGGAAACTGCAACTGCTGTTGCAGAAAAACCTGGGCGTGGAATTGCAGATTGCAGCGGGCAGCGGCGAAGTGCGCACCGTGCGCGGCTTCCAGATCCGCCTGCTGGAGCGGCCCGGCCTGTGCCGCAAGACGCGCGCCGCCATTCCGGCCGCCGTGCGCCGCTGCCTGGCCGCACACCCCGAGATCGCGTTTGCGATCTTGAATGAAAACGATTTGCTGGGCGGGGTGTGAGCCGACACCATTGTTGGCGTATGCACGAATGTCGGATTACGCTCTGCTAATCCGATCTACGCCGCCACGCTGGCGTGGATGGGGATGACCTTGCCCTTCGCTTCGCGCGCCCGTAACTGCCTGCAGCCACCTTCCACGTCCTGCCCCGCCGAGTCGGGCAATTTGCTCAGTCACGTAGGTCGGATTAGCGGGCACCGCGTAATCCGACACCATTGTTGGCGTATGCTCGAATGTCGGATTACGCTCCGCTAATCCGACCTACGCCGCCACGCTGGCGTGGATGGGGATGACCTTGCCCTTCGCTTCGCGCGCCCGTAACTGCCCGCAGCCACCTTCCACGGCCGAATCGCGCAATTTGCTCAGTCACGTAGGTCGGATTAGCGGGCACCGCGTAATCCGACACCATTGTTAGCGTATGCTCGAATGTCGGATTACGCTCCGCTAATCCGACCTACGCCGCCACGCTGGCGCGGATGGGAATGACCTTGCCCTTCGCTTCGCGCGCCCGCAACTGCCCGCAGCCGCCCTCCACGTCCTGCCCGGCCGAATCGCGCAATTTGGTCAGCACGCCGCGTTCGTGCAGGGCGGCGGCAATGGCGCGCGCCTTTTCCCAGCTGGGGCGCTTGAACGGCAAGTCGGCTATGGTGTTATACGGAATCATGTTCAGCACCGCGTACTTGCCCTTCAGGAGTTCCACGATGCCGTCCATCTCGTCCTCGCCATCGTTGATACCTTCCATCAGGGTCCACTGGTACTGCACCGGGTAGCCGGTCAGGCGCGCATACGACTCGCCAAAGTCCACCAGTTCGCGCGGAGTGAGCTTGGGCGCGCGCGGCAGCAGCTGTTCGCGCAGTTCCGGCTTGGTCGTGTGCAGCGACAGGGCCAGCGCCGGCTTGACCCTGCCTTGCGGCAGGCGCTCGAAGGCGCGCGGGTCGCCCACCGTGGAAAACACGAGGTTCTTGTGGCCGATATTGCCTTCGGTGCCCAGCAGCTCGATCGCTTCCATCACATTGTTCAGGTTATGCGCTGGCTCGCCCATGCCCATGAAGACGACTTTTTTTACGGGGCGCATGGTGCGCGCCAGTACCACCTGGGCGACAATTTCTCCACTGGTGACTTGCCGGATCAAGCCATCGCGGCCCGTCATGCAGAACTGGCATCCCACGGCGCAGCCGACCTGGCTCGAGACGCACAAGCCCTCGCGCGGCAGCAGCACGCTTTCCACCGTCTGGCCGTCGTGCAGTCCCACCAGCAGGCGCGCGGAACCGTCCGCGCCCGGATGGGTGCTGAGCAGTTTCAGCATGCCCTGCAATTCCAGGTCGAGCGCGGGCAAGGCCACGCGCACGGGCAGCGGCAAAAAATCCTCGGCGCGGCGCCGGCCCTGGTCGTGCGGCTGGCCCTGTATCCAGTCGCGCAGCACGCGCTGTTCGTGCAGGGGCTTGGCGCCCAGGGCCCTCAGGCGCTGGCGGATGGTATCGATTTGCATGGCGTCTGAATAAAAAAACGGCGCGCAGGAATGAAACCGGCGCGCCGTGTTACGGGTAAAAGCTTTAGACCTTCTTGACGAATTCCGTCTTCAGGCTCATGGAACCGAAACCGTCGATCTTGCAGTCGATATCGTGGTCGCTGTCGACCAGGCGGATGTTCTTGACCTTGGTGCCCATCTTGACGACACCGCCGCCGCCCTTCAATTTCAAGTCCTTGATGACGCTGACCGTGTCGCCGTCCTGCAGGATATTGCCGGCCGAATCGCGGTACACCTTGGCGCCCTCTTCGACCGCTTCGCCGGCCGTGGCCGACCATTCATGCGCGCATTCAGGGCAGATCAACTGGCTGCCGTCTTCGTACGTGAATTCGGACTTGCATTGCGGGCATGGTGGTAATGTGCTCATTTTCTTCTCTGTCTGGTGAACAGCGCGTGCTGTAAAAGCCGACATTATACTGCCTACGCCCCGCATCAGCGGGCTTGTTTCACCATCATTGTCAAGGCCGGCGAATAATCTCGATGGTGCTGTGGACGATTTCCTCGTGGATGCCGATGCGCGCGCGCAGCTCGGCGGCCGTCAATGCGGCATCGCGGCTGACGACGGACAAGGCGCACGAATACAGCTGCTTGCCGACTCGCCACACGTGCAGGTCGACGATGCGCGGCGTATCGCCGGCGCTTTCCACTTCCACGGCCTCGCGGATTTCAGCCACGACGGGGTGGTCCATCTCGCGGTCCAGCAAGACCTTGCCCGTCTCCTGCATCAGTTTTTTCGCCCACAGGGCCACCAGCACGGCGCCCGCGATACCCATCACGGGATCGAGCCACTGCCAGCCGTAAGCCCAAGCGCCGCCCAGCGCGACGATGGCCAGCACGGACGTGGCGGCATCGGCCAGCACGTGGATGTACGCGGCTTTCATGTTCAGGTCTTCGCCATGGGCGTGGTGATCGTGGTGATCGTGGTGGCGGTGATGGTCATGGTGGCCGTGGCCATGGTGGTGATCGTGATCGTGATGCCCGCCGAGGATCAGCGCGCACACGAGGTTGACCGCCAGGCCGATGGCCGCCACCGCCATCGCCTGCGGATAGTGAATGGGCTGCGGCGAGAACAGGCGCTCGAGCGAGGCGACGACCATCAGCACGGCCACGCCCAGCAGCAGGATGGCGCTCGTGTAGCCAGCCAGCACTTCGATCTTCCACGTGCCGAAGGCAAAGCGGGGGTCGCGCGCATAGCGGCGCGCGGCCGCATACGCAAACGCGGCCAGGCCGATGGCCAGCGCGTGCGAACTCATATGCCAGCCATCGGCCAGCAGGGCCATGGAGTTGTACCACCAGCCGGCGACGATTTCCAGCACCATCGTGGCCAGGGTGATCCACATGACGATGCGCGCGCGGCGTTCGGCCTTGCCATTGCTGCTGTCAAAAACGTGTTCGTGCTGCCAGGCGGAGAGGTCTTCGCCGAGGGATTGCGTTTTCATGACGTTCTCCTTATTTGAGGTAGGTGCGCAGGATGCCCGCGATGTCGTCGGCGCCCCTGGCCCGCTCCTCGCCGGAGATATCGGGACTGGCCACGTGCTCGCGCAAGTGTTCTTCGATGACTTCGGCCATCAAACCATTGACGGCGCCGCGCACGGCCGCGATCAGCTGCAGCACTTCGCCGCAGTCGCGCCCCTCTTCCAGGCCCCGCTCCAGGCCTTCCACCTGCCCCCGGATACGCTTTACGCGATTGAGCAGCTTGGTCTTGTTGTGCGTCGTGTGTCCCATGATTTCACCTCGATCAATACTATAGGGGGGTATACTATCAGAAACGGCCACGGCCGCCTCAAGGCGCCGGCGCGATCTTTTGCAGCTTGCTGGCCAGCGAGGCATCGGACAGTTCGCCCAAGTGCGTGTCGACCAGGCGCCCCTGCGCGTCGTAGAACAGGGTGGTGGGCAGGGCCGAGGAACCGGCCGCCTTGCCCAGCGCCGCCTCGCTGTCAAGCACCACATTGCGCAGGGTCACGCCGCTCCTGCCCAGGAAATTGCTGGCCGCCGCCGCATCCTCGCGCTGGTTCGCATACACGAAGACGATATCGGCGCGCGCCTGCTGCGCGGCGGCCAGCACGGGCATCTCGCGCCGGCATGGCGGACACCAGCTGGCCCACAAGTTCACCACCAGCGGCTTGCCGCCGGCCAGCGCGGCCAGGGTCGTTGGCGCACCGTCGAGCGCATGCAGGGCCACGGCCGGCAAGGCCGCCGGCTTGTCGTAGGCCAGCGAGATCCCCGCGCTCAACATGCCCCAGGCCAGCGCGCCGGCCGCCACGCTGATGGCCAGCGGTCGGCGCATGGCCGCCATGGCGGGACGCCGGCAGCGCCACGCGGCAATGGCCAGCGCGGACGCGATACCGGCCGGCGCAAGGAAGCCGCCATCGCGGATATTGATGATGGACCAGGGAGCGGCCAGGTACTGTTCGTGCCAGCGCAAGACGAATGCCAGCCGCGCCGCCAGCAGGCCGGCGATCAGCATGTCGGAAACGAGGGGACCGGCGTCCGGCAACTGGCGGGATCTGCGCAGCCACCACGCCACGCCGTAAGCGACGCACAGGGAAACGAACAGCAGGACGAGGCCCGTGGGCAGGACCAGGGGACCGATTTGCAGGGACAGCATGGGCGCTTTCATCAACAGTCAAGGCGCCCATTGTGCCTCAAGCTCCGCCGGGCAGCGCCACACGGCAAAGACGAGCGGGCCTTTTTCCTACGCCAGGCACCGCAGCGCGCCTACCGCGCCAGCGGGCTGCCATGGGCATCATGGATGCCTGGCACACTCGCACGGGAGCAAGAGATGAACAAAGACATCAACAACGCTGTGGCGAAGGGCGCGCCGGTGTCGGCACATACGGGCTGGGCCCTGGGCGCGCTGGCTCTGGGCGCGGCGTGGCTGTTTGTCCGCAGCCGCAGCCGGCAGGCGGAGCGCGCGCATCCGCCGGCCGGCCAATTTCTCGATGTGCACGGCACGCGCCTGCATTACCTGAGCCAGGGTGAAGGCCCCGTCATCGTGCTATTGCATGGAAACGGCGTGATCGCCGAGGATTTTCGCCATGCGGGCCTGTTCGAGCAGCTGGCGCGCACGCACCGCGTGATCGCCTTCGACCGGCCCGGTTTCGGCTACAGCAGCCGGCCGCGCGGCACGCTGTGGACGCCGGCCGCCCAGGCCGCGTTGCTGGCGGCCGCGCTCGAGCAGCTGGGCGTACACCGCGCCGTGGTACTGGCGCACTCCTGGAGCACCCTGGTGGCGATCTCGATGGCCGTGCAGCACCCGCAGCTGGTGCAAGCCCTGGTGCTCGCTTCCGGCTACTACTATCCCAGCGTGCGCTTCGATGTGCTGACGGCAACGCCGGCCATCCCCGTCATCGGCGACGTGCTCAGCCATACCGTGTCGCCCCTGCTGGGGCGCCTGATGTGGCCCCTGCTGGTCAAACGCGCGTTCGCGCCCTCGGCGGTGCCGGACAGCTTCAAGCGCCTGTCGCCGTGGATGATGCTGCGGCCCCGCCAGTTGCGCGCCGAGGCGGAAGAAACGGCCATGATGATCCCGAGCGCGGCGGTGCTGCGCAAACACTACCCGGCACTGCGCATGCCCGTGTCCATCGTGGCAGGGCGCGAGGATGCGATCGTCAGCGCCAGCTACCATTCCGCGCGCCTGCACGATGCGCTGGACAACAGCGAACTGACCTTGCTGCCCGGCGCAGGCCACATGATCCAGCACCTGTCGCAACCCACCCTGCTGCGCGAAACGGCGCGCGTCGGATACGACGCCGGCATCGGACTCGGCCAGGAAGAAACAGGCGTCAGGTGAGCAGCGCTTCCTTGCGCACGAAATGCATGGCTTGCGGCTGGTCCACCAGCACGCACCGCTTGCCCGTGCGCTTGCAGTGGTCGTGCACGCGCCAGTAGGCGTCGTGGCTGACGCAGCCCGTCTGGCAAATCACCAGGTCGGCCGCCACCAGGCCCGCTTCCAGCGCCGCCACGTCATCGGCGCCATCGTCGCCGCCCGCATGGTGCAGGAAGCGCCCACCGGCCTGCTCGATGGCCTGCTGCGCCACGTTGGCGCCGGCGGCCTGCTGGCCCGCATTCTGCTCCAGATAGCTGCCCACATACAGCACGGCTTTTTCGCGCACGTCGGCTTGCAAGGCTGGCGTGGGCAGCCACTGCAGGCGCAGCAACTCGCGCATCAGGTCCTGCACGCGCTCACCGAGCCATTCGACCTTGCGCGCCAGCCTGGCACGCGTCGGCAAGCCCGGCACGCTGGCCGCCAGTTCAGCCAGTTCGTCGCGCGCCAGCGCCAGTTTGGTATCGCGGATCACAACCTGCGCCCGCGCGCGCATCAATTCCGATTCCAGCTGCGCGATGCGGGCCGCCTGCGCGGCCAGTTGCGCACTGCAGCGCGCCTGCGCGCGGCCATACTCTCCCATCAGCACGCGATGCTCGTGCGCGATCACATCCTCGTTGCCATACACACTGCCCATCATGCCTCCTTCACCGCCCGTGGCGCCATGGCGCCATGGCGCCAGCCCATGCTACCCCATTGACCCGAATTATAAATGAGAATTATTATTATTTGTGTATGCGCGCGTGCGCCGTAGGGGTATGTGGGGCTGCCGGCCAGCGATTGTGCGCATTCTTTCTGGCAAACGATTCATTGAGCCACTGTACGTTCACCACTCCATGTCGGCATGGATGCTGGCCTGGCGTGGGACGTGGCGCCGGTGGGAGAGCTGGCTGCTAGTGCCTGAGATGAGGGGACGGCGCTGGCCACTGCGCGGTCAGCGGGGCCGCGCGGGGCGCGGCAGAATGGCGATTCGAATAGCCTCGCACCCCTTAGGGCGATCCGTCTTCGAATCCCACCGTTCCGTCCAGACAAATAAAAAAGCCTCCCGCAGGGGAGGCTTTTTTATTTGATTCTGGCGGAGACGGTGGGATTCGAACCCACGATACAGGTATAAGCCGTATGCATCCTTAGCAGGGATGTGCCTTCGGCCACTCGGCCACGTCTCCTAGCTGATTACTCAACTATGTCTCTGTAGCTAACTGCGCTGCAGCGACGAACGTCATAATATCGATTGCCCCCCCTTTGGTCAAGGGCGTGGGGCAATATTTTTGGATATTTAAGCTTTTTCCAGCTCGAACGCTTTATGCAGCGCGCGCACGGCCAGTTCCATGTACTTTTCGTCGATCAGCACGGAGATCTTGATCTCGGAAGTGGAGATCATCATGATGTTGATGCCCTCTTCCGACAGGGTACGGAACATTTGCGATGCGACGCCAACGTGGCTACGCATGCCCACGCCGACGACGGACAGTTTCGACACTTTCGCGTCGCCCGTGATGCTGGCCGCGCCCAGCGATTCGCGGTTCGCTTCCAGCACGGCCAGCGCGCGCGTGTATTCGCCGCGCGAGACGGTGAAGGTGAAGTCCGTTTTACCGTCGACCGACTGATTCTGTATGATCATGTCGACTTCGATGTTCGCGTCCGCCACCGGTCCCAGGATGTGGTACGCCACGCCTGGACGGTCGGGTACGCCGAGCACGGTGATTTTGGCTTCATCGCGGTTGAAGGCGATGCCGGAGATGACTGCTTGTTCCATGTTTGTATCTTCCTCAAACGAAATCAGGGTGCCTGAATTGGCTTCTATTTCCAGCGGCAACATCGGGTCGGTCAGCGACGACAGCACGCGCGTGGGAACGCGGTAGTTGCCGGCGAATTCCACCGAACGCGTTTGCAGCACTTTGGAGCCCAGCGAAGCCAGTTCCAGCATTTCTTCAAAGGTGATGGTCTTCAGGCGGCGCGCCTCGGAGACCACGCGCGGGTCGGTCGTGTAGACGCCGTCGACGTCCGTGAAGATCAGGCATTCGGCCGCCTTCATGGCAGCGGCGATCGCCACGGCCGAGGTGTCCGAACCGCCGCGGCCCAGGGTCGCGATGTTGTCGTGTTCGTCGACGCCCTGGAAACCGGTAATGATGACAATCTTGCCCGCATCGAGGTCGCGTTTGACTTTTTCGTCATCGATCGACTGGATGCGTGCCTTGGTAAAGGCGGAATCGGTCTTGATCGCGACTTGCCAGCCAGCATAGGATACGGCTTGTTTGCCGATCGCCAGCAGTGCCATCGACAATAGGCCGACGGACACTTGTTCGCCTGTCGAGGCGATCATGTCAAGTTCACGGGGATCGGGTTGATCCATGATTTCCTTGGCCAGTCCAATCAGGCGGTTGGTTTCGCCCGACATGGCGGATGGCACCACCACGATTTGATGCCCAGCGTCGTGCCACTTGGCAACGCGCTTGGCGACATTCTTGATACGGTCAGTCGAGCCCATCGACGTACCGCCATATTTGTGGACGATTAAAGCCATAAGAGTGAAGTTTCCGCTCAAGAAGAATAAAAAAGGAGGGCTTTACTCTACATGCCGCAATGCAAAATAACAAGCTAAAAAGCGCATTAGCTCATACCGATTGCGCATATGGAAATAACCAATCCATGCAGTCCAGCCGGCTTGGGCAGCCGCTTGGCGGCCACCCCGGGAGTGGCCGTAGCGGCTGCCCCTGCGCTCAGCAGGAGACCCAGCGCAAGGTGACGCGGGGACGATCCAGCAGACTCAGGCAATGGCAATCGAGGCCAATACCAGCCGCGAACAGCAATTGTTGCGCCGCACAGACAAGCGGCAGGCGTTCGCGTTCCCAGGCGGGCACGTCAAACGCCTGGTAATGGTATTTCAAGCTCTTCGTGGGACGGTTCAAGGCCAGTTTCAGGCGCTCGCCACCCTGGCGAAAATCGATGGTCAAGGTTTGAGACTGCAGCCAGGCAATATCGATACCCTGGCCACCCTCTTCCACCGCATCGAAATGCAGCACGCCGCCATACGCGGGAAAGGCCAGGCTGGCCTCGCCTTTCCACACAAATTCCTGGCTGGCTTTTTCCAGACCGGGAATGCCCGCATCGCTCTTGTCGCGCATGCCGGCCAGGTCATCGAGCTTCGGCGTCAGGTACAGCCGGTCGCGGTGGCGCCGCACGTGGCATTCTGGATGCGTGACCAGCAATTGCGCATCGGGCCGCGCTTCCAGCAATTGTGCCAGCATTTCCGCCAGCCACGCCGTCGACGGCATGCGCAAGCCGCGCGTGCCGAACCAGTGGCGCAGCAGGTTGTAGCAGCGGTCCGCGCTCAGCGCGCGCAATTTCGCCAGTTCGATGCAGTCGCCATCGAGGCACGCCGCCAGATCCTGCGTCGCCAGTTCCGTCAGCAAGCGCTGCGCCGATTGCGCGTGCTGGGCGCTGCGGGCGAAGCGTTCCTGGAAGCCGGGAAAGGCCTGCGCCAGCACGGGCATCACCTGGTGCCGCAGGGCATTGCGGGCAAAGCGGGGATCGTCGTTCGATTCATCGTGGATATGCGCGATCGCATGTTTCGCCACATACGCTTCGAGCTGTTTGCGCGACACGGGCAGCAAGGGGCGCGCCATCACGAGGTCCCGATTGCCCAGCAGCTCGGGCGCGCTGTTGACGCCATCCATGCCGGACAAGCCCGCCGTGCCGGAGCCGCGCAGCAATTGCAGCAGCACGGTTTCCGCCTGATCATCCTGGTGGTGGGCAGTGAGCAGCAGGCGCACGCCGTGCGCGGCGCACAGCTCGCCCAGGGCCGCGTAACGGCGCTTGCGGGCCGCTTCTTCCGTGCCCGTCTTCGCATTTTTTTCCAGGGTGACCTTGCGCGCCTCGAAAGCGATGCCCATGCCGGCGCACAATTGTTCGCAGTGGACCAGCCACGCATCCGCATTCGGGCTCAGGCCGTGGTGCACGTGAAAGGCGTGCAGAGCAACGCCGTGCTCTTGCGCCCAGGCATGGGCCAGGTGCAGCAGGGCCGAGGAATCGAGGCCGCCGCTGAGGGCGATGGCGACCGTCTCGCCGGTTTGCGGTGCGCAGGCGTCCAGCGCGTGGGCAAAGATATCGGCGACAGTGGCGGTTTGTTGCTTTTTCAATCAGGACTCCGGGAATGCAAAGAGGGACAGGCTGCTAAACGGATGGGTTCGTTTAGCTGGCTGTCCCTGGTGTTTGAATGCTATCTTGGCTTACATTTGGGGTCAGACCCGACGGGTCTGACCCCAGCCTTACTCGCTCGGCGTCGTTTCCTTGAACTTGCCGTAGCTCAGCAGTTTTTCATGGCGCGCGGCCAGCAGGTCCTTGGTTTTCATGCCGTGGAACTGGCGCAGGGTGTCGGCCAGTGCGCGCTTGAGCAAGGTGGCCATCTGTTTCGGATCGCGGTGGGCGCCGCCCAGCGGTTCGTTGATGATCTTGTCGATCAGGCCCATGGCTTTCAGGCGGTGGGCGGTCAGGCCCAGCGCTTCGGCCGCGTCGGAGGCGCGCTCGGCGCTCTTCCACAGGATCGAGGCGCAGCCTTCCGGCGAGATCACGGCATAGGTCGAGTATTGCAGCATCAGCACGGCGTCGCCCACGGCAATGGCCAGCGCGCCGCCGGAACCGCCTTCACCGATGATGGTGGCGATCAGCGGCACTTTCAGTTCGGCCATCACGTACAGGTTGTGGCCGATGGCTTCCGACTGGCCGCGCTCTTCCGCATCGATGCCGGGGAAGGCGCCTGGCGTGTCGACGAAGGTGAAGATGGGCAAGTTGAACTTTTCAGCCACTTTCATCAGGCGCATGGCCTTGCGGTAGCCTTCCGGTTTCGGCATGCCGAAATTGCGCATGGCACGCTCTTTCGTGTCGCGGCCCTTCTGGTGGCCGATGACCATGCACGGCTGGCCGTTGAAGCGGGCCAGGCCACCCACGACGGACAGATCGTCCGCGTAGCTGCGGTCGCCATGCAATTCGTGGAAATCGGTAAAGATTTCATTCACGTAATCCATGGTGTAGGGGCGCTGCGGGTGGCGCGCGATCTGCGCCACTTGCCAAGGGGTCAGCTTGGCGTAGATATCTTTGGTCAGCTGCTGGCTCTTCTTGGCCAGGCGGTCGATCTCTTCGGAGATATCGACGGCCGAATCGTCTTGCACGAAGCGCAACTCTTCGATCTTGGAATCGAGTTCCGCGATCGGCTGTTCAAAATTGAGGAAAGTCGTTTTAGTCATTGTACCTCCAGGTTTTACCGGCCACGGCGCCAAGGCGCGCGGCGTCATCTATGTTTATTTTACCGTACCGGCTGGTGCGCCGGGGGCTGCATCGGGTGCGGCAGGGGCGGCTGCAGGGTCGAGACTGCGCCACAAATACCACGTCGCCACGGTGCGCCACGGTTCCCAATTGGCGGAAACTTCGCGCGCATCGCTGCGGGAAACTGGTTCGCCGGAGAAATAATTGACGCTGATGCCCTGGATCAAACCGGGGTCGTCGAGCGGCAAGACATTCGGCCGGAGCAGATTAAATATCAGAAACATCTCGGCTGTCCAGCGGCCGATGCCGCGGATCTGCACCAGTTCGGCGATGACGGCTTCGTCATCCATCTGGTCCCACTGGCTCGCGTGCACGCGCTTGGCCTTGAAATGGTCCGCCAGGTCGAGGATGTATTCGGTCTTGCGTTTGGACAAGCCGCAGGCGGACAGCTGCTCGGCGCCTGCTTTCAATACTTGCGACGGCGTGCATTTCGGGCAAGCGAGCAGCAGCTTTTTCCAGGCAGCATCGGCCGCCTTGGGCGTGATCTGCTGTCCCACCAGCGAACGGGCCAGGGTCGTAAACGGGTCGCTGTGGCCGACCAGGTGCAGGTCGCCAAATTGCGGGATGAGCTTTTTCATGATGCGATCGCGCTTCATCAGCTCGATCTTCGCCTCTTCCCAGTAGTGCGGCACCTGGATCACCTGCGCAACTACTGGCGCTTCCCCGTTTTCCCTGGACGTTGGCATCATGCGCGGCGCCAGTTGGTCGAGCCGTCAGGCTTGTCTTCAAGAATGATGCCCGCCGCCAGCAAGTCGGCGCGGATCTTGTCGGACTGCGCAAAGTCGCGCGCCTTTTTTGCCGCGCTACGCGCCGCGATGGCCGCTTCGATGCCGGCCGCTTCGTCCTGGCCGCCAGCGGCGGCGCCGACGGTTGCTTGCAGGAATTGCTGCGGCGTACGCTCAAGCAAGCCGAATACGCCCGCCAGGCCCTTCAATTGACGCGCCAGGGCTGGCGACTTGCTCTTGTTGACTTCCGTTGCCAGATCGAACAGGGCGGCCACGGCCAGCGGCGTATTGAAATCGTCATCCATCGCTTCGCGCACGCGCACGGCATGTGCTTCGCTCCAGTCGATGGCGCCCTCTTCCACCACCACGTCGGCCAGCGCCGTGTACAAGCGGGTCAGCGACAGGCGCGCATCGTCGAGGTGCACATCCGAGTAATTGAGGGGGCTGCGGTAGTGCGCGCGCAGGATGAAGAAGCGGATCACTTCGGCATCGAACTTTTGCAGCACTTCGCGGATGGTGAAGAAGTTGCCGAGCGACTTGGACATCTTTTCATTGTCCAGGCGCACGAAACCGTTATGTATCCAGTAATTGACGCTGGTGTGGCCGAACGCGCCTTCGGATTGGGCGATCTCGTTTTCGTGGTGCGGGAATTGCAAGTCCGCGCCACCGCCATGGATGTCGAACTGTTCACCAAGCAAGGCGCATGACATGGCCGAGCATTCGATATGCCAGCCCGGGCGGCCCTTGCCCCACTTCGAATCCCATTTGACTTCTTCCGGTTCGGACTCTTTCGACGACTTCCACAGCACGAAGTCGAGCGGATCGCGCTTGCCCGTGTTCACGTCGACACGTTCGCCCGCGCGCAGGTCGTCGAGCGACTTGCCCGACAGCTTGCCGTAGTGGGGGAAATTGCGCACGGCATAGTTCACGTCGCCATCGGCGCCCTGGTAAGCGAGGTCCTTCGCTTCCAGCTGCTCGATCAGGCGCAGCATCTGCGGCACGTATTCGGTGGCGCGCGGCGTGTGGTCGGGCGTCAAAATACCCAGCGCGGCCGTGTCTTCATCCATGTACTGGGTGAAACGCGTCGTCAGCTGGGAAATCGTCTCGCCGTTTTCCACGGCGCGGCGGATGATCTTGTCGTCGATGTCCGTAATGTTGCGCACATAGGTGACGTCGAAACCGGAGGCTTTCAGCCAGCGGTAGATGACGTCGAACGCCATCATCATGCGCGCATGGCCGATATGGCAATAATCGTAGATGGTCATGCCGCACACGTACATGCGTACCTTGCCCGCTTCCATCGGAACGAATACCTGCTTCTCGCGCGCCAGGGTGTTGTAAATCTTTAGATTGCTCATCGTACTTTGCAAGTGGAGCGGCCGCCAGCCTGGCAAAACGACAGACAGGCGCGGACACCGGGGGTGCCGCGCCACAGAACTGCCGTGTGCGCCGAGACGGGACGACCCGCTGTATTGTTGTTCTTGTTTGTTAGAATTAGGGCGTTAGCGGTCAAGTATAACATTGATAAAAACCATACTGGCCCGATATGAATCAGGTTTTTACGATGTTCAACCGAATTTTCATTTCTTTACAATTAAAGCAAGTTTAGAGAAAAATAACGATCAAGGACACCTCATGCAAGAAACCAAATCGAAACGCCTGTCTTTCCTGGCCCGCTTTTGCACCCTGTTTGCCGGCCTGACCCTGGGCAGCGCCGTCGTGGCAGCCGCTCCGGCGACCGCCCTCGACCCCACGCCCCACGTGGCCCTGAAAACCAGCATGGGCGAGATCGTGCTGGAACTGAACCAGGAAAAAGCGCCGCACAGCGTGGCCAATTTCTTGCAGTACGTCAAAAGCGGTTATTACAAGGGCACGGTGTTTCACCGCGTCATCGACGGCTTCATGATACAGGGCGGCGGCTTCGACAAGAACATGAAGCAGAAAGCCACCAAGGCGCCGATCAAGAATGAAGCGCAAAACGGCTTGCAAAACGTCACTTACAGCATCGCCATGGCGCGCACGGGGGACCCGCATTCGGCCACCGCGCAATTCTTTATCAACGTCAACGACAATGGCGCGCTCGACTACCCTGGCCGCGACGGTTTCGGCTACACGGTGTTCGGCAAAGTCGTCAGCGGCATGGACGTGGTCGACAAGATCAAGGCCGTGCCCGTTGCCGACAAGGGCCCGCACCAGAACGTGCCGGTCGCCCCCGTGGTGATCGAATCGGCGACTTTACTCAAATCCGCGCCCGCAAAACTGTAAAATAGCGTTTTTGCGGCGCCGGCCTGCCTGGCGCCGCTGAATCAATTATTCATCCAATTTATTAAGGATCATCATGACCTCCGTCATCATCACCACAAATCTGGGCAAGATCACCGCTGAACTGGACGCCGAAAAAGCGCCGAAAACGGTTGCCAACTTCCTGGCCTACATGAAAGCCGGTCACTACGACAACACGATTTTCCACCGCGTCATCGACGGCTTCATGATCCAGGGCGGCGGTTTCGAGCCAGGCATGAAACAAAAGCCAGCCGACACCACCGTGGAAAACGAAGCCAAGAACGGCCTGAAAAACGATACCTACACGCTGGCCATGGCCCGCACGTCGGATCCGCATTCGGCATCGGCCCAGTTCTTCATCAACATCAAGAACAACAGCTTCCTCGACTATCCAGGCCAGGACGGCTGGGGCTACGCCGTGTTCGGTAAAGTCACCGAAGGCAAGGAAGTCGTCGACGCCATCCGCGCCGTGAAAACCTCGCGCGCCGGCATGTTCGCCGACGTGCCAGTGACGGACGTGATCATCGAGAAGGTAGAAGCCGCGTAATCAGGCTTCAGCATCATGAATAACAGGCATTGCAGCGTTTTCGCCTCTCCATGTACATCACTTTTTGGGAGCGTTGAACGATGACAATGCCTGCCGCACTCTTTATTTCCGACCTGCATCTGCAGAGCTCGCACCCGCGCACCAGCGCGGCGTTTCTTTCTTTCCTGGAACACCATGCGCAATATGCGCAAGCGCTGTATCTATTAGGCGACCTGTTCGAATACTGGGCCGGCGACGATGACTTGGAAGACGCGTTCAATGCGCGCATGACGGCCGCCATCCGCGCCGTCAGCGATGCTGGCGTGCACGTCTACTGGATCGCCGGCAACCGCGACTTTCTTGTCGGCTCCGGCTTTGCCGCCGCCGCGGGCGCCACCCTGCTCAGCGAACCGCACGTGGCCACGATAGCGGGCCAGCGCATCGTCCTGCTGCACGGCGACGCCGAATGCACGAAAGACGTGCAATACATGGAGTTTCGCGCCATGGTGCGCCAGCCCGCCTGGCAAAAACAGTTCCTGTCCATGCCGCTGGCGCAGCGCAAGGCCATCATCGACGGTTTGCGCAAGAGCAGCCGCGAGCACAATGGCGAAAAATCCATGGACATCATGGATGTCACCCCCGATGCTGTCGCGCAAGTATTTGCCGAACATGCGAGCACCATCATGATCCACGGCCATACGCACCGCCCTGCACTGCACCAGGTCGGCCATACCCTGCGCTATGTCCTGCCCGACTGGGAATGCGATGTCACGCCGCCGCGCGGCGGCTGGATCGCCATCGATGCGCGCGGCAACATCACGCGCCACGACCTGAACGGCAACATCATCGACTAGCTCTGCGCCGACGGCGGCACGGGCGTTTGTCCGATAGCCGCGCCCGCCTGGCCTTGCTGTAATGGCGCCATGCATACTGTTTACATCGGCACGGCCGGCTGGAGCATTTCCAGCGCCGCCGCCAGCCACTTCCCCCTCGATGGCAGCCACCTGCAGCGCTATGCCCACGTGCTCAACTGCGTGGAAATCAACAGCTCGTTCTACCGCCCGCACCAGCCCGCCACCTACGCGCGCTGGGCAGACAGCGTGCCCGACCACTTCCGCTTCAGCGTGAAATTGCCGCGCAGCATCACGCACGAACGGCGTTTGCGCGGTGGTGAGGCCGATCTCGATCGCTTTGCGTCGGAAGTGGGGGAATTGGGAAGCAAGCTGGGCTGCGTGCTGGTGCAGCTGCCGCCCAGCCTGCGATTCGAAGCGGACGCGGCCTTTGACTTCCTGACTGCGCTACGGCAACGCTTCGACGGCATGCTCGCGTGTGAAGCGCGCCATCCCAGCTGGTTCGAGCAAGGCGCGACCGAGCTGTTGACGATGCAGCGCATCACGCGCGTGCGCGCCGATCCGCCCGCCGGCCAGCCGGGCCCGCACGTACCGACGACCAGCGTAGCCTACGTGCGCCTGCATGGCAGCCCGAGAATATATTATTCGGACTATCCGGCCGATGACCTGGCAGCACTGGCCGCTGAATTGCACGCATCGGCGCAGGCGGACAGCTGGTGCATATTCGACAACACGGCGGCCGGGGCGGCCCTGTTCAATGCGCTGGACTTGCAGGCGCGGATCTGCGCCTAGGGCATCAGTGTCTGCAACACGGCCTGGGCCGTGAAACCGTACAGGGTACCGTTGCCGAAGGCGAGGATACTGATGGCAGGATGGCCCCAGGCCAATGCTGGCGTGGAAATGACGCCAGCCGTATCGATCTTCCGCACCCAGCCCTGGCCGCTCAGGTACAGATTGTCGCTCGCATCGACAGCCAGGGTTGATATCCCCGAAAACGGCAAGCCGCCCACGCCTGGCGGGCCATCGCCGCCGTTGCCCTTGTTGAGGGTACCGGCAAACACGCTGGCCTTGCCTGTGCGATCGGCCTTGAAGACGACTTGGTGCACACTATCGTCAAAATACAGATTGCCCTTGCTGTCAAAAACCAGGCTGCCCGGGTCCATGTGCTCCCAATTGCCTGTCTCCCCCAGCGAGCGCATCATGGCTTCGAATGACAGAAACGCCGAGAACGTTCCACCGGGAGGGCGGCGGAAAACGCCGTCGCGGCCCCAGCCCAGCCAGGCCATATAGCCATCCTTGTCGATGGCCAGCCGATACTGCAAAGGCTTGCCTGTGCCGGCAGGCAACGCTTCCTGTGTCGACACCTGGCCATCCTTGCTGATCTTGCGCAAATTAAACGCGGTGCCTGCCGCTGCCTTGTCGGCAAAATATACGGCGCCATCCTGGTCGCAGGCGATCGCGACAGGACCAAGCATGGTCGCGCTTGCGCGCGGCCCGTCATTGCTGCCGGCGACGCCAGCCATGCCCGCGTAGACGCTCAATGTCCCATCCGGCGTTACACGGCGCAGCACCTTGTTTGTCATATCGAGCAAATAAACGTTGCCGGCAGGATCGCTGCACATGCCAGAGCTCCCCACGTTTCCCACGCGGGCCGCCCCGCCGACAGCTTCGGTCACGCCCCTATTGCCCGGCATGACAGGCATGGCGGACAACACCCTTGCCGTGTCAAGCCTGTTCAAACGGTGCTTGCTGACATCGTGGACGATCATGCTGCCGGAAGGCTCCAGCAATAGCGAACCGAGGTTTGTCCAGTCGGCCGAAGTCCCCGCCGCATCGGTCACCGTCCCGCCCACCAGGGTCGTCACGTTACCATCCGGAGTGACGCGGCGAAGAGAGGTGGTATCGGCCAGCAGCACATTGCCGTCACGGTCAGTCGCCATGCCCCGGATGTTACTGAAGCTGGCGGCGACGCCTTTGCCGTCCGAGCTCACACGCTTGTTGCTTCCCGCAACCACGACGGCCACGCCCTGCTGCCAGCGGAATATCCGGCTGCCAGCCCCTTCGCTGAAGTAAATCATGCCGCTGGCATCGACGGCAATTTGCGATGGGGATATACGGAAGCCCTTCCCATCGATCAGCTTTTCGGAGCTGACGAGGCCCGCGGGCGTCACCCGGCGAATCATTTGCTGCCCCGCATTCGCAAGCAGGACATCGCCATTGCTATCCATGGCCATACCCGTCATCCAGGCGAATTGCGCCTGCGCGCCCTGCCCATCGGCGACCACGGATTCCGGGGCGGACCAATCGCAGGCCGCGCTGCGCTGCCCCGCCACCGTGCTGACAACGCCGGCTGGCGTAATCTTGCGCAGGAGCGTATTGCAATTTTCGAAGAGATACAGATTCTCTGCCCGGTCGATGGCCAGGATCGACACACCGCTACTCATGTAGAAAGTGGCTGTGGCAGCGGCGCCATCGTCGGCGCCCGGCTTGCCCGGAATGCCCGCGTACACGCTCACGGCGCCGGCAGGCGTCACTTTATGGATGACTTGCCGGACAGCATCGGCGATGTAATAGTTACCGGCCGCATCTTGCACCATGCCGGACACATTATGGATTTTCTCTTGCACGCCGGCCAGCATGACGGGCAGGCAACGCACGGCCAAGGTGTTGACATCCGCATTGCCCACCGTCGCCGCCCCCTTGGCGAGGGTGCAGCCGAGGCCCTCGGACGTGCTTACTATCTTGCCATCGTAGCTGGCGCCTGGCGCCAGCTTGCCCGCAAAGTGAAAGGCGCCGTTGGCGGTGACGGTGATCTTGTCACCGCCGTTGGCCAGCAGCACCTGGGTGCCGGGCACCAGGCCACTCACTGTGCCGCCCACCAGGTAACTCGGCGCTTCGGCCACCGGTGCGACCGGCGCGACTGGCGCAACCGGGGCAGCGGCATCGCTGGAACCGCCGCCGCAGGCGCTCAGGCCAATGAGCAAGGCGACGCCGCAGGCAGCGCGCCCGTATAGATTCTGTTTCTCCATGCACTTCATTCTCATCGTTGCTTTCATTGCTATTGAGGAAGATTTTCTCTAATAATTGCCTATGGGCATTATTCGAGATCCAGCATATTACCCGTTTAACAATATTGAAAATACACAGATTGTGTTGACATGTGATTTTTTACTGTTATAGTTAACTACAACACCAACTCAATACATCACGGAGCTTCGATGCCTACCGCATTTTTCACGCGCCGCGCCGCACCACCCTTATGGGAGCGCATTCCATGAGCGCGGAATGGAACGACAATAGCCCCATCTACCGCCAGCTCAAGGCCAGGGTGGTGGGCATGATGCTCGATGGCGTGCTGCAGTCCGGCGACGCCCTGCCTTCGGTGCGCCAGGTGGCGGCCGACTATCAATTGAATCCCATCACGGTGTCGCGCGCCTACCAGGAACTGGTCGACGATGCCCTGGTGGAAAAACGCAGAGGACTCGGTATGTATGTCTTGGAAGGCGCCCGCGACAAATTGCTGGCCAGTGAACGCGAGCGCTTCATGCGCGAAGAATGGCCGGCGATGCTTGAACGCATCACGCAACTGGGCCTGAACCTCGAGCAACTACTGCAAGCGAGCCGCGACAGCGGCGCACACGGAGAGAGCGCATGAATGCATTGAACAAGGATAGCGTCATCAGCGCGCGCGGCTTGCGCAAGCAATATGGCAAGCAGGTGGCCATCGACGGCATCAGCTTCGATATCGCGCCGGGACGCATCGTCGGCTTGATCGGGCCGAACGGTTCCGGCAAGACCACCACCCTGAAAGCCATCCTGGGCCTGACGGGCTTCGAAGGCGACTTGTCGGTGCTGGGGCGCGATCCCCGTGTGCAGCGCGATGCGCTGATGGACGACGTGTGCTTCATCGCCGACGTGGCCATCCTGCCGGGCTGGCTGCGCGTGGCCGACGCCATCGATTTCGTTGCTGGCGTGCATCCACGTTTCGACCGCAGCAAGGCCGAGCGCTACCTGGCCCACACCAAGCTGTCGCCGAAGATGAAGGTCAAGGCCATGTCGAAAGGCATGGTGGTGCAGCTGCACCTGGCGCTGGTGATGGCCATCGACGCCAAACTGCTGGTGCTCGACGAGCCGACCCTGGGCCTGGACATTCTGTACCGCAAGCAGTTCTACCAGAACTTGCTGGAAGACTATTTCGATGAAAACAAGACCATCGTCATCACCACACACCAGATCGAGGAAGTGGAACACATCCTCAGCGACCTGATGTTCATTCGCGACGGCAAGATCGTACTGGCCTCGAGCATGGAAGAAGTGGGCGAGCGCTATATCGAAGTGATGGTGGGCCCGCAGCACGTCAATCCGGCGCGCGCGCTGCAGCCGATCAGCGAACGCAGCGTATTCGGCAAGTCGGTGATGCTGTTCGACGGCGTCGCCCGCACCCAGCTGGCCGCCCTGGGCGAAGTACGCACGCCCAGCCTGGCTGACCTGTTTGTCGCGACCATGAAAGGATCGTACCAATGAGTATTTCCCCTGCCAACAAGCTGCAATGGCTGATCCGGCGTGAACTGTGGGAACACAAGGGCATGCTGGTATGGACACCCGCCCTGATCGGCATCGCCATGACCGTGCTGGGCGCCTTGATGACGATAGGTACCATCGCCAAGACCAAGATGCGCACGGCGCTCATCGTCAATGGCGAGGAAGTGTCCTGGAGCACCGTCTTCAACACGCGCACCTTCGGCCCGCGCCGCACGGAAATCATCGACGCCGTCGCCAACAACTACACGTACGCGGCCGCGCCGCTGTTCCTGGCGCTGGGTTTCCTCGTGTTCTTCTATTGCCTGAGCGCCCTGCATGACGACCGCCGCGACCGCAGCGTGCTGTTCTGGAAATCGCTGCCCATCTCGGATGCGCAGACGGTGCTGTCGAAAGCAGCCATCGCCCTGCTGGTCGCGCCGCTGATCGTGGCCGCCGCCGCCAGCCTGACTTCGCTGGCCCTGATCCTGATCCTCAGCGGCGTGCTGGCAGCCAACGGCATCCACGTGTTTGCCGAACTGCTCGCCACCCCGGGCCTGTACCTGGGACCGCTGCGCGTGTTCGGCTTGCTGCCCGTGTATTGCCTGTGGGCATTGCCGACGGTCGGCTGGCTGCTGATGGTATCGAGCTGGGCCAAGTCGAAAGTCTTCCTGTGGGCCGTCGGCGTGCCGCTGCTGCTGCTCATCCTGACCGTCTGGGCCGGCAAGCTGACGCAGACAGAAAGCAATGTCGGCTGGATACAGATGAATGTCATCGGACGCGCCCTGCTGGGCACCCTTCCCGGCAGCTGGTATCTGTTCGAGCCGCAATTGCTGTCGCAAATGCATGCCCTGGCAGAAGGGGGATCGCACATGACGCGCATCGATGTGTTCAGCAACTCCTGGTCCAGCCTGGCCTTGCCAGCCGTCTGGCTGGGGGCGGCGGCAGGCGCGGCGCTGATTTACGCCGCCATCCGCCTGCGCCGCTGGCGCGAGGAAGGCTGACAGCGCCATATCACCTCCCCCACAAAACGCCCCGCCCGCCGGGGCGTTTTTCATTTCTACTCCATTCAGCCCCAAAAAATAATAACTACCTTAGCGATAGTTATTATGAAAACTCCCCATCGCAACATCAAGACTATTCATTCGATAGCATTAATCCGATATAAAAATTACAAATAATTATTTCTATCGTATTTTATTACCAATCACATTTGATAATCGACAGTTAAAAAACAACAACTAGCAATTCGATAGCAAGGCGGTTTTTTGGATAAAAAGCACAGAAATACGCGGGCACGACAGCAGACTCAGCCGAAAACACCTGTTTCGTGACAATTCGTGAGTATTTACCCGCATGACGCCAGAGAAAATAAGACCGTGGGAAGTGATCAAAATGAAATTGGAAGTTTCAAAATTGAAACTATCCTCATAGTGGCAGCCAGCACATACCTCGTGCAAACGCTGCATCCTGCCGTTACGTCTCGCCGGACCAGCCAGTTGCCGGCGCCACAAAATACAGGAAAGCGGCAACGCATAAAACGAATATGGAAATAACATTTTAAATATCGCCGCAATCGCGTTCTTTTGCCCCAACGTTTTTTTCCCAATTATGTTTTACTTGCCACTATCAACAGCGGAAACACCAGAGTTCAACCACGGCCCAAGCCTCGCCGGAGCAAGCAAGGAATCGAAGCAGATTATTGATTTTTTATTATTTTAGAAAATTGTACGAATACTTAACCTTTTCCGGAGACTTTCAAATGGCCACCACCCAAAACCCAGCACAAGTTCCCGCCAATGCCGAAGGCGCTGGCGCCAAGATCGCGACGCCCGCAAAAAAAGCCGTCGACCCAAAAAACGGCGACCGCAAGCAGTATGACGAAGATGAACTGATCAAAGGGGACGATGCCAGCGCGACCATGCCGCCTGAAAATGTCGTGGAAGTCACGGGAAGCGCCGCCAACGGCAATGCCGGCGCCGTGGGCGCGGCGGCCGCTGTGGCGGCAGCCGCCCTGGCAGCCGGTGGCAGTGGCGCGGCCGCAGGCCAGGCCGGCAATGGCAGTGCCGACCTCGGCACGCCGCAAAGCGATAACAATGGTGGCGCCGCAGGCGCCGCGGGAACAGGCGCAGGCGCTGCCGGCATCCCCAGCGGCAGTGTCGTGGATGTGGCCGGGGCATCGGCTGGCGCCGGTAGCGGCGCGGGCGCTGGCGCTGCGGGTGGCCTGGGCGGACTTGGCGTGCTGGGCGCGCTCGGCGGCCTTGGCCTGGTCGCCGCCGCAGCCGGCGGTGGCGGAGGCGGTGGCGCCGCGGCTGGCGGTTCCGGCACCGGAGGCGGCACCGGTGGCGGCACGGGGACAGGCGGCACCGGTGGTACCGGAGGCGGCACGGGGACGGGCGGTACCGGCGGCACAGGTGGCACGGGCGGCTCGACCGGCGGTGGCACGGGCAATCAATCCACCACCACCGTCGTGAGCAACGCAGCCGTGCTGGCCGCCGCTGCCGCCGCGGCGGCCGCCGCCAATGCCCTGGCCGATGACGCCGCAGCGGCGGCTGCAGCGGCCACGGCCGCAGCTTCGCTGGCCGCGGCAAATGCGGCCATCCTGGCCGACCAGCTGGCGGCGCAAGCGGCCGCTGACGCGGCGGCAGCCTTGCTCGCCGCCAATAGCGCCACCAGCGACGATGCGCTGGCGGCCAGCACGGCCGCTGTCGTGCCCGGTGCGCAAGCGGCCGCTGGCGCCGCCACGAATGACGACAGCGCTGCCGCCGCCGCTGCCGCTGCTGCCGCCATATCCCAGGCCGCCGCCACGTCGGCGCAAAATGCCGATGCGGCTGCCGCCACGGCCGCCGCCAACGCCGCCGCCGCACACGCCGCCGCCGATGCGGCGCAAACACAAGCGGACCAGACCAACGCCCCTGCCCTGCAAGCCATCGCCGATGCGGCCGACGTGGTCGCCGCCGCGGCCATCACGCAGGCGGCGCTGACCGATGCGGCCGCACTGGGCGTCATCGCGGCCAATGACGCCGCCGCTGCAGCCGCCGCCACGGCGCTGGCCAATGCCACAGACGCCGCCGCGCTGGACCTGGCGGCAACCGCCGCCGCCAACACCGCCGTCTCCGCAGGCATCCAGGCCAGCTTTACCGATGCCGCTGCCTTGGCCCTCATCTCGGATGCGGATGCCGCCGCGTCTGCCGCCGCGACCGAACTGGCCGATGTCACCGATGCCGCCGCCCTGGCCGCCGCCGCGAGCGCCGCCGCCACGGCCGCCGCCGATGCGGCGACAGCGGCCAATGCCAGCGACGCCACGGCACTGGGCATTGCCGCCACCGCCGCCGCGAATGCCTCCATTGCCGCCGATGCACAAGCAAACCTCACCGATGCCGTCGCGCTGACGATGGCAGCGGACGCCGCCGCCGGTATTGCCGCCCAGGACGCCGCCATCGCCAACGCCACGGACGCCGTCGCCCTGCAAGCGGCCGCCAATGCCGCCGCGACGAACGCCGCCAATGCCCAGACGCAAGCGAACATGACGGACGCGCCCACCCTGGGCCTGATCGCCGATGCCGCTACCCTGGCGTCGGACGCGGCACAACTGCAGGCCGGCTTGACGGATGCGGCTGCGCTGGCCCTGATTTCCGATGCCGACGCTGCCGCCGCAGCCGCAGCCGCATTGGCCGCCAGTAGCGATGCCGCCGCGCTCGACGCCACCGCCGCCCTTGCCGCCACCGTGGCGGCCAACGCCGTCGTCACAGCCAGCCTGAGCGACGCGGCCGCCCTGCAAATCACGGCCGATGCGGCCGCCAGCACGTCCGCCAGCGCCGCCGCACAAGCGGCATTGACGGACGCGGCCGCCCTGCAACTGGTTTCCGACGCCGATGCCGCCGCCGCGCTGGCAGCGCAAACGACGGCCAACCAGACGGATGCGGCCGCCCTGGCCGCCGCCGACGCAGCGGCCGCCAGCGATGCCGCCAACGCCCAGGCAGTGGCCGACCAGACCGATGTGGTCGCCCTGCAGCAAGCGGCCGATCAGGCCGATGCCGATGCGGCCGCCGCCAATGCGCAGGCCAGCCTGCTGGACGTCAATGTCGCGCTCAATGCCTTCAATCTCGCCAGCCTCGCCGCCCTGGCCGCCAACGTCACGGCTGGCCAAACCAGCGTGCTCGACCTGACGGCCACCGTGAATACCTTGCAGCTCGGTGCCGATAATGCCGATATCACTGCCTCCCTGTTCGATGCCACCATCCTTGCCGGCATCTCCACCGCCGATGCGCTGACGGCAGCCGGCCTGCAAACCCTCGCCGCCGCGACCGATGCCGATGCACTCATCACTGCGGCGGCCGCTGCCGTCTCGGCGGCGGAGGTGGCCGCTGGGCTGGGCGGGATCGATATCTCGGCAGTCAGTGCTGCCGCCGCCGCACAGGCCGCCGCCGCAGCTGCCGCCGCCACGGCCCTGCTGACCGATGCCGGCGCGCTAGGCCTCGTTTCCACCACCGACGCCGCCGCCGAACTTGCTGCCCAGACGGCTGTCACCACCTTGACGGCCGCCAACACGCTGGCGCAAAACGCGCTGACGGCGGCACAATCCGTTGCCAACCTGACCGACGCCGTGGCCCTGGGTCTGGTCTCTTCCGCAGCCGACGCGGCCGCAGCCCTGGCCGTCACGACGGCTGGCCAGACCGATGCCACCACGCTGAGCCTCATCTCGAATGCCGATGCGCTGGTCGCCTCCTCGGCAGCCAGCCTGGCGGCGCTGACGGACGCCACGGCGCTGGGCTTGATCTCGACCGCCGATGCCACCGTGGCCGCCACCCTGCAGGCAACGGCCGACCTGACGGACGCCGCCGGCCTGGGCCTGCTCGCCACGGCCGCCGCCGCCGCCGCCAATACGGCGACGAATGTTGCCAACCTGACCGATGCGGTGGCCCTGGGCACGCTCTCGGCAGCGGCCACCACGGCCGCCAATACGGCTGCCGCCACCGCCGCGCTGACGGACGCCACGGCACTGGGCCTGGTCGCCACGGCCGATGCGGCTGCCGCCGCCGCCCTGCAAACGACAGCCAACCTGACCGATGCAGTAGCACTGGGCCTCGTGTCGACGGCCGCCAACACGGCCGCCAGCGCCGCTGCCGCCGTCGCCAGCCTGACCGATGCCGTCGCCCTGGGCACCGTGTCGACGGCCGCCACGGCCGCCGCCAACACGGCAGCGGCCACCGCCGCGCTGACCGACGCCGTCGCCCTGGGCCTGGTGTCCACCGTCGATGCGGCCGCCGCCACTGCCGCGCAAACGACGGCCAACCTGACGGACGCCGTCGCCCTGGGCCTGGTCGCGACCGTCAATGCCACCGCCTCGACGGCAGCAGCCGCCGTCGCCGGTCTCACCGACGCCGTCCTGCTCGGTACCGCCCACACGCTCAATGTGACGGCCGCCACCGTGGCGGCCACCAAGGCTGCCCTGACGGATGCCGCCGCACTGACCACCATCGCCAGCAACGATGCGGCCAATGCCGCCGCCCTGGCCGCCTATTCAGCTGCCCACCCGTTCGACCTGGTGGCGGCGCTGGCGGCCACCACAGCGGCTACCACGGCGGCCCTGTCGCAGGCCGTCGCGCAGTCGGCGCAAGCCGATGACGCGGCTGCCGCCTCGACAGCCGCCACGGCGGCAGCATCCCTGACCGCCCTGAACAATGCTCTCGCGGCCGACAGTGCCGCCACCGCCGCCGCCACCCTGGCCCTGACTTCCCAGGCGGCAGCCACGGCGGCGGCGCTGGACGACACGCTCGCGGCCACGGCCGCTGGCGTGGCCGCCACCTCGCTGGCCGCGGCCCAGGCGGCGCAGGCAGCCGATGCCGCCGCCGCCGCGACGGCAGCGACGGCGGCCAACGCCCTGGCCGCCCTGAATGCGGCCTTGCAAGCGGACGCGAATGCGGCCGCCACGGCCGCTGCCGCCGTGGCGGCGAGTGCGGCCACCGCTACCGCCATCGCCGACGATCTGGCCGCTGCGACGGCCGCCACTGTCGCCAGCGTCTCGCAAGCGGCCGCGCAAGCGGCGCAACTGGCAGACAATGCCGCCGCCAGCGCCGCCACCATCGCCGCCAACGCGCTCGCTTCCCTGAATGCGGCCCTGGCCGACGATGCGGCTGCCGCTGCGGCCGTGCTGAACTCCACCAATGCAACGGCCGCCGCGGTGGCCGCCGCCACCGCCGACACGGCTGCTGCCGCGGCGGCCGCCGTGGCCGCCATCTCGGCCGCCGCCACGCAGCACGCGCAAGCGGACGATATCGCTGCTGCCGCCGCCGCCCTCACGGCATCGATCTCGCTGGCAGCCACGCAAGCCGCGCTGGCCGCCGATCTCGCCGTCGGCACGACTGCGGCAACGGCAGCGAGCGCCCTGGCCGCGCTGAACCAGGCCCTGGCCGACGACGGCGCCGCTGCTACCGCAGCCACGGCAGCGGCCAACGCGCAAGCGGCCCTGAACAACGCCACGACCACACTCAACGCGGCGATATTGACGGCCAGCGCCTCGCTCGCCGCCGCCAATGCCGCTGCGGCAGACGACGCCACGGCGGCAAGCACGGCAGCCGCGGCCGCAGCGGCCCAGCTGCTTTCCGATGCGGCCTTGGTGGCCGATGTCGCCCTGGCGGCCCTTGCCACGGCTGCCAATAATGCATTGGCGGCAGCCAGCGCGGCGCTGGCCCTAGACGATGCAGCCGCCAATGCCGCGCACACGGCCGCCCTCTCGGCGGCCGCCACCCTGGCGGCGCAACTGGCCGATACGGCAGCCCTCAACGCCCATGCCGCACTCGATGCGGCCATCCTCAACCTGAACGCCGCCGTGACGGCCGATATCAACGCGACGGATGCCGACAATGACAAGACGCTGAAACTGAACCTCCTCATCGCCGCCCAGAGTGCGGCCGATGACGCGGCCCAGGCCAATGCCAATGCGGCTGCCGCCCATGCGGCGCTGGCGGCGGCCCAGGCCGACGATGCGGCTGCAGCCACCGCTGCCGCCAATGCCACTGCCGCGCATGCGGCGGCGGTCGCGGCGCAAAACGCCGATGCCGCCGCGGCAGCGGCAGCAGCGCAAGCGGCCATTTCCCTGGCCGCCACCCTCAATGCCCAGGCGGACGACGCCACTGCGGCAGCAGCCGCCACCGCCGCAGCCAATGCGCAACTGGCACTCGATGCAGCGCTGGCCGCCGACGCCGACGTCGCCGCCACGGCCGCCGCCGCGGCGGCAGCCCAGCTGGCGGCGCAAAACGCGCATGACGCTGATGTTGCGGCAGCGGCAGCGGCCGTTGCGGCCGCCATCACCCTGGCCGCCACACAGGCGGCGCAGGCCGATGACGCGGCAGCCGCGCTGGCAGCGGCCAACGCGGCCAACGCCCAGGCGGCGCACAATGCCGCCGTCGCCGACGACCAGGCCGCGGCCGATGCCGCCGCAACCGCCGCACTGGCGCAAGCGGCTGCCACGGCAGCGGCAGCCGCCGATGCCGCCGCCACCGCCAGCGCCGCCGCAGCGGCAGCATCGCTGCTCGCAGCCCAGGCGGCGCAAGCCGACGACACGGCCGCCAACCAGGCAGCGGCCAATGCCGCTGCCGCCACCGCCGCGCACACGGCCGCCATCGCCGCCGACGCGCTGGCCGTCAGCACGGCGGCAACGGCCGCCAGCGCACTGGCAGCGGCCACGGCAGCGCAGAACGACGATGACGCCGCAGCAGCCGCAGCGGCCCAGGCCGCCGCCTCGCTGGCAATCACCCAGGCGGCACAGGCCGACGATGCGGCGGCAGCGGCCGCCACCGTCAACGCCAACAATGCGATAGCAGCGGCAGCGGCAGCCCATGCGGCCGATGCCGCCGCGCCGCTGGCGCAGGCACAGGCCGCCGCGTCCCTGGCGGCCCTGCAAGCGGCGCAAGCGGACGATGCGATCGCCGCCAGCGCGGCAGCGGCTGCGGCGCAAGCACATGCCAATGCGGATGCCGCGCAGGCGGACGACGCGGCGGCGGCCCAGGCCAATGCCGACGCGCAGGCAGCCGACGCGGCACTGGCGCAAGCGAACGCCATCGCGGCGCAGACCGACGCCAGCGCGCTGGCCGTCGTGGCGAATGCGGATGCGGCCAACGCCGCCGCCGTGCAAGCGATCGCCGACCAGACCGATGCCGTGGCGCTCACGCAGGCCGCCGATGCGGCAACGGCAGCAGCGCTGGCAGCGGCGCAGACGGCCGCCCTGACGGACGCCAGCGCACTGCAACTGGCAGCCGATGCGGCCGCGGCCGCCGCCCTGCAGGCGCAGGCGCAGGCGGACCTGACGGACGCCGGCTCGCTGACGGTGGCGGCGAATGCCGATGCCGCGGCGGCAGCGGCGGCCCAGGCCCAGGCCGACCTGACGGACGCGAGCCAGCTGTTCGTGCTGAGCCAGAATGCCCTGCACAACCCGCTGACGGTAGCCGACTTCAGCACGGGATTGCCGGCCGCCGGTGGCGACGTGATCGACATGTCGGCCATCGCCGACCTGACGGCATCGGTGGCCGTAGGCGTCAACGTGAGCACGGACTTTGGCAACAACAACCTGTTCATCTTCGACGGCACGTCCGTGTCGATCGGCGCGGCAGCCAGCGCCATCGCGGCCGACGACAGCGTCTTGTCGGGACAGGGCTACATCGTCATCGCCGATGCGCAAAACAGCGGCGCCGTGACCGTGTATCACTCGACTGACCTGAGCAACACCAACGCCATCGACACGGCGCTGGTGCTGCTCAGCGGCGTGAACATCACGCAGCTGACGGGCGCCAACTTCGTCGTCTGAAGCCGGGCACCCACGCCAGGCGCCGCGCCTGGCACGGCGGCGGGAGCGCAGCACAGCGGGCGCTCCCGCCACACCTAGAAATGCGTCAGGCCTGATGCCGGAAAAATACGGGATGAGATTACGCGGTTCCCCAGCATTGTTTGTACTGCCACGTGGCGCGGCCTTGCTGGCGGCCATGGCCATGGCATCCATCAGCTCCTTCGTCCAGGCCCAGGGCAGCACCGCCTGGAGCTTCGACCAGGTCTTGCAGCAGGCGCTGCAAAGCCATCCCGCCGTGCAGGGCAAGCGTTCGGCGCAGGCTGCCGCGCGCGCCGACCTCGATGGCGCGCAATGGCAGCGCTTCCCCAGCCTGTCGGCCGAAGTCCCCACGGGTTCGCAGGAAACGGGCGGCGTGGTGCGCCTCGAGCAGCCGCTGTGGAGCGGCGGGCGCATCGACGCCGGCATCGATGCGGCCGGCAGCCGGGTCGACGCGGCCGGCGCCGCCATCGAGGAAGAACGCCTGACCCTCTCGCTGCGCGTGATCGCCGCCTACACGGAAGCGCTGCGCCAGACGGCGCGCATGCGCTCGGCCGAAGAGGGACTGGCCGAGCACCAGCGCCTGCTGGACATGATCAAGCGCCGCGTGGCGCAGTCGGTCAGTTCGCAAACGGACCAGCGCCTGGCCGAATCGCGCGCCTACCAGGCGGCCAACGACGTGTCGAATGCGCGCCAGGCGCAGGAAAACGCGCTGGCGCAGCTGTCGCAGCTGGCCGGCAAACCCGTGCGCCTCGTCACCGCCGCCGGCATCGGCGTGGGCGAACCGCTGCCCGACGCCAGCCTGGAACGGGTCATGCGCCAGGCCATCGGCTACTCCCCTACCCTGCAGCGCCTCGATTTCGAAGCGCAGGCGGCCGATTCCGAGATCACCATGCAGCGCTCGGCCTACATGCCGAAGGTGGTGCTGCGCATGGAAAAGCCCACGGGCGGCGGCATCAATGCCGACAACCGCGCGCGCGCCATGCTGGTGCTGCAGGCGCAGCCGGGCGCCGGCTTGTCGGCCAAGGCCGGCGTGGACGCGGCCGTGGCCCGCCGCGAAGGCGCGCGCGCCGCGCACGACGTGGCCGAACGCGAGGTGCGCGAGCGTTTCACCCTGGACTGGAACGAGGCCGAGGCAAGCCGCCAGCGCCTGGGCAACGCGGGCGAGGCCAGCACCACCTCGACGCAGGTATTCGAATCGTATGCACGCCAGTACGTGATCGGCCGCAAGAGCTGGAACGATGTGCTCAACGCCGTGCGCGAAGCAACCCAGGCGCGGTTTTCGCTGGAAGACACGCGCGCGCAGGCGATTGCCGCCAGCCTGCGCCTGGCCGCGCAGACGGGCACCCTGGCCGGGCGCACGGCGCCGCCGGGCCTGGCGCGCGCGAATTGACACCGACATGATGCAGACAGGAGACAGCGTGGATACCTCCATCAAACATGGCTTGCTGACACTCGTCGAACGGGCCGCCCGCCTGACAGGCCAGCATCTGGCGGCTGCGCGCCTGGCCGACCTGCAGCGCCAGCTCGAAGATATCGACGGCAGCGGCGCACCCGCCATGGTGCTTACCGCCATCTGGCAGGCGGCCGGGCTGGAAGGCGCGGCGCGCCCGCTGCACGAGCCGACGCCGGGTGAGCTGCCATTCGCCGTCTACAGCGCCAGCACGGGCTGGGGCTTGCTGCAGTCGCGCGGCGCCGACGGCGCCTGGCGCGGCGAAGGCATCGATGGGCGCGCCTTGCAACTGGCCTCGCTGGCAGGTTTAGCTTGCGTGGGCCTGCCGCGCCGCAGCGAAAAAAGCGGCGCCCGCCCCGGAGCGCTAAGCCTGGTGCGCAAGGCCCTGTGGCTGAAGAAAAGCGTGTTTGTCGACGCCGTGCTGGCCACCGCGCTGGTGACCCTGCTGACCATGGCCACCTCGCTGTTTTCCATGCAGGTGTACGACCGCGTGATCCCGAACCAGAGCTTCAGCACCCTGTGGGTGCTGGTGGTGGGCGTGGCGCTGTCGATTGGCCTGGAATTCATCCTCAAGCAGGTGCGCAGCCGCATCGTCGACCACTCGTGCAATGACGTCGACCATGAATTGTCCGAATGGTTTTTCCAGCGCATGCTGGGCATCCGCATGGAGGCGCGCCCCGCTTCCGTCGGCACCCTGGCGGCGCAAGTGAAGGGCTTTGAAATGGTGCGCGGCGTGCTCACGTCGACATCGCTGTTCGTGCTGACGGACGTGCCCTTCGCCGTGATTTTCCTCGCCATGATCACCATCATCGGCGGCTGGCTCGTGGTGGTGCCGCTGGTGGCCCTGCCGCTGGCCCTCGTGTGCGGGCTGATGTTCCAGCGCGCCATCCAGATCCATACGCGCAAGAACCTCAACGCCAGCAACCGCAAGGCGGGCTTGCTGGTGGAAGCCGTCGATGGCGTGGAAACGCTCAAGGGCAGCAGCGCCGAATGGATGATGCAGGCGCGCTGGGCCGAGCTGGTGGCCGAAACGAGCCACGCGGAGCAGAATATCCGCGACTATGCTGCCCTGTCGCAAAACATCACGGCCGCCTTCCAGCAACTGACCAACGTGGCGCTGATCTCCATGGGCGCGTGGTTCGTGGCCGAGAACCAGATGACCATGGGCGCCCTGATGGCGTGCACCATCATCAGCAACCGCGCCCTGATGCCCATCGTGCAGCTGCCCGCCGTGATGGTGCAGTGGGCGCATGCGCGCGCCTCGATCGACGGCCTGGAACAGGTCATCAGCCTGCCCAACGAAGCCGACACCGCGCAGTTCGCGCTGACGCCGCGCAGCCTCGATACGGGATTGCGCTTCGAGCGCATCCGCTTTACGTACGGCGGCGCGCAAAAGGTGGCGCTGGAAGTGGAAAATCTCGCCATCCTCCCCGGCGAACGGGTCGGCCTGGTGGGCGCCATCGGCTCGGGCAAGAGCACCCTGCTGAAACTGGCCTCGGGCCTGTACCAGCCGGCCGAAGGCAAGGTGTACCTGGGCGACGTCGACATGGCCCTGCTGGCGCCGGCCGTGGTGCGCGAAATGGTCGGCTACCTGCCGCAGGAAACGCGGCTGTTCAGCGGCACCCTGCGCGACAATCTGCTCTTGGGACTGGCCGACCCGGGCGAGGAAGCGATCCTCGCGGCGGCAAAGCGCACGGGCCTGATCGAGCTGATACTGGGCCAGCCACGGGGACTGGCGCTGGGCATCACCGAAGGCGGGCGCGGCGTGTCTGGCGGCCAGCGGCAATTGATCGCCGTCACGCGCCTGCTGCTGGCCAAGCCGCGCATCTGGCTGCTCGATGAACCGACGGGCGCCATGGACGCGAAGACGGAAGCACGCATCGTGGGGCTGCTGGGAGAACTGGCGGCTGAAGGCGTGACCATGGTCGCCACCACGCACAAGAACGCCCTCTTGCCGCTGCTCGACCGCCTGGTGGTGCTGCAGGCGGGCCGGGTGCTGCTCGACGGCCCGCGCGACTTTGTCCTGGCCAAGCTGTCGGGCAAGCCGCAGGCCGTGCCCAGTTCCGCAACGGCGCCGGTGGCGCAAGGAGCCGTCGCATGAAACTGGCCAAGGTCGAAGCGAAAGAGGAAGCGAAACGGGGCCGGGTGCTGATCTGGAGCTGCACGGCGGCCCTGGCCGGCATCATCGCCTGGGCTTCGTGGGCGGAGCTGGACCAGGTCACGCGCGCCAACGGCCAGGTGATCGCCAGTTCGCGCAACCAGATCATCCAGGTGGCCGATGGCGGCGTGCTGGCCGAACTGCGTGTGCACGAAGGCAGCGTGGTGAAAAAGGGAGCATTGCTGGCGCGCTTCGACCGCACGCGGGCCGAGACAAGCTACCTGGAAAGCACGGCCAAGGCGGCAGGGCTGAAGGCGGCCGTGGCGCGTTTGCAAGCCGAGGTGTTTGGCGGCGCGCCGAAGTTCCCGCCCGAACTGCAGGCGTTTCCGGAGTTTCGCGCCAACCAGCTGGCCCTGTTCAGCAAGCGCCAGGGCGCCGTGCAGGCGGAGGTGGGCTCGCTGGAAAGCGCCATGAAGCTGATCAAGGAAGAACTGGAAATGAACCTGCCGCTGCTGGAAACGGGAGACGTCAGCCGCGCCGAAGTGCTGAAACTGCGGCGGCAAGTGGTCGACATCCAGGCGCAGATCACCAACCGGCGCAACAAATATCTGCAGGATAGCCAGACGGATCTGGTGAAAGCCCAGGAAGACCTGGCCGGCGTGCTGCAGACGGTCACCCAGCGCAAGGAGCAGCTGGGTTCGACGGATATCTACGCGCCCACGGACGGCATCGTGCGCAACGTGCGCCTTACTACCCTGGGCGGCGTGGCCAAGCCGGGCGAGGAAATCCTGCAGATCGTGCCGACGGACGATGACCTGATCATCGAGGCGAAAGTCAAACCGGCCGACATCGCCTTCATCAAGCCGGGCCTGCCCACGGCCGTGAAGCTCGACGCCTACGACTACGGCATCTACGGGCGCCTGCGCGGCACCGTCAGCTACATCAGCGCGGACACCTTAAGTGAAGATAACAAGGGCAACGAGCAGCCGTACTACCGCGTGCAGATCAAGACCAGCGGGCGCAACCTGATGGGCAAGAATGGCGAGCCGATCCTGATCCAGCCCGGCATGACGGCCACCGTGGAAATCAACACGGGCCGCAAGACGGTCTTGCGCTACCTGACGAAACCGATCACCAAGACATTCTCGGAATCGATGGGGGAGCGGTAAGCTGGCGGGCTGTTAACCGGCAGGCTTCAGGCGGCCAATGACGCTGGCCACCTTGGCCGTGATCATGTCGACCGCGGGGCCGTTGGCGCCATGCGGCAAGATGACATCGGCATTGCGCTTGGTCGGCTCGATGAATTGCTTGTGCATCGGGCGTACCGTTTCCAGATACTGCTCGATGACGCTTTCCACGGAGCGGCCACGTTCCGTGATATCGCGCTGCATGCGGCGGATGAAGCGCACGTCGGAGGCCGTGTCGACAAAGATCTTCAGCGACATCATGTTGCGCAAGTCTTCGTCATACAAGGCAAACAGGCCTTCGATCACGATCACGGGCGCCGGCTTGACGGGGATGGTCCTGTTGGAGCGGTTGTGCAGCGTGAAGTCGTACTCGGGCATCTCGATCGCTTCGCCATTGCGCAAGGCCTGGATATGCCGCACCAGCAATGGCCACTCGAACGCCTGCGGATGGTCGTAATTCTGCTGGCGCCGGACTTCAGGGGAGAGATGGGTTTGGTCGCAGTAGTAGTCGTCCTGCATCACGACCGAGACCATGTCGGCGCCGAAGGACGCGAGCACTTGCTGGGATACGGTGGACTTGCCACTGCCGCTTCCGCCAGCGACACCAATAACAAACGGTTGGAAGGAAATATTATTCATGCCGAATGATACCGGAAACGCGAGCGGACCGACAGGGCGCGGCGGCAAAGCCGGGCCTGTCACGCGGCAGGCACAAGCCAGCCGAAGAAGGGGCCGATAGGCGAACGCTTGGCAAGATGGTATTCTAAACAAGCTCAAGATGCGCAGACGGGACGCATCGCGCCGGCATTGCATGCCTGACCGCTCTCAGTATCGATTGACTATTTACCTGGAATGGACAATGAACGAAGAAAAATTTTGGCAACTGATAGAGCAAATCGGCCGTGAAGCCCTGGAAGACGGAAGCAATTGCGCCGCCTGAACCAGCTAACGGCAATGGACGCCATCGCCGCAAGCAAGGCGCATATCAGGCTGGCCGAAGGCGATGCCGGGCAATGGGATATGCACATGGCGGCAGCGGAAGCCGTGCTGCGCGGCGCCTTGCAAGCGAATCGGCAAACGGATCGGCAAGACACCGCCCTGCTCACTTGCCTGGGCGCCGTGCTGTGTGACCAGGGCAAGTACAGGGAAGCCGTCAACGTGCTGGAAACGGCGCTCACGCTGGGTTCGACGGACGGCCATACCCATTACAACCTGGGGGTGGCTCTGGCGGGACTGGCAAAACCGCGCAAGGCCATGGCGCAATTTGGCAAGGCGCAGGGCCTTGCCGCATCCAGCCTGACCTGGACCGCCTATTTCGACCCGCAAGCCCAATAGGCGCTTGCCCGGAAATTACTCGAACTGCTTGCGGAACGCCTCGAACTGCGCCGCCAGGCCATCGAAGTCGCTGCGCAATTGCAGCACTTCCTGCTCCAGCTGGGCGACACGGCTGCCCTGCTGCGGCGCGCTGACGGCGCCGGCGTAGCCTGCCGCCGTCTCGATCTGCGCGAGCGCCTCTTCTCCGCCCAGCAGATAGCCGTAGCGCGGTTCCTTGGCACCGGGCGCGACGGCCAGCTTGGCCACCAGCGGCGGATATTTGTCGATCAAGAACTGCAGGCCCGACTCCACTTCCGCCACGGACTTGAATTCATGTACGCGGCCGCTGCGGCTGCGGATCTCGCCCGCCGTCTGCAAGCCGCGCAGCATCAGGATCGTCAGGATGGCCAGTTTATCTTGTTCCAGCGACCACTTGATGCGCATGCGGTGTTCGTACTTGGCGACCCGCGCGCCCGCCTGCGTGATGCCGTTGACGAACTTGCGCTGCATCAGGCGCTGCAGCACGTCGTAGACGGTTTCTTCGGACAGGGCCATGACGGGATCGCGGCTGGAAAGCTGGTTGCAGCCGTTCGTCAGCGCGTTGAGCGACAGCGGATAGCTGTCCGGCGTCAGCGCTTCCTTTTCCGCCAGCACGGCCAGCACGCGGATCTCGAACGGGTCGAGCAGATTCGGATTGTCAGTGCTTTTTTCTGCCGCGTTTTCAGCTATGTTTACGTCTGTAGTCATGCCTGTATCCTTAGTCAACCAGCTTGTTCATTTGCTCGGAATCGAATTTATCACACTCGGGCACGCCCTGGCAGCAGATGCCCGCCGCCTTCAGTGTGGCGAGGATGGTTTCGATGCGCTGTTCCTGCGCCACGGCGTGCGTGATCAAGCCTTGCAGGGCTTTCGACAGCGGATCGTCGCCGTTGGGCGTGACGCCGTACGCGGCGAACAAATGGGCCGTGCTGCCCTCGCGCAAGGCACTGACATCCTTTTGCACGATGTGCGCGGGGTTGCCGACAGCTGTCGCGCCGGACGGCACGGGTTTCAACAGCACGGCGTTCGAGCCCACCTTGGCGTACTCGCCCACGGTGAAGCTGCCCAGCACCTGTGCGCCGGCGCCGACGATGACGCCGCGCTCCAGGGTCGGATGGCGCTTGGCGCCGCTGTGCAGCGACGTGCCGCCCAGGGTCACGCCCTGGTAGATGGTGCAGTCGTCGCCGACGACGGCCGTCTCGCCGATCACCACGCCGAAGCCATGGTCGATGAAGACGCGCCGGCCGATGACCGCGCCCGGATGGATCTCGATGCCCGTGATGATGCGGGCGATATAGGAAATGAAGCGCCCCACCCACTTCATGCGCCGCGTCCAGCACCAGTGCGCCCAGCCATGCATGACGATGGCGTGCAAACCCGGATAACAGGTCAGCACCTCCCAGCCATTGCGGGCGGCCGGGTCACGTTCAATGATGCTGTTGATGTCTTCGCGCAGGTGGTGGAACATAATGAAAATGGATAAGGTGGAACGCAAATGGTAGCGTATTCGGAGGCGTGCTGCCGGAGAGGCAGATAAACAACCGCCGCCTCAAGGGCGGCGGCTGATTCTGGAAGCGTTACAAAACGTTCAGGGCAAGGCGCATTGCCGAAGACAGTACGAATGTACGGCGAGGCAATGCAACGCCGCCATGGACGTTTTTTAGGCTTCCAGCGCGATGCGCTGGCGGCGGGCTTCATAGAGACATACGCCCGATGCCACGGACACGTTCAGACTCTCGACGGAGCCGAACATCGGGATGCTGACGAGGATGTCGCAGGTGTCGCGCGTCAAACGGCGCATGCCTTCGCCTTCGGAACCCATGACGAGAGCTGTCGGGCCCGTGAAATCGGCTTCGTACAAGCCTTTTTCGCCGTCGTCCGACGTGCCGATCAGCCAGATGCCGCGATCCTTCAATTCACGCATGGTGCGCGCCAGGTTCGTCACGGTGATGTACGGGACGGTTTCGGCGGCGCCGCTGGCGACCTTGGCCGCCGTGGCGTTCAAGCCCACGGCACGGTCCTTCGGCACGATGACGGCATGTGCGCCGACGCCGTCGGCCACGCGCAGGCAGGCGCCCAGGTTGTGCGGGTCGGTGATGCCGTCGAGTATCAACAGCAGCGGCGGGCCGTCGATGGCGTCCAGCAGCTCATCGAGATTGCGCGCCAGCGACAGTTGCGAGGCAAACGCGATCACGCCCTGGTGGCGGCGCGTGCCGACGATCTTGTCCAGGCGCGACGAGTCGACGGGCATGACGCGCACGTTGGCAGCCTTGGCGGCGGCGATCATGTCCTTCATGCGGCCGTCGACGCGGCTGGCATCGACGAAAATTTCTTCCACGGACGACGCTTCATGACGCAGACGCGAGGTGACGGCGTGGAAGCCGAAAATCATTTTATTCTTCATTATCTATCTATCGCTTATCGCTTGTTCTTGCTTGATTTTGATACAGTTTTTGCTGCACGTGGTGCCGCCGCAGCGGGTGCCGCGGCTGGTTTCTTGCTGCGCTTCGGCGCGGCGGCCTTGGGGGCTGCCGCCTTGGGGGCTTCCTTGGCTGCAGGCTTGGCTTGCGCCTTGGCGCCATTGGAACGGCCGCCGGAACCCTTGCCGGGTTTGCCACCATTGTTGCCGCCGCCATTGACGCTGGTTTTGATCTCGTGACGCTGCTCGGTCGCGGGACCGGGCTTGACCATCGATTTCTTTTCGCCCTTGCGCTTGCCGCCAGCTTGCTTGGCTGGCGCTTCTTCGCCCGCCAGTTCCGCATCGGTGACCAGGCGCAGGTCGATCTTGCGCGTTTCCAGATCGACACGCGCCACTTGCACCGTCAGACGGTCGGTCAGCTGGTAGCGCTTGCCCGTACGTTCGCCGCGCAATTCATGGCGCGCGTCGTCGTACTGGAAGTAGTCGGTGCCCAGCTCGGTGACGTGCACCAGGCCTTCGACAAACAGGGTGTCCAGCTGCACGAAGACGCCGAAGGTGGTCACGCCGGTGATCGTGCCGGTGAATTCCTCGCCCAGCTTGTCCTGCATGAAGTAGCACTTCAGCCAGGCTTCCACGTCGCGCGATGCTTCGTCGGCGCGGCGCTCGTTGGCCGAGCAATGCACGCCCAGCGCGTCCCAGATCGTCAGATCCGTCTTCTTCGGCTTGCCGTCGGCCTTGTCCTTGGCCTGCTGCTTGCGCGTGGCGTTCGACACGTTCGTATTCAGCACGGTCTTTTCGGACAGCTTCGGCTCGTACTTCTTGCCTTGCAAAATGGCCTTGATGGCGCGGTGCGTCAGCAGATCGGGATAGCGGCGGATCGGGCTGGTGAAGTGCGCATACGCCTCGTACGCCAGGCCGAAGTGGCCGATATTGTCCGGGCTGTAGACGGCTTGCTGCATCGAGCGCAGCAGCATCGTTTGCAGCAGGGCCGCGTCGGGACGCGCCTTGATCTGCTGCATCAGGGTCTGGTAATCGGATGCCGATGGCGTGTCGCCGCCCGTCAGGTTCAGGCCGACCTGTTTCAGGAAAGTGCGCACTTGCGTGAGCTTTTCCTTGGTCGGGCTGGCGTGAATGCGGTAGGTGCCTGGGTGCTTGTTACGCAGCAACAGATCGGCCGCGCAGACGTTGGCCGCCAGCATGCACTCTTCGATGATCTTGTGCGCTTCGTTGCGCGTGCGGGGAATGATCTTTTCGATCTTGCCGGCGCTATTGCAGACGATATACGTTTCCGTCGTCTCGAAATCGATGGCGCCCCGCTCCGTGCGTGCTTTCAGCAAGGCGCGGTAGACGGCTTCCAGGTTTTGCAGGTGCGGCAGGATGTCCGCGCGGCGTGCCGCTTCGGGACCCTTGGTGTTGCCCAGCACGGCAGCGACTTCGTCATACGTGAGGCGCGCGGCCGAATGGATGACGGCCGGATAGAACTGGTAAGCCTTCAGCTCGCCCTTGTCGCTGACGACGGCGTCGCAAACGAGGGTCAGGCGGTCGACGGCCGGGTTCAGCGAGCACAGGCCGTTCGACAGTTTCTCCGGCAGCATCGGGATCACGCGGCGCGGGAAGTAGACGGACGTGCTGCGCTCGAGCGCGTCGATATCGAGCGCGTCGTTCGGTTTCACGTAATGGCTGACGTCGGCAATCGCCACGATCAGGCGGAAGCAGTTGGCACGGCCGATCTTGACGGGCTCGCAATACACGGCATCGTCGAAATCGCGCGCGTCCTCGCCATCGATGGTCACCAAAGGCACGTCGCGCAGGTCGACACGGTCTTTCAGGTCGGCGGCGCGTACTTCGAACGGCAGCTTTTCAGCTTGCTTGAGGGCGGCGGCGGAAAAGATGTGCGGCACGTTGAATTTGCGCACGGCAATTTCAATTTCCATGCCGGGATCATCCAAAGCGCCCAGCACTTCGACGATCTTGCCGACCGGCTGCTTGAAGCGCATTGGTTGCTCGGTCAACTCGACGCTGACGATCTGGCCGGCTTTTGCCTTGCCGACCGAACCGGTGACGAGAATGTCCTGGCCGATGCGCTGGTCTTCCGGCGCGACGACCCAGGTACCGTTTTCCTGGATCAGACGGCCGATGACGTGGGTATTGGCGCGGTAGGTGACTTCGACGATCGTGCCTTCGGGGCGGCCGCGGCGGTCCGTGCCGACGATGCGGGCCATGACCTTGTCGCCATGCAGTACTTTCTGCATTTCTTTCTCAGGCAGGAACAGGTCGGCGCTGGCGTCATCGGGAATGACGAAGCCGAAGCCATCGCGGTGGCTGGTGACGCGACCGGCGACAAGCGCGCTCTGGTCGGCCAGGCTGAAAACACCGCTGGCGTCAGACTTGAGCTGGCCGTCGCGCTCCATCGCCTTCAGGCGACGGACCAGGACATCCATGGAATCGGCATGCACTTGCAGCGTTTTCCCGAGAGACTGCGGGTCGAGAGGCGCGTTGACGCTGCGGAATATGCCGAGAATGTCCTCCCGGCTGGGGATGGTGTGGGTATTTTGGCTCAAAAGTATTTCTATAGTTGTTATTGACAGTGATCAAACGGAAGACAAAGACCGATGACATCACCGTCAATATTGACACGGTGATGTCCGGTAGTGTACCGGAGGACGCCTTGGTTTGCCTAACGGACAGCGTAGCGGAAACCGAACAAGTGCCCCGCCGATGAAAAAAAGGAGAAAAGCTGCGCAATGCATTTGACTTCGGCAAATATTGCTCTATAATCTCGGTCTCTTGCAGCGACAAACCTTCACGGGAATGCAGCTACAGGAAAGCGGTACAGGGTTGATGTGCAGTATGGAGCGAAAGCTCATCTGGCGCAAAACTCTTCAAGTCGCTATAATAGCAGAATTGTTGCCAAGTTATTTGGCAACAAGAACTCAAGCAGCAATGCAATAAGCAATAGCAGTATCAGTGCCCACGTGGCGGAATTGGTAGACGCGCATGGTTCAGGTCCATGTGCCTTCGGGTGTAGGGGTTCGAGTCCCTTCGTGGGCACCATTACCTAATTCGCAAAGAGCCGCAAACTTTCACGAGTTTGCGGCTTTTTTCATTTCCGCAGCGAAAAGCCCTCTCCTTCCGGCAAGCAACTCACTTGGCATGGCTGCGGACAAAAAGCTGCGGAAACCGCTGAAAAAATAGGCAGCCTCAGCCTTTCTTCATAGGGAACAGCCCTTTTCAGGCGAAAAAACATGTTTCTTGAAGAAAAGTGCAAAATGTTGATTGACCGAATGCGCGCCAGCCCTTATGATTTTGTCCTCGCTGCAGAACACGTAGCGACAAGCAGCAAGCAGTAACAATGCCCACGTGGCGGAATTGGTAGACGCGCATGGTTCAGGTCCATGTGCCTTCGGGTGTAGGGGTTCGAGTCCCTTCGTGGGCACCACCAGCAACGAGTTGTTCATCGTTGTGATCCGCAGAAAAGTAGTAAGATTGCAGTAACAAGCAGCACAATGCCCACGTGGCGGAATTGGTAGACGCGCATGGTTCAGGTCCATGTGCCTTCGGGTGTAGGGGTTCGAGTCCCTTCGTGGGCACCACCAGCAACGAGTTGTTTTCGTTGTAGTCCGCAGTACAGTAGTGAGATATAGCAGTAAGCAACAAGCAGCATCAGTGCCCACGTGGCGGAATTGGTAGACGCGCATGGTTCAGGTCCATGTGCCTTCGGGTGTAGGGGTTCGAGTCCCTTCGTGGGCACCATTACCTAATTCGCAAAAAAGCCGCAAACTTTCACGAGTTTGCGGCTTTTTTCATTTCCGGATGCCGTGCTGCCACGGCATCCTCCCTCCCCTTACTTCGCCAGCGCCGCCTTGACGGCGTCAAGCAGGCTCGTCGTCGGACGGCCGATCAACGCGCTCAATTGCTTGCCATGGTCTTCCAGGCCACCCTTGGCCGTGCCCGCATCGGAGTCGGCCAGCAGATCGGCAAAGCCTTCCGGCACGCCCACGCTCACCAGCGCCGCCTTGAAATCCGCCTGCGGCAAATCCTTGTACACGATCGCCTTGCCCGACTGGCGCGCCACTTCGGCCGCGTACTCGGCCAGGGTGAACCCTTGGTCGCCAGCCAGTTCATAGATGGCCTGCGGCTGGGCCGTCGTCAGCACGGCGGCAGCTGCCGCTGCGTAGTCGGCACGCGCGGCGGACGAGAAACGCCCGTTTTGCGCCGCACCCAGCACGACGCCATGCTCGAGCACTGGTGCCAGGTGTTCCGTATGGTTTTCCAGGTACCAGCCGTTGCGCAGGAAACTGTAAGGCAGGCTTGATGCCCGGATGGCCGCTTCCGTGATCACGTGCTCAGCGGCCAGGCCCAGCGGCGACGTGTCGGCGCGCAAGACGCTGGTGTAGGCCAGCAGGGATACGCCGGCGCGCTTGGCCGCATCGATGACGTTCTGGTGCTGCTGCGCGCGCTGCCCCACTTCGCTCGACGAGATCAGCAAGATCTTCGTCGCGCCCTTGAACGCCGCGTCGAGGCTGGCGCCATCGTTGTAATCGGCCTGGCGCACTTGCACGCCCCGGGCGGCCAGGTCGGCGGCCTTGGCCGGGTTGCGCACAGCGGCGATGATGTTGGCTGCAGGAACGGATTTGAGCAGGCTGGCGATGACGTGCTGGCCCAGATTGCCTGTGGCGCCGGTGATGACGATCATGATTTCTCCTTGGTACGTGGGTGGTAAAACCCTATAATAGGACTATTACTTACTTATTGTAAGTACGTACCTTTTGGTAAGTATGAATGCAATCCACCTCAACAAGGCCAACTATCATGTCCACAGACACTCCCGGCGCCAGCCTGCGCGCCGCCCTCGCCCGGCAAACCCAGGACGCCCACCTGCTGGCGGCCACCTGCCCGTCGCGCGCCGTGCTCAGCCACCTGACCAGCCGCTGGGCCGTGCTGGTGCTGGTACTGCTGCTGAGCGGCACCCGGCGCTTCAGCGAACTGCGCCGGGAAGTGGGCGGCGTCAGCGAAAAAATGCTGGCGCAAACCCTGGAAGCGCTGGCGGGCGACGGCTTCGTGCTGCGCCAGGCGTATCTGGTGATACCGCCCAAGGTGGAATACAGCCTCACGCCGCTGGGACGCGAGGCGGCCGAACGCCTGGCCGTGCTGGTCGACTGGATCGAGGATAATTACCCGCGCATCGAACAGGCGCGCGCCGATCTGGCAACGGCGCCCGCGGCACAAAACGCCGCGTGAACGAGACCCATCCGCATTGCCTTGAGTCATCAAGAATTATCGTTTACTCCTACTTGCCTTGATGTAATACTAGGCCCATGAAACGCGTAAGGGCGCGACACCATGAACCAGTTGATTTCTTCCATCACCGACCGGGCCAATGTGCTGTTGGTCAGCAATTCGCCGAACGATGTGCGCGAACTGCTGTATGTGCTGGACAGGCATAATCTGGGCACGGGACTGGCGGGCGATATCGACGAAGGCGTGGAACTGGCGGCCGGCGGCACGGACCTGATCCTGCTCGACGCGGCCCTGGCGGGCTCGAATATCGGCGCCACCTGCATGCGCCTGCGCAATGCGGGCGGACGCCACAGCGTGCCCCTGCTGCTGATGTCGGCCACGCCCAGCGCCGAGGAACAGGGCCGCAGCGTGGGCGCCGGCGCCTCCGACTACATCAAGATGCCCTTCAACGCGCGCGACGTGGCGGAAAAAATCCTCATGGAACTGGCGCTGCACAAGGCCGAGGCGCCCGCGCCGCGTGCGGCCACGCCGCCACGCCCCCTGCATCCGCAAACGCTGGAAGTCAATTACCACTCGATCCTGGCCGGCTCGCCCGACGCCGTGCTGCTGTTCGATATCGACAACGGCCTGCTGATCGACGCCAACCACCTGGCCGAAGAATTGTTCGGCATGCCGCTGGCCGAGCTGCTGCAAGGCGGCATGGAGCCGCTGTTCCCCCAGCATCAGAGCGACGGCCGCGCCTCGCCGCAACTGCTGGAAGAAAAGATCCGCGATACCTTGCAAGGCAAGATCGTCGTCTTCCGCGCCAGCTGCTGCCACCGCGACAGCCGCCCGATCGCCTGCGAAATCCGGCTGATGCGCCTGTCCGTGCCGGGCCGCCAGCTCGTGCATGCGCGCATCATCGACTTGACTGAACGCAACCTCGCCGAAGCGATGCGCTCGGGCCAGAGCGCCCTGCTGGAAATGGTCGCCAAGGGCGCGCCGCTGATCCCGACCCTGAACCAGCTGCTGCTGTTAATCGAAGGCCAGTCGCGCGGCGTGCTCTGCTCCATCATGCTGCTCGACGACGACGGCGTCCACATGCACAGCGCGGCCGGCCCCAGTCTGCCGCCAGACTACATGGCCCTGCTCGAAGGCGTGGCCATCGGCCCCGGCGTGGGTTCTTGCGGCACGGCCATGTTCCTGCGCGAACCGGTGGTGGTCAGCGACATCATGTGCGATCCGCTGTGGGCGCCCTACCGCGAACTGGCCGCGCCGTTCGGCTTGCGCGCCTGCTGGTCGCGCCCCATCTTCGGCCAGGATGGCGCCGTACTCGGTTCCTTCGCCATGTACTACCGCGATGTGCGCAAGCCCGATGCGCGCGACCTCGAGCTGATCGACACGGCGACCGACCTGGCAGGCATCGCGATTGGCCGCATGCGCCACGAGCGCGAACTGGAGCGCCACCGCGCCCACCTGGAAGAGCTGGTGGCCGAACGCACGGCGGCCCTGACGCAGGCCAAGGAACACTCGGAACAGACGAACCGCGAATTGGCCGCCGCGCTGGAAAACCTGTCGATCACGCAGGAGGAACTGGTGCGCCGCGACAAGCTGGCCGCGCTCGGTGCGCTGGTGGCCGGCATCGCGCATGAACTCAATACGCCGATCGGCAACGGCCTGGTGGTCGCCACCACGATGGCCGAACGCACGCGCGAAATCCAGGCCAGCTTCCTCGATGGCTTGCGCCGCTCCGAACTGGGCGCCTACCTGACGCAGGCCAGCGAGGCCGACGCCATCATGCTGCGCAACCTGCAGCGCGCCGCCGACCTCGTCTCGAGCTTCAAACAGATCGCCGTCGACCGCGCCAGCTCGCAGCGCCGCCAGTTCCTGCTGCGCCAGTTCGTGGCCGAGCTGATGCTGCCCCTGTCCACGCAGCTCAAGGCGGCCGGCTTGACGCTGACGCAGGACGTGCCCGAGGGCCTGGCCATGGATAGCTATCCGGGTCCGCTGGGCCAGGTGCTGAGCAACCTGCTGGAAAACTGCCTGCGCCACGCCTTCGAGGGCCGCAGCGGCGGCACCATTCACATCAGGGCACGCGGCAGCGACGACGGCAAGACGATCACCATGTCCATCGCCGACACGGGCGTGGGCATCGCCGCCGACGACCTCGTGCACGTCTACGACCCTTTCTTCACGACCAAGCTCGGTTCGGGCGGCTCGGGCCTGGGCCTGCATGTGGCGCACAACATCATCACGGGCGTGCTGGGCGGCCATATCGACGCTACCAGCAGCACGGGCGACGCCAGCGGCACCACCTTCACCCTACAGCTGCCCGCCGTGGCGCCGCAATCGCCCGCGCCTTGAGCGGCAAGCGCGCTACAATGCCCGCAAGCATTCTTTCGGAGCACCCATGAAATACCTGATCGCCACGGCCTTGCTGGCAGTGTGCGCCTGCGCAATGGCCGGACCTGCCCCCTGGTACAAATGGCGCAGCAAGATCGACGGCACCCTGTCGTGCGCCCAATCGACCCTGGGATTTGGCTGGGAACTGGCCTCGGGACCGTACAAAGATAGCCGTTGCGAAAAACCGGCGCTTGTTAAATAATGGGGCCATGACCACACGGGGGCACCGGCTTGATTGCAAGCGATGGCATTGCGGCGTCGAAAGAGTATGGAACGATAAGAACGTATCTATTCAAACCGAGGAGACCACATGTTTACGAATCCCGAACAATTCGCATCGGCCACCAAGGCCCTGTTTGAATTTCAGCTGATGACCTTCAACACCCTCACCTCGAAGGCCGTGCAAGGCGTGGAACAGGTGCTGGCATTGAACATGGCCACCGCTAAGTCCGGCATCGAGGATGGCATCGCCGCCGGCAAGGAAATCAGCCAGGCCAAGGATCCGAAGGCCGCCATGGCCGCCGCCGCTGCCCAGCTGCAACCGGGCGTGGCCGGCGCCAAAGCGTATAAACAGCAACTCGACGACATCATCAAGGAAATCCACACGGAATTCACCACGGCCGCCGAAGCCCACGTGGCCGAAGCAAAAAGCAATCTGAGCGCCCTGATCTACGACGTCACGAAAAACGTGCCGCCAGGCTCGGAAAACGCCGTCGCCATCGTCAAGGCCGCCATCGACAATGCCTTCCTCGGCTACGAGCAAGTGACCAAGGCCACGAAACAGGCCGTGAAGACCGTGGAAGAGCAGATCGCCAAGGCCAGCGCGCAAGTGGCGCAGGCTACGGAAAAGGCGACAAACGGCGCTACGGCAACAGCTGAAAAAGCGGCGCCGGCGGCCAAGCCGAAGGCTGCCAAAAAGTAATCCGACGCATTGTTGGCGTTAATGGTGATGTCGGATTACGCGCTTGCGCGCTAATCCGACCTACCGACCTACAAGAATTCACCGGCAAGGTCCGGTATTCGCCCCCTCCCATCCCCCCGAAATAGCCACCGCCTAGCTGCAGAAATCCTGGCACGCCTTCGCCTCGACGGCGCCGTCCAGCTGGCGGCGCCAGGCCGCCATGCGCCACGCGGCCCAGGCGGCGGACAAGGCACCCGCGACGAGGATCAGCCGCGTATCGATCAGGGTCAGCACGGAACCGCTGAGGGCGACGACGATGTTGGCGATGCAAAACGTCGTGGCCAGCAAACCCATCACGGCGCCCTGTCCGTGCGCGCTGAAGCGCTCGGCGCACCAGCCCTGTATCACCGTGTTGTACAGGGCATTCGGAATGCCGAACAGCACGATGGCGGCGATGCCTACCCAGATATTACCCAGCGCCAATATCCCTACGGCCAGCGCCACGCCGCACGCATACCAGCAGGCCCGCAGCAGCGGCGCATGGCGGCTGGGACCGCCCGCCAGCAAGGACGTGATGGTCATCGTGCCGCACAGGCCCACATTCACCCAGGCAATCTCCTGTGCATGGTAATTGGCCGTCTCGACCAGCCACAGCGGATAGAACTCGTAAAAACTGGCCACGCCGCACGTAAACGCCAATTGCACGATGAACAGGGTGCGCAGCTCCTCATGGCGCAGCAAATTGAGCGAATGGCGGTCGCGCGCCACTTGCCACCACGACGTCGTCAATAGCGAGGGCGTTTCACGCTGTAAACCCACGGCCACCAGCACGGCGACGAGCATCAGGGCGGCGGCGGCAATCCAGAACGGTACCGTCACACCCCAATGCAGGGTCGCGCCCGCCAGGATCGGGCCCACCAGCCAGCCCAGGTAAAACGCGCCATTCAGCCACGACATGGCGCGCAGGCGCAGCGGCCCCGTCAACTGGTCGGCCAGCATGGCGCGCGCCACGGCGCCGTTCCCTTCCAGCAAACCCGTGATGAAACGGGCCACGATGAACAGAGGGTAGGACTGGATCACCAGCGCCCAGGCCGTGATGGCGTGGCCGATGGCGGCGCCCACGGCCGTACGCATCAGCAAGGGACGGCGGCCATAGCGGTCCGACAAGGGGCCCAGCAAGGCCGAGCCGATCAGCAAGCCCAGCGGGTTGATGGTCAGCGCCAGGCCGAACAGCAATTTGGACGGCAAGCCCAGGAAATTGTTGAAGGCATTCGGCGCCTCGGCCGCGAACAGGGGTGGCAGGATCGGGTATGGCAGCGAGGCGCCGATGGTCGACAGCAGCGCCAGCAGACAAGCGGCGGAAATCAGGATGATGTTTTTCATGCGGGTTCGGCGGATGTTAGTCTGGCAAGCATACGTGACCATGCCACATAAGCAAACTTAAATGTTTATTAATGATGTCCGTCGTTGCTGCCGTGAAGCGTGCGAGACACGACCTCGGCTATCATGCCCAGACGAATCACGTTTAACGGGGCAAACATGACACTGTCAGAAATTGAACAGCAGCACGGCTTCACCTATCCCGCATTGTATCGGCAGCTGGAGCGCGACGGCATGCTGGCCGTGGGCGAATACGGCCCCGACTGGTACAAGCTGGTCTATCCCACATTGACGGAGCGGCCCACCCTGCTGCTGCATGCGGATGATTTCGAATTGCTCAACATCGAGGCCGTCGCCGCGGAAGCGGAAACCTTGCTGGATACGGACGATTACCGGCAGATCGATCCCGCCTTCCAGTTTATCCCGTTTGCGCAAACGGGCGCAGGCGACCACTACTGCTTTTTCGCGTCAAGCGAGCAAGACGGCGAGATGCCCATCGTGCTGCTGTGGCATGACGAGAATGAAGCCCAGTACCTGGCAAAAAACCTGCAAGATTTCATGGTTCACATGTTGTTGAACAGCATGGCGGATCAGGATACGTACAACGACGTCAGCGACGAAGCATTCAAGGAGCAACTGGCAAAAACCCTGGGCACGCACGCGCGCTACCTGACGGCGCGGCAAGCCGAAGTGTTGCACGCCTTGCTGGCCAGGGACATCATCGATTACGAGGTGGCGCTGCCGAAGGGACGCACGGAAACGCACAGGGGATTGCTGACCGATATCGAACTGGCCAGCCTGCGCGCAGAACTGATTCCCTGTGAAAAGTTCGACAGCTATTTTGCCTACAGCACGGCTGACTGAACATAAAATCGCTGGGCAAGCGGCGGCTGAAGGTTTAAACTGTATATAAACACAGTAAAACCGTTCACCTTGCCCTATTGCCCCCCCCCCATGTTGAGAGTCCTGGAAAATCCCCTGTACTATCTGGATAATTTCCAGGACGTGCTGAACTGGATCAGCGCGCGTTACGCCGATCTGCTGAGCGTTGAAGAAACGCAGTTCATCGCCGCCTTCAGCGCACTGCCGCAGCCGTCGCGCGCCCTGTTCGTGCGCCTCGTCATGCGCAAGGGCTGCCTGTTTCGCGCCAGCAAGCTCAATTACCCGGAAATCGGCGACGCGCGCGCGGCCGCCCTGCCCTTGCTGGCCACGGGCTGGGTCGAAGCCGATCCAGCCATTGCGCTCGATGAGCTGTTCGACTTGCTGCTGAAGGCGGAAATCGTCCAGGCCTTCGACCTCGCCGCCCCGCTGAAAGCGGCACGCAAGGCCGAGCAGCTGGACGCCTTGCGCGAGCAGCATGCGGAAAGCAAACCATTCTCAGCATGGCATCCGGCCTGCACCGACGTGCTGTACCGCATCGGCTTGCAAGTGCTGTGCGACCGCCTGCGCCTGATTTACTTTGGCAACTATCACCAGGACTGGTCGGAATTCGTGCTGTCCGACCTCGGCGTGTACCAGTATGAAAAAGTGGAATTCTCGCCGCAGTCGCGCGGGTTTCGCACGCGCCAGGATATCGAGCACTATGAAGTGCTGCACCAGTGCCGCGAACGCTACAACGACAGCGCGCCGGCCGACGAAGTGCTGCAGGAACTGGCTGCGCTGCCCTTGTCCGAGAACAATACCTGGCTGGCCAGCCGGCGCGACAAGCTGCGCTTCCAGATCGCCCAGCACCTGGAAAAATGCCAGGACTGGCCGGCCGCCTACCGTGCCTACGCCGATTGCCGCTATCCGGGCGCGCGTGGCCGCGCCATCCGCGTGCTGGAAAAAGACGAGCAGCCGCAAGCGGCCTACGAACGCTTGACGATCGCCCTGGCCGCGCCGGAAAGCGAGGCGGAACAGCAATTGCTGCTGCGCATGGCGCCCCGTTTGCGGCGCAAGCTGGGCCATGCGAAGCAGGCGGCCAATGCGGCCGCCGCCGTGGAGCGCATCGACCTGCTGCTGCCCTATCCGGAACTGGCGTGCTACGTGGAAGGCGTGGTGCAGCAGCATTTGATGCGGGAGGATGCGCCCGTGTATTACGTGGAAAACACCCTGATCAACTCGCTGTTCGGCCTGCTGTGCTGGCCCGCCATCTTCAAGCCCATGCCGGGCGCCTTCTTCCACCCGTTCCACCGTGGCCCGGCCGACTTGCACAGCGCCGATTTTTACCAGCGCCGCAGCACGGACTTTGCCGCCTGCCTGGCGCAACTGGACGACGGCCGCTACCACGCGGCCATCCGCGCCACGCTTGCCGCCAAGCACGGCATCGTCTCGCCCTTCGTCAGCTGGGAGGTGCTGGACGACGGCTTGCTGGACCTGGCGCTGGCCTGCATCCCGGCAGTCCACCTGAAGAAGGCGTTCGAGCGCATCTTGCTCGACATCAAAAGCAACCGCAGCGGCTTTCCCGACCTGATCCAGTTCTGGCCACAGGAACAGCGCTACCGCATGATCGAAGTCAAGGGTCCCGGCGACCGCCTGCAAGACAACCAGCTGCGCTGGATCGCGTATTGCGCCGAACACGCCATGCCCGTCAGCGTGTGCTACCTGCAGTGGCAGGCGGCCACATGAGCCGCAACACTTACACCATCGCCGTGCGCGCCCTGTGCGAATTCACGGCCAAGGTAGGCGACCTGGACTTGCGTTTCACACCGTCCCCCACGGCGCAGGAAGGCATGGCCGGCCACGCCACCGTCACGGGCCGGCGCGATGATGATTACCAGCGTGAAATTAGTCTTTCCGGCGACTTCGGCCCCCTGCACGTGCGGGGCCGCGCCGATGGCTACGACCCGGCGCGGCGCCAGCTGGAAGAGATCAAGACCTACCGGGGTGAACTGGACGCCATGCCCGCCAACCATCGCCAGTTGCACTGGGCGCAGGCGCGCATCTACGGCCACTTGCTGTGCCAGCAACTGAACTTGCCCATGCTGCGCGTGGCGCTCGTGTATTTCGATATCGTGAGCCAGAAGGAAACCGTCATGCACGAGGAGTGCACGGCCGAGGCGCTGCGCACCTTCTTCGAACAGCATTGCGCGCTGTTCCTCGACTGGGCCGAGCAGGAAATGGCGCACCGCGCCAGCCGCGACGCACAGCTCACGGCCATGGCCTTTCCCCATGCGGACTTTCGCCCGGGCCAGCGCCAGCTGGCCGAAGCCATGTACAAGGCCAGCAGCCGCGGCTGCGGCTTGCTGGCGCAGGCGCCGACCGGCATCGGCAAGACGGTGGGCAGCCTGTTCCCCATGTTGAAAGCGACGGCCGCGCATGGCCTCGATAAACTGTTTTTCCTGGCCGCCAAGGTGCCCGGCCGGCAGATGGCGCTCGACGCCTGCGTCATCCTCAAGGACAGCGCCCCGCTGCTGCCGCTACGCGTGCTGGAATTGAGCGCCAAGACCAGCGCCTGCGAACATCGGGACAAAGCCTGCCATGGCGAATCGTGCCCGCTGGCCAAGGGTTTTTACGACCGCCTGCCACTGGCGCGCGAGGTGGCCCTGGCCAGCGGTTTGATCCTCGACAAGGAAGCCGTGCGCGCCGTCGCCTTGCAGCAAGGTATTTGCCCCTACTACCTGGGCATGGAATTGGCGCGCTGGAGCGACGTCGTCATCGGCGACTACAATTACTATTTCGACCTCAGCGCCATGCTGTACGGCATGACGTTGGCCCACGACTGGAAAGTCAATGTGCTGGTCGACGAGGCGCACAATATGGTGTCGCGCGCGCGCAGCATGTATACCGCCGAACTGGCGCAGATCGACCTGAAGATGCTGCGCAAGTTCGCTCCCGACACCTTGAAAAAGCCGCTCGACCGCCTCTCGCGCCAGTGGACGGCTTTGTTGAAAGAACAGGATGGCGATTACCACGTGCATGCGGCCTTGCCCGACAAATTCTTTGGCGCCCTGCAGGGCGTGGCCACGGCCATCGGCGACTACATGGCCGAACACGCTACGGCCCTGGACGAGGACTTGCAGCGCTTTTACTTTGACGTGCTGCTGATCAACCGCCTGGCGGAAAGTTTCGGCGAGCATTCGCTGTTCGACGTCAGCAAAACAGACACTGGCTCCACCGTCTGCATCCGCAACATCGTGCCGGCACCGTTTCTCAAGGAACGCTTCGCGGCCAGTCACAGCACGGCCCTGTTTTCCGCCACCCTGAGTCCGTGGAATTACTACAGCGACACCCTGGGCATGCCGGCCGACACGGCCTGGGTCGACGTGGAATCGCCATTCCAGGCGGAACAATTGTCCGTGCGCGTGGCCGACACGATTTCCACGCGCTACCAGCACCGCGCCGCCTCGCTGCTGCCCATCGCCCAGCTGATGGCGAAGCAATACGCGGAAACGCCGGGCAACTACCTGGCCTTCTTCAGCAGCTTCGACTACATGGAAAAGACGGCCCACTTGTTCTCCCAGCATTATCCGGACGTGCCCCTGTGGCAACAGCCGCGCCGCATGGATGACAGTGCCCGCGCACAATTCCTCGGACGTTTCGGCCTGGACACGCGCGGCATCGGCTTTGCCGTGCTCGGCGGCGCGTTCGGCGAAGGCATCGACTTGCCCGGCGCACGCCTGATCGGCGCCTTCATCGCCACCCTGGGTTTGCCGCAGATCAATCCCGTCAACGAGCAGATCCGCCAGCGCATGGGCGACATCTTCGGCGCCGGCTACGACTACACGTATCTGTATCCGGGCATGCAGAAGGTGGTGCAGGCTGCCGGCAGGGTGATCCGCACGCAGTCGGACAAGGGCGTCGTCTACCTGATCGACGACCGTTTTTCGCGCCCGGAAATCCGGCAACTCTTGCCCACCTGGTGGGATGTGCAGCTAGCCAACCAGTAACTTCAGCTTCTGGTAGCCCGCCTTGCTCACGGGAATGCGCGTGTCATCGCGCAGGATGGCCACGTGGCTGTCTTTCGTTGCCGCCTCGATGCGGCGGATGCCGTCGATATTGAGCAGATACGACCTGTGCACGCGCAGGAACTTGGCGGGATCGAGCTGGGTTTCCAGCTCCGCCAGCGTCTGGCTTTTCAGGTAGGACTTGCCTTCGGAGCAGATGCTGATGTAATCGTCCTGCGCCTCGATGTAGTCGATGCGCGCGCTGGCGATGACGTGCACCTTGGCGCCGTCGCGGATCAGCACGCGGTCCAAAGGCGCGGCGCGCGTGGCCGCCTCGCGCGCCAGCGTTTGTACAGCAGTGGACGCGGCCGGCGTGCTGCGGTTGGCGCGCGCATGGGCCAGCGCCTGGTCGAAGCGCTGTTCGCTGAACGGTTTGAGCAGATAGTCGAGGGCATGACATTCGAACGCTTTCAAGGCGTACTGGTCGTAGGCCGTGACAAAGATCAAACGCGTCTTCGCGCCGATCAATTCCGCCACTTCAAAACCGTCCAGGCGCGGCATCTGGATGTCGAGGAACACCAGTTCCGGTTCCAGTTCCGCAATGGCCTTGACGGCGTCAAAGCCGTTGGCGCACTCGGCCACGATCTCGATATCGTCGTGACGCGCCAGGTATTCGCGCAACACGCTGCGCGCCAGCAATTCGTCATCGACGATGGCTACCCGCATTCTTGCCTGCATCATGCTTCCTCCGTGTCGCCGGTCTGTGCCGGCATCGATAGCGTTACTTCAAACGCCGCGCCGCGCCGCGCCCAATGCACGCCCGCTTCGTGTCCATACGCACCGGCCAGGCGCTGGCGCACATTTTCCAGGCCCACGCCGTTGCCGCGCGCCGGCCCCTGATCCGCATCGACGGGGTTGCGCACGGCGATCTGCAGCAAGCTGCCCGCGCGCCGGACCTCGATGGCGATCAGGCCACCCTCCGTCAAGCCGCAGATACCATGCTTGACGGCATTTTCCACGAGCGGCTGTATCAGCATGGGCGGCAACAGACACGCCAGCGCGGCAGTGTCGATGCTTTCCGCCACCTGCAGGCGCGCGCCGAAACGCACTTGTTCGATGGCGAGAAAGTGGCGGATCAGCACGAGTTCCTCTTGCACGGTGATGTGCTTGTGCGCTTCCAGGCTCAGGCTCTGGCGAAAGAAACTGGCCAGCTGCACCGTCATCTGGCGCGCGCCCGCTGCATCGATAGACGTCAGGGCGCTGATGGAGTTCAGGCTGTTGAACAGGAAATGCGGATCGATCTGCGTGCGCAGCATGCGCAGTTGCGCTTCCTGCGCCATCAGCTGCGCTTCCAGGCCCCGCTGCTCGGCCATCCTGGCGCGCACGAATTCGAGCAGCAGATAATGGACGGCGGCGGCCAGGCAATACAGCAGCGCGCCCAGGCCGAAGAACAGGGCCAGCAGCGATGGCGTCAGGTTCACGCCCAGCCAGTGCTGCTCCATCAACTGGCTGACGCTGTTCAAAAATTGCAGCAGGGTCGCCCACAGCAAGCCCGCGAACAGGGCCGCCACGCCCATCACGCCGGCAATGGCGAGCGGATGGCGGGCGTGCAAGGGATAGGCGCGGCACAAATAAAACGCGGAAAACCCCGAACCGATCGCATACACGAGAGTGGCGGGCGCCACCAGCAGGACGGCATTGAGCCAGGGCGCGTGCGCCACCCTGGCCAGGATGGCGGCCAGGGCCAGGCCCAGCGCGATGCAGACCAGGAACGCCACCACGGCGCCGCGCCGCTTCGACAAGGGTCCGGACATGCGCGCCTAGTTGCGGATTTCCAGGCCGCCCATGATGGCGTAGCCCGTCACGTACAAACGCTTGTTCTGGTTCGGCGGCACGATGGTCTTTTCTTCGAAGCCGCCAAGGATGGGCGTGCCCTGCAGCACCACGCTCCAGTCGGGCGGAATCTTGATGGTGACGCCGCCGCACAGGGCAAATACGTTGAGCACGGCTTCGCCTTCGATCGAGGCTTGGCGCAGATCGATTTCGCAGCCTGCCATGATGACGTTGATATCGCCGCCCCTGAAGCGCTGCGACGATACGCGCCGCACGTAGCCGCCCAGGATGGCCGTCACTTCGATGATGCTGTCGTCGTCCGCCTGGCCGCCGGCGCCGGGCGCTGCAGTGGTATCGGCGGCTTCCTTGTCGAGCGATACGGCGCCATTCCTGGCCTGGCCGAAGGCGTCAGGCGCGGCGCTGCCATCGGGCGGCGCGGCAAAGTGCCGGCGGCGCTGTCGCTGCCGCCCGCCGGGCAGGGATTTCGACACGACGGCCACGCCGGCGGCAATGATGAGCAGCGGCCACAGCATGCTCCAGTTGATATAGAACAATCCCATGGCTTTCAAGGTCCAGCTCAGGCCCAGCAAGACCATCACGCCGCCGACGATGTAGCCGGAGCGGGAATGGCTTTGCGATATTTTCAGCAAGCCGAAAATGATGAGGATGGTCGGCCAGAAGCGGAAGGTATAGCGCACATTGATGAAGCCGAGGTTATCGAGCAGGAACAGCAGCCCCAGGCCGATGACGATGACGCCCAGCACGATCTGCGATGGCGAGTGCAGCGGCGGTCTATTTTTCATGCTCGGACTCCCGGTAGGCAATAAAATGTTTGTTCAACAGCGGTTCGAGCACGAGGCCCACGCCCCAGGCGATCAGCAAGGCGGGCCAGCTATTGTAGAAATTCAAGTTCCACAGTTCTTCATACGACACATACCACCAGGCGGCGAAGAAGATCAGCCACAGGCCGCTCAGCACCTGCTTGGCGGACACGGGCGTGAGCAGCTTGTTGAGGCCAAAGACGGCCAGTATCACTGGCCAATAATGCCATAGTGCATAGTAGTCATGGAGATAGATCACATCGAGCCGGTCCAGCAGGATGATGGCGCCGATGGCGATCAGCAGCACGCCCCACAGCAGCTGGGTACGGCGGTAATACGCTGGTTCAGGTTTCACGGTCACCCCTTGAAGTTGGTTGATCGTAAAGATACGCGGATTTCGGGCGCGCGAAAACAGCGCTTCGGCGAATGGCGGACAGGTGGCGGTGAATGGCGCAACGGCAGAAACAACAGCCAAAAACAGGCAAAAAAAAGACCGGCTAGGCCGGCCTTGAAGGGGTTCGCAGCACACACCGCGACCTGGAGTTGCAGTGCACAGCCGCAGAGCGCAAACGGCGCCGGCGGCGGAAATCTGGTGCCGATCCTTGAGGCGACCGGCTGACCTGCTGGAAGATCGAACATGCCGCCAACTTCACGGCAGTGCGTCTCAACCAAGCAAAGCAATCATACTCCCGATCGCAAAACAGCACCGTTCGCTAGCGCACACTGGTGCGGTTTTGCTGAGCTGCATCAACCGGCGGTGGCGTGCGGCGGATTGAGCATATCGTTCTCGATCCATGCCAGCACGGACGGCCCCTGCGGCTGCCAGCCCAGCAGCTTGCGTGCCCGCTCGCCGCGCACGCGGCTGTTGGAACCGAGGCCGTAGGAAGCCATCTCGTAGCCCCATTCGGCAATGGCCTCGGGCAACGGCCAGTCCTGCGCGGAACCCAGGTCCAGTGCGGTGGCGATGGCGGCCGTCATGTCGCGGAAAGCCGCTTCGCCCGATTCGACGAAGTAAAAGGTGCCGGCGGGCGACTTTTCCAGCGCCAGCAAATACAGGCTGACGACGTCGTCGATGTGCACGTTGGACCAACTATTGCGGCCCGGACCCACATGGCGCACGATGCCGCTCTTGCGCGCCTGTTTCAATAAGCGGGGCAGCTGCACGCTGTCGCGCGGCAAGGCGCCATGGCCGTAGATCAAAGTGTTGCACAGCACGCTCGCGCGCACGCCCTGGCCTGCGCTGGCCAGTACCAGATCATCGATGGCGACCCGGGCCGCCTTGTCGGCCGTCGGCGCCGGCAGCTTGTCTTCAAAATAAATCTGTTCCGTGCCCTCGCCGCCCGACGCATCGCCCACGATGGACGAGCCGCTCGTGTGCAGAAACACTTTGTTGGTGCCGGCCAGCGCTTCAAGGATCGCCTCGACGGCGCCCCGGTGGTCGCTGCTGGCCGCATTGATGACGGCGTCCGCCGCCTTCGCCTGTTCGATGAGCAATGCGCGGTCGTTCAAATCGCCGTGCACGCCCAACACACCGACCTTGGCCAGCTCGGCCACCTGCTCTGGCTTGCGTACGAGGCCCGTCACCTGGTGGCCGGCGCGCACGAGGCCCGCCGCGATGGAACTGCCGATGAAACCTGCCGCGCCTGTCAAGAAAATCTTCATGCTTCACTCCTGTCTGGTTAGATTGCTTTCAATCACACCAGTCCAGTATGCCCGCTTTCGTCTTTCGCAAAAAGCGGCCACGCGGCAAAAGATCTATGACTTCGGCGCAACAATCCTCTGTTTCAGCTGCAGGGCGGCGATGTAGCGGCTCCGGTAAGCAGGGTCTTCCGGCGTGAGCAAGGTGAGCCTGTCGCGCGCGCGGGTGGCGGCCACGTAGAAACGGTTTTCTTCTTCCAGCGGGTCGGTCTTGCTGCGCGGGAATTCGTCGACGGCCAGGTAGGGCAAGATCACATGGTTGTATTCGAGGCCCTTGATCTGGTCGATGCAGGCGATGACCAGTTTGGCCTTGCCGGTCGAGACCGTCACGGCCTCTTCCATCTCGCCCAGCCAGCCGGCAAAGCCGCCCAGCGCCACGCCCGCTTCGCTGCACACGGCGATAAAACCGTGCAGGGAGCGGGCGACAACCCGCGCCTGGGCCGGATCGACGTAGATGCGGCGCGCCGTCTGTTCCAGCTGCATCAAGCCAAAGATGTGCTGCAGCGCGTCGCCCGCCAGCGCATCGGGAGGCAGCGCACGCAGATAATCGACGGCGGCCAGGGTCAGCGCCGCCTTGTCCTGGTTCTGTGACTTGGCCAGCTGGTTCGTCAAGAAGCCTTCCAGCAAGTCGGGATAGTTGGCCACGTCGGCCTTGGCTTGCTGCAGTTCCGCGCGTGTAAACGGGATTTCCGCGAACGCCACCAGGGCTTCGAGGATTTCGCCGCGGCGCGGGCCGCTCTTGATCGCGTGCAAATCCTTGCGGGCGATGGCGACCATGCCGCGCAGCATAAGTACTTCCAGGCTCAGCAGATAGCTGTTCATATCCACCAGCCCATACGCGATGCCGCTCTGGAACAGCGCCGTTTCCACGCGGATGGCCTGGTCGCGGTCGCGCAGCAAAATGGCCGTCGTGCCCGCATGCGCGTGTTCGAGCGCGGCGATCAGCTGGGCGCTGCACGCCTGCGGCTGCGCGTGGTCATATTCGAGCAGCTCGATGTGGGTGGCGCGCGTGAGAGCCGACACGCTGACCTTGTTTTTCAGCACGCCCACGGCCTGCGCCAATTGCGGGCCGTAGCGGTAGGATGCCGTCAATGGCAAGCGCTGCAAGGTGGGGAATTCCTGCTCGAAGCGCTGGCGCAGGAAGCGGTGGTCGGCGCCCGACCACGTGTAAATCACTTGATCCTTGTCGCCGGCGCCGCAGAAAAACGCGTTGCCGCGGCGTATCAGCATGGTCAACAGGCGGAACGACGCTTCATTCAAATCGTGCAATTCATCGGCCACGATGATCTGGAAAGCCGGCAGTTGCTGGCGCAGCGGCTCGTCGCCGTCGAGCATGCGCACGAGGTCGTAGGTGGCGTCGAACGGCGCGCGGAACTGGATGTCGCCCGTGTCGGCGCCGCGCAAGCCCTCGTATTCGCGCAGCCACAGGTAATGCGTGCGCGACATGCCCAGCAGCTCCAGGTTGTCGTCCAGGGAATTGCTTTCGAAGTCGGGATTCTGGAAATCGAGGCGCGCCTTGGTGCGCAGCTGCAATTTCAAGAATTCGGCGATGGCCCCGTTCGTCGTGTTGATTTCCAGCGGATAGCGGTGAGCATATTTTTCCGACACGACTTCCAGCGCTTCCCAGGCAATCGGGCGCAGCTCTTCATCACTGCGCATGGCTGCCACTTGCATGTTTTCCAGCTGCAACAGCACCTTGGCGGCAAAGGCGTCGAAGGTGTCGACCGTCAAGCGCTTGACGACACCGAGCGGCACACCCACCTCCAGCAGGCGCTGGCGCAGGGCCACGCGCGCCGCTTCCGTGAAGACGAGGGCCAGCATGCGTTCGGGCGCACGTCCCCGGTGTAGCGCTTCGGCCAGGCGCAGGGCCAGGGTCGTCGTCTTGGCCGCGCCGGCATTGGCGTCGATCAAGACCACCTTCTTTTGCGCCGTCTGGATGGCGACCTGCTCCGGCGTGGGCGTGATGCGTTTGGGAATGAACTGCGGGGCGTTATCTGTACTCAAAAGAATTCCTGAAATGGTTGCTACTCTCTGCGCCGTTACCAGGCGCAAGTGCGCAGGCCGGCAAAGACGTCGCCCCGTTCGGGCGCGTGGAAAGCGCGCATGCGGGGCGAATGCAGGCGCGGCGGCGTGGCGAAGGCGGCGCCGCGCAGCACCTGGTGCTGCATGAAATACGGCGCCGAATATTCGCGCCAGGCATCGACCGCAAAGCCCGGATACTGTTCGAACGGCGTCGCCGTCCACTCCCACACCTGGCCCCAGTGAAAGCGCGGGTGGCCGGACAGCGCAGCATACTCCCATTCCGCCTCGGTCGCCAGGCGGCGCCCCGCCCAGGCGCAGTACGCCTGCGCTTCATACAGGTTGATGTGGCGCACGGCCTCGTTCGGCGGCAAGGTCGTGCGCTGGCCGAAGCGCATGGTACGCCATTGTGTTGCTTCGCGCAGCCAGTACAGGGGCGACGAGCGCTCCTGCTGCATCAGCCAGGCGCTGCCGGCCGCGCTCCAGAACTGGCGGTTCTGGTAGCCGCCGTCGGCGACAAAATCGGCAAACTGGGCGTTCGAGACGGCGCAGGCATCGATGGAAAACGGCGGCACGTAGCAGGCATAAGGCGGCGATTCATTGTCGAAGGCAAACCCGGCCCCGCGCGGCGAGCCCAGTTCGATGGTGCCACCTGGAAAAGCAATCTCGCCCGCGCCTGGCGGCAAGGCCGGGCTGGCAGCAAGCGATTCCGGTGCTTCCAGGCCCAGCCATTGCAGGCCGGCCAGCATTTCCTCGCCACACAAGTCTTCGTGCACCAAGGCCAGACGGTACGGCGCCAGGGCGCTGTCGACATTGGCTTCGCGCGACAGTTTATCGAGCACCCGGTCGAGCACTTCGCGGCAATACGTCTTCACGGCGCCCGGACTGGGCAATTCCAGCTTCCAGCGCGTACGGTGCTCCACCATGTTGGCGTCGAACAAGTCGTCGCCGCGCGTCAGTAGCGAGTTATAAATGGCGTCGGCCGGATGGCTGGAAGCGGCTTCGCGCAGGATGTACCATTCGGCAAACCAGGCGATCTGTGCGAGTTGCCACAAGGGCGGATTGAGGCGCGGATGACGGGGCATGCCGGCCACCACGTCCAGGCCGGCAGTAACGTAACAGTCGAACAGCGATAAAGTAGCGTGGCGCGCAGCCTGCAGCGACTGGGCCAGTTGTTGCGCGCCGGCGTGGCGAAAAGAGGTGTTGATTAAAGTCATGGCCTGATTGTAACGACTTATGCCAACCTTGCACTAGTCGCAGAGGAAACAGGGAAGAAGTCCTCCCCTTCCCTCGCTTACTTGACCAGCAACTCGCCCTGCAGCGGCGTGACGACGGACTTGGGCATGCTGACGATGAAGCTGCTGCCCTTGTCGGCCACGGACTGGATGGCCAGCGTACCGCCATGGCGCAGCAGCACGTGCTTGACGATGGCCAGGCCCAGGCCCGTACCCTGGGTTTCGCGCGAGCGGCTCTTGTCGACGCGGTAGAAACGTTCCGTCAGGCGCGAAATATGTTCCTGGCTGATGCCGATGCCCGTATCTTGCGCGATGAATTGCGGTCCCGCCGGGCCATCCTGCCAGCGCAAGGTGATGGTACCGCCGGCCGGCGTGTAGCGCACGGCGTTCGACGCCAGGTTGCCGAAGGCGCTGTACAGCTCGTCATAGCTGCCCAGCACGTCGGGGCCGTCGCATTCCATGGTCACTTCATGCTTGCCGGCTGACAAGCCCTTGGCGTCGCGCAAGACTTGCTGCATCAGTTTCTTGATATCCACGGGCTCGGGGCGCAGCGGATAATCGACCGATTCCAGGCGCGACAGGGTCAGCATGTCCTCGATCAGATGCTGCATGCGGTGGCCCTGCTCCGTCATCAGCTTGAGGTGGGAGGCGCGCGTGGTGGCGTCCAGATCCAGCTCGGCGGAAGCGATTTCCAGGAAGCCGACGATGACGGTGAGTGGCGTGCGCAGTTCGTGCGAGGCGTTGGCGATGAAGTCGCGGCGCATCATTTCGATGCGTTCCGTCTCCGTCACATCGTGCGTGACGAGGATCTGGCGGCGGTTCTCGAATGGAATGATCTGCACGATCAGCTTGCGGTTGCGGAAGGTGATCGTCAGCGGCTGGTCGTAGCGGCCCAGGATGATGTAATCCATGAACTCGGGACTGCGGATCAAATTCGTCACGCGCATGCCCTTGTCGCGCTCGTGCGTGAGACCCAGGTGTTTCTCGGCGGCCGGGTTGCACCATTCGAGGAACAGCACGTCGTCCATGATGACGACGCCGTCGGGCAGCAGGTGCATGGCCTGGCGGAAACGCGCCAGCCATTCCGTCAGCTCGGCCTGGTTTTTCTCGTCGTCGCGGCGCATGCGGTACAGGCGCGCGAAAATGCTGGTCCAGGCGCCCCAGCCGTCGGGCAGCTTGGCGCTTTGCGGATTGTCCAGCCAGTTACTCAGCTGGAACAGATATGACAGCTGCACGAACACCATCATGGCCATCAGCACGAAGGCGATGCCCAGCGCATACGTGGCGCCAAACAGATACCAGACGACGGCCACGCCCAGCAGCGCCAGCACCATGCGCAAGGCGGCCGGTACCCAGAACAGCAATTTCGGATTCATAGAGTCAAGCTTTACTTTTCAGACAACATGTAGCCGACGCTGCGCACCGTCTTGATCAGGCTTTCCGCCTCTTTCAAGGCTTTGCGCAAGCGCAATACGTGGACATCGACCGTGCGTTCCTCGATCACCACATGGTCGCCCCACACCTTGTCGAGCAGCTGGCTGCGCGAAAACACGCGCTCCGGATGGGCCAGCAGGAATTTCAGCAGCTTGTATTCGGCGTGGCCGATATCGATCTTCTGTTCATCCATCATCACGGTGCAGCTGACGGGGTCCAGCGCCACGTTGCCGGCGCGCATGGGCGCCTGCGCGTGTTCCGGACTCTTGCGTCGCAAAAGAGCCTTGGCGCGGGCCAGCAGCTCGCGCGGCGAGAACGGCTTGGTGACGTAATCGTCGGCCCCGCTGTTCAGGCCGGCCAGCTTGTCTTCTTCCATGCTCTTGGCGGTGAGCATGATGACGGGGATGGCGGCGAAATTGCGGTCGGCGCGGATACGCGACAGCAGGCGCAAGCCTGTTTGATCCGGCAACATCCAGTCCAGCAGGATCAGGTGCGGCGTGCGATGCTGGATGAATTCCCAGGCATCGGCGACGTTTTGTACGGAACAGCAATTCCAGCCGGATTCGCGCAACGAATAGGTCACCAGTTCAACGATGGCCGGCTCATCTTCAACAATCAATACCGTGGTTTTATCAGATGCCATAAAGCTTACTCAGGGAGCTCCTCGGAAATGGCGGGAGCAGCCACCTTGGTGTGGCGGATGTCCTTGCCTTCAACCACGTAAATCACGTATTCGGCGATGTTTTTCGCATGGTCGCCGATCCGTTCGATGGCCTTGGCCACCCACAGGGTATCGAGCGCCGCCGAAATCGTGCGCGGGTCTTCCATCATAAAGGTAATCAGGTTGCGCATGATAGACCGAAACTCATGGTCGATGATGGCGTCTTGCGCAATTAATTGTAATGCCTGTTTGCCATCGTTGCGCGCGAATGCGTCGAGCGCGTCGTGCAGCATGTCGGTGGCCGTATTGGCAATGCCGCGCACCATCTCGTAGTGATTGACGACGCCGTTGCCGCGCTTGTGCAGATTCTTCGCCACGCGGGCGATTTTGGTCGCCTCGTCGCCTACGCGCTCGAGGTCGGTAATCACCTTGATGGTGGCCATGATGGTGCGCAAGTCGTTGGCGGCCGGCTGGCGGCGCACGATCAAGTGGCTGCACGCGTCGTCGAGCGACACTTCGAGCTGGTTGACGACGTCGTCTTCGCGCATCACGCGATCCGCGCGCTCGGCATTGCCGATGCGGAAACACGTCATCGCGTCGAGGAACTGGGTTTCAACGATGCCGCCCATCAGCAGCACTTTCGAGCGGATCGCTTCGAGTTCGTTGTCGTATTGCTTGGATGAATGTTCGCCTATCATGCTGTCTCTCCGTATTCAGTTGTTGTGTATGCGCGGGGCGGATCAGCCGAAGCGGCCCGTGATGTAATCCTGCGTTTCCTTGCGGGCCGGATTCATGAAGATCTGGTCCGTTTCGCCGAATTCCACCAGCTCGCCCAGATACATATAGGCCGTGTAGTCGGAGCAGCGCGCCGCCTGCTGCATATTGTGCGTCACGATGGCGATCGTGTAATCCTGTTTCAGTTCGCTGATCAGTTCTTCCACCTTCGAGGTCGAGATCGGGTCCAGCGCCGAGGTCGGCTCATCGAGCAGCAAGACGTCAGGCTTGACGGCCACGCCGCGCGCGATGCACAAACGCTGCTGCTGACCGCCCGACAGCGACAGGCCGCTCTTGGTCAGCTTGTCCTTGACTTCGCCCCACAGCGCGGCCTTTTTCAGGGCCCACTCGACGCGCTCGTCCATCTCGCCCTTCGACAGGTCTTCATACAGGCGCACGCCGAAGGCGATGTTGTCGTAGACGGACATGGGGAACGGTGTCGGCTTCTGGAACACCATGCCGACCTTGGCGCGCAACATGTTGACGTCCTGGTCCGCGTCGAGCACGTTGCGGCCGCGGTACAGGATCGAGCCTTCCGCGCGCTGGCCCGGATACAGGTCGTACATGCGGTTCAGCGTACGCAGCAGGGTCGACTTGCCGCAACCGGACGGGCCGATGAAGGCCGTGACCTTCTTCTCGTGGATGTCCAGGTTGACGTTATGCAAGCTTTGCGTTTTGCCGTAAAAAAAGTTCAGGCCCGAAATCTCGATGGTTTTTTTCTTTGGTGCCAGGTCTTGTGCTGGATTCATTTGCGTATTCATATGGGTTCGCTTCGCTCGGTATCTGTTTAATTAGGGACTTTTTGGCTGAACACGGTGCGCGACAGGATATTCAAGGCCAGCACGCTGAAGGTGATCAGCAGTGCGCCGCCCCAGGCCAGCGAGCGCCAGTTGTCGTACGGGCTCATCGCAAACGATGCGATGACGGACGGCAAGTTGGCCATCGGCGCATTCATGTTGAAGCTTTGGAACTGGTTATTCAGGGCCGTGAACAGCAGCGGCGCCGTTTCGCCGGCGATGCGGGCCAATGCCAGCAGTACGCCGGTGATTACGCCAGCTTTCACGGCGCGCAAGCGCACGAGGGTGGCGACTTTCCAGCGCGGCGCACCGAGGGCAAACGCGGCTTCCAGCAGGCTGTTCGGTACCAGACGCAGCATATTGTCCGTCGTGCGCACGACCACGGGCACGGCGATCAGCGACAGCGCGATGGCGCCCGCGTAACCGGAGAAATGTTTCACATGCGCCACGTACAGCGCATACACGAACAGGCCGATAACGATCGATGGCGCCGACAGCATGATGTCCGTCACAAAACGCGTCACTTGCGCCAGCTTGTTTTCTTCGCCGTATTCGGCCAGGTAAATGCCGGCCAGGATGCCGATCGGGGTGCTGACGACAGTCGCCAGGCCCACCATCAGCGCGCTGCCGACGATGGCATTGATCAAGCCGCCGCCTTCGCTGCCGGGAGCCGGCGTCGTTTGCGTGAACAGGTCGATGGACAGTGCGCCGAAACCCTTGATCACCAAGGTGAACAGAATCCACACGAGCACGGCCAGGCCCAGGGCCATGGCGGCCACCGACAGGGCGATGCCGACACGGTGCATCAGCAAACGCTTGCGGTACACGGGGTTCATGGCCGGCTTGGCCGGAGCGTCGAGAGTGCTTACTTGGCTCATTTCGTGCCTTCCTTGCGGGACATGCCAGCCAGCATCAGCTTGGCGGCGGATAAGACGATAAAGGTGATGACGAACAGGATCAGGGCCAGCGAGAACAGCGAGGATACGTGCAGCGCCGATTGCGCTTCGCCGAATTCGTTCGCCAGCAGGGAGGTGATGCTGTTACCGGCGGCAAACAGCGACCACGACAGTTTATTCGCGTTGCCGATGACGAAGGTCACGGCCATGGTTTCGCCCAGCGCGCGGCCCAGGCCCAGCATGACGCCGCCGACGACGCCGGTCTTGGTGTATGGCAAGACAATCTTGCGCACCACTTCCCAGCGCGTGCAGCCCAGGCCGTATGCGGATTCCTTCAGCACGGCAGGAACGATCTCGAACACGTCGCGCATCACGGAAGCGATGAAGGGGATGATCATGATGGCCAGCACCAGGCCGGCCGTCAGCAGGCCGATGCCCATCATCGGGCCGCTGAACAGCTGGCCGATGACGGGCACGTTGCCGAGGGTAGCTTTCAGGATGGGCTGGACGTGGTCGGCAAACAGGGGCGCAAACACGAACAGGCCCCAGATGCCGTAGATGATCGATGGCACGCCGGCCAGCAGCTCGACAGCCGTGCCCAGCGGGCGGCGCAGCCAGGCCGGGCAGATTTCCGTGAGGAACAGGGCGATGCCGAAGCTGACGGGAAAGGCGATCAGCAAGGCGATGATCGACGTCACCAGGGTGCCGATGATGGGGATCAGGGCGCCGTACTGGTCATTGACGGGGTCCCATTCCGCGGACACGATGAAATGCAGGCCGAAGGTCTTGAAGGCCGGTATCGATTCCATGATCAGCGAAATGATGATGCCGACCAGGACGATCAGCACCGACAGGGCGAACAGCATCGTCACCTTGTGGAACATGAAATCCTGGAAGCGCTGCTTGCGCATGGTGGAAAGCATTTGCGCGTGACTGATGGAATCGGTCATGGTGCCGCCTGGCATGGGGATCGTGGAGGAGGTAGATTGTGCGCTCATAGTGTGCCATATGGGTGGTACTGCAGGTACTGCTATTTTTATCGTGCTCTTTTAGCCGGGAACGCCTGCAAGGGCTTGCGGGCGGTCCTGGCTAACTCCCTGCCCCGCCGTGTTGCTGACGGGGCAAGGATGAATGACTCAGGCTATGCGATTAGTAGATCGACTTGCCGGAAGCATCTTTCAGATTGGCTTTCCACGATTCCTGCACCAGTTTCACGACCGATGCCGGCATCGGCACGTAGTCCAGTTCAACGGCAGCGGCGCCACCGTTCTTGTAGGCCCAGTCGAAGAATTTCAGGACTTCTTTGGCCTTGGCTGCGTCAGCCTGGACTTTGTGCATCAGGATGAACGACACGCCCGTGATAGGCCAGCTGTTCTTGCCAGCCTGGTCGGTCAGGACCACGCCGAAGCCTGGGGTTTGCGTCCAAGGTGCCGAAGCGGCTGCTGCCTTGAAGTTTTCGTCGTCAGGCTGCAGGAAGTTGCCGTCCTTGTTTTGCAGCTGGGTGTGCGACATCTTGTTTTTCTTGGCGTAAGCCCACTCGACGTAGCCGATCGAACCCTTGATACGCTGCACGTTGGCGGCGACGCCTTCGTTACCCTTGCCGCCCACGCCCACGGCCCATTTCACAGCCGAGCCAGCGCCGATTTTCGATTTGAATTCCGGGTTGGTTTTCGACAGGAAGTCGGTGAACAGGAAGGACGTACCCGAACCGTCGGCGCGGTGCACCACGGTGATTTCCGTGTCCGGCAGCTTGACGCCACTGTTCAGGGCGGCGATTTCAGGCGCGCTCCACTTGGTGATCTTGCCCAGGTAGATGTCGGCAACGACTTTACCCGTCATTTTCAGCTGGCCTGGGGTGACGCCGTCCAGGTTGACGATGGTAACCACGCCGCCCATGATGGCCGGGAACTGCATCAGGCCCGCTTCTTCCAGCTCTTCCGCCTTCAAAGGCATGTCCGAAGCGCCGAATTCAACAGTCTTGGCCTTGATTTGCTTGATGCCGGCGCCGGAACCGACGGACTGGTAGTTCAGGCCGTTGCCCGTGTTGGCTTTGTACGTCTCGGCCCACTTGGCGTAGATCGGGTACGGGAAGGTTGCACCAGCACCTGTCATATCTGCCGCCATGACGGAAGCGGAAGAAAATGCCATCGCTGCCGAAGCACCCACGACGATAAATTTGAACATTTGCTTCATTTGCATATCAAGTCCTCAGGGTTGTTAGGGCTCAAAGTCCCGGTTGAATGCTGCGCAGTCTAGCAAGCGAATATGACAGCTTTATGACATGGCTAAAAAATCCTGAAATAATTGCCTACGCCCGGGGAATTGCCATTTTCGGCGCGAAAAATGACAGGACCGAGGACGCTTTATGACAGCTTATGTCACGCTTACGTCATATTTCATGATTACACTCACAACGCGTCATACATGATGAAATACGGCTAGAATTAACTATCTGCAAAGACAAAAGAATATGAAACCTGAACTGCACACGGAAGTGACCAAATCGGGCATCCTGCTTGACCGCGAGCTGTCGCAACTGACTTTCAACCGGCGCGTGATGGCCCAGGCGGAAGACCCGAACATCCCGCTGCTCGAGCGCCTGCGCTACCTGTGCATCGTCAGCAGCAATATGGATGAGTTCTTCGAAGTGCGCGTGGCCAGCCTGCTGGCGGCCGGCAGCATCGGCGGTTCGCTGGCCGGCCACCCTGCCCTGGCGGCCAACCTGGAGCGCATCGGCAAGGAATGCCATGCGCTGGTGGAGCGCCAGTACGAGATATTAAATAGCGAAGTCTTGCCGGCCCTGCGCGAAGCGGGCGTGCATTTGCTGCGCGACAGCGACCGCAACGAGGCGCAGCGCGCCTGGGTCAAGCAGTATTTCGACCGCGAAGTGCGCCCCCTGCTGACGCCCATCGGCCTTGACCCGGCCCACCCGTTCCCGCAGGTAGTCAATAAAAGTCTCAACTTCATCGTGTCACTGAGCGGCAAGGATGCGTTCGGCCGCGGCACGGCGATCGCCATCGTCAAGGCGCCCCGCGTCTTGCCGCGTGTCATCAAACTGCCCGACGAGATTTCCGGCGATGGCGTGTCCTTCTGTTTATTGTCGTCCGTCATCCATGCGCACATTTCCGACCTGTTCGCCGGGCGCGAAGTGATTGCCTATTCGCAATTCCGCGTCACGCGCGACAGCGACCTGTGGGTGGACGAGGACGAAGTCAAGAATCTGCGCCAGGCCCTGAAGGGCGAGCTGGTCGGCCGCCAGTTCGGCACTTCCGTGCGCCTGGAAGTGGCGCGCAATTGCCCGCCAGAATTGTCGCAATTCCTGCTCGACCAGTTCAGCCTGGATCAAAGCCGGCTGTACCGTGTCAACGGCCCCGTGAACCTCGTGCGCCTGTCGGAAATGATCGACCACGTCAAGCAGCCCGAGCTGCGCTTCCCGCCGTTCTTCCCCGGCCTCGCGCACAAAGTCATCGGCAACGACATCTTTGCCGCGCTGAGCAAGCACGACATCCTGCTGCACCATCCCTACCAGTCGTTCCAAACGGTGATCGACTTCATCCGCAGCGCCGCCTATGACCCGTCCGTCGTCGCCATCAAGCAGACGATCTACCGCACGGGCATGAACTCGGACCTGATGGAGTCGCTGATCACGGCGGCGAAGTTGGGCAAGGAAGTGACCGTCATCGTGGAATTGATGGCGCGTTTCGACGAAGAAGCCAATATCAACTGGGCCGACAAGCTGGAACAGGCGGGCGCACAGGTCGTGTACGGCGTCGTGGGATTGAAAACCCATGCCAAGGTGGCGCTCGTCATCCGCCGCGAAGAAGGCGCGCTGCGCTTCTACGCCCACTTGGGCACCGGCAACTATCACCCGACGACGACCAAACTGTACACGGACTTCGGTTTGCTGACGGCCAACCAGGACCTGGCCGTCGAAGTCAATGAAGTCTTCATCCACCTGACGAGCCTGACCAAGCCGCACAACCTGAATCATTTGTGGCTGGCGCCGTTCGGCCTGCAAAGCGAGATCATCAAGGCCATCCGCAACGAGGCGAAGATCGCCCGTTCGGGCCGGCGCGGGCGCATCATCGTGAAAGTCAACGCGCTCGTCGACGAATCCGTGATCCGCGCCCTGTATGCGGCCTCGACCGATGGCGTGAAGATCGACCTGATCGTGCGTGGCGCCTGCACCCTGAAGCCGGGCGTGCCTGGCCTGTCGGAAAACATCAAGGTGCGCTCCGTGATCGGCCGTTTCCTCGAACACAGCCGCATCTATTACTTCCGCAACGACCTGGCGCACGATGTCTACCTGGCCAGCGCCGACTGGATGAGCCGCAACCTGTTCCGCCGTGTGGAAGTGGCGTTCCCCGTGCTTGACCGGGCGCTGAAACGGCGCGTGATCGCCGAGGGCTTGAATCCGTATTTGAAGGATAATACAAATGCATGGGAACTGGAGCCGACCGGTCATTACGCGCGCCGCAAGCCGCGCGGCAAGCAAACGCCGTTCAGCGCCCAGCAATACCTGATGCACACACTGGGCACGCCGGGCGCGGAGGTCGGCGAATAGGCAATTCTACACAGAGGAGTACAGCATGGATCTCATCTTGTGGCGACACGCAGAAGCCGAGCCGGGCGTCCCCGACCTCGAACGCGCCCTGACCGTCAAAGGCCAGAAACAGGCGCGCCGCATGGGGGAATGGCTGGCCTCGCAACTACCGGAAAATTGCCGCATCCTCGTCAGCCCCGCCCTGCGCACCCTGCAAACGGCGGAGGCGCTGGGGCGCAAGTTCAAGCTGATGCCGGAACTGGCGCCCGGCGCCGAGGCGGAAGACATCCTCAAGGCGGCCAACTGGCCCAGCGGCAAGGAAACCGTGCTCATCGTCGGCCACCAGCCCACCCTGGGCCAGGCGGCCGCCCTGCTGCTGACGGGCGAAGAACAGGAATGGGAAATGCGCAAGGCCAGCGCCTGGTGGTTTTCACAGCGCGAGCCAGGCGACCCCGTCAGCATCTATTTGAAGGCGGTGATGGCGCATGACCTGGTGGTGAAGTAAGGGTCGTGAAATAAGGGGGCGAAACGGGGAAATGCGCAAAAAGTGCGCTGGGACAAATACTAGTGGCGTTCGCAACTCAGCAGCCTTGTAAAGCGCTGCCGATCTGCTAGAGTTTAATTGCATCAACTACGTGCAAGAGCCCTGCTCCCGCACATTGAGCAACCCAGCGGACAGCCGTCCAACGGCGGCTGAAAGACCATGTTAATCACCTTCCTCGTTTTTCTCTTCATCGCCATCTTCGCCGCCATCATCGGCTTTGTCGCCTTTGAACTGGTCGAAGAAATGCGCGGCAGCCACCATAAGCTGATGGACCGCTATCACGAGTAGCGCTCACCTCGGCACTATCGCATGGCGCCAGCGACGGCCAAACAGGCCCGTCCCTCGCGCCATCATCGTTTTTATACTCCCGTCTTACACTCCCGTTTTGAACTTCGTATAGATGCGCGTCATCAAGCGGCGGATATCGGCCGTGGTCGCTTCAGGCGCCGCCATGCGCTGCTTGTCGGCGTCCGACAGGAAGATGGCCTTGTTCTCGCCGATGTCCTTGCGCACATATTTGATGCTGGCCAGATTCGGATTCGCATAAAACACCTTGTTGCTCAGGCTGGCATGCACTTGCGGGCGTAAAATATAGTTGATGAACAGGTGCGCATTGTTCGGGTGCGGCGCGTCGGCCGGGATGGCCATGGTGTCGAACATCAAGGCGGCCGTCTTCGGCACCAGCACCTGGATCACGTTGCCGTTCTTCGCATCGATGGCGCGCTGGCGCGCGATATTGATGTCGCCCGACCACCCCAGCGCCACGCAGACGGAGCCGTTGGCCATGTCATTGATGTAGCCTGAGGAGCTGAACAGGGTCACGTAGGGACGGATCGCCTGCAGCACCTTGCCCGCCTCCTGGTAATCGGCGGCCGTTTTCGAGTACGCGGGCTTGCCCAGGTATTGCAGGGCGGCCGGCAGCACTTCCGACGGCGAGTCGAGGAAGGATACGCCGCACGATTTCAGCTTGGCTGCATATTTCGGGTCGAAGATCAGTTCCCAAGCGTTGTCGGGCATGGGCATGCCGCCCAGCGCGGCCTTGACCTTGTTGACGTTGATGCCCACCGTCGTGTAGCCCCACAGCCAGTCGACCAGGTAATCGTTGTTCGGGTCGATCTTCGACAGCTTGGCCTGCAGGTTCGGGTCGAGGTTGCCCAGGTTCGTCAGCTTGCTCTTGTCGAGTTTACGCAGCAGGCCCGCATCGATCTGCAAGCGCGCCCACTGGGCCGTCGGCACGACGATGTCGTAGCCGGACTTGCCAGCCACCAGTTTCGCATTGAGGATTTCGTTATTGTCGAAAACGTCGTAGCGTACCTTGATGCCCGTTTCCTTCTCAAAATTCTTGATCGTATCGTCGCCGATATAGTCGGACCAGTTATAGATGTTCAGGACTTTCTCTTCCTGAGCGTGCGCAGGCAAGGCCAGTACGGCCGCCGCCAAGGCCAATCCCACTCCAATGCGCCGCCCTGCTTGCCATGTGTTTGCCATCGTACCGCCTCCGGAATTAGTCAGAAAATAGTGACGATGATAGCAAGAAGGGCGGCATCAGGTCTAGCCTGATACCGCCCTGCTTTCACCGCTGGGGTCAGACCCCCAACACCGCCAACGCAAAATTCAGCGCTAACAATGACGGGGGTCTGACCCCGGCCTTTGCGACATTACACCTTGTCCAGCCCCACTTGCGCCCCGGTAAACACCAGGTTGCCGTTCTGGGCGTCGATGCGGATCTCGTCTTTCGGGCCGAACTTGCCTTCCAGGATCAGCTTCGACAGCGGATTTTCGATCTGCTGCTGGATCGCCCGTTTCAATGGACGGGCGCCATACACCGGGTCGTAGCCCGCTTCGGCGATTTGCTGCAAGGCCGCGTCGGTCAGGCTCAGCTGCATGTCCATGCGCGCCAGGCGTTCTTCGAGAATCTTCAGCTGGATCTTCGCGATCGCGCCGATGTTTTTCTCGTCGAGGCCGTGGAACACGACGATTTCGTCGATGCGGTTGACGAACTCGGGACGGAAGTGCGAGCGTACCTCGGCCATCACGGCCAGCTTCACGACACCGGGATCATCGCTTTCCATGGCCTGGATTTTATGCGAACCCAGGTTCGAGGTCATGATGATGACGGTATTCTTGAAGTCCACCGTACGGCCCTGGCCATCCGTCATGCGTCCGTCGTCGAGCACCTGCAGCAGCACGTTGAAGACGTCGGCATGCGCCTTTTCCACTTCGTCGAGCAGGATCACGCTGTACGGCTTGCGGCGCACGGCTTCCGTCAGGTAGCCGCCCTCGTCGTAGCCCACGTAGCCCGGTGGCGCACCGATCAAACGGGCGACCGAATGCTTCTCCATGAACTCGCTCATGTCGATGCGGATCATCGATTCTTCCGTATCGAACAGGAAAGTGGCCAGCGCCTTGCTCAATTCCGTCTTGCCGACGCCCGTCGGCCCCAGGAACATGAAGGAACCGTACGGACGGTTCGGATCGCTCAAGCCGGCGCGCGAGCGGCGGATGGCGTCCGCCACGGCCGTGATCGCCTCATCCTGGCCCACGACGCGCTCATGCAGCTTCTCTTCGATATGCAGCAGCTTGTCGCGCTCGCCCTGCATCATGCGCGACACGGGTATGCCCGTCGCGCGCGACACCACTTCGGCGATTTCCTCGGCGCCCACTTCCGTGCGCAGCAGCTTCGGCTGGTCGGGGTCGAGTTTCGGGATGCCGCTGTCAGCCTGCTTGAGCTGGGCTTCCAGCTGCGGCAGCTTGCCATATTGCAGCTCCGACACTTTCTGCCAGTTGCTCTCGCGCGTGGCCTGCTCCATCTGCAGCTTGACGTTTTCGATCTCTTCCTTGATGTGCGTGCTGCCTTGCACCACGGCTTTTTCCGCCTTCAGGATTTCCTCGAAGTCATTGTATTCGCGCTGCAGCTTGACGATCTCTTCCTCGATCAGGCCCAGGCGGCGCAACGACGCTTCGTCCTTTTCCTTCTTGACGGCTTCGCGCTCGATCTTCAGCTGGATCAAGCGGCGTTCCAGCTTATCCATCACTTCCGGCTTCGAATCGATCTCGATCTTGATCTTCGCCGCCGCTTCATCGATCAGGTCGATCGCCTTGTCGGGCAAGAAGCGGTCCGTGATGTAGCGGTGCGACAGCTCGGCGGCGGCGATGATGGCCGCGTCCGTGATCTCCACCTTGTGGTGCAGCGCGTATTTATCCTGCAAGCCGCGCAGGATGGCGATCGTCGCTTCCACGGTCGGCTCGTCGACGAGCACTTTCTGGAAACGGCGTTCCAGCGCGGCATCCTTCTCGATGTACTTGCGGTACTCGTCGAGGGTCGTCGCGCCCACGCAATGGAGCTCGCCGCGCGCCAGAGCCGGCTTCAACATATTGCCCGCGTCCATCGCACCTTCGGCCTTGCCCGCGCCCACCATGGTGTGCATCTCGTCGATGAAGACGATGGTCTGCCCTTCATCCATGGCCAGTTCTTTCAGCACGGATTTCAGGCGTTCCTCGAACTCGCCGCGGAATTTTGCGCCGGCCAGCAAGGCGGCCATGTCCAGCGACAGTACGCGCTTGCCTTTCAGGGACTCGGGCACTTCGCCATTGACGATGCGCTGCGCCAGGCCTTCGACGATGGCCGTCTTGCCCACGCCCGGTTCGCCGATCAGCACGGGATTGTTCTTGCTGCGGCGCTGCAGGATCTGGATGGTGCGGCGGATTTCATCGTCGCGGCCGATCACAGGGTCGAGCTTGCCCTTGCGCGCCCGCTCCGTCAGGTCCAAGGTGTATTTTTTCAAGGCTTCGCGCTGGCCTTCGGCCTCTTGCGAGTCGACCTTGTTACCACCGCGCACTGCGTCGATGGCCGCTTCCAGTGCCTTGCGGGTCAGGCCGTTTTCACGCGCCAGCTTGCCGCAGTCGGACTTGTCGTCCGTCATGGCCAGCAAAACCATTTCGCTGGAGACGAACTGGTCGCCCGCCTTTTGCGATTCCTTGTCGGCCAGGTTCAGCAAGGCCACGAATTCGCGGCTGACCTGCACGTCGCCGCCCGTACCAGACACCTTGGGCAAGCGTTCGATCGAGGCTCCCAGGGCTTTCGACAGGCCGCCCACGTTGACGCCGGCACGCTGCAACAGCGAGCGGGCGCCGCCGTCGTCCTGGTTCAGCAGGGCCGTCAGCAAATGGACTGGTTCGATATAGGGGTTGTCGTTGCCCACGGCCAAGCTTTGCGCATCGGCCAGGGCTTCCTGTAATTTGGTAGTGAGTTTGTCTTGTCGCATGAAAAGCGCTCCCGGTTAATTAGTTGTTAACCAAATTGGGGTGAGAGAGTACTTTTCAAGCATACACAAAGCAGAAAACCGATGCATTTGGGCAAAAGCTACGGTGCGGGACCCGTACGATTCAAATGGCGCTTGCTTTTGCGGCCCACTTGTTTAACGCCGTCTCGTCGCTGTCGCGCGCATCGACCCAGCGCGCCCCTTCGGGCGTGTCTTCCTTCTTCCAGAATGGCGCTTCCGTCTTCAGGTAGTCGATGATGAACTCGCAGGCGGCGAAGGCCTCGCCCCTGTGGGCGGACGAGACCGCCACCAGCACGATCTGCTCCTGCGGCAGCAGGGGCCCCACGCGGTGGATCACCAGCGCGCCGGACAGGGGCCAGCGGCCCCGCGCCTGCTCGACGATGGCTACAATGGACTTTTCCGTCATGCCCGGATAGTGCTCGAGCTCCATGGCGGCCACGTCGAGTCCTTCGTTCATGTCGCGCACCGTGCCGACGAAGCCGACGACGGCGCCCACCTTGGGGTTGCCTGCACGCAATTGTGCGATTTCTTGACTCAAGTCAAAATCAGCCTGCTGGACGCGGACGGTGGTACTCATTTGACGTTGCCTCCGATACGGCGCAACAAGGTTTCGATGCGGCTGGCCGTGCGCGCATCGGTGGCGGCCGCGATAGCGCACAGCTGCATCAGCTGCGACGCTTGCGTGAGCGGCTTCTGGCCCGATTTCAGCGACGATTGCAGCACCTCCACCTGCATTTTCAGGCGGTCGCGGGCAAATTCGGCGCCGCTGTCGACGCCGGCGACGATTTCCAGGCGCAACACTTCATCGAGCAAGCGCTCCTGGTTGGCCTGCAATTGCCGCACGTAGGCGGCGCTGCCCTCGCCCAGCGCGGCCTGGGCGGCGGCAAAGCGCTGCTGCAGGCTGCGTTCGTATTGTGCGTCGAGCGGCGGCAAGGCGCTCCAGCGCTCGCTCCATGCTTGCGCATCGGTGCCAGCGCCATCAGCCAGTGCCGCTTCCAGCGACTGCACCAGGCGCAGCTTGTCGCGCAGGGCATTGGCCTGGGCCGCGCCAGCCCGTTCGGCGATGGCGTCCGCTTGCGCTTGCACGCCGGCGACGGCCGCCTGGTAGCGCTGCTCGATCTTCGCTTCGCTGGCGCGCGGCACGGGGCCCGTGGCGTTCCAGGCGGCGCGGGTGTCGCGCAGCAAGTGGTTGATGAAGGCGGTGCGGCTCTTGTCATCGCCCTCGGGCACGACGGCCGTTTCCAGCGCCGCGCACAGCGCTTCGCGCGCATGCAGGTGTTCGCGGCGCTCGTGGTCCGCCGCGTGGGCCGTTTCCTTGCGCTTGGCGAAGATGTCGTCGCAGGCGGCGCGGAAACGCTGCCACAGCGCCTGTTCCGCGCGGCGCTCGAGCGGCAAGGCTTTCGCCAGTTCCTGCCATTTATCCTGCAAGGCTTTCAGCATGTCGACCGTGTTGCGCTCCGAAGGCTTGAGCAAGCCCACTTCGACGATCAATTGTTCGCGGCGCGCCGTCTCGATCTGGCGCTGCGTATCGAGCGGCTTCGACAGGGCGTCCAGCGCGGCGCCAAATTCCGCGTCCAGGCGTTTCTTTTCCTTGCGGTCGATGGTGCCCAGGCGCGTCCATGCCTGGCGCAAGCGCTGCGAGGCGGACGCGACGTGTTTCCAGTCGGTACTCTCTTCGGCCGCCAGGGCCGCCGTTTCCGCGATCAGTTCCTGGGCCTTCGCCGCATTGCCGTGGCGCTCTTCGGCCAGCTGCTTGAAATGCTGGGCCGCCGGCGCATAGGCCACGCTGCAGGCCGCGTCGAAACGCTCCCACAAAGACTTCGGTGCGGGACCGGACAAGGTGTCGAGCGACTTCCAGCGCTCGCGCAGGCTGCCCACTTTCTTGGCCAGCTCGGCCATTGGGAGTTGCTGCGCCGGCAATTCCTCGCCCGCCTTGACCAGTTCCTCGCGCGACACGTTGCCGCCCCAGCGCGCCCAGTCGGCCAGGCGCTTGAACTCTGCGCGCACATGGGCCAGGCGGTCAGCTTGCGCCGGCGTCAAACGGCCGTGCTTGGTGTCGCGCAAAGTCTTGTCGTGTTCGGAAGCCACGTGCAGCAAGCCATCCTGCAGGGCCGCTTCCATGGCGTCGAGCACCTTGAAGAATTGCTCTGTCGCTTCTTTCGACACGGGTGCGTGTTCCTGACGCGGCTTGCGCGGTACAGGTACAGGCTCGGCATGGGCCGCTGCGGCCTCTGGCACCGCGTGCACGGGCGCCGGCGCGCTGGCCAGCACGGCCGCAAATTGCTGCTGCAAGCTGTCGGACAATGGCGACTCGGGCAGGCGCGGCAAAGCTTGCCAAGCGCGTTTCAAGACATCCACGTCCAGAGTGGCGGCGTCCTGCGCCTGCCATTCGGCCAGCGCGGCCTGACGCGCGTCGAACACGGCCTGGTGCTGCTGCAGCGCTTGCAAGGCGGACTGCGCCTGCTCGCGCGCCTGCGTGAAATCGGTTTCCAGGTGTTTCGGCACGGAGGCGCGCTCGGGCGATTGCGCATGCTGCGCATGTTCCGCGTCGAGGCGGGCCAGCGCCTGCGCCAGCTCGCCGGCGGACTGGCCGCTGGCAGCCAAGGCGCGCGCGGCGGCGACGGCGTCAATCACGGCGCGCTGCAGCGCCACTTGCGCTTCCAGGCGGGCGGCCAGCGCGGCGCGCGCGGCGGCAAACGCCGTCGCCAGCTCGGGCGTGGCCTTGATGACTTGCCATTGGCGGTCCAGCTCGGCCACCTGGTTCGGGCTCAGCTTTTCATCGTTCAACAGGCGCTGTGCCGTGTCGATGCTGGCCTGGGCGCGTTGCGTCTCGGCTGCCTGGTGGCGGATCAGGTCGATGCGGCCCTGCATCAGCTTGGCCACGCGGCGGTCCGTATTGCGCATGGCGTGGTGGACTTTTTCCAGCAAGGGCAAGGCATGGACGTGTTCGGCCGCGATCAGACGGGCATCGGCAAATTCGCTGGACATGATGAAATCGGCAGCGGCGGTTTCGTCACCAGCCACGGCATGGGCACGCGCAACCTGTTCGGCGCGGCGCGATGCGCTCTGCGCCGAGGCGGCGGCCTGTTCTGCCACGACAGGATCGGGTGCGGCAGTCTTGCTGGCAGAACGCTTGAAGAGAAATTCGAACATGACGGGTTTCGCGTGGATCAAAACCACCATCATAACAAAGCCCGGGGTATTGCATCGGACAGGTATGTACAAGTTACCAAATCAGTAACATAGTAAGCAAGCTGGCATTTCTCCTATGAGAGCGCCAGTGCAAAACCACGGACGCGTCCCCGGCGCAAACGCGAGAACGGGGTGTGCGCTCGCTCCCCGTTCAAGCCTGCGCGCGCAGCGGCTGCGGCGGCACGGGCGGCGCGGACTCTGTGCCATCCGCTATCGTTTCGGCGCTGCCGCCGGCTGCCGGCAAAACAAAGGGCAGCACCTGCGCCTTGCCACGGCGCGCTTCCTGCGCGCGCGCATCGTGGGCGAGGAACTGGTAGGCGATGGCAAACCATGTTTCGCCGACGATGACCTTGCGCGCCAGCGCGAACAGCTCGCGCTCTTCTTTTTCCAGGCGCTGCAGCAAGGCCGCGCAAAAGGCGTCGATGGCGGCGCACAGCTGCTCGGCCTGCGATTCGGAATGGTCGATGGCGGCGCCCGCGCGCTGCTGCACGACGTTGATGCTTTCCAGCGCCGCATGGTTCAAACCGTTGAGCTCATTGAGCAAACCGTCCGCATGCGGCGCGGCCTGGCGGATGGCGGGGATCAGATACATCTCCACCTTGCGCCAGTAGCCGCCCTGGTACAGCCGGCTCAGCCAGTCGCCCGCATACTGAAGTTGGGCCAGATTGAGCCTGCTCTGGTGGCGCAGCTGCACATGCATGTATTTCTGAAAAGCCAGCAGACTCATGCGGATGCTGGCCTGTTCCACCGACAGGGAAACCAATATATATGTTGCCGTAAGCATGCACTCACTCCCGAAAATGGGCTGGATATCTGATCCTGGAAGTGAAAGTGTAAAGACTACCGACAGCGGCCGGTTTGATCCTGCACAAACCCGCGACGGGCCAGCCGCGCTTTCTTTACGGCGCGCGCAAGCCGATATGCAGGTTGACGACGCCAGGCTCTTCCGACGGCGTGACGTCGCCGCCAAAGCTTTTCACCAGCCGCTGCATGCCCTTGTTGCGCGCCATGGCCTCGCCCACCAGCGCTTCCGTGCCCCGGCTGCGGAAATAATCGACGAGCTTTTCAAACAGGATGTGGCCCAGTCCCTTGCCTTTCAGGGCCGAGCGCACGGCGATGGCGAAGTCGGCGTGGATATTGTCCGGGTCGGCCACGGCGCGCACCACGCCCAGGGTTTCCGGCTTGCCGTCCGGCCCCGTGTGCGTGGCAATGAAGGCCATGGCGCGGTCGTAATCGATCTGCGTCAGGCGCGCCAGCTGCGACACGGGCAGCTCGCGCATGGAAGTAAAGAAGCGCAGGCGCACGTCGTCCGGGTCGAGCGCGTGGAACAGGTCCATGTGCTGCGGCGCGTCTTCGGGGCGGATGGGGCGCAGCAGAATCGGCTGGTCCATCCACGTCACCTGCTCCTCCAGTTCCTGCGGATACGGGCGGATGGCCAGGCGGTCGCGCTGCTGGCCCGGTTGCAAACGGATGCGCGCGTCGAGGGCGATCACGCCGTCGGCGTCGGCCACCAGCGGGTTGATGTCGAGTTCGGCCAGCTCGCCGATGTCGGCCACCAGTTCGGCCACCTGGATCAGCGTATAGCAGATGGCGTCGATGTCGGCCGGCGGCTGGTTGCGGTAACCGGCCAGCAGTTTCGACACGCGCGTGCGCGCCAGCATGTCGCGCGCCAGCACCATGTTCAGCGGCGGCAGGCCGATGGCGTGATCGGCCGTCACTTCCACGGCGATGCCGCCCTGCCCCACGAGGATCACGGGGCCGAAGGCGGCGTCGGTCGTCACGCCGACGATCAGTTCATGCGATTGCGGCCGGCGCGCCATCTGCTGCACCGTGAAGCCGTCGATCAGCGCGTCGGGGCGCATGCGGCGCACGCGCTTGAGCATGGCGGCGGCGGCCGTGCGCAGGATGTCGGGCGTGTCGAGGTCGAGCGCCACGCCGCCCACGTCGGATTTGTGGGCGATGTCGGGCGAATGGATCTTCAGCGCGACGGGATAGCCGATGTCGGCCGCCACGGCCAGCGCCTCTTCCACGTCGGCCGCCATGCGCGTGGTGGCGACGGGAATGCCGTAGGCGGCCAAAATCTCTTTCGAGCGGCATTCGCCGAGCACCGTCTGGCCGGCCGCCAGCGCGGCGGCGACGATTTCGCGCACCCTGGCGCGGCGCGGCGTGGCCGACATGGGCAGCTGCGCCGGCACCTGCATCAGGGTTTCCTGGTTGCGCCGGTACTGCACGATCTGCATGAAGCCATGCACGGCCTTTTCCGGCGTGTCGTAGGTGGGAATGCCGGCCCGGTTGAAGACCTGGCGCGCGGGCGCCACGGTGGTGCCGCCCAGCAGGCATGACAGCACCGTGCGCGAAGTGGCCTTGATCAGCGGCGTGACGGCTTCGGCGATGTCGATCGACGAGACCATGGCCGTTGGCGCGTGCAGCAGCAGCAAGGCGTCCGCCTGCGGCTCGTCGAGCAGCGGCTTGATGGCGTCCGCATAGCGCTGCACGGCCGCGTCGCCGGGCAAGCCCACGGGGTTGTCGTGCGACCAGCCGCGTGGCAGCGCCTTTTCCAGCGCGATCACGGTGTCGGGCGACAGCTCGGCCAGCTTGCCGCCGCTGCTCACCAGCGCGTCGGTCGCCATCACGCCCAGGCCGCCGCCGTTGCACAGGATCGCCAGGCGCTCGCCGCGCTGCGAGCGGATGTGCGTGAGGGTTTCCACGGCGTCGAACAGCTCTTCGGCCGAATACACGCGCAGCATGCCGGCGCGGCGGATGGCGGCGTCGTACACGGCGTCGGAGCCAGCCAGCGCGCCCGTGTGCCAGGCCGCCATGGCCGCGCCTTCCGCCTCGCGCCCCGCTTTCAGGACGATCACGGGTTTGCTGCGCGCGGCCGCCCGCGCGGCCGACATGAACTTGCGCGCGGCCTGGATATCTTCCATGTACAGCAGGATGGCGGCCGTGTCGATGTCACCGGCCAGGTAGTCGAGCAGGTCGCCGAAATCGATGTCGTAGCTGGCGCCGAGCGAAATGAACTTGGAAAAGCCCACGCCGTGCGCGTTGGCCCAGTCGAGCACGCCCGACACCAGCGCGCCCGATTGCGACACGAAGGCGATCTTGCCGCTCGTCGCGCCGACATGGGCGAAGCTGGCGTTCAAGCCCAGTTTCGGCACGAGCAGCCCCATGCTGTTGGGCCCCAGGATGCGCAGCAGGTGCGGCTTGGCCGCTTTCAGCATGGCCATGCGCAGCGACTGTTCGCGCACGGGATCGAGGCCCGACGTCATGACGATGGCCGCGCGCGTGCCCAGCGCGCCCAGTTCGCGGATCAGGGCCGTGATGGTGGCGGGCGGCGTGCAGATGATGGCCAGGTCCGGCGCCTTCGGCAAGTGCGCCAGCTTGCGGTAGCATTTCAGGCCCATCAGTTCGTCGTACTTGGGATTGACGGGCCAAATCTCTCCCTGGTAGCCGCCGCCCAGCAGGTTGTACAGGGCGATGGCGCCCAGCTTGCGCTCGCGCGCCGTGGCGCCGATCAGGGCCACCGAGGCCGGCTTGAACAGCTTGTCGAGATTACGGATACTCATGTTCTGGCCTCATGGTTTGCCGAAGCGGCTTGGTCACGTCCCAGTGTATAGGATGCGTTGCCAAAAAAACTTGACCTTGTCACGCGTTTCGCAAAAAATCACGCCCCTACCAGCGCGAACGGTGGCTTTCCGTGACGCCCGCCAGTTGCGCCACGATGCGCTTGGGAGACTCCGCGCTGGTGCGCACCCAGCCGCTGAACGTGCCGATAGGCTGGATGTAGCGGCTGGCGGCGATCCACAGGTTCTTGTCTTCGCGCCGCGCGCCTTCCGGCTTGAAGTGCAGGTCGAGCAAATCGTCGTCCGTCCACACATGCCACGGCGCCAGCGGATTGTCGGGATTGAAATCGAAATGCGCGCGGCCCAGCGGATACAGCTGGCCATCGAGCCACAGCGCATTTTCATGCGCGCCGAAATAGCCGGCCTGCAGATTGAAACCGAGGTCCAGGCTGTGCGCCGAAGCCCAGCGCCATTCCGTCTCGCGCGCCAGCAGCCCGTTCGAATAATCGAAGCTGGCCACGCCGTCGTCCAAACTGTAGCCGACGGCGCCGCAGCGCACGGTGCCCCACAAGGGCAAGCCGCCCGACTTTTGCGTCGCATGCACGCTGCCCCCCTCGCCCACAGGGCCGATGGCCAGCAGGGTGGGCGCCACGGGCGGGCCCCATTCCGCATCGATGCCGAAATGGCCGCAATCGAGCCGCAAACGGTAGCGCTGCTGGGGCTGGGCCTCGATGCTGATTTTTTGCGACAAAAAACGGAAACGGCTGCTGGCGCCCGCATGCGGCGCCACCGATGCGCACAGGCCGGGCACGCCATCCTGCGAAAAGGTCGCCACGATCTTGCCCTTATGGCGGTCGAAGGCATAGGCGAACGCCGTGCTGGTCCAGCCCAGGTCGACGATGGCCACGCCGCAGAACACGGCCGGTGTCGACAGGGCCACGTAATGCCAGCGCTTGTGGTGGAACAGGCGCCAGAGGCCGCCGCGCGCGTACGGCGGCGCCAGCGCGGCCCAGTCGAAAGCATCCAGCTGGCCCGTATAGCGGCCGAAACATGGCTGGCCGTCGGCGTCGAGCAGCGCGGGCGGAGCCGGCGGCAGCATCATGCGGCCTGCCTTGCGGCGGCGCCGCCGTCGTGCAGCGCCTCGGCCAGCAGCGCGCCAAAAGCGGCCGGCTGCGCCTGGGCTATCTCGACCTGCGGACACGCATGCCACAGCGCCAGGCGCCGCACGGCGCCAGCCACGTCCTGCACCAGGCGGGGACTGACGCGCACGCCGTCTTCCAGCGCCAGCGACTTGATCTCGAAGCGCCCCAGCGCGCGGTGCGCCTTGGCGTCCAGGCGTCCCACGAGCGCGCCACGGCGCAAGATCGGCAAGGTGAAATAGCCGTAGCGGCGTTTTTCAGCGGGCGTGTAGCATTCGAGCCGGTAGTCGAAGCCGAACAATTCCAGGGCGCGGCGGCGGTCCCAGACGACAGGGTCGAACGGCGACAATATCGTCGTCAGGGTGGGCGCCAGCTTGCCGGCGGCCGCCGCACACGCCAGTTCCGCGTGATCGGCATGCACGTACACGGCGTCCATCCAGCCATCGACCGTGCAGCGCAGCAGCGCGCCCTCGTCCACCAGCGCCTGCAAATCGTGCGCCAGGCTGGCGCGTGACTGTTTGGTGCGGAAGTAGTCGCTGATCCAGCTGGCGCGCGCCAGGCCCAGCGCCTTCACGCTGGCCAGCAGCAGGCGCCGGCGCACCTGTTCTTCCGGCGGCAGCAAGCCGTCGTGCCAGCCCGGCAGCACCCGTTCGGCCAGGTCGTAATAACGCTGGAACTGATGACGCTTGGCGATCATCAGCACGCCCGAGGTAAACAAGACTTCGAGCGAGCGCTTTTCCGGCTTCCAGCTCCACCAGCCGCCCGCCTGGCCATCCGTGCGCTCAAAATCGGCCGAGCGCGCGGCGCCGTTGGCGCGGATATGTTCGAGCACGGAAGCGACGGCTTCGCCCTGTTCGGCCATCCATTTGACGGAGTATTTCCAGCCCATGGCGGCCGGGTCCAGCATGCGGTGGCGGTACAAGCCATAGTCTTCAATGGGCACAAAGCACGCTTCATGCGCCCAGTATTCGAACAGCGCGCCCTCGGCCAGCAATTGCTCGAGCCACGGCTGCGGATAGTCGCCCAGCCGGCTCCACAGCACCAGATACGGGCTGCGCGCCACCACATGGATGGTGTCGATCTGCAGCACGCCCATCTGGCGGATGGCGGCCAGCACGTCGGCCTTCACGGCCTTTTTACGCCGCGCCTGCAGCAAGCCCTGTGCGGCCAGGTGCAAGGCGCGCGCGGCGGCCAGGGAGAGGGGCGCGAGTATCGGTGCGGCGGGCGGAATCGGCAAGGTCAGTTCTTCCTCAAAAAAAGGGGACGCGTCGGCGGCAGGCATTTCAGGAAGATACCGCATTCCCGTCGCGCACCATGCATTTTTTTCTTGAATTTTATTCATGCTTTCGCACATTTTTACTCACCTTGCGCACCAGCATAGTGCAAAAAAACCGGACTATATGAACAGTTGATGACAAGCGCACGAGACTTCTTGACATGCCTCATGCGCTTCTATAACTTAAGAATAATATTGCCATAAGGCAATTAAATTGTTCCCCTATCTTTGCCCCGCAAGGCGCTGCCGTGGCGGTGAAGCACGCGCAACACCATAGACGGGGATGCGGAGGTAGCCCGTCTGTCCAATCTCGCATAACCAATAAAAACAAGGAAGATCGCATGCACACATCCCTGCTTCGGCCCCGGCAGCACCAGGCCGGCTTTATCCACTTTTCCAGGCGGCGCCTGCCGCTGGCCCTGGCCCTGCTGCTGGCGGCGTGCGGCGGTGGCGGCGACAAGCCGGCCACGCCCGCCATGGCGCAGCACCTGCTGGCGCAGGCATCGGCCGAAACGGCACTGATGCCAGTCGCCGCCACGGCCAGCTCGGCGGAACGGGGCGACCTGTCGGCCGGCGCCGCGATCGACCGCAACGACGGCACGCGCTGGGGCAGCGGCTTTACCGACAACGAATATCTGACCCTCGATTTCGGCACCTCGCAGCGCATCACGCGCGTACATATCGCCTGGGAAAACGCGCACGCCAGCGCCTACCTGCTGCAGGTATCGGACGACAATACGCACTGGACCACCATCCAGAACGTCAGCGACAGCAAGGGCGGCATCGAGGACATCACGGGGTTCGACGCGCAAGGACGCTACCTGCGCATGCAGGGCGTCAAACGCGCGGGCCAGTATGGTTACTCCATCTTTGAAATCCAGGCATTTTCGGGCACACCCGTACTGCCGCCCGTGACGCCGCCCGTCACCGAACCGCCCCCGGTCACCATCGATCCGGGCCAGCCCGGCGTGGCCATCTCGCCCGTGGCCGCCACTTCCTCGCCCGTGGAAAACAACGGCATGTCGGCCGCCATGGCGATCGACGGCAAGACGGGCACGCGCTGGGCCAGCAAGTTCGAGGACGGTGCCTGGATCCAGTTCGACTTCGGCGTGAAGACGCCCGTCGGCTACATGAAACTGCTGTGGGAAAACGCGTACGGCAAGCAATACGCGCTACAGGTATCCGACGACGGGCAGAACTGGTCGCAAGTGCGCTATGTGAGCAATGGCCACGGCGGCACCGAGGAATTCTTCAACCTGGGCATCCATGCCCGCTACATCCGCCTGCAGGGCGTGGCGCGCGCCACACAGTATGGCTATTCGCTGCTGGAAGTGAGCTTCAAGACGCCGGGTAGCGACAACAGCCTGCCGTCGACCGCGACGTCGGCGCTGAAATTCCCCGCCAACGGCGCCGGCTGGACGCCGCTGCCCGCCGCCGCGCAGCCGCTGGAAAGCCTGCAATTCACGCTCGCCGACGGCACGCTGGTGACGCGCTTCGGCGCGCGCGGCCTGGCGCGCCATGGCCGCGAGCGGGGCGAGGAATGGAATGAGATCGGCTACGGTCCGAATGAAACGGTCGATCCCGTCACGGGCCTGCCGCAGGACAAGGGTCCGGGCAATTACCTCACTTTCGTGCCGCAGTACTTCAAGAACCGCACCTGGGGCGTGGAAATCATCGACAACAGCAAGGTCCGCGGCGTCACCAAGCCTACGCTGATCGTCAACCAGTACACCACCGTCGATTTCCTGTCCGGCGGCGTGGCCTTCTTCCGCGGCTTCGACCGTCCCGGCGTGACGGGCTATGGCTGGATGTCGCCCGGCGAACTGGTGGACCGCAACGTCCCCGTCTGCAAGCCGATGGCCTATCCGGCCAACGACAGGCTGACGAACGCCAACGGCATCAACGGCGCCTGCACCCTTTTGATCAAGGAATATCCGGGCCATGGCGGCCTCGATGCCGGCGGCATGCCGAATGGCACCGACGTCAAGGCGCGCGCGCTAACGGCCGGCGACATCATCGAAGTGTCGCCATCGATGTTTTCCACCACTGCGTCAATGGCATCGAAAGGCGATGATGGCGGCATCCGCTACTACTCGTACGAATGGACGTATGTGGTGGGCGCGGGACTGCGGCCGTGGTATGGCGTGCAGCCGCGCCTCAATGGCGTGCCCCTGCCGGAAGAAACGCTGTCCGGCGGCCTCGGTTCCGTGTCGTATAACTACTCGGACAACGCCCTGTTCATGTTCCAGCAGCCGCACAACAACATCGGCATGCAGAACATGCAGCGCTTTGTCGAGGGCCGCCGCCTGGTGCACACCAACTTCACCACCGGTGACCACAACGAAGGCGGCAACGACCGCTACGCGCCCGCCGTCGGCCTGCAGGGACAGCGCTACGGCCAGTCGGCCTGCATCGCCTGCCACGTCAACAATGGCCGCAGCCCCGCGCCGATGGCCGTGAACCAGCGCCTCGACACGATGGCCGTGCGCGTCGCCAGCATCAATGCGGCGGGCCAGCAGGTGCCGCACCCGCAATACGGCACGGCGATCCAGATGAATGCCGTGTCGCCGTCCGGCGTGCCGCAAAACTGGGGCAACAGCGTCAGCGTGGGCGGTTTTACGACACGCAAGAGTACCCTGGCAGATGGCACGCAGGTCGAACTGCGCAAGCCGACCTTGGCCTTCGAAGGCCCCGTGCCGCAAATCGTCTCGCTGCGCGCGGCGCCACCGATGATCGGCACGGGCTTGCTGGAAGCCGTGCCGGAAGCCGACATCCTGGCGCGCGCGCGCAGCACGCCGGATGCCGACGGCGTCATGGGCCTGCCCAACTATGTGTATGAACCGGAGACGGGCGCCGTGCGCCTGGGCCGCTTCGGCTGGAAAGCCGCGAAAGCCACCTTGCGCCACCAGGCCGCCGACGCGCTGCTGCTGGACATGGCCGTCACCTCGCCCGTGTACCGCAACCGCGCCTGCATGGCGGGGCCGGTGGCCTGCGCGGCGGGCGGCGCCCAGCCGGGCATCTCGGAAGCGGACCTGCAGTCGATCACGCAATACCTGGCCCTGGTGGCCGTGCCGGCACAGCGCAGCATCGCCAGCGGTTTCCCGAAAGGCGTGGCGCCGATCGAGGAACTCAAGGTCGACCCGCAGCAGGTGGCCGCCGGTTCGAAGCTGTTCCAGGGCATGCGCTGCGCCGCCTGCCACACGGTGGAAATGAAGACGGGCGCGGGACATCTGTTTGCGGAACTGCGCAACCAGACCATCCGCCCGTACACCGACCTGCTGCTGCATGATATGGGCCCCGAACTGGCCGACACCTTCACGGAAGGCCAGGCGCAAGGCAGCATGTGGCGCACGGCGCCCCTGTGGGGCATCGGCTACACGGAAAAAGTCATGGGCAATGGCGGCAAGGCCGGCTACCTGCATGACGGCCGCGCGCGCAGCCTGACGGAAGCGATCCTGTGGCACGGCGGCGAAGGGACAAAAGCGCGCCAGCGTTTCGAGAATCTGTCGAAGACGGACCGCGACGCGCTACTGGCTTTCCTGAAGTCGCTGTAAGCATGTGAAGCACGGCTGGCGCTGCTGTCATGGAAACACGACCGTCACCGCCAGCCCCCTGCCCTGCAGCCCTTCGCCAAGGATGATGTGCGCGCCATGCCGTTCGGCGATGCGGCGCACGATGGACAGTCCCAGGCCGCTGCCGGGCAGTGCTGTGCTCCCAAGGCGCACGAAGCGTTCGAACACGCGCTCGTGCAGTTCCTCGGCGATGCCTGGCCCCGTATCGGCCACGCGCAGATAGCTGCCTCCCGCCTCCACGCCGCAGCTGACGGCCACAAAGCCCGGCGCAGGCGTATAGCGCAGCGCATTCTCGACCAGGTTACGCAGCAGCAGCTGCAGGCTGTCCCCATGCAGCGCGCACGGCGCCAGCGCCATGTTCACGCTCAGCGACAGTCCGTACTGCGCGGCCAGCGCCTGCCATTGGGCGCCCTGCTGCGCCAGCAGGTGCGCCAGGTCGCCCGGCGCCAGCGCCAGTACAGTATCCTGCGCCTGCGACTGCGGATCGAGCTGCGCCAGCGCCAGCAACTGGTTGACGAGGCGCGTGGCGCGCTCCACGCTGGCGCCCAGGGCGGCGATGAATTCCTCGCGTTCGTCCGCGCTGCGGGCCCGCTGCAGCACTTGCAGATTGGTCTTGATGGCGGCCAGCGGCGTGCGCAGCTCGTGCGCCGCATCGGCCGTGAAGCGCTGCTCGTTGTCGCGGCTTTGCCGCACCCTGCCAAACAGGCGGTTTATTTCCAGCAGCAGCGGATGCAGTTCGGCGGGCGCGCCCGCGAGCCTGACGTCGGCCAGTTCATCGGGCGTGCGCGCCGATACTTCATCGGCCGACGCCTGCAGCACGCGAAACACGCGGTGGATGCTCCACCAGATGGCGATCGTGGCCAGCGCCACCAGCAGCAGGCCGAACAGCGCGATGCGGTAAAAGAAGCCGCGGCTGATGTCGTCGCGGTGGCTGGTCGGCTCGGCCACCAGCAGTTGCAAAGTGCGCTGCGGGTCCCACAGCGAGAACAAACGCCAGCGCTGGCCGGCTATGCTGGTCCAGGACAGGCCGTCCGGCGCGCTGCGCGACAGGGCGATATCGGACGCCGCGTCATTGCGGTACAGCACGCGCTGCTGCGCGTCGCGCACCTTGAACAGCAAATACTGATGGGGATTCGGATGGCCACGCAGCGGCACGTCGATCGGCCCCGTCAAGCCGTGTTTGCGCGCATCCTTTTCCACCAGCGACAGCAGCAGATGGCCCGTCTCGATCAGCGACTGGTCGAACAATTCCTGGCTTTCACGGCGCGCTTCCACGTACACGATGGCGGCGCTGCCCACCCACAGGGTCAGGGTCAGGCCCAGCAGCACGGCCAGCAGGGTGCGCCGCAAGGACCAGGTTTGCAGGCCGCCGCCAGCCGTTAAGAATCTCTTAAGAACTTCTGCGCAAGATCCGGAGCGAAATATTTTTTGGGATGCCATGTCCGCAATTGTAAATGATTCTTATTGCCTCAATGATTCCCATTAGCTTGCACAGCAACACACACCAATAACTCATCCACCATCAGGAGTTTGCATGTCCAACAGCACCCGCCGCGCGCGCCTGCCGCGTCCCACCACCCTGGCCCTGGCCGTGGCCGCCCTGTCCTGCCTGCCGGCGCACGCCCAGACGGGCGCGCCTGCCAGCATGCCGGAAGTGGTGGTTTCCGCTTCCGGTTTCGAGCAGGACATCAAGCAAGCGCCCGCCTCGATCACGGTGCTGACGCGCCAGGAGCTGTCGAAGGAGCGCTTCGGCAACCTGACGCAGGCGCTGGAAAGCGTGGAAGGCATCGACGTGGGCGCGGCGGGCGACAAGACGGGTGGCATGAACATCAGCATCCGCGGCATGCCCAGCGACTACACCTTGGTGCTGATCGACGGGCGCCGCCAGAACGCGGCCGGCAATGTCACGCCGAACGGCTTCGGCGGCACGCAAACGAGCTTCATGCCGCCGCTGGCCGCCATCGAGCGCATCGAGATCATCCGCGGCCCCATGTCGACCCTGTACGGCTCGGACGCCATGGGCGGCGTGATCAACATCATCACGCGCAAGGTGGGCAAGCAGTGGATGGGCTCCGTCTCGGCCGACTATACCGTGCAGGAAGAATCCGATTTCGGCGACGTGAAAAACGGCCGCTTCTACCTGAGCGGCCCCATCGCCACCGACCTGCTGGGCCTGTCCCTGCGCGGCAGCAAGCAGCGACGCGACGCCGCCGACATCCGCTACAACGACGGTACCGGTACGGAAGTCGTGCCGAACATGGGCGCGAACCCCGTGCGTGCGGACATTGAAAACTTTGGCGCGCGCCTGGCCTTCACGCCGAACCGCTACCACACCGTCATCCTCGACGCGGATGCGGGCCGCCAGACCTACGATAATTCGAAGAAACAGCTGGGCACCCTGGGCTTGCAGGGCGGCTACGGCCCGGAACAAAAATATAACCGCGACCAGTGGACCCTGTCGCACACGGGCCGCTTCGGCTTCGGCACTGTGGACAGCAGCTACATGGTGAACAAGACGGAGACCCTGGGCCGCACGATCCCGCCAGGCACGCCGGGCGCCGTCGCCGGCAGCGCGCGCACGCTGGAAGTGGAAAGCCAGGTGTTCGACACCAAGCTGGTCATGCCATTAGGCAAGCACATGGCGACCGTCGGCGCGCAATGGTGGAAGGCGGAAATGACGGACGGCGTGGCGCCGAAAAAATTCGAATTCACGCAAAAAGCCCTGTTCGTGGAAGACGAATGGCAGGTGCTGGAGAACGTCGCGCTGACCTTTGGCGCCCGCTATGACGATCACAGCATCTTCGGCGGCCAGACCAGCCCCCGCGCGTATGCCGTGTGGAACGCGACGCCGAGCTGGACCGTCAAGGGCGGCGTCAGCAAGGGCTACAAGACGCCGCGCGTGGAGCAACTGTCGCCCGGCATCAACGGTTTCGGCGGCCAGGGCACGGTCCCCCTCGTCGGCAGTCCGGACTTGAAGCCGGAAACGAGCACGACCACGGAAATCGGCGCCTACTTCGACAACCTGGCCGGCTGGACGGCCAGCGGCTCCCTGTTCAACAATGAGTTCAAGGACAAGATCACGACGGGCACCGGCCTCGTCAACTGCGACTACCGTCCGTCGCCGAACCGTCCAGGCTGCGTCAGCTTCGGCAACTGGCCCAACGTCGATGCGTTTGGCCAGTCCGTCAACGTGGATGAGGCCGTCACGCGCGGCGTCGAGCTGAACACGCGCTTCCCGCTGGGCAAGACCTTGTCGGCCAGCGCCAACTACACCTACACGGAAAGCGAACAGAAGAGTGGCAGCAACGCGGGCAAGCCGCTGAGCGACACGCCCAAGCACGCCGTCAATGCGCGCCTCTCGTGGGATATCTCGCGCGAATGGAATGGCTGGCTGCGCGCCGAGTACCGCAGCGAGCGCTTCCGCGATCCGGGCACCTCGGCTTCCACGCGCGCCGCCAAGGCTGCGCTGGGAGACTACAAGGGCTACACCATGCTGCACCTGGGCACCAGCTACCAGTTGAACAAGCGCGTGACCCTGAACGCGGCCGTGTACAACCTGCTCAACAAGGACTTTATCGACTACCAGCCGTACCGCGCACCGGCATTGAACTACGCCAACCGCTATGTCAACAGCCTGGACGGACGCCGCCTGTGGCTGTCGGCCACCGTCGATTTCTGATGAGTTGATGGCTGACCAGCCATAGAGCACAACGGGCTGCCTCAGGGCGGCCCGTTTTCTTTGTCAGGCCGCTTTCGGCTTGTCGATGCAATAACCGATCGCATGCACGGTGCGTATCAAGTCCCGCCCCAGCTTCTTGCGCAGGTGGTGGATGTGCACTTGCACGGCGTTGCTTTCCACTTCGCCGCCCCAGCTATACAGATTTTTCTCCAGCTGTTCCCGGCTCAGCACCCGGCCGCCGTGCTCCAGCAGCAGTTGCAGGATGCGAAATTCCTTCACCGTCAGGGTCACGGGCAAGCCCCGTTGCGTCACCTGCCGGTCCGCGATATCGAGCACGAGGTCGCCGTGCACGAGGTGCTCGCGCAGGCGGCCGGCGGCGCGGCGGCAGGCGCTGCGGATGCGCGCGGCCAGTTCGTCGAGGTCGAACGGCTTGACGATGAAGTCGTCGGCGCCCGCGTCGAGGCCGGCGATGCGCTCTCCCACCGTGTCGCGCGCCGTGACGACCAGCACGGCGCCGCTATAGCCATTGTCGCGCAGCATGCCCAGCGCCTGCATGCCGTCCTGCCCGGGCAAGCCCAGGTCGAGCAGGATGCAGCCATAGTCGTGCAGGCGCACGGCCGTGTGCGCGTGTTCGGCGCTCGTGACCCAGTCGACGGCATAGCCGCCCTGCTCCAGGCCGATCTGCGTGGCGCGGCCCAGTTGCGGGTCGTCTTCGGTCAGCAAGATGCGCATGGGGAAGCGGCGCGGCCCGCTCAGTCCTTTTTCTTGATCAGGCCCGCCAGCGCGGCAAACGGATTGTGCGTGGCCGGCGCCACCTCGGCCGACAGCAAGCCGGCGCCACGGTCCGCTTCCAGGTAGCGCGAGTGCTCATTGTCGTGGCAATACAGGCACAGCAGTTCCCAGTTGCTGCCATCGGGCGGATTGTTGTCGTGGTTGTGGTCGCGGTGGTGCACGGTCAGCTGCTGCACGTTGGCACGCGTAAATTCGCGCATGCAGCGGCCGCAGACCCACGGGTACATCTTCAGCGAGCGCTCGCGGTAGCCGCTCTCGCGCTGGTCGGCGGCGCGGCGCGCTTCGGCCACGATCTTGTCCAGCCGTGCCGCATCGGGCTTTTTACTCTGCATGACAACTTTCGATATGGGAGGTAGAAGCATCCATTTTAATGAGGATGGGGGCGCAATTGTACTTTTTCTGCCACGCCGCCAGCCCGTGTCGCCACCGGCGCACCTTTTTTAGCGTGCGCGGCACCACAGATACTTGATTTAACGCAAAATAAGCCCAGCGACAGACCGCGAACAGACGATGGGCGTGGCGGCGACGGGCTTATGCGCAAGGCAGCCGATTTCGGCTATCATGCGCGCCACGCCGCCCTTCCCTTTTTCCATGAATCTAGCCTGCAAGCGCCCGTGATAGCGATAACGAGACCCCTGCAACGCCTTGCCCGCCGCCTGTACCGCATCAGTCTGGTGCCCCTGTTCGCGCTCATCCTGCTGCTGGCGCTGTGGGCGGCCGTCTACTATCAGGTGGGCCAGGAGCGGGCCAGCGCCGTGCGCGACGCCGTGGCCGCGAGCCAGTCGCTGGCGCGTACCCTGGCCGACCATACCAGTTTCACGCTGCGCCAGACCGACCATGCCACGCAATTGTTCAAGCTCAAATACGAGGAAACGGACGGCGGCCTGCGCCTCAATGAATTCACGCGCCGCCAGGGCCTGCTCGACAGCGTGCTGCCATCGAAGCTGGAACTGCCGATCGCCCTCATCGACGCGCAGGGCAACGTCATCGACAGCGCCCACGCCTATCTGCCGGAAAACCTGGCCGCGCAGCCATTTTTCAGGGCGCTGGCCGCCAATGCATCCGACACGGTTTTGGTCGATACACCGATGCTCGACGCGGACGGCAAGCGCTGGACCATCCGCCTGGCGCGCCGCCTGAACGATGCGCGGGGCCGCTTTGCCGGCGCCATCGTCATCCACGTCGACCCCACGTATTTTGTCGACGACTACGACCGCCTGAACCTCGACGAGCATGGCGCGCTGATGCTGGTGGCGCGCGACAGCGGCCTGACGGTGGGCCGCATCGGCGAGCAATTGATCCTCAGCGACCGCATCGACTTCCGCATGCCGGGACCGCCGCAGCACGCTTCCGAGGAACTGCTGATCGAGCCGCCCGTCGACGCGACGCCGCGCATCTACAGCTATCATGAGCTGCCACGCTACCCGCTGCTGGCCGTGGTGGGCGTGAGCCGTACCGTCGCCCTGGCCCGTTTCGAACACCGCCGCCTCGTGTATATCGGCGCGCTGCTCGCCGCCAGCGTGCTCATCGCCGGCTTTACGACCCTGCTGATGCGCCAGAGCGCACGCCTGCGCCGCAGCATCCGCCAGGCGACGGAAACGCAGGCGCTGCTGCGCGCGGCGCACCACGGCAGCCTCGACTCCGTGCTGCTGCTGAAAGCCTGGCGCCCCGCCCAGGGCAAGCCGGTGGAAGACTTCATTTTCGCCGACGTCAACGAGCGGGCCGCCGACATGCTGGGCAAGCCGCGCTCCGAGCTGCTGGGCCAGCGCGTGCTGCAGCACATGCCGCTGCTGCGCGGCGAGCGTTTCTTCCAGCGCTTCGTGCTGGTGATGGAAACGCGCCAGCCGCTGGAAGATGAATTCGAGCTGACACTGGCCTCGGGCGCCACGCGCTGGCTGCGCCACCAGGTGGTGCCAATCACCGACGGCGTGGCCGTCACCTCGCGCGACATCAGCGCGCGCAAGCACGACGAACTGGCGCTGCAGGACAACCGCAGCTTCCTGCAATCGCTGATCGATCATTTGCCCGTGCTGGTCTACGTGAAAAGCGCGCGACCGGAAAACTTCGGCCAGATGGAAGTGTGGAACAAGGCGGCCGAGGACATCACCGGCCACCTGGCCGCCGACGTCATCGGCAAGACCGATTGCCAGGCATTCCCGCCCGACTTCGGCCTGCACGACGCCGAGGACGACCGCGCCATCCTGGCCGAGCACGGCGTCATCGACCATACGGAAAAGCCGCTGCGCCTGACGGACGGCAGCCTGCGCTACCTGCGCGCCGTCTCCGTGCCCGTGTTCGACGAGCGCCAGCAGATCGAACATATCCTGTGCATCGCCGAGGATATCTCGCAGCGCCGCCAGCAGGAACTGGAACTGCGCCAGAAACAGGCCGAGCTGGCCGCCGTCAACGACGCCTCGCCGCTGGGCCTGGTGCGCCTGGACCGCCAGCGCCGCTGCACCTACGTCAACCGCACCTTCGAATCGATCACGGGCTTGCCGCGCGCGGCCGCCCTGGGCGCCGGCTGGACCAGCGCCCTGCATCCGGACGACTATCCGCTGATGCACGTGGCGCTGGAACAGCTGACGCGCAGCCATGCGCCATTCCAGTCGACCCTGCGCTGCCTGCAGCGCGACGGCCGGCTGGTCTGGGTCTCCGTCAAAATCGCGCCCATCCTCATCGACGGCAAGATCGAGGGCTACGTGGGGACCCTGGACGACATCACCACCTTGCGCGAATCGGAAGTGGCGCTGCTGGAAAGCGAAGCGCGCCTGCGCACCATCGCCGACACCTTGCCGGCCATGATCGCCTACATCGACGCCGACCAGGTCTACCGCTTCCTGAACATCGCCTATGAACGCGAATTCGGCCTGACGGGCCGCCAGGCGCTGGGCAAGCGCGTGCGCGACACGGTGGGCGAGGCGCGCTACCGCACGGTGGCGCCGTATATCGAAAGAGTGCTGGCCGGTGAAACCTTGAGCTTCGAGGAAGAAGACGAGAAGGAAGGCATCGAGCGCTGCCTGGAAGTGATCTACATCCCGCAGATCGGCGAAGACAAGCTGCAGGTGGTGGGCTTTCACGTGATGCGCCAGGATATCACCGTGCAAAAGCGCGAAAAACAGCGCCTGCTGAAGCTGGCCCAGGTCGATGCGCTGACGGGCTTGTCGAACCGCGCCGGCTTCCAGCAAAAACTCAGCGACGCCATGCACGCGAGCCGCCAGCAGCAGCACCTGATGGCCGTCATGTACATGGATATCGACCGCTTCAAGCCCGTCAACGACACGCACGGCCACGGCACCGGCGACGCCCTGCTGCGCGCCTTCGCCCAGCGCCTGACGCACACCATGCGCGCCACCGACATCATCGCCCGCCTGGGCGGCGATGAATTCACCATCATCATGGAACAGATCACCCGGCCAGAAGACGCGGCCGTGCTGGCGGAAAAAATCGTCGCCGCCATGCAGCAGCCGTTCGAACTCGATGGCATCACCGTGCGCATTTCCGCCAGCATCGGCCTGGCCTTCTACCGCGACGAAGACATTTCCCCCGCCGTGCTGCTGCAGCGCGCCGACGTGCTGCTGTACAAGGCCAAGCAGGATGGACGCAATACATACAGAGCTGGCGCATTGACGGCTTGATGGCTGAGGGCAAGCCCAACTGAAGGCTGGGGTCAGTCGCTTCGCGATCGGCAAGTTCCCTACCAGGAAACATGCCCCCAACGGGTCTGACCCCTATCATTCCTGCTATATTGGCGCCTGTCCTCCCTACCGTTGCCACACCATGCGCCTGCTGCACACTTCCGACTGGCATCTGGGCCAGACCCTGCACAATTTTGAAAGGGGCTACGAGCACCAGCGCTTCCTCGACTGGCTGCTCGACACGCTTGTGGTCGAACAGGTCGACGTGTTGCTGGTGGCGGGCGACGTATTCGACAACGCCAACCCGTCGGCCGCCTCGCAAAAGCAGTTATATGTCTTCCTGCAGCAGGCGCGCGCGCGCCTGCCCGCGCTGCAGCTGGTGGTCGTCGCCGGCAACCACGATTCGGCCGGCCGTCTCGAAGCGCCCGGCCCCCTGCTGGCCGCGCATGGCACCCACGTAATCGGCCATCTGCTGCGCGACGAGGCAGGCAATATCGACCTGGAACGCCTGCTGCTGCCGCTCGCCGGCGGCGACGGGCAAGTGCAGGCCTGGTGCCTGGCCGTGCCTTTTTTGCGCCCCGGCGACGTGCCGAAACTGCCGGCCGGCGACACGCAGGACGCCTACCTGGGCGGCATCGCCCTGCTGTACCGGCAATTGACGGACCTGGCGCTGGCGCGCCGCCAGCCCGGGCAAGCCATCGTCGCCATGGGCCACTGCCACATGGTGGGCGGCGAAATGTCGAACGACTCCGAACGCCGCATCGTCATCGGCGGCACGGAAATGCTTCCGTCGGGGATCTTCGATACGTCCATCGCCTATGCGGCGCTGGGCCATTTGCACAAGGCGCAGGCCGTGGGCGGTCAGGAGCACATCCGCTACTGCGGCAGCCCGATTCCCCTGTCGTTCGCCGAAGTACACTACCGCCACCAGGTGCTGTGCCTCGATATCGACGGCGAAGCGCTGCAATCCGTGCGCGCCATCGAAGTGCCGCGCGCCGTGCCCCTGCTGCGCGTGCCCGCCACGCCGGCGCCCATCAACGAAGTACTGGCGCAGCTGGCCGCCCTCGACGTGCCCGCCACACCACCTGAAGCGCAGCCCTTCCTGGAAGTGCGCGTGCGCCTCGATGCACCGGAACCGGGCCTGCGCACGCGCATCGAAACGGCGCTCGACGGCAAGCACGTGCGTCTGGCGAAGATCGAAACGTCGAGCGCCGCGCGCAGCAGCGCGCCCGAGAACCTGACGCTCGACCAGTTGGCACAGCTGCAGCCCGACGACATCTTCCGCCGCCTGTACCTGCAAAAATACGGCAAGGAAGCGCCCCCCGAACAACTGTCGGCCCTGGCCGAACTGCTGCTGCCCGGCGCGTGAGCGAAACTGAAGAACCATGAAAATACTGAACATCAGCGGCAAGAACCTGGCCTCGCTGGCCGGCGAATTTGAAGTCGACTTCCAGCAGGAGCCGCTGGCGTCTTCCGGCCTGTTCGCCATCAGCGGCCCCACGGGCGCGGGCAAGAGCACCCTGCTCGACGCCCTGTGCCTGGCCCTGTACGACGCCACGCCGCGTTTGCTGAAAGTGCTGGGCCGGGGCAGCGCCCTGCCCGACGTGGGCAAGGAAACCGTCAATGCCCAGGATACGCGCACCCTGCTGCGGCGCGGCACGCCCGACGGTTACGCGCAAGTGGACTTCGTCGGCAACGACGGCGCAAGCTACCGCGCGCGCTGGAGCGTGCGCCGCTCGCGCACCAAGGCGGAAGGCGCGCTGCAGGCCACCGCCATGAGCTTGCACCAGCTGCCCGCGCTGCAAGCCATCGGCGGTACCAAGACGGAAGTCAAGGAAGAGATCGAAAAGCGCATCGGCCTGTCGTTCGACCAGTTTACGCGCGCCGTGCTGCTGGCGCAGAACGAGTTTTCCACCTTCCTCAAGACGGAAGACAATGAACGGGGCGAGTTGCTCGAAACCCTGACGGGCAGCAGCATCTATACGGACATTTCCATGCGCGCCTTCGAGCGGGCGAAAAAGGAAAAACAGGTCCTCGAACGCCTGGGCGAAAAACTGGCCGACCAGCGTCCCCTGTCGCCGGAAGAACGGGCCGATACCGAAACGCTGTGCAGCGCGGCCGACACCGCCCTGCACACCATCGACTTGCGCAAGGCCGTGCTGGAACTGCAGCAGCGCTGGCACCAGGAGACGCACAAGCTGCAAACCCAGATGGCGGCGGCGCAAGAGGCGCTCGATGGCGCGGATGCCGAACGGGCCGCTGCCGAAGCGCGCCGCACGGCGCTGGCGCAGTGGGAATTGCTGCAGCCGGCGCGGCCCCTGATCGACGACGTGGCGCGTCTGGCGAACGACATCGCCAGTACGGGCGCCGCGCTGGAAGCGTCGCGCGCGCAGGCGGCGCAGGCTGTGGCCAGCGAAGCGCAACTGGCGCAGGCCGTGCAGCTGGCGGCAGCGGACTTGCTGTCCAAAGAAGCGGCGCAGCGCGACGCGGCTCCCCTGCTCGACCAGGCCAAGGCGCTCGATGCCGGTATCCTGGCCCAGCTGCCCGCGCATGAGCAGGCAAAGCAAGCGGCGCAAGGTGCCGACCAGGCCAACGAGGCTGCGCGCGCCGCGCTGCACACGCTGCAGCAGCGCCAGCAGACCGCGCAGGCGGAACAGGAAGCGGGCAGTCAGTGGCTGGCATCGCACCAGCAGTGGCAGGCGCTGGCGCAATCGTGGCAATTATGGGATCAATTGTTTGCCCAGGCCGGGCAAGCGGCCGCGCAAGCCGATGCGGCCGACGCGAGCATGGCCGAATCGGCGCGGCAGGTGCGCCAGGCCCTTGACACCACGCAGGCGGCGCAAGCGGCGCTAGCCAGCGCCGCTGCCGCGCTGGCGCTGCGCGATGCCGAACGGCGCGAGGCGCTGGCGGCCGTGCAAGCCATCGATGGCCAGGGGCTGCAGGAACAGCGCGGCCAGCTGGAGGCACACGCGCGCATCTTGAGCAACGCGGAAAAAACCTGGAACGAACTGGCACGCCAGCGGCAGGCGCTGGCGCACTGGCAAGCGAAGGCGGCCCAGCTGGCGCAGGCCGCGCAAACGGAAAGCACGGCACTGGCGGCGGAAGCGGCGCAAACGGCGCTGCTGGAGGCTCGCCTGGCGCAGGCGGAAAAATCGTTGAAGGGCGCCGAAGCGGCATGCGCGGCCAGCGTCGAGCAGCTGCGGGCCAATTTGCAGGATGACCAGCCCTGCCCCGTCTGCGGCGCGCTGGAACACCCGTACAGCCACGCCGACGACGCCTTGCAGGCGATGCTGGCCAGCTTGCAGGATGACGTGCTGGCCTGCCGAACGCAGGTGCGCGGCAATCTGGAACGGCTGGCCACGCACAAGGCGGCACTGGCCGCCCATATGCGCGAACAGGCGCAAACGGCGGAAGAACTATCGGCACTGCCGTCCATCATCGACGGCCTGAATGCGCAATGGCAGCCGCACGCGGACACCCTGCAGCTGCCGCCGGTAGACGAGCGCGCGGACTGGTTCACGCAGCAATTGGCGGCCAATGCGGCAGGCTTGCAGGCGCTGGCGCAGCAGGAAACGGTGCTGCGCCAGGCCAGCGCGCGGCGCGAGCAGGCGCAGGCGGCGCACGAACTGGCATCCAGCGAGCACGCGCGCTGCACCAGCACCGTCGCCGAGGCGCAAGCGCAGCTGGTGCAGCTGCAGGCGCAGCAAGCGGGCAACGCCGACAAGGGCGAGACGGCGCGCGCCACGCTCGATGCCTTGCTGGCGCAGCTCGATGGCGCCTTTGCCGACGCCGACGGCGCCGAGGACTGGAAAGACAGCTGGCGCGCCGGCCCGGCCGACTTCCGCGCGGCGCGTGAATCGGAAAGCCGGCAATGGCTGAAACAGCAGGCGGACCAGGACAAGCGCGGCCACGCACTGGCGACCCTGGCCGCGCAACTGGAAGCGGCGCTGCTGGCCGCCGGCAAGGCGCGGCACACGGCGCAGGAAGCCCATGCCGTCTTTGCCGCCGCCGACAAACAGCGAACGGCACTGCAAGCGCAGCGCCACGCGCTATGGCAGGGCCAGAGCGTGGCCGAGGTCGAGCGCAGCCTGGCAGCGGCCATCGCGCAGTCCAAAGAACAGCTGGCGCGGCAGCAAACGGCGGCGCAGTCGGCCAGCCAGCAACGCACGCGCCTCGACGAAGCGTGCGCGCAGCTGTCGCAGCGCCTGGCCGCCATGCGCGAACAGGAACACGGCGCCGCCGCCGCCCTGCACGACTGGCTGCGCCAGTTCCAGGATGCCCATCCGGCCCACGCGCCTGCCACGCTCGACGAGCTGCGCGCGCACCTGGCCATCGCGCCGGACGCCATGCGCGCCGAACGCGACGCCCTGCAAGTGATCGCCGACCGCCACACGGCGGCCGTTTCCGTGCTGGCCGAACGGCGGCAGCAGCTGGCCGCGCACGTGCAGCAGCCGCCGCAGGCGCTGGAAATGGACGTGGCCGCGCTGCAGGCCGCGCTCGATGCACTGGCGCTGGAACGCCAGGCGGCCAACGAGGAAGCGACGCGCTTGCGCCTGGCCATCGCGCAGGACGACGCCCGGCGCCACAGCGCGCAAGCGATGCTGGCGCAAATCGAGGCGCAAGCCGTCATCGAGCGGCGCTGGGCCAGCCTGAATGAATTGATCGGCTCGGCCGACGGCAAGAAATTCCGCAACTACGCGCAGCAATTCACCCTGGAAGTGCTGCTCGGCTATGCCAACGCGCACCTGAACCACCTGGCGCGCCGCTACCAGCTGGAACGCATCGACAACCCGAACAATCCATCGCTGGGCCTGATGGTGCGCGACCAGGACATGGGCGGCGAGCTGCGCTCCGTGCACTCGCTGTCGGGCGGCGAATCGTTCCTCGTCTCGCTGGCCCTGGCGCTGGGCCTGGCCTCGCTGTCCTCGAACCGCGTGCGCGTGGAATCGCTGTTCATCGACGAGGGCTTCGGCAGCCTGGACACGGAAACCCTGCGCGTGGCCATGGATGCGCTCGACGGCTTGCAAGCGATGGGCCGCAAGGTGGGCGTCATCTCGCACGTACAGGAAATGACGGAACGCATCGCCACCCGCATCCTCGTGCAGCCGGGGTCCGGCGGCAAGAGCGTGGTGACGGTGCGTTAGGTCGCTAACGGCTGGCCGGCTCCCGGCACAGCCTGAGCATATCCCAGCCCAGCTCGCGGCGGATCTGCTCGGGGTCGGGCGGCGGCCGGCGCTGTTCCAGCTCCGCTTTCAGCCACTTCCTGACCAGCTCCTTGGCGGGCTGTGCAGGCTTCTCCTTGTCATGCTTGTCCATGGTGCTACCTCGTTCAATGGATACCAGATGGCCTCCGTACTCTCTCAACGTGATAGACCTGATTCAGTTGACTTCCGCGTGGCGCAGTTGCAACAGTATGTAACAGCAGGCGGAGTGGGGTAAAATCCCGCCCTTCGCATATGTTCCCGTATGCCCCGCAACAGTTCAAGGAAGCCCATGAAAGCCGCCCGCAGCCTCACCTTCAAGTGCGTCAAATGTCACAAATCCATGCAGGTCTACCTGCAAAAAGTCTCCGCCTGCTCGCATATCCAGCCATACCAGGGCATTTGCGCATGCGGCGAACTCAAGCGCCACGCCACGGGCCAGGCCGATGCCGTCAAGTCCTACCTGGAATCGGCGGACGGTAGCTGGTCGCACCACCACTAATGGTTAAAGAATGGGCGTAGAACGCCGTTAATAACGGTACTTCGCTCATTGAGAAACCGCCATGTCCCAGCTTCCCGCCCTCGCCAGCCGTCAACCCGCCTCGAATACGCTGGCTGGCCAGCAGCCGTCCCGCACGGGCAACAGCGCCACGGGCCTGGCCGGCTCACCCCTGATGCAGCGCACGGCGCAAGACGTGGTGGCGCTGTCGAAAAATGGCCTGGACCTGTCGGCCAAACGGCTCTCGCAACGCACCGATGCGCTGGGCAACGCCACCGTCGACGTGGCGCAAGATTTCCTGAGCCACATGACGCGCCAGCTGTTCGGCGACGGCGCCACCATCGCCTTCGATTCGGTCGATTTGCAAGCCGGCTCCAGCTTCAGCAGCGGCAGCGCCAGCGTCTCGGGTCCCAATGGCAGCAGCCGCGCGGCCGCCTTCAGCCTCGATGAAAACGCGCATTTCATCGGCAAGGGCAAGATCACGACGGCCGACGGCCAGACCTTCGACTTCGAAGTGGAAGTGCAATATCAATCGAATATCAGCGCGGGCGTGCTTGAGCAAACGCAAAATGAAACGCCGGAAGCCCCGGTATCCGATGACGGCGTCCTGCCCGCCAAACAGTTGCCCGACACGCATTTCGGCGGCAATCTGCACGACCTGTTCAAGCTGCTGGGCCAGCAATTGCAAAGCAATCTCTATCAGGGCATGTCCGATGGCGCCAGCGCCAGCGCCAGCGGCAACGATGGCGACCTGGCGGGCAGCCTGAGCTTGCGCTTGCTCAAGCTGGTGCAGCCGGACGCGGTGGCCGACGCCGGCAAGAAAATCGTGGAAGCCACGCCGGAAGAGCAGGCGCGCGCCCGTGCGCTGGCACTCGCCTATGGCACGGACAGCGCCGGCAGCACAGACGGCACGGCCAGCAACGTATAATGGAAGACGGCCTGCGCAGGCGACCATGCCGCGCGCCCCCTTCTATCGATTGAATCCCATGTCCGACACCTCTTCACCTACCGTTCATCCGCAGATCCACTGGAGCGAAAACGGCGCCGAGCATTCGGCCCGCTGGCGTTCGGAAAGCGGCATGCCGCCGCCCAAGCGCGTCGTCATCGCCGATGACCGCACGACGGCCGACCAGGCTTACCGCCTGGCCTGCGAAGGCACAGCCATGCTGTGGCGCGGCGACTTCCAGAATGCGCGCCAGTTGCTGCAGGCGCTGGCGCGCCGCGCCGACCACAAGAACGACAAACCAAGCAAGAAGGCCAAGGCCGCCAAATTGGCCAAGCCGGAACCGTCCGCCACGGAAGCGTTCCATCTGCACCGCCAGGCCCAGTCGCAGCGCGCCCGCACCCTGGCCATGCTGCTGCTGCCCTTCGATGCCGACTACACGATCCCGCTGCGCCGCGCGCCGGACGTGAAACTGGCGTGCAATGAAGCGTATGGCCGCGGCGAAGAGCCGTTTATCGCCTCCTTGCGCGAACTGCTGGGCCTGATCGGCGCGCACGAATGGCGCCGCACGGGCGTGGAACTGCCGGCCCTGGGCCAGCGCATCCATCCGCACTACGGCGTGTTCGCGCCGATCCGCGGCGAATACGTGGGCCTGGTGGCGGAAGCGCCGCTGCCCGCGCGCGCCAGCCTGGCCTTCGACATCGGCACCGGCACGGGCGTGCTGGCCGCCGTACTGGCGCAGCGCGGCGTCGCCCGCATCGTCGCCACCGACCAGGACCCGCGCGCCCTGTCCTGCGCGCGCGAAAACCTGGCCCGCCTCGATGTGATCGACAAGGTCGAGGTGGTGCAGGCCGACCTGTTCCCTGCCGGCCGCGCGCCGCTCGTCGTGTGCAATCCGCCCTGGCTACCGGCCCGCCCCAGCTCGCCGATCGAATACGCCGTCTACGATCCGGACAGCCGCATGCTGCGCGGCTTCCTCGCCGGCCTGGCCGACCACCTGGAGCCAAACGGCGAAGGCTGGCTGATCCTGTCGGACCTGGCCGAGCACCTGGGCTTGCGCCCGCGCGCGCAATTGCTCGAATGGATAGAACAGGCGGGCTTGAAAGTCATCGACCGCCTGGACGTGAAACCCACGCACCCGCGCGCGCAGGACGCCACCGACAGCCTGCATGCGGCCCGTTCGAAGGAAGTCACCTCGCTGTGGCGCCTGGCGGCGGCGTAATCGAAGGTCTGAAACCCGGCCATTGCGCATTGCAGCAAACCCCGCTATAATTCGCCTGCGGGGTGGAGCAGTCTGGCAGCTCGTCGGGCTCATAACCCGAAGGTCACAGGTTCAAATCCTGTCCCCGCAACCAGATATATAAAAAGCCGCTGATTCTTGCAAAGGGATCAGCGGCTTTTTCCATTGCGGCGCAGCATGCCTACCGCCCTCATGCAAAGCAAATGCCCTTCGTGTCAATCCGCTCTTTCGCAATGCAACAAACTCGGTTATAATTCGCCTGCGGGGTGGAGCAGTCTGGCAGCTCGTCGGGCTCATAACCCGAAGGTCACAGGTTCAAATCCTGTCCCCGCAACCAATACATAAAAACCGCTGATTCCTGCAAGGGAGTCAGCGGTTTTTTTCATTCCGGGTCAGGCCCGCTTTTTACACGGCGACGCTGGCCCTGATCTGCCTGGCCGCCGCGTGCAGGCTGGCCGCTACCCGTTCCAGCTTGTCGGCGCCCGCCGTTTCGGCCAGGGCGGCGAACGCGCTGATATGAAACGTCGCCACCATGGCTGGCGACACTTCGAGCTCGAGCGCCGTCTTGCTCAGTTCCGTCGACGCCTCGAGATAGGGCTCGCTGCCCGCCTCGAACGCCTGCTTGGTTTCCAGCAATTCCTGGCCGCCTTCGGCCTTGGCCAAACACGCATCGACTTTTTGCTGGAAGGCCGGCAAGGTGTCGCGCACGGGTCCGGCGTCCTGCGCCGCTTCCGGTTCCGGTTCCACTGGCGCAGGCGTGGCTGCGGCCGGCTTGCCCGCCGCCGGCATGTCGCGCATCGTCAGCCAGCGCTCGACGGCGAGAAAATCGGCAAACGGCTCGGCCACCTTGGGATTCATCAGCCAGACTTCGCCCGTGCGCCAGTCGATCCGGGCGCCGCGCTCATTTCTCGCCAACAGAATATCCTTGCCGCCATCGGGGTTCGACACCCGGCCGATATCGAGCCAGTTCATCAATTCCGCCTGGCGCGACATCGCGTTGACCCGATGAAAATAGGCCAGCCATAAAAATCTGGCGACCAATAGAACCAGGGCACCGCCAACCATCCACATCATTTTTCGCTCCGCTCCGCACCACATCGACAAGCCGCATTTTCTCACATGAAAGCTTGCGCTAAGGAAACTTTTACATCTGCCGTGCTCAGGCGCAAATCCGGCACCGCGCGCGGCCCGGGCGCGCAGTCGCATTTCAGCAACGCCGCGTTTTCCTGATTGCCTGGCGCGCGCCGCTGCGTTATTATGAGAACAATTCTCATTTAGATTAAGCTATCCCACCCTCTTCGCATGCTGTCCGCCCCTTCCCCTCCGTCCGACTTCCAGACCCTGTATGCCGAGCACCATTCCTGGCTGCTGCACTGGCTGAAGCGCCGCCTGCACGATGCGGGGCTGGCCGGCGACTTGGCGCAGGATACCTTCATCAAGATCTTCGTTGCGCGCAGCAGTGCGGGGATCGCGCAGCCGCGCCCTTTCCTGGCCACCATCGCCAAGCGCCTGCTGGCCAACCACTGCCGGCGCGAAGAGCTGGAACGGGCTTACCTCGACGCCCTGCTGCACCAGCCGCAAGCGAGCACGCCGTCGCCGGAAGCGATGTCCATGGTGCTCGAATCGCTGCAGCTGGTCGACCGCGCGCTGGACCAGCTGTCCGCCAAGGCCAGGGCCGCTTTCCTGCTGGCCCACCTGGACGGCATGACCTACGCCGAGATCGCCGCCGAACTGGGCACCACCACGCATTCCGTCAAAAAATACCTGAGCAAGGCCAACCTGCTGTGCTTTTTTGCCGTGCCCGATTTTGCCGCCTCCTGACATGCGCGGCGCCACCGTCTACGCACAGGGCCAGCCCATCGACCTGGCCATCGCCATGCAGGCAGCCGAATGGCTGGCCACCCTGATGAGCGGCGAAACGACGCCGGCAGAAAAAACGGCCTGGCAGCAGTGGCGCCAGGCGCACCCCGACCATGAACGGGCGTGGAAACACATCGAAAGCGTCAGCGGCGGCTTGCGCGAACTCGATGCACAGGCCAGCCGCACGGCGTTGACACAGCGCTCCCGCCCTGCCTCGACCATCTCGCGCCGCCGCAGCCTGCAGTTGCTGGCGTGGGTATCGGCCATCGGCCTCACGGGCTGGTTCGGCGCGCGCTCGGAATATGCGCCCGACATGGCCCGCGCCGCGCTGGCCGACCTGTCTACCGACGTGGGCGAACGCCGCGAGCTGACCCTGCCCGACGGCAGCCGTTTGCACCTGAACAGCGGCAGCGCCGTCAACATCCGCTACACGGGCACGCAGCGCCTGCTGCAACTGGTGCAGGGCGAAGTGTTCATCGCCACGGCCCGCGAAACGGGCATGCCCTACCGCCCCTTCCTCGTCGAAACGGCGCAAGGCCACGCGCAGGCGCTGGGCACGCGCTACTCGGTGCGCCAGGCGAACGGCAGCACCCTGGTCGCCGTCGAGGAAGGCGCCGTACGGCTGATGCCGCGCCATGGCAACGCCAGCCCGGTGCTCCGCGCGGGCCAGGGCGGCGGCATGACGGCGCAGAATACCTTGCCCGCGCACGCCGTCTCGCCCGATGTCTGGGCCTGGCGCCAGGGTTTGCTGCTGGCCGACGCCATGCCGCTGCGCGACTTCCTGCATGAACTGAGCCGCTACCGCCACGGCTTGCTGAGCTGTGACGACGCCGTCGCCGGCCTGCGCATCTCCGGCGTCTTCCCGCTGGCCGACCTGGATGCCGTGCTGCTGTCGCTGCCCGACTCCCTGCCCGTGGACGTGCGCCTGCGCACGCGCTACTGGGTGCAGGTCGAGGCGCGCCAGCTGCGCTGAAAATATATTTTGACGCTGGCGCAAAAAAAAGTACCCGCTTCCGATTCTCGCGTGACCTGTGTAGGCAACGTTCTTTTTGACGACTACACCACAAGGTAACCATGTCTCCTGCCATTCATTCCAAGCCGCGTATCAAACCCATGGCGTATGCCATCGAGCTCGTCTTCATCGGTTCGGCCCTGCTGCTGAACGTCCAGACGCCAGCCCTGGCGCAGGAAAGCGCGGCCGCCGCTGCGGCCAGCCTCGACTTCCAAGTGCCGGCCGGCGACCTGGCCACGGCGCTGCGCCAGGTCGCCAGCCAGTCGCGTGTCATCCTCAGTTTCACGCCGGAGCAGACGCGCGGCAAGACCTCGGCCGGCTTGAGCGGCCGCCACGACGTGCTGGCCGCACTGAACGGCGTGCTGCGCGGCACGGGCCTGAAGGCCGAGCGCAGCGCCAACGGCAGCTATGTGCTGCGCCCGGCCGATGCGGCGGCAGGCGGCGAAGCGATGGCCATGATGCCGGAAGTATCAGTCAAAGCGCAGCAGGATGCGACGGAAGGCTCGGGCGCGTATGTCTCCACCCTGCCGATCGCCACGGCCACGCCGCTGGGCCTGTCGGTCAGGGAAACGCCGCAGTCGGTCAGCGTCATCACGCAGCAGCGCATGCAGGACCAGGGCTTGAACACGATCGCGCAAGTGATGGCGCAGACGCCGGGCATCACGCTGTTCTCGCTGGGCAGCGAACGCACGGGCTTTACTTCGCGCGGCTATTCGATCACCAATTACCAGCTCGATGGCGTCAGCACGCATTCGGAAAACCTGGGCCTCAATGCGATACCGTCGCAAAGCCTGGCCGACATGGCGCTGTACGACCGCATCGAAGTGCTGCGCGGCGCCTCGGGCCTGATGACGGGCGCGGGCGACGCGTCGGGCGCCATCAACATGGTGCGCAAGAAGCCGACGGCGCAGTTCCAGGCCTCCGTCGAGGGCGAGCTGGCTTCCTACGATGAGCGGCGCGCCATGGCCGACGTCTCGGGTCCGCTGAACGAGACTGGCACCGTGCGCGGCCGCCTGGTGACGGTGTACGAAGAAGGCGACAGCATCATCGACGGCTACAGCCGCAACAAGAAAGTGGTCTACGGCGTGGTCGAAGCGGATCTGTCACGCGACACGAAGCTGACGGCCGGCGTCACGCACCAGCGCAAGCGCTCGAACGGATCCTTGTCCTACCTGGGCTTCCCCCTGTTCTACAGCAATGGCGTCATGACGGACCTGCCACGCTCTTTCAGCCCGGCCGCCAAGTCGAACCGCTTCGATACCAATTCGACCGACCTCTTCGCCACCGTGGAGCACGCGCTGGCCAACGACTGGAAGCTGAAAATCTCGGCCAACCGCGTGCAATCGTCGCAGGAAGAACGCGCCGTCTACCTGAGCGTGAGTGGCGGCTTTCCCGACCAGGCCACGGGCGATGGCCTGAGCTTGAACGCCGACTTCCGCGACTACCAGCTTCAGGTCAACAGCGTGGACGTCAATGTGCGCGGGCCGTTCAGCGCATTCGGCCGCCAGCACGAGCTGGTGCTGGGCATGGACTACAGCGAATTTCAAAGCACGACCGATGGTCGTTTCGACAGGGGCGTCGAAAACACGCCCGTCAACCTGTACAGCTGGAATCGCACGGCAACGCCCGTGTTTGGCGGCACCACCGTCATCTACGACAGCACGCGCCGCCAGGCCAGCGCCTACGCGGCCAGCCGCTTCAACCTCTCCGAACGCCTGAAGCTGATCGCTGGCGCCAAGGTGCTGCGCTACAGCGAGAACTACATCTCGGACGCGCCGTCCGTGAATTTTTACAGCGCGTCCCCCGCCTCGGAGAGCCGTGTCTTCACGCCGTATGGCGGCCTCGTATTCGATATCGACGGCACGCACAGCGCCTACGCCAGCTACTCCACCATCTACCAGCCGCAAGCATCGCAAGACCGCTACGGCAAGCTGCTGGCGCCGCGCGAGGGCAAGACCTTTGAAGCGGGCATCAAGAGCGGCTGGTTCGATGGCCGCCTGAACACCTCTGCCGCGCTGTACCAGATCCGCCAGAGCAATCTGTCCGAATCGGACCCTGGCTACACCGTGCCTGGCACGAACAATCCTGCCAACCGCGCCATCAAGGGCGCCAAGACCCAGGGCGTGGACGTTGAAGCGACGGGCGCCATCACGCCGGACTGGAATATTTCGGCATCGTGGTCGTACAGCCAGACGGAAAACAATGCCGGCAAGGCTATCCTGACCACCTTCCCGCGCCACCTGGTGAAACTGTGGACCACCTACCGCCTGCCCGGCGACCTGAATCGCCTGACCATCGGCGGCGGCGTGAACTGGCAAAGCCGCGTGTATTCGGAGATTGACGCGTGGCAGATCAACAGTACCCTGCACTGGGAACAGAAGGCGTACTCGGTGGCCAGCCTGATGGCGCGCTACGACGTCAACGACAAGCTGTCTGCCACCGTCAACGTGGCCAACCTGTTCGACAAAAAATACACGGCTTCCGTGTCGGACTGGTGGTACTCGGGCATGTATGGTCCGGCGCGCAAGGTGGCGCTGAGCGTGCGTTACCAGTTCTAGCATTTCACACCGGCGCAGGGCCGGTGATACAATTTTCCCGCTTCACGGGCGTTGCCGGCCATTGCCGCCAACGCCCGTGCCCATAGAGACACCCAAGGAGAATGTGTGAAGGACCTCGCCCCCGCCCTGCCAGCCGATCCGGCCGACCAACCCGCCAATCCCTCGCGCCGGCGCATTTTCCAGGCTGCTTCCGCAGTCGGCCTGGCCGCCAGCCTGCCGGCGCTGGCCGACGCCGCGCTCGCCAAAAAGACCATCGCCAAGGGTTCGCTCGACGCGAAACTCAAGGCGCACGTCAAGAACGTGGTCGTGATCTACCTGGAAAACCGCAGCTTCAACAACCTGTTCGCCAACTTCCCCGGTACCAGCGCGCCCCTGTCCGCCGTCACGGCCGAACAGGCGCAGCAGCTGGACCGCGACGGCAAGCCGCTGGCCACCCTGCCGAAGATCTGGGGCGGCCTCGTGCCGAACCAGCAAAATATCGGCGGCACCGATTACCTGATCAAGGAAGACCAGATTTCCGGCCTGCCCAACGCGCCCTACAAATTGAGCGACGCGGCCGGCAAACCCCTGCCCGAGAGCATCATCACGCGCGACCTCGTACACCGCTTCTATAACAACCAGATGCAGATCAACGGCGGCAAGAACGACGGCTTTGCCGCGTGGGCCGACAGCGGCGGCCTGGTGATGGGCCACTACGGCGAAACGTCGAAAAACCTGAACCTGTGGCAGATCGCCGAGCAATACACGCTGTGCGACAACTTCTTCATGGCGGCCTTCGGCGGCTCCTATATGAACCACCAGTTCCTCGTCACGGGCCGCGCCAACGAATACTTCAACGCGGCCGAAACGGCGGCGAAGAAAAAAATCGCCGTGCTGTCCGACGGCCCGCAAGGCGTGCGCCTGGCGATCTCGCCCGACTGCCCCGCCTCGGCGCTGGACGGCAAGCCGAAATACGTCAATGACGGCGCCATCACGCCGGACGGCTATGCCGTCAACACCATGGCCCCGCCATATCAACCGAGCTACATCCGCCCCGCCTTCGACGGCGACCCGCTGCATGCCGACCCGGCCGACGCGAACACCCTGCCGCCGCAAACCTATGACACCATCGGCGACCTGCTGTCACGTAAGGGCGTCAGCTGGGCGTGGTATGGCGGCGGCTGGCAAGCGGCGCTCGACCACAAAGGCGGCGGCAGCAAGCCGAACTTCCAGTTCCACCACCAGCCGCTGAACTACTTCAAGCAGTTCGCGCCAGGCACGGCTGCGCGCGCCGAGCACCTGCGCGATGGCGGCACAGGCGACAGCCCGATCTCGAACAAATTCCTCGCCGCCGCCGTGGCGGGCAAGCTGCCGGCCGTGACCTTCTACAAGCCGCAGGGCAATCTGAACCTGCACGCCGGCTATTCCGATATCGAATCGGGCGACCAGCACGTGGCCAACGTCATCCAGCATTTGAAGGAATCGCCGCAGTGGAAGGACATGATCGTCGTGATCACGTTTGACGAAAACGGCGGCTGGTGGGACCACGTGGCGCCGCCGAAAGGCGACCGCTGGGGTCCGGGCACGCGCATTCCCGCCATCGTCGTCTCGCCGTACGCGAAGAAAGGCGCCGTCGACCACAGTTTTTATGACACGACGTCGATCCTGCGCCTGATCACGCGCCTGCACGACCTGCCGCTGCTCGAAGGCCTGAAAGTGCGCAACGACGCCTTTGCGTCGCGCGGCGCGCTGCCGCCGGGCGACCTGACGGGCGCTCTGAGCTTCCGCTAAGCCACCCACAATGCGGCACGCCTGTGATACACTGCGTGCCGCACTTAAATCCGCAGGACAGGTATTCCTGACGGTTGTTCCAACAATGAGCCCGACTCCAGTAGCCGGGCTTTTGTTTTGTGGATGAAGTTAAAGCGTATAGACATAGGCGGGCAGCACCTTGCCCGCCCCCTGGCTTTCGCAAGCCAGGGAAAGAGGTTAGCAAATGAGAGATAAAAAAGACAACGCCACCATCGACTTGCCCGGTTTCGGCCCGCCGCCAGCGCACGAGGCGCCAGAGCCGGCGCCGGAACCGCAACGGCGCACGCGCGCGCGCAAGGTGGCGCTGAAGCAGGTGCAGCTCGAGTTGCTGGAGCCGACCGACGCCACGGGCTTGCCCGTATGGACGCGCGACGCCGGCCTCGATCTGACCGGCTTGCCCATCTGGGCGCCCGACAACTAGTACCCCAACGCCGGCGGCCGTTTGCCGCCAGCTTCCACAACCATCCGCACAAGGGCGTATAACGCCTGTAGACTGTGCCCATCCACCCGCTTTTTACCGGCTCCGCCCTTATGAACACCACATCCGCCACCACTTCTTTTTCCAGCCTGCCGCTGACGCCCGCCTTCCTGGCCAACCTGGACTCGCTCGGCTACCACGAGATGACGACCATCCAGGCGCAAAGCCTGCCGGCGGTACTCGATGGCCGCGACCTGATCGCCCAGGCGAAAACGGGCAGCGGCAAGACGGCCGCCTTCGGCATCGGCATCCTGCACAAGCTCAATCCGGCCTGGTTTGCCGTGCAGGGCCTGGTGCTGTGCCCCACCCGCGAACTGGCCGACCAGGTGGCCAATGAGCTGCGCCGCCTGGCCCGCGCGGCCGGCAACATCAAGATCCTGACCCTGACGGGCGGCGCGCCGATGCGCCCGCAAATCGCCTCGCTGGAACACGGCGCGCACATCGTCGTCGGCACGCCGGGCCGTTTGCGCGACCACCTGGGCCGCGGCACCATCAACCTGAATCACGTGCAAACCTTGGTGCTCGATGAAGCGGACCGCATGACGGACATGGGCTTTTACGAAGAAATCGCCGGCATCGTCAGCGCCTGCCCGGCGCGTCGCCAGACCCTGCTGTTCTCGGCCACGTACCCGGAAGATATCCGCCGCGCCACGGCGTCGTTCCTCGTCAATCCGCTGGAAGTGACGGTCGAGGCGCAGCACGACAACGACAAGATCGAGCAGCGCTTCTATGAAATCGGCTTCGACGAGCGCAATAGCGCCGTCGGCAAACTGCTCAAACACTTCAAGCCGGAATCCACGCTGGCCTTCTGCAACACCAAGGTGCATTGCCGCGAACTGGCCGACGAGCTGCGCCAGCAAGGCTTTTCCGCGCTGGCCCTGTACGGCGAACTGGAACAGCGCGAGCGCGATGAAATCCTCGTGCTGTTCGCCAACCGCAGCTGCTCCGTGCTGGTGGCCACCGACGTGGCCGCGCGCGGCCTCGATATTTCCGACCTGGGCGCCGTGATCAACGTCGACGTGTCGAAGGACACGGAGGTACACATCCACCGCATCGGCCGCACGGGCCGCGGCAGCAAGAAGGGCCTGGCCCTGTCGCTGTGCGCGCCGAACGAGAAAAAATGGGTCAAGCTGATCGAGCAATACCAGAACAGCGCCGCCGAATGGCACGACCTGAAGGAACTGGCGGAAGATGACGGCATGGAGGCGCTGCCGGCGCCGATGGTCACCCTGTGCATCATGGGCGGCAAGAAGGACAAGCTGCGCCCGGGCGACTTGCTGGGCGCGCTGACGGGCGACGCTGGCCTCACCAAGGAGCAGGTGGGCAAGATCAACGTGTTCGAGTTCATGACCTACGTGGCGCTGGACCGCAAGGTGGCCGAAGCGGCCTTCAAGCGCCTCAACGCCGGTAACTCCCTGGGCCGCGACTTCGGCAATATCAAGGGCCGCAGCTTCAAGATGCGCTTTATCGAGGCGTAAGCTGCTGCAATGCACGCAGGGCCGCCATGGTCCTGCGTCCCGGGTAGCTATCCCATGCGGGATGGCGCCCGCGGTAGTAGCAGCTCCAGTAACTGATCGTGCGCCGCTCCAGCGTGTCCACATAGGCGGGGTTCTCCCGCAGGTAGCGCGCCAGCGCCTGCGTATTCCAGGCCGGCAGCGCCGCGCCAATTATCTCAATAATCTCCAGCACGTATTCGCCGCACAGGTGCACGACGAACGGCACCGTCCACGCCCGCTCCTGCAGCAACAGCTGCCTTGCACACGCTTCGCGCACATGGCCGTCATGGTGGCGCGCGCCCAGGCACAGGGCGATCACGCCCGCGTCGCCGGGCAGCCGCGTACAAGCCAGCAGCCGCTCGCTATCGTAATACGTGCGCGTCGGGATCAGCAAAGTCTCGCCATCCTGGCGCACGGCAAATGGCGGGTGTGCGTGGTTACTGCCCAGCGCAGGCAACAGCTGCGCCACAGTGCCGGCCAATGCGGCCGGAAAGGCATCCGCTTCAGCCATCGCGAGCTTCCTTGCACACCTTGCGCACGCCCAGCGCAGGCTTGTCCACCTTTTCAAAGATCACATTCGAATACCATTCAGCAGGATCGCCTTCGGTGGGCTTGCCCAGCGAGATATAAAAGCCGCCATGCGTGAACAGGGCCGTGGTTTCCTTGCCCGGCCTGGCCCCCTGCAGGAAGGCGGGCCAGGCCGCCCTGTCGACCGGTGTAAAACGCGCGGCCAGCAGCGCCAGCAAGCGCGCATGCGTGGCCGGCGCATACGGGAACAGATACAGGTATTCGACCAGTTCACCGCCATCGGCCAGGCGCGTGACGGCGGATGTCGCCGCCTCCACTTCACTGCCAAAACTGCACAGCACCCCGCCGCTGTAGGCAAAATCGATGACGGTCGCCGGCGCGCACGCCTGCCGTTCGCGGTCGATGCCGACGGGCGGCAGCGCGCGCACTTGCGCCAGCAGCGTTTCGCTGGAAGTGGCCAGCGCGGGAAAGCCCGGGCATTCGCTGGCCGCCCGGGCGGCAGAAAAAGCAAGGCAACAACTCAATAGCAGCAAACGGCGCTTCACGGCATCTCCAGTGTCATCAAGCGGCCATTATGCCGGACATCTTCACAAAGGCCGTGCCTGTTGCCCCTGCGGCGTATCGTCGATGTCATAGCCGGCCGCGCGCGCCAGTGCGCGCAAGCGGTCCGCCTCGGCCCACTGGCGCTGCGCGCGGGCGATGGCCCGTTCCGCCATCCACGCCTGCACGGGCTGCGGCACATCTACCTGCGCCGGCTGCCAGGCCAGCAGATCGAGTCCCAGGGCCGCATCGAAGCGGGCCATGGTGGCCTTTTTCACGGCGTCCGGCAGGCTGCTTTTCAGCAGCTCCCAGGCCACGGCCAATGCACGCGGAAAGTTCAGGTCATCGTTGACCTGCGCCGCAAAGCGCGCCAGCCACGAGGGATCAGCCTCCCCCTGTGCTTTGCCAAGGCCATGCACGCTGACGCGCAGGCGCGCCAGGCCGCTGCTGGCGGCACGCAGCGCTTCATCCGTGAAATTGAGGCTGCTGCGGTAGTGGGCGCCCAGGCACAGGTAGCGGTAGGCCAGCGGATCGATGCCCTGCTCCACCAAGCTTTGCAGGCGTAAAAAGTCGCCCGACGATTTCGACATCTTCGCATCCTGTGTTTTCAGGAAAGCGCCGTGCAGCCAGAAGTTGGCCAGGCGCGTGCCGTGGCGCGCCTCCGTTTGCGCGATCTCGTTACTGTGGTGGACGGCCACGTGGTCTTCGCCGCCGCAATGGATGTCGAAGTACGCGCCCAGGTGCTTTTCCGCCATGGCCGAGCATTCGATATGCCAGCCCGGGAAACCCAGGCCCCACGGGCTGTCCCACTCCATTTGCCGCTGTCCCGGCACGCCGCTGAACTTCCACAGCGCGAAGTCGCAGATGTCGTGTTTATCTCCCAGGTCCACGCGCTTGCCCGCCTGCAGGCCGTCGCGGTTCAGGCGCGCCAGTTTGCCATAGCTGTCCTGGCGCGTCGTGTCGAAATAGATGCCGTCGTCCGTGCGGTAGGTATAGCCCTTCGCTTCCAGGTCGAGGATGAAGGCGATCTGCTCCGCGATGTGGTCCGTGGCGCGGCACCAGACGGTGGGCGGCAGGATATTGAGCTGGCGCAGATCGCCCTCGAACGCGCGGGTAAATTCGGCAGCGATGTCCCAGGCGGACTTGCCGCTGCGGGCGCTGCGCGCCTCGATCTTGTCGTCGCCGCTGTCCGCATCCGACGTCAGATGACCGACGTCCGTGATGTTCATCACGTGGCGCACCTGCAAGCCATTGAATTCGAGCGCGCGGCGCAAGCCGTCGACGAACAGATAGGTGCGCAGGTTGCCGATGTGCGCGTAATCGTAGACGGTGGGACCGCAGGCATACAGGCCTGCCTCGCCCGGGGCGATGGTCTCGAAGGGCCGCAGGCTGCGGCTATACGTGTCGTACAAATGAAGTGTCATGCGGGACTTTCATAAGCGTTGCGGAAAAAGAAAATGGCCACAGGTTTTTCAACGCTGTGGCCATCGGAATGAGGAGTAAAAAGTTTAACGGCGCCGGGCCGCATCCTCGCGAAGCCAGGTACACGGACACAGCGCAGCGGCGGCGCGGTATGCAAGGACTGGAGGGAGGATGGAAGAGATCATGGAGACAATATCGCATGCGCGCGGGCGGGCCGTCAAGCCCTCCCGCGGCGCTGGCTTATTTTTTCGCCTGTTCGATATGCGGCAGCAGCACCGTCAATATGCCCAGCAGCGGCAGGTAGGAGCAGATTTTGTACACATAGGCGATGCCCTCCACGTCGGCCAGGTGGCCCATCGCGGCGGCGGCGATGCCGGACACGCCGAACATCAGGCCAAAGAAAATCCCCGCGATCATGCCCACCTTGCCCGGCACCAGTTCCTGCGCGAAAACGACGATGGCGGAAAACGCGGATGAAATCACGAAACCGATGATCACCGTCAGCACGGCCGTCCAGAACAGGTCGACGTAGGGCAGCAGCAGGGTAAATGGCGCGGCGCCCAGGATGGAAATCCAGATCACGCGCTTGCGGCCGATGCGGTCGCCGATGGGGCCGCCCATGAAGGTGCCGGCCGCCACGGCGGCGAGGAACAGGAACAAATACAGCTGGGCATCGCCGAGCGACAGGTGGAATTTGTCGATCAGGTAGAACGTGTAGTAGCTCGACAGGCTGGCCATGTAGATGTACTTGGAAAACACCAGCAGGGCCAGCACGCCCAGCGCCCCCATCACCTTGTTGCGCGACAAGTTCGGCCCGTGGCCGCCCGCCTTCGGCTTGAAGCTGGCCAGGTGGCCGCTGTACCAGTGGCTGACCTTGTACAGCACGCCGATGGCCAGCACGGCCAGCAGGCCGAACCAGGCGATATTGCCGTGGCCACGGTTGACGATGACGGCGGCCGCCAGCAGCGGACCCAGCGCGGAACCGACATTGCCGCCCACCTGGAACAGCGACTGGGCAAAGCCGTAGCGCCCGCCCGAGGCCATGCGCGCCACGCGCGACGCTTCCGGGTGGAAGGTCGAGGAACCAACGCCGATCAGGCCCGAGGCGAGCAACAGGGTGGGAAAGGTCGAGACGACGGACAGCATCAGCACGCCGGCCAGGGTAAAGCACATACCGACGGGCAGCAGGAATGGCAGCGGACGGCGGTCCGTGTACAAGCCGATCCAGGGCTGCAGCAAGGAAGCCGTGCACTGGAACGTCAGGGTTATGAGGCCGACCTGGGTAAAACTGAGTGAAAACTCGGCTTTCAGCATCGGATAAATCGACGGCAATAATGCCTGGATCAAGTCATTGAGCAAATGCACGAAGGCGACGGCGCCCAGGATGTGCATGGCCAGACCGGATTGTTGTTGGGAACTATGAAGCGAAGGAGCCGCCGGCACGGACTTGGCCAATGCTGGAGCAGTTGTGGTTGTGTGCATGTGTCATCCGCAATAATCGGGCTCGGCGGGCGGCCCGGCAAAGAAGCCAGTATAGTATGGTCACTGAACTGATAACTTCCAATAATCGTCGCCCAAGTGACAACTAGGTGACAATTAAGAGCGCATCCAACGACCAGCATGTACACCCAACCCCTCGTCCAGACCCACCCCGATGGCGTGCCGTTCAGCCGCAGCACCAGCTCGCACGATTACCAGCACGTGCCGCGCCCCGTGACGGCCATGTCCAGGCAATATGCGGCGGGCGACTATACGGCGCCGCACAGCCACGTGCGGGCGCAGCTGCTGTATGCGACGGAAGGCGTGATGCGCGTGTCCACCGAGCATGGCGTGTGGATATTGCCGCCGCGGCGCGCCCTGCTGATCCCCGTGGGCATCGTGCATGAAGTCCACATCTTGAGCGAACTGAGCATGCGTACCGTGTACATCGACGCACAGGTGGCAGCCCGATATGGCGCCGATTGCAAGGTGCTGGAAGTGAGCCGGCTGCTGCGCGAACTGATCCTGGCCTTGCTGGCCGAACCGGTCGAATATGCGCTAGAGGGCCGCGGCGACTGGCTGGCGCACCTGATCCTGTCGGAACTGGCGGCGGCCGATACCGTGCCCCTCGCTATCCCCTGGCCGCGCGACCGCCGCCTGGTGGCCGTGTGCTCGGCCATCATGGACGCGCCCGGCAGCCGGCGCAGCATCGAGGACTGGGCGCAGGATGCGGGCGCCAGCGCGCGCACCCTGATCCGTTTATTCCCCAAGGAAACGGGTCTGCACTACCGCCAATGGCTGCAGCAAGTCCACCTGGCCGAGGCCTTCTGCCGCCTGGACCGGGGCGAAGGCGTGGCCGCCATCGCCTATGCGCTGGGCTACGCCAGCCCCAGCGCCTTCAGCGCCATGTTCCGCCGCATCCTGGGTCGCACGCCGCAGCACTACCTGAGCGAGTGGCGCGCGGCCGAGTAAACGAAAAAAGCAGCCCATGGGCTGCTTTCGTCAAATCGTTTGCCTGCATTGTCGGCACATCGGGCAAGGCGCCAATGACGGGCGCCGCGTAGGTCGGCTTAGCGTGGCAAGGCCGCGCGTAAGCCGACAAGCTGCGTTGCCGGCATTGTCGGCTTACGCCCTGCGGGCCAAGCCGGCCTACTCTTTTTCGCCAGCAATCAGGCGGTAGGCCAGCGCACCCAGCAATGCGCCGATGATCGGTGCCAGCCAGAACAGCCACAGCTGGCTCGTCGCCCAGTCGCCCACGTACAGGGCCACGCCCGTGCTGCGGGCCGGATTGACGGAGGTATTGGTGACGGGGATGCTGATCAGGTGAATCAGGGTCAGCGCCAGGCCGATCGGCAGCGGGGCGAAGCCGGCCGGTGCGCGCTTGTCGGTGGCGCCCAGGATGACGATCAGGAAGAACATCGTCAGCACGATTTCAATGACCAGCGCCGACAGCATCGAATAGCCGCCCGGCGAGTGGGCGCCGAAACCGTTCGAGGCAAAGCCCTTGCTCACATCGAAACCGGCCTGGCCGCTGGCGATCACGTACAGCACGCCGCCAGCCACGATGGCGCCCAGCACTTGCGCGATGATGTATGGCAACAGTTGATTGGCAGGGAAACGGCCGCCTGCCCACAGGCCGATCGAGACGGCAGGATTCAGGTGGCAGCCCGAGATGTGGCCGATGGCGTAAGCCATGGTCAGCACCGTCAGGCCAAACGCCAGCGCCACGCCGACAAAGCCGATGCCGAGGCCAGGGAAGGCCGCGGCCAGCACGGCGCTGCCGCAACCGCCCAGTACCAGCCAGAACGTGCCGAGAAATTCGGCGCCATATTGTTTCATGATGTATTCCTTTACATTGTCGAAAAAACGTACCCAGGGGACGACCAGTCAGACCGCTCATTCAGCTCGCCCTCACCGTATGGCGATGGCAAGGCAAAACACCAGCAAAGTACGGCTGCGCAATTGCAGCAGAGCGCGCATAATGACATATTGTCATTATCAAGGCAATATTAATCTGATACGACAATATCAATAGTTTTTATGGAATCAACTATTCTTTTGATAATTTTACTGGCGCCGGGCGCCGCATGTACTTTTGCGGCGCCTCCAGCGGCGTAAAACCAAAGCCAGCATACAGGCCATGCGCATCGTCGGTGCCCAGCATCCAGGCGACATCGCGCAAACGCGCATCGCCGAGCACGGCGGCCACCATCTGCTTGCCATAGCCGCGCCCCTGGTATTGCGGCAACACAAACACGTCGCGCAGGTACGCAAAATCCGTGTAGTCGGTGACGACCCTGGCGAACGCCACTTGCTGCCCATCCACATAGCCGCCGAAACACAGCGCGTTGGCGATCCCCTTGCGCACCGTGTCGATTGCCACACCGCGCTTCCAGTACGACTGCTCACTCAGGTAGCGGTGAATCATGGGCACGTCCAGTTCGTCGCGCTCGCTGGAAATGTGCAGTGGCGCGTGCATCAGTTCTTGTACAGCAGTTCGGCTTCTGCGATGCTGGGCTCGCCGAAGTAGACGGTGCGCACGCCGCCCTTGCCATCGCTGCCCATGTACACGCCCGTCATGCTGCGCGCGGCCGGGTCGTACAAAATCGAATAGCGGTGGCCGCAATTGTGCGGTTCGCAGACGCTGCTCAGCAGGCGCGCCTTGCCGTCGATCTCGACCGGCTTGAGCGGGCTGGCCACGCCATCGGGCACCCAGCGCTGCCGCTTCAGGCCCGCCTTTTTCAAGCCGACATTAAAAGCCTTGCGAAAGGCGTAATCCGCCTTGTAGACATCCGGGAAATACGGACAGGTAGCGCCGCCGTCGCAACTTTGCGCCTGCTCGATCAGCGACAGCCTCGGCGTACGGGCCTGCGCCGGCATGGCGGCCAGCGCCACGGCAGCGCCCAGGAACAGGGGCAGGAGCAAACGTGCGGACATGCAATTTCCTAACAATATCGAATAATGCCGAAAGCATAGCAGAATGGCATGCTTGTGCGCGCGCCTCAGGGAGAACAGCGGATGCCGACCACCCCGTTGACCTTGCCTTCGGGCCAGCCCGTCTCGCGCCAGCGGTACACGCCGGGCGCGACGATGATCAATTGCCATTCCACCAGCTTGCCGGCGGCATTGAGGCGGGTTTCATTGTCATAGCGTAACGTCAGGCTACGCTCCGTTTCCGCCACCACCGTCGCGGCAAAGCGGTTGGTTTCGCCCAGCTTGCTTTTCCACGTGCGGTCGTTGAAGATCGCCAGCCGCTGATGGTCGTCTGACAGCTGCATGCGCGTGAAGTGGCGCGCTTCTTCGCACACACTATTTGTATTCACGCTGTCGGACCAGCTGCCGGACAGTTGCTCGGCATCGAAAGGAGTCGGGGTGGCGGCCACGGCCGCACTCAGCAGCAAGGTTGCAAGCATAGTTTATCGAAAGAAAACGAAAGGAATCATCATGGTCGGCGCAGCGCCAGGGTGATGCTTGATGGCAGTGCGGGCGTACGCCGGTGCAAAGTCGCCTGCTCGTAGGCATACGCCATCGCAATGAGCGGCTTCTCGCCGTGGGCAGGACCGATGAAGGACAAGCCGACCGGCAAGCCCCCGAGCACGCCGGCAGGCACCGTGATGTGCGGCAAGTCGGACTGCGGCTGCGCTACGCCGTGGCAGGTCGGCCCCACCAGCGCATCGAGGCCATGCGAGCGCAGCAGCGTTTCGATGCCGCCCGGCCCGGGCGCGGGAGGCAATTCGATCAGTTCCGCGCCCTGCTCGCGCAACACGTTCAGCGCCTGCTCGATCAGGGCATCGGTGCCGGCGCACAGGCCGAACAGGCTGCGCGTCACGCCGATGCGGCGCCCGCGCAAGCCGGCGGCATCGAACACCACGCCATCGGTCAGGCGCTCGCCGCTCAAGGCGGCAAGCAGCCAAGCCGCCTCGCGCACGCTGGGCGCCATCGGTCCGGCAGTGGCCGGCTCGCCCCCCTGCCCGCCTGCGGCCCTGCCTGTGGGCTTGATGGCAACCAGGCCGCAGTTTGAAGCAGGCGCGACGATGGAGCCGTCCACCGCGCTGTCGACGGCCAGGATGGTGAGCCCGGCCCAGCTGGTACTGGCGTGCGGCACGCTGACGGCGGCCCACTGGCGCAAATTGCTTTTGCCGATGATGACGGCGCCGGCCGCGCGCAAGCGCGCCGCCACGAAGGAATCGCAGCTGGCATGCGTGGCCAGGGGCGCCTGCGTGCGCGTCTTCATGCGGTCGCCCGTGGCGATGTTGTCGCGCAAGACGACGGGGATGCCGTGCAAGGGGCCGCGCACCTTGTGCACTTGCCGCTCGCGGTCCATTTCCAGGGCGATTTTCAAGGCGTCGGGATTGATTTCAATGCCGGGATAGGCGCGCGCGCCGATACTGCACAGGGAGCGGATGCGGGCCAGGTACTGCGACGTCAGCGCATGGGAACTGAGTTTGCCTGCCTGCATCATCTGCTGTTGCGGCAAGACGCCGGCGTCGAGCAGATGGGCCATGGGACTGGCCGGCGCCGTGGCACGGGCCAGTACGGAGCGCGGCACGCTCCGGGACGCGCCACTGCGTAACATCTGACTGCGCTGCATCGTATCTCCAGGAAACCTCAATGTTTCTAACGCAATAATGTGCTAGCCATAGCATAGCAGTCCTTGCAAGCTAATAGTTGTGATAAGGAATTATTTTCCAAGCAAAAAAAACGCCGCCCGAAGGCAGCGTTTCTTGATGGTCCAGTACTGGAGCAAATCAGTTGCGTACGACACGCTTGTATTCGTTGGTGCGGGTGTCGATTTCGATGACGTCGTCCTGTGCCACGAACAGCGGCACTTGCACGGTGTGGCGGTGCGCGTCGATGGCGTTTTCGATCTTGGCTTCTTTCAGGACGTTGCCCGAGGTGTTGCCCTTGACCGCTGGCTCCGAGTACACCACTTGACGGGCGATGGTCGTAGGCAGTTCAACGGAGATAGCTTTGCCGTCGTAGAAAATGGCTTCGCATTCCATGCCATCTTTCAGGTAGTTCAGCGCTTCGCCCAGGTTTTCTTCTTCGATTTCGTACTGGTTGTACTCGGTGTCCATGAACACGAACAGCGGGTCGGCGAAGTACGAATACGTCACTGGCTTTTTATCCAGAACAACAACGTCGAACTTGTCGTCGCCGCGGAACACGTTTTCCATCGGGGTGTTCGTCAGAAGATTTTTCATCTTCCATTTGTAGGTGAAGCCCGTGCGGCTCGAACCGTTGACATCAGAACGCAACACGATCATTGGCTTGCTGTCGACCATGATGATATTGCCAACACGAATTTCTTTTGCGGGTTTCATAGGAATGTACGTAAAAAGTGGGTTGCATGAAGACCATCTGCCGCCTGTGCGCCATCAGCGCCGCAAGCTTGCGTTTGATCGGTTAAAAATACGTTAGAAATAACCGGGCATTTTACCTTAATTTTGGGCAAGCGCCTATCTCGTCGCGCCAGCGAACGCCAGCAGGTTACTTGCCAGATCGCCATTAGCCTGCATCTGCCGCTGCCAGGAATGCGCGCGCGCCCGGATGCGTGGCAGATCGGCCTGCAATGCAGGCCACAGCTGCGCCCACGGCAAGGCGTCCGCGCTGGCGCCATTCCAGGCCAGCGCCGCCTGCACCAGGCTGTCGATGGGACCGTCCGCATCCGCCGCATAGCCCTGCAGGAAGGCGCGCAATTTCACGTGATGCAAGTTTTCATCCTGCAAATAGATATGCCAGAGAAACGGCTGACCGGCCCATTGCGCGCGCACGAACGAGTCCTCGCCGCGCACCAGGTTCACGTCGCAGGCCCATAGCAGGCGGTCGTAATCGTCTTGCGGCACGAAAGGCAGCACGCGCACGGTAAGCGCGCCGCGCGTGCGCGCCGCACCGGGCACCGCCGCATCGTCGCCGATAAACGCTTGAACGGCATCGAGCGCGACGCCTTCCGGCACCAGGCACGTGATGGGCTCGCTGCCCGCCTGCCAGGCAGCAAACAGCTCGGCGACGGGAGCCGATGGATAGCAGAACAGCGACACTTTCAAGGCGCGCATGTCCGCCGCCGTCACGCCGAATTGCCCGAGGAATGCCGCCATGGCGGCGGCATCGGCCTGGAACGCCAGCCGCTGCTCGTCGAGCGCCGCTTCGCGCAGCAAGCCACCCGTTTTATCCGTGAAGCCGGGGAAGAAGAAATGCTTGATCATGCCGTGGCGCGGCGACGTCAGCGCATGGCAGCCCTCGACCCACTCTTCGGCCGTCAAGCCTTCCAGGTTCAGCCACACGGGCTGCGGCGAACACTGCGCCATGGCGGCGATATAGCCGGGCGGAATGTCGCAGGCAAAGAACTCGATGACGATATCGGCGATATCGGCGGGCGCAAACACGCCATCCTGGCCGCGCCAGTGGCGTATCGTGACGCCGGACACCTGCTGCGCCTCAACTGCCACGTCGATCGCGGGGCAAATGCGCTGAAAGCTGACAAGATCGTCGACCCACAGGGTGACGGCCACGCCGTGCTCGCGCTGCAACTGCCGCGCGAGGCGCCAGCAAATGCCGATATCGCCGTAGTTGTCGACGACTTTGCAGAAAATGGCCAGGGATGGCGCGCGATCGGTAGCTAATGGCATATTCAAAGGAGAAGAGAAAAGGTGACATGGCAACCCATAACAAAAAAGCCGCACTGTTACCAGGCGGCTTTGTTGTTGGCTGATTCAGCCGGTCTGGCGTCCCCAAGGGGATTCGAACCCCTGTACTCACCGTGAAAGGGTGATGTCCTAGGCCTCTAGACGATGGGGACAGAAAATCTGTCCTGAATGCGCTGCTTTGCATCCCGACCTGTTGCTTGTCTTACTGCTTGCGAATCTGGCGTCCCCAAGGGGATTCGAACCCCTGTACTCACCGTGAAAGGGTGATGTCCTAGGCCTCTAGACGATGGGGACAGAAATCTGTCCTGAATGCGCTACTTTGCATCCTGACCCGGTACTGCAGCAATATTGCAGAAACAAAAAAAGCCTGACTTGTCAGGCCCGTTCAGCACTGCACTCTTACTTTACAACGAAATCCTGGCGTCCCCAAGGGGATTCGAACCCCTGTACTCACCGTGAAAGGGTGATGTCCTAGGCCTCTAGACGATGGGGACCTGTGCTGGCTTTACTCTCAGCGGACTCTTCGTTGAAGGCTTTGCTTAGCCCCTCAAAAAAGCGTGCGCGAAGTATAGCATGGGGTGATTCACGAAATCAACTGCCGGGGGTTTTATTTTCCATCTTATTTGCAGGGATCCCGCTATGAGGCAGAAGATGCTCGTGCGATATATATGGATGTTGATTTGGGTCGACGGTGTTGTCGGATTACGCTGCGCTAATCCGACCTACGCCATATTCCCCCGAGGGTATGGTGGAAATACTTCGCCAAAATAAAAAAGCCGCTCGAGGCGACTTTGATTTATTCACTACCTGTTTCTGCGCTGTTGGTGGAGGTAAGCGGGATCGAACCGCTGACCTCTTGCATGCCATGCAAGCGCTCTCCCAGCTGAGCTATACCCCCCGGGCGCAGAAACACTGCTACTTCTTTACTACAACACCAGACTGAACTGGCGTCCCCAAGGGGATTCGAACCCCTGTACTCACCGTGAAAGGGTGATGTCCTAGGCCTCTAGACGATGGGGACCTCGGCACTACATTTACTTCTTTACCTCTGCGCTGTTGGTGGAGGTAAGCGGGATCGAACCGCTGACCTCTTGCATGCCATGCAAGCGCTCTCCCAGCTGAGCTATACCCCCGGGCGCAGAAATAATAAAAGCCGCACTTGGCGACTTTGTTCCACTACTTGCTTTCCATCCAGGTTCCGTTTTTACGGGCCTGAACTTACAACAATCAGTACAAACAACTGCCACTACTATACCACAACAACCTGGCGTCCCCAAGGGGATTCGAACCCCTGTACTCACCGTGAAAGGGTGATGTCCTAGGCCTCTAGACGATGGGGACCGCGGAACTTCCAAACAACATCTGCACCACTTCAACAACTAACAAAACCTGACTGCGATTTTGCTGCTGGTGGAGGTAAGCGGGATCGAACCGCTGACCTCTTGCATGCCATGCAAGCGCTCTCCCAGCTGAGCTATACCCCCGTTGGTGCAGAAACAAGAGTATAGCAAAGAAGTTTCACTCTGCAAATACCCTTTTTCGTCTATGAGCAACTTTTCATAGGGGCGGTTTCCGCACCGTATTTTTACGCGTATTTAAGAGCGGCGATTACAGCCACTTTGCCAGGCGCGCCAGCACGGTGTCGCGGCCGAAGATCACCACTACCTGGTCGATGGCCGGGGTCTGCAACTGGCCCGTCAAGATCAAGCGCAAAGGCATGGCCAGCAGCGGCATCTTGATGGTATTGGCGGCCAGCACTTCCTTGATCATGGCGGCGACGGCTTCCTTGCTCCACTCCACCATGGCGATGCGCTCGGCGAATTGCGCCAGCACGGGCTTGATGGCATCCGTGATGTGCTGCGCCACCAGTTCCGCTTCCGGCTGCGGCTCGCGGAAGAACAGCATCGAGGCGGCAGCCAGTTCATTAACCGTGTTGGCGCGCTCTTTCATCATGCCCAGCACTTGTGCCAGGTCCGGCGCGCCTTCGAAGACGGCGCCGGCAGCGACCATTTGCGGACGGGCCAGGTCAGCCAGGCGGCTGTTGTCGGCCTGCTTGATATAGTGGTTGTTCAGCCAGGCCAGTTTTTCATTGTTGAACTGGGCCGCCGATTTCGACAGGTGGTTCAGGTTGAACCACTCGCAGAACTGCTCGGTCGAGAAAACTTCATCGTCGCCATGGCTCCAGCCCAGGCGCGCCAGGTAGTTCAGCATCGCTTCCGGCAGAAAGCCCTGCGCCGGGTAATCCATCACGCTGACGGCGCCGTGGCGCTTCGACAGCTTTTCGCCATCCGCACCCAAGATCATCGGCAGGTGGCCGTACAGCGGCAGCGGTGCGCCGATGGCGCGCAGGATATTGATCTGGCGCGGGGTGTTATTGACATGGTCGTCGCCGCGGATCACGTGGGTGATCTGCATGTCCCAGTCATCGACGGCCACGCAGAAGTTGTACGTCGGCGTGCCATCCGGACGGGCGATCACCAGGTCGTCCAGCTCGCGGTTCGAGATCGTGATCGTGCCCTTGACCACGTCGTCCCAGCTCACATCGCCATCGAGCGGATTCTTGAAGCGCACGACGGGCTTGCGGTCGGCAGGAATGGCAGGCAGCGTCTTGCCCGGTTCCGGGCGCCAGGTGCCGTCGTAGCGCGGCTTTTCGCCAGCGGCGCGCATGCGTTCGCGCATCGCTTCGACTTCTTCCGGCGACGAGTAGCAGTGGTATGCAGTGCCTTCGGCCAGCATCTGCGCCACCACTTCACGGTAGCGGTCCATGCGCTGCATCTGGTAGAACGGGCCTTCGTCGTGGTCCAGGCCCAGCCACTTCATGCCTTCGATGATGGCTTGCACGGCTTCCGGCGTGGAGCGCTCCACGTCCGTGTCTTCGATGCGCAGCACGAAGGTGCCGCCGAAGTGACGGGCATACGCCCAGCTGTATAAAGCAGTGCGGGCGCCGCCCAGGTGCAGATAGCCGGTCGGGCTGGGAGCGAAACGGGTACGGACGGGAGTAGCGGTTGTGGTCATCGAAGTAATCAGGCTTGAATAAGTAAAACGCCATTTTACTACCTAAGCAAAGCCCTAAGGCAAACCCCGGGGGTCAGTCACTTCGTGATCGAAATGGGGCCCACTGGGTCCCATTTCCCCTGAGGGTCTGACCCCGGTCCTTCAAGGGGCTTGTCTTATAGTGCCAGCAGCCGCCTTTTCACCTCGTCCGCCTGCGCATGCAGCGCCTGCTCGAACAGGGCCACCAGTTGCGACAAGGGCCGGTGCAAAGGCTTGACCAGATTCACGGTGAACGGCAAGGACACGGCAAAGCGGCGAATCTGCAAGCCCTGCCCAGCATAATCGAGGGCCGTGAGCGGATTGACGATGGCCAGCCCCACGCCTTCGCGCACCATCGCGCAGACGGAAGCGGCGCTGTGCGTGTCGAGCGCCAGGCGCCGCTCCACGCCGGCCTGCGCGAAGATGGCGTCGATCTGCTGGCGATACGGGTCGACGGCGGCCAGGCTGATGAAAGGCTGGCCCGCGAAGTCCGCCGGCTGCAGCACGGCCTTGCCGGCGAGCGAATGGCCGTCGGGCAGCACGCACACTTCATCGACGGACATCAGGGTGGCGAGCGCCGTACCCGGCGGGGCATTGTCCACTTCCGTCAGGCCGATATCGTGGCGCTGCGCCGACAACCACTCTTCCAGCAGCGGCGACTCCTGCGGCGTGATGCTGATGCTCACCTTGGGAAAATCGGCGACGAAGCGCTTGCACGCCTGCGGCAGCAAGGACTGGGAAAACACGGGCAGGCAGGCGATCGACAACTGCCCCTGGTCGAACTGGCGCAGGGCCGCCGCCGTGCTGACGATGCGTTCGAGGCCGAAGTACGCGCGCTGCACTTCCTCGAACAGCTGCAGCGCCTGGGCCGTCGGACGCAGCCGCCCCCGCTCGCGTTCGAACAGGGTCAAGCCCGTCAAATGCTCGAGGCGCGCCAGCTCGCGGCTGACGGTGGGCTGCGACGTGTGCAGCATGGCGGCGGCGGCCGTCACGCTGCCCGTCGTCATGATGGCGCGAAAGACTTCGATATGGCGCAGGGAGATAGTCATGTCCATATCATAAATGAATAAGGTCAGCTTAAATGGATATTTTATGTTTAGCGAAAAAACCCGCATCATGGCCAGCATCGTAGGTCGGATTGGCGGGCAAAGCCCGCGTAATCCGACACCACCCCACAACATGACAAAGACAGCCACCATGAAACCAGTGCCAGACGCCACCCTCGCCCAACTCGCCCAGGAACACGGCACGCCATTGTGGGTGTATGACGCGGCCACCATCCGCGCGCGCATCGCCCAACTGGCGCAGTTCGACACCGTGCGCTTCGCGCAAAAGGCCAATTCGAACATCCATCTTCTCACCCTGATGCGTGAAGCGGGCGTGCACGTGGATGCCGTCTCGCTGGGCGAAATCGAACGCGCGCTGCAGGCAGGCTTTACGCCGGCGCAAACGCATGGCGCCGCCGGCGTGGTGTTCACCTGCGACCTGTTCGACCGCGCCACGCTGGCGCGCGTGGCGGCGGCAAAAATCGAAGTCAATTGCGGCTCCGTCGACATGCTGCGCCAGCTGGGCCCCGTGTCGCCCGGCCACCGCGTCTGGCTGCGCATCAATCCCGGTTATGGCCATGGCCACAGCAACAAGACCAACACGGGCGGCGAAAACAGCAAGCACGGTATCTGGCATGAAGAGCTGCCGGAGGCGCTGGCCGTCATCCGCGCGCATGGCCTGCACCTGGTGGGCCTGCACATGCACATCGGCTCGGGCGTCGACTACAGCCACCTGGAAACCGTCTGCGGCACCATGGTCGACCTGGTCAAGAACATGGGCCACGACATCGAAGCCATTTCCACGGGCGGCGGCCTGTCCGTGCCTTACCGCGAAGGCGAACAGCCGGTCGACACGGACCACTACTTCCAGCTGTGGGATGCGGCGCGCAAGCAGATCGAGGCGCACCTGGGCCATCCCGTGCACCTGGAAATCGAACCGGGCCGCTTCCTCGTGGCCGACGCGGGCTTGCTGGTGGCCGAAGTGCGCGCCACCAAGCAAATGGGCGGCAACCACTTCACCCTGCTCGACACGGGCTTCAATGAACTGATGCGCCCCGCCATGTACGGCAGCTACCATGAAATGTCGGTGATCGCGCATGACGGCCGCGCGCTGGACGCCAGCCCCGCATGCGCCACCGTCGTCGGCGGCCCCTTGTGCGAATCGGGCGACGTGTTTACCCAGCGTGATGGCGGCGTGGTCGAAACACGTCTGCTGCCAGCAGCGCAGGTGGGCGACTACGTGGTCTTCGAAGGCGCGGGCGCGTATGGCGCGTCCATGTCGTCGAACTACAACAGCCGCCCCCATGCGGCCGAATACCTGGTCGATGGGGAGCAATCCCGCCTGATCCGCCGCCGCCAGACGGTGGCCGAACTGATCGCGCTGGAACAACTGTAAAACCGCGCCCGCGTGCGGGCATGCGCATCTGCTAACATCGTGCAACTCGATGAAAGCCCGCCATGCCCGTTCCCGCACTACCCTCACGCAGCGCCAGCCTGCGGCTGCTGCCTCTGCTGCCCCTGCTGCTGTCCGCCGTCCTCGCCGGCTGCGCTTCACTGCCCTCGCTGGAAGGCCGCGTCCCTTCCCAAGTCGTCACCGATACCGCGCACACCCAACTGGCCACGGCCATTGCGCCCATGGTGGCGCAGCATCCGGGCGTGTCCGGCATCTATCCGCTGGTCGACGGGCGCGACGCCTTTGCCGCGCGCGCCCTGCTGGCCGCCGCCGCCCAGCGCAGCCTGGACGTGCAGTACTACATCTGGCACAAGGACATCACGGGCACCCTGCTGTTCGACGCCCTGCGCCAGGCGGCCGAACGGGGCGTGCGCGTGCGCCTGCTGCTCGACGATAACAACACGGCGGGCCTGGACCAGATCCTGACCATGCTGGGCAAGCAGCAGAATCTGGAAATCCGCCTGTTCAATCCCTTCCTGCCCCGCGCTCCGCGCGCGCTGGCCTTTGCCACGGATTTTTCCCGCCTCAACCGGCGCATGCACAACAAATCGTTCACGGCCGATAACCAGGCCACCATCGTCGGCGGGCGCAATGTGGGCGACGAATATTTTGGCGCGGCCGGCGACGTGCTGTTTGCCGACCTGGACGTGCTGGCCATCGGCCCCGTTGTCGATGACGTCTCGCACGATTTCGACCGCTACTGGAATAGCGCCTCGGCCTACCCGGCCAGGCTGCTGCTGACCAGCCCAGTCGAAGGCGACGCGGCCACCATCGCCGCCGAGGCGGACCGCATCGACGACACCAAGGCGGCCGAGGAATACGTGCAGGCGCTGCGCACCTCGCCCTTCGTCAAGCAGATGATGGAACGCACCCTGCCCTTCGAATGGGCCAGGACGCGCATGGTCAGCGACGACCCGGCCAAGGTGCTGGACAAGGCCAGGCCAGGCACGGGCGTAGCGGAAAACCTGCAAAACCTGCTGGGCGTGCCAAAAAAGGAAGTGGACCTGGTATCGCCGTATTTCGTGCCCGGCAAATCGGGCACGCAAGCCTTTGCCGACCTGGCGAAAAAAGGCGTGGGCGTGCGCATCCTGACGAATGCGCTGGAAGCGACCGACGTGGCGGCCGTGCATGCCGGTTATGCGAAGTGGAGGAAACCGCTGCTGGAAGCGGGCGTGCTGCTGTACGAATCGCGCCGCTCGTGGGAAGCAGGCGATGCGCGCGAGCAGACGGGCCGCTTCGGCAGCTCCGCATCGAGCCTGCATGCGAAGACCTTTGCCGTCGACGACCAGCGCATCTTTGTCGGCTCGTTCAACTTCGACCCGCGCTCGATCGAGCTGAATACGGAAATGGGCCTCGTCATCGACAGCCCCGCGCTGGCCAGCCAGCTGGGTCTAGCCATGCGCACCACGATCCCGCAGCGCGCCTACCAGGTACTGTTGGGCGACGACGGCGCACTGTACTGGATCGCCCGCGACGCCAGCGGCGCCACCACGCGCTACGACACGGAACCGGGCACCAGCGTGTGGAAGCGCATGGGCGTAGCGATTCTGTCGGTGCTGCCGATCGATTGGTTGTTGTAAGCGGTTTTGCCAACGTTGTTGTCGGATTACGCGGGGCTTTGCCCCGCTAATCCGACCTACGCTCTTCACAAGGCCAAGGCCGGTCGTGTTGGTGGCGGCACCGAAACGCAAACAACGCCGGTCAAATTGGCGGCGGCGCCGACATGCAAACCCCGTAGGTCGGCTTAGCGCGCAGCGCGTAAGCCGACAACACCACTGCCCAAGAGCCTTAGCGCACCGCTTCCGTCAAAATCCGCCCTTCCGACGCCGACGGCTGGCGTATGCGCAGCAGATGGGCCAAGGTCGGTGCGATGTCGACCACTTCCGCGTACTGGCCATAGGCGCCCGGCTTGATCCAGCGGGGGCCGAAGACCATCAGCGGCACGTTGGTGTCATAGGTGTATGGCGTGCCGTGCGAGGTGCCGCCACTGCCCTTGCCGAAGTACCAGGCCGGCTTTGTGACGACCATCAGGTCGCCCGACAGCTGGCGGTTCCAGGCGCGACGCATCAAGGTGTCCATGCGCGTGGCGACGGCTCCCGTTTCCATCTGCGTGCGCGTGTAGACTTGAGCCAGGCCGTCCTGCTGCATCAGAAAGCGGGCCGCCGCGTCTTCCAGGGCGGCGCGATGGACGCCGCTCTTTTCCGCCAGCGCGTAATCGAGGTAGATATTCGGCAGCGACGACGCCGTCACCAGCTTGTCGATGCCCAAGGTTGCGGCCAGGTGCTGGTTCAGCGCATAGACCAGTTTGGCGCCGTCGATGCGCTTGGCGGAGAAGCCGCGCGTTTCGGAAAATTCCGGCACGTTGGCGAAACCATGGTCGGCCGTCAGCACCACGAGCACGTTATCCATGCCGACTTTTTTATCCAGGTCGGCAAAGAAGCCGGCCAGCATGCGGTCCAGGCGCTGCAGGTGATCATGCGACATTTTGCTTTCCGGGCCGTAGGCATGGTTCACGTAGTCGTGCGCGGACAAGCTCACGCCGAGGATATCAGGCACGCCGGCCGGGTTGCGGCCCAGGTTTTCGCCATCGATGGCGGCGCGGGCGAATTCCAGGGTCAGCTCGTCGAGGAAGGGGCCGGATTTCAGGCGGCTGTAGTACTCGCCATCGAGCTTGCCGCTGTCGCTGTAGTAGGCAAACGGGAAGGTGTTGCGCGTGCCCGGCTTGGCAGCAACAAGATCATCACGGGCGTCGCGCGCATAGGCCGAATCGGCCAGTAGCGGCGTCCAGCTCTTGCCGTAATAGCGGTCCTGCGGTTTGGAGGCCTGGTAGCGCTGCACCCATTGCGGGTGCTGCTGCATATAGTAGGTGCTGCTGGCGAAGTTGCCCGTCTTTTCCATGTACATATAGGCCGTGCCCGTTTTCCCGGCCAGCAGGATGGCGCCCCGGTCCTTGCCCGACACGGTGACGACCTTGGCCTTGTCACCCGTCGAATAACGCAGTTCGTCGCCCAGGGTGCTCACGCGCAGCCTGGTCGGCGCCGTGCCGTCGTCGGGTTGCGTTTCTTCGCCGATGTAATGGAAATTGCCATCCTCGGTGCAGTACACGGATTTCTTCGTGACGGGATCGATCCAGTTATTGCCGATCACGCCATGCTGGTACGGGTAGGCGCCCGACAGCACGGCCGAGTGGCCGATGGCTGTGACCGTGATGCCATGCGCCTGGTGCGCATCGCTGAACCACGCGCCCTGTTCCAGCAGGCGGCGGAAACCGCCCTGGCCGAACTGGTCGCGGTAGCGCGTCACCTGCTCTTGCGGCAAGCCGTCCACCACCAGCACCACGACCAGCTTCGGCTGCGCCGCAGTATTGGGCATCGCCTTGGCCGCATGCACGTGGCACGCCGCCACGCCAGCGGCCAGCAGCAGCGCCTGTGCCAGCTGCCGGGAAAGGGAGAAAGGTTTCGTCATATCCGCTCATCAAAAGTTAGGCCACCGGGCAGCATACGCCGACTATATGACGCAATGATGACAGAAGCAATAACAAGAAAAAGGCCGGGGCCCATTGCTGGAACCCGGCCCGATGCCGAAACAGATGAATTTGCCTGGCTTACTTGACCGTCACCTTGATGCTTTTGGCAAGCTCCGGACCATACGACTGGTGTGCGCCGTTGGCGAACTGCATCGTCAGGGTGTACTGGCCCGGCGGCAAGGTGACGTCCGTTTCCGTTTGTCCTTTGCCGAAATGCAAATGCTTTTCGTCCATGGGTATCATTTCGCCCGCCTTCATCGGCCCCGTATTGATGAGCAGATGATGGTGGCCCGTCTTGGCCGTCATGTCGCCGGCCGGCTTGACGTCCATGCCACTGACGGCAAACTTGACCTTGAACGGGCTCGTCACTGTCGCGCCATCGGCTGGCTCGACGAAAGAAACGGATTGCGCCAACGCGCTGGCGGCCAGCAGGCTGCCGGCGATCACGGCGGCTGCTTGACGCAGGAATACGGTGTTCAATTGCATGATGTCTCCTCTTGTTAAATAACAACACGGACTGCATGAAACCATATTCCTGCTGACCTTGGCGCATGGGAGCGCCAAGCACAACAATTAGTCGTTCTTGATGACGATGCTTGGGAACTTGCTCGTCATATCCTTCGCCTTTTCCGCCACCTTGATCGCGATGGTGCGGGCGATCTGCTTGTAGATCACGGCGACGGGGCCTTCCGGCTCGGCCACGACGGTGGGCGTGCCCGAATCCGTTTGCTGGCGAATCGCCATGGTCAACGGCAAGGCGCCGAGGAATTCCACGCCGAAGTCCGCGCACATCTTCGCGCCACCGCCGGCGCCGAAGATTTCTTCCGCATGGCCGCAGTTCGAGCAGATGTGCGTGCTCATGTTTTCCACCACGCCGAGGATAGGAATGCCGACCTTCTCGAACATTTTCAAGCCCTTGCGCGCGTCGAGCAGCGCGATATCCTGCGGCGTCGTGACAATCACGGCGCCCGTGACGGGCACTTTCTGCGACAGGGTCAGCTGGATGTCGCCCGTGCCTGGCGGCATGTCGACGATCAAATAATCGAGGTCGCGCCAGTTGGTCTGGTCGAGCAATTGCTGCAAGGCTTGCGTGACCATCGGGCCGCGCCACACCATCGGCTCGTCCGGATCGATCATGAAGCCGATCGAGGACACTTGCAGGCCGTGGTTTTCCATCGGTTCCATGCTCTTGCCGTCGAGGGTCTTCGGCTGGCCGCTGATGCCCAGCATCATCGGTTGCGACGGGCCGTAGATATCGGCGTCGAGCATGCCGACGGTGGCGCCTTCAGCCGCCAGAGCCAGGGCCAGGTTGACGGCCGTGGTCGATTTGCCAACACCGCCCTTGCCGGAAGCGACGGCAATGATGTTTTTCACGTTGCTCATCGGCTTCAAGCCGCGCTGCACCGTGTGCGAAATGATTTTCGACGACACGCCCACGCTGACGTTGCCCACGCCCGGCAGCACGCGCAAGGCGGCCAGCACGGATTTGCGGATCAGGTCGATCTGGCTTTTGGCGGGGTAGCCGAGCTCGATGTCGAGGGAAATATCATCGCCGTCGACCTTCAGATTCTTGACGGTTTTACTGGAAACGAAATCTTTATGTGTATTTGGATCAATAACCTGGGCCAGCGCGGCCTTGACGTCTTCTACTGTGATGCTCATGTAAATCTCCGTGTGTACTACATATGTGCAATACGCGCAGTCTAGCGCAAATTTGCATGGTGCGATGGCGGCAAAAGCATCACTTGCCGGCCCTGCATCTGCTCATATTGCCTTTCCGCTGTTAAAATGTCCTATTATCCATCCCAAAAGTGCATCAATCATGACTCGCAAGCTGTTCGTCACCACTGCCCTGCCTTACGCAAACGCCGCTTTTCACATTGGCCACATCATGGAATACATCCAGGCCGATATCTGGGTCCGGTTCCAGCGAATGCAACGCGATGGCGCAGCCGGCCGTGAAGTGCACTTTGTGGGCGCCGACGATACGCATGGCACGCCCATCATGATCGCCGCCGAAAAGGAAGGCATCACGCCGCAGCAATTCGTCGCCAACATCGCGGCCGGCCGCGCCCAGTATCTCGATGGCTTCCATATCGCCTTCGATAACTGGTATTCGACCGATTCGCCGGAAAACGTCGACCTGTCGCAATCGATCTACCGCAAGCTGCGCGATACGGGCCTGATCGTCACGAAAACCGTCGACCGCTTCTTCGACCCGGTCAAAGGCATGTTCCTGGCCGACCGCAACATCAAGGGCGAATGCCCGAAATGCGGCGCCAAGAACCAGTACGGCGACAATTGCGAAGTGTGCGGCGCCGCCTACCAGCCGACCGACCTGGTCAACCCGTTCTCCGTGTTTACCAACGCGACGCCCGTGATGAAGCCGTCGGAACAGTATTTCTTCAAGCTGTCCGACCCGCGCTGCTTCGAATTCCTCAAGGATTGGCTCAATACCCCAGGCCGCTTGCAGCCGGAAATGGTCAACAAGGTCAGCGAATGGCTGGGCGAAGCCGGTGAAAAGCTGGCCGACTGGGATATCTCGCGCGATGCGCCCTATTTCGGCATCCCGATTCCCGATGCACCAGGTAAATTCTTCTATGTGTGGATGGATGCGCCCGTCGGTTACCTGGCCAGCCTGAAAAACTATTGCGACAAGAAGGGCATCGATTTCGACGCCTTCCTGAATGACCCGTCGACGGAACAGATCCACTTCATCGGCAAGGACATCGTTTCCTTCCACTTGCTGTTCTGGCCCGCCATGCTGAAGTTCGCCAATCACCCGGTGATCGACAAACTGAAAGTCAATGTGCACGGCTTCCTGACGGTCAACAACGAAAAAATGTCGAAGTCGCGCGGCACGGGCATCTCGCCGCTGCGCTACCTGGACCTGGGCATGAACCCGGAATGGCTGCGCTACTACATCGCCTTCAAGCTGAACTCGAAAGTGGAAGACCTGGACTTCAACGGCGAAGATTTTGTCGCCCGCGTGAACAGCGACCTGATCGGCAAGTACGTGAACATCGCCAGCCGCTGCGCCGGCTTCATCGCCAAGCGTTTCGACGGCAAGCTGGCATCGACGCTATCGGAAGGCGCGCAAAGCTGGATCAACCGCGCGCTGACGGTGGACGCCAACGGCGTGATCGTCGAGCGCCAGGCCAGCATCGCCGCGCACTTCGAAAACCGCGAATTCGGCAAGGCCTTGCGCGAAATCATGGAAATCGCCGACATCACCAACCAGTATGTCGATGAAAACAAGCCGTGGATTCTGGCCAAGGACGCGGACAAGACCGCGGAGCTGCACGACGTGTGCACGACGGCCCTGATCCTGTTCCGCCAGCTGACGATCCTGCTGTCGCCGGTCCTGCCGGGCGTGGCGAAGAACGTGGCATCGTTCCTCAACGACGCCGAGTTTACTTGGGCCGACACGCAGGTGTTCGGCGACGCCGTCTCGAACAGCATGCTGGGCCGCACCATCGGCGCCTACAGCCATTTGATGACGCGCATGGATGCGAAGATGATCGAAGCGCTGTTCGACGCGCCACAAGCGGCCGCCGCCATTGCCGCGCCGGCCGGCGACGCCGCGAATGACGCCGCAGCTCCAGTGGCAGCCGCTGCCGCCATCGAAGAACTGGCGCCCGAGATCAAGATCGACGACTTCCTCAAGGTCGACCTGCGCATCGCGAAAATCGTCAACTGCGAACTGGTCGACGGCTCGGACAAGCTGCTGCGCCTGACCCTGGATGCGGGCGAAGGCCGCTTGCGCAATGTGTTCTCCGGCATCCGCTCGGCTTACCAGCCGGAAGAACTGGTCGGCAAGCTGACGGTGCTGGTGGCCAACCTGGCTCCGCGCAAGATGAAGTTCGGCATTTCCGAAGGCATGGTCATGGCCGCGTCCGCCGCCGACGAGAAAGCGAATCCGGGCATCTACATCCTGAACCCGTGGCCGGGCGCCGAACCTGGCATGCGCATCCGCTAAGCGCCCACAAGGACCGATGATGAATATCGTGGTGCGCGAAGCAACAAATGCCGATGCACAGCTGATGGCCGAGCTGACCCGCGCCGCATGGGCCGGCAAGGTGGCAGCCTCGTCCAGTGGACACCACGAGACGGCCGAGCAAGTGGCGGAGCAATTGCGCCACGGCGGCGGTTTTCTGTTGCTGATCGACGACATTCCAGCCGGTTCGCTGCGCTGGATGCCGCTCGACAGCGACCCCGCCATCTGGAAGATTTCACGCATGGGCGTGCTGCCCGCCTACCGGGGCAGCCACGTCTCGCAGCACTTGCTCGAAGCCATCATTCATCACGGCCTGTCGTGCCAGGCCGAGGAATTGCGCCTGGCAGTGCGGCGCGACCAGCGCAAGCTGATCGATTTTTATGCGGCCTTCGAATTCGACCTGGCCGAAGAACTGGAATATTCGCACGCCAACCCCGCAGAACCGGCACCGATGGTGATGCGGCGTTTGCTGCGTTATTGATTTTTAGCAATTTCGCCCCGGACTTGCCGATACAACAACCCGCCAAGCCGCACGGCGCGGTAAAATACGGCCGGCTGACCTTACCCATAAGACACTCAGAAGAGAATATGAAACTGCCTGCAAAACACACCAACTACGTATCCGACCACACCTTGTTCATCGCCGAACTGAAGGCCAAGAACCCTGGCATGGAAGCGGGCCAGCAAGCGGGCCGCGCCCTGCTGTGGGACAAGCCGGCCGTCAGCATCGATGAGCAGGAACGCCAGCTGGCGTCGGCCGTCAAGCAACAGGCTTACGTTTACCAGAACAAGAACTAAGATCTGGAACCGGCACGATGTTGCCTGAAGATTCTGCAGTCACGCCGGAAGCCGACACCTCCGGCGCCAGCGCAGTCATCGAGTCGCCCCCACCTGTCGCAGACGGCGACGGCAGCGGCGACCCTGCAGCATCTGCAACAACGGTAACGGACGCGGCGCCCGCCGCCGACCCGCTGGGCATCGCCCGCCTGTATGGCGAGCCGATGATGCGCATGCCGACGGATTTGTACATTCCGCCGGACGCGCTGGAAATCTTCCTCGAAGCCTTCGAAGGCCCACTCGACTTGCTGCTCTACCTGATCCGCAAGCAAAACTTCAACATTCTCGATATTCCGATGGCGCAGGTGACCCTGCAATATCTGAAATATGTCGACCAGATCCGCGTGCGCAACCTGGAACTGGCCGCCGAGTATCTGTTGATGGCCGCCATGCTAATCGAGATCAAGTCGCGCATGCTCTTGCCTTCGCGCAAGAGCGACGTCGAGGAAGATGGCGGCGACCCCCGTGCCGAACTGGTGCGCCGGCTGCTCGAATACGAGCAGATCAAGCTGGCCGCCTACGACCTGAACGCCATCCCCCAGTTCGAGCGCGATTTCGTGCGCACGCAGATTTTCATCGAGCAAAGCCTGACGCCCACCTGGCCCGACGTGGAACCGGTGGACTTGCAGCAGGCGTGGCTCGACGTGCTGAAGCGGGCCAAGCTGACCCAGCATCACCGCATCAGCCGCCAGGAACTGTCCGTGCGCGAGCACATGTCGAGCATCCTGCGCCACTTGCAATCGTCGCGTTTCGTCGAGTTCAGCGAGCTGTTCGACATTGCCGGCGGCGTGCCCGTGGTGGTGGTCAACTTCGTGGCCCTGCTGGAACTGGCCAAGGAAACCCTGATCGAAATCACGCAGGCAGAACCGTTTGCCCCCATCTACGTCCGGCTGGCCTATTCGCCCGCCTGACCCCTTCCCTTTGTCACTGACCACCGTACAACGGGGTTTTAGCGAAAGCAATCCATGAAAATTATTTCCGACATCGAAGAATTGCGCGACCAGCTCAGCGGACAGCTGCGCACGGCGTTCGTCCCCACCATGGGCAACCTGCACGAAGGCCATCTGTCGCTGATGCGTTTGGCGCGCAAGCATGGCGACCCCGTCGTCGCCTCGATCTTCGTGAACCGCCTGCAATTCGGCCCGAACGAAGACTTCGAGAAATATCCGCGCACCATGGCGGCCGACATCGCCAAGCTGGAAAAGGAAGGCGTGTACGTGCTGTTCGCGCCGACGGAAAAGGAACTGTACCCGGAGCCGCAGGAATACCGCGTGCGCCCGCCCGATGACCTGGGCAATACCCTGGAAGGGGAATTCCGCCCCGGCTTCTTCGAAGGCGTGTGCACGGTCGTCACCAAGCTGTTCTCGTGCGTGGGTCCGCGCGTGGCCGTGTTCGGCAAGAAGGATTACCAGCAGCTGATGATCATCCGCAACATGGCGCGCCAGTTCGCGCTGCCGACGGAAATCATCGCTGCGGAAACCTACCGCGCGGAAGATGGCCTGGCCTTATCGTCGCGCAATATGTATTTATCGGAAAGCGAACGCGCGGAAGCGCCGGAACTGTACAAGGGACTTAATTTCGTGGCCGAGGAAGTGCGCAAGGGCAATCTGGCCGTGGGCGAACTGGAACAGGCCAGCATGCAGCTGTTGAACAGCCGCGGCTGGAAATCGGACTACATCGCCGTGCGCAAGCGCGCCAACCTGCAAGCACCGAGCGCCGCCGAACTGGCCGCCGGCGAGCCACTGGTGGTGCTGGCCGCCGCCAAGCTGGGACAAACCAGATTGATCGACAACCTGGAAATCTAAGCGCAATCACAACGGGGCCATTCGGCCCCGTTTCTTTCTCTACTTCTCCATCCCCACCAGCTTGAGTTCGGCAAACAGCGGCTTGTTGCTGCCGCGCGCCGCTTGCAACATGTCGTAGCTGGCCGCATCGAGCACGATTTCCTCTCCCGCCCACAGCTTGCGCTGGTTCGCAGGCAGCCTCAGGCTGCGCAGAATGGCACGTACCTGGGCAGGATCGGCCGCCAGCAGGCGAATGGCGCGCGCATGGCGCTGCGTACCCGTGAGGATGGGCAAGCCGCCCTCGGGGCCGCTCTGGCTCAGGCTGACATAATCCTGGCCGCCCACACGGTGCAAATAGGCATGCCGGCCATCGCCTTCGGCAGGCGGCTGCGCGGCCGGCTCCTGCATCTCGACAGAAGCGACAGGTGCAGCGGTGGTTTGCTCAAGGCTCACGCCACAGGCCGCCAACAGGGCCGTGCTCAGGGCGAAAAATAATACGGGTGCTCGACGCATCGTGCGCTCCTTCGTGTCGGGGTCGGGGACAGAGGTGGAATACTGCAGCGATCATGGGCCAAATTATTTGACGTGTAAAGTTAACTTTAGGAAATATTTCATTCCTTTGCGCAATCTCCTAAAACCTGCGGAATCTTGCCTGTCCCGCCAGGCAGGCCAGGCATCATTGTTAATGCAATTTGCACATTGAAATCAAAACCGCCATCTTTATCCAGCCATGAATAAAGATCAAAATGATGGCACTGGCTCGCGGCAACAGCATGCGGACCTCCCACCATCACAGGAGAACATCCATGAACACAACATCCAACTCTGCCAAGGTAGCCATCGTCACGGGCGCCTCGCGCGGCATCGGCGCGGCCATCGCCCGCCGCCTGGCACGCGACGGCATCCAGGTCGTTGTCAACTACGCCAGCGGCAAGGATGCGGCGGACGAGCTGGTGGCAGCCATCGTCGCGGAAGGCGGTGCCGCCATCGCCGTCAAGGCCAACGTGGCCGATGCGGGCGAGGTGCAAGCGCTGTTCGATGCGGCCGAAGCGGCTTACGGCGGCGTCGATGTGCTGGTCAACAACGCCGGCATCATGCCGCCCGCACTGCCCACCCTGGCCGAGACCGACGACGCCACCTTCGACAGCCTGTTCGCCATCAACGTCAAGGGCAGCTTCAACACCATGCGCCAGGCGGCGACGCGCTTGCGCCACGGCGGCAGCGTCGTCAATTTCTCGACCAGCGTGATCGGCCTGGCCCTGCCCGGCTATGCCGTCTACGCCGCCACCAAGGCGGCCATCGAGACGATGACGAATATCTTTGCCAAGGAACTGCGCGGCAAGAACATCACCGTCAATGCCATCGCCCCCGGCCCCACGGCCACGGCCCTGTTCTTGAACGGCAAGACGGAAGAAACGATAGCGCGCATGGCCAAGATGGCGCCCCTGGAACGCCTGGGTACGCCGGACGATATCGCCGCAGCCGTGGCTTTTTTGGCCGGGCCGGATGGCCGCTGGGTGAATGGACAAACGTTACGTGCGAATGGCGGCGTGGTGTAAGCAAGGCGCGAACTGACGAAAAAAACGCTGCCGGTTTGCACGGGCAGCGTTTTCTTGATAACGGTCAAGCCTGGATCAGGCGCCGGCTTTTTCCAGCTTCTCGAAAATCTTGTTCAGCTTTTCATCGAGGGTCGCGGCCGTGAACGGCTTGACGACATAACCGCTGGCGCCAGCTTGCGCGGCGGCGATGATGTTTTCTTTTTTCGCTTCGGCGGTGACCATCAGCACGGGCAGCTTGGCCAGTGCGGGATCGGCGCGGATATGCTGCAGCATCGTCAGGCCATCCATGTTTGGCATGTTCCAGTCCGACACGACGAAATCAAACGATTCCGCGCGCAGCTTGGCCAGGCCCATCACGCCGTCTTCCGCCTCATCGACGTTGGCGTAACCCAGTTCCTTCAACAGATTCCGGACAATGCGGCGCATCGTCGAAAAATCGTCAACGACTAAAAATTTCATCTTTGGATCAGCCATGAATAACTCCGTTGTTTCTGTAGCGGTTTGTTAATAATATCGACATGAATGCCGACATTATGGTCGACACTACGGCAGCAAGTTGTAGGATAGCATTTTCGTTGCTTTTAGGCGAACAAACTTGCCTCAGATCATATAAAACGTGGCTTACACGCGCAAAGCACGCATACCATGCGCCGCCAGGTGTCCCAGCACCATGCCAGGCAGCGCCGTCAAAGCGCCGACCTCATGCGTAGCACCGACAGCGATCGCCTCGCGCGGCATGCCGAACACCACGCAACTGGCTTCATCCTGCGCAAAATTATACGCTCCTGCGGCCTTCATCTCCAACATGCCTTGTGCGCCATCCTTGCCCATGCCGGTGAGGATCACGCCGACGGCATTTTTACCGGCCGATTGCGCGGCCGAACGGAACAGCACATCGACGGACGGGCGGTGGCGGTTCACCGGTTCGCCCTGGTCGATCTTGGTCATGTAGTTGGCGCCGCTGCGCGTCAGGGTCAGGTGCGAATGGCCGGGCGCGATGTAGGCGTGGCCGGGCAGCACGCGTTCGCCGCCTGCCGCTTCCTGCACCGAAATCTTGCACAGCGAATCGAGGCGGCGCGCGAACGAGCGCGTAAAGCCTTCCGGCATGTGCTGCGTGATCAGGATGCCGGGGCAATCGGACGGCATCTGCATGAGGAATTCGCGGATCGCTTCCGTGCCGCCCGTCGAGGCGCCCACGATGATCAGCTTTTCGCTCGACGTCAATGGACTGCGCAGGGCAGGCAGCGGCGCGGCCACCTTGTCGCCGGCCGACGGCAGGGTGCGCGCGCGGATGCGCGCCTTCGAGGCGGCGCGGATCTTGTCGGCGATCATGTCCGTGTACTCGCGCATGCCACTCTGGATCGAAATCTTCGGCTTGGTGACGAAATCGACGGCGCCCAGTTCCAGCGCGCGCATGGTGATTTCCGAGCCGCGCTCGGTCAAGGACGACACCATCAGTACCGGCATCGGGCGCAAGCGCATCAGTTTTTCCAGGAAGTCCAGGCCATCCATCTTCGGCATCTCGACGTCGAGGGTCAGCACGTCGGGATTGGTCTGCTTGATCATCTCGCGCGCCACCAGCGGATCGGGCGCCGCGCCCACCACTTCCATGTCGGGCTGGCTGTTTACGATTTCCGTCATGACGCTGCGGATCAGCGCCGAGTCATCCACGATCAATACCTTGATCTTCATAGTTATCCTTCCAGGCCTTGCGGCCCGTATTCTTTATTAAATTAGTACACCGGACAAACCGCCGCAAGCCGCACAGCGCGACGCGCAGCAGGTTTGGTCGGGTGTTTGTCAGAACAGTTCGACTTCGCCGCCCACCGGCGCGACCTTGAGGCGGCTGGCGTAATCGAGTTCGCGGCGCACCAGCGTATCGTTATGCGTCTGCATCAGCTTTTTCACCAGCACCTTGCCGCTGCGGGGGAAGAAGTAGACCTTGCGAGGGTGGATGTCGTTGAGGTCTTCGGCCACCACGCGCATCTTTTCCGCTTTCAGGTAGTTGATGACGAAGGCCGCATTGCGTTCACCGACGTTGATCGCCGTGAAGCCGCGCAGCACGGCGCCGCCGCCGAACACTTTCGCTTCCATGTTCTCGCGCCGCGCGCCCGCCTTCAGCAAATCGTTGATCAGGATTTCCATGGCGTAGGTGCCATAGCGCATCGACGCGGAAATCGGGCTGTTCGGATCGCTGCCGCCATCGGGCAGCATGAAATGGTTCATGCCGCCCAGGCCCGTGACGCGGTCACGGATGCAGGCCGAGACGCAGGAGCCGAGCACGGTGACGATCAGCATGTCCTTGTTGGTAAAGTAATACTCACCAGGCAAGATCTTGGCGGCGTCACAGTTGAACGTCCTGTCGTAATAGACGTTAGTGGCGAATTGCTCTTTGGATTCCAGGCTCATATTTCACTCTCATGTACGATGCGACGTTGCCTTGGGCGCGGCGCCCCGGGGCTGGTCGAGCTCATAGACTGTTTTACCGCGCAGCTTCAATGAATCCGACACGTACAGAAAATTCTCCGAATGGCCCGCAAACAGCAGGGCATCAGGCTTCATCAGTGGCACAAAGCGCGACAGGATCTTGCGCTGCGTCGCCTTGTCAAAATAAATCATCACGTTGCGGCAAAAGATGACGTCGAACTGCCCCGTCAATGGCCAGCCATCGGCCAGCAGGTTGAGCGGCTTGAAGGTGATCATCTGGCGCAGTTCCGGGCGCACCCGCACCTGTCCTTCGCGGTCGCCCTTGCCGCGCAAGAAAAAGCGCCGCGCACGGTCGGCCGGCATCTTGTCGAGCCGGTCCAGGTTGTAGACGCCATTGGCGGCCGTGGCCAGCACGTTCGTGTCGATGTCCGTGGCGATGATGGTGACGGGCGGCGTGAGCGTATTGAACGCCTCGCACACCGTCATGGCGATCGAGTACGGCTCCTCGCCGGTGGAACTGGCCGAACACCAGATGGTGATCGGCCCGCTCAATTTTTTCACATGCTCGGCCAGCAGCGGGAAGTGATGCGCCTCGCGGAAGAACGACGTCAGGTTGGTCGTCAGCGCATTCGTGAACGCTTCCCACTCGTCGCCCATGCGGCCCGCTTCCAGGTCGTCCAGGTAGCGGACGAACGAGGAGATGCCGGTCGCGCGCAATCGCCTGGCCAGGCGGCTGTAGACCATTTCCTGCTTGCTGTCGGCCAGCGCGATGCCGGCCCGCTTGTAAATCATGGCGCGGACCCGTTCGAAGTCCTTGCCAGTGAAATCAAATTCCTTGACCGAATCCGTTTTAGTTTGCGGCATTTGTTTTTACCTCTCTATGACTACTCTGACCAATGCCTTTGCAAGTATAACTAGCGGGACCGGGTTGGCGTTAGAACTCTTCCCAATCGTCGCCGCCGGCCGCCGCCAGCTTTTTTGCGGGCGGTGGCGAGCCGGCTTGCGCCGTCTGTGCCAACCGCCGTGTATTTGCCGCCACACTCGGTGCCGGCCGTGCCGCCGCTTTTACTACCGGCACCAGCGCGGGCGCGGGCATGGCCGCCTGCGCCGCGCTCTCGCCGTCGAGCTTGAAGATGCTGACGGCGTCGCCGAGATTCTGCGCCTGCTCCTGCATGCTTTCGGCGGCCGCCGCCGCTTCCTCGACCAGCGCCGCATTTTGCTGCGTCATCTGGTCCATCTGCGCGATGGCCTGGTTCACTTCCTCGATACCGTGGCTCTGTTCCTGCGTCGCCGCCGTGATCTCGCCCATGATGTCGGCCACCTGCCGGATCGACGTGACGATCAGGCCCATGGTCTGCCCCGCCTCGTCCACCAGGCGGCTGCCGGCATCGACCTTGTCGACCGAGTCGCCGATCAGGCCCTTGATTTCCTTGGCTGCGCCGGCCGATCGTTGCGCCAGATTGCGCACTTCCGACGCCACCACCGCAAAACCGCGCCCCTGCTCGCCTGCGCGCGCCGCTTCGACGGCCGCATTCAATGCCAGGATATTCGTCTGGAACGCAATGCCGTCGATGACGCCGATGATGTCGACGATCTTGCGCGAGCTGTCCTTGATGGAACCCATGGTATCGACCACTTGCGCCACCACCTTGCCGCCCTGCTCCGCCACCGACGATGCTGACACGGCCAGCTGGTTGGCCTGGCGCGCGTTGTCCGCGTTCTGCTTCACGGTCGACGTCAGCTCTTCCATCGACGACGCCGTCTCTTCGAGCGAACTGGCCTGCGTTTCCGTGCGCGCCGACAGGTCCGCATTGCCGCTGGCGATCTCGCGCGAGGCCACGGTGATGGTTTCCGTTCCCTTGCGTACGTCGCTGACCGTCTGCACCAGGCTCTCGTTCATGTCCTTCAATGCCTGCTGCAGCGCGCTCGTTTCATCCTTGCCTTCGACCACCACGCGCGACGTCAGTTCGCCGGCCGCCACCTTTTGCGCCACGGCCACTGCGCCGGACAGCGGCACCGTGATCGAGCGCGTGATGAAGATGGCGCACCAGGCGCCGATCGCCACCGCCGCGCCGCCCAGGATGAACAGTACCGTCATCAGGCGCGCATCGGCCGCCAGCGAGTCGTCCATGAAGCTTTGCTGCGCCACGTGCTGCAAGTCGAGCAGCTTGTTGATATCGGCCAGGGTCGTCTTGTTCAAGGGATCGATGCGGGTGGCGATCACCTTCGCCGCGCCCTCGCTGTTAAACGCCAGCACCTGCCCCATCGCTTCCTTGAAGGCGGCATCAACTTCGCCGTCGACCTTGGCGATATTGGCCAGCAGCGCCTTCTCGCCATCGGACAGGCCCAGGGTGGCCAGCTTGCCGCGCGCGCCGTCGTACAGCTTGCGCTGCGCGCGCACCTTGCCCTCTTCCGCCTGCATCAGGGCCACATCGCCCTGCAAGCCGATATTGCGCATGGCGATACCGGTTTCCAGCATCGCGCTTTTCATCAGCGACGCCTGCGTATTCTTTTCGCTTGCCAGCTCCAGGCCCGTGAGCAGCTGGGCCTTGTTACGGTAATTCAGTGCATTCGCCGAAACGATCACCACCACCAGGATGGCGAGGATGCTGCCAAAACCTATCCCCAGCCGGGTGCCTATCTTGAAATCGCGCAAACTCATTACAGTCTCCAATATTTATGTGAACGGCGCCCGTTCAACCGGACGGCGCCGTGTTGTGGCCTGGTCTCTGTCGGACCTTGCAGCCTGCCGGCGCGCCTCTAGATGCTGCTCGCGCCGGTACATGCATATCTGTAGTGATTCTTTGCGTTGTAAAACGGCGGCGCACCGGGCGCCGCCTTGCTGCCATGCGGAGGCTTACGCCGCCAGCTTGTCGATCAGGCCCATCTCGCTGCTCGACATCAGCTTGTCGATGTCGACCAGGATCAGCATGCGCTCGTCGATGGTGCCCAGGCCGATCATGTAGTCGGTCGAGAAGGCGGTGCCCATTTCCGGCGCCGGTTTCACCTGCTCCGGCGTCAGGGTGGTGACGTCGGAAACGCTGTCGACCACCATGCCGACGATACGGCCGCCGATATTCAGGATGATCACCACCGTGAACTGGTCGTACACGGGCGTGCCCAGATTGAACTTGATGCGCATGTCGACCACGGGAATGATGATGCCGCGCAGGTTGATCACGCCCTTGATGAATTCAGGCGCGTTGGCGATGCGGGTGACCGCTTCGTAACCGCGGATTTCCTGGACCTTCAGGATATCGATGCCGTACTCTTCGGAGCCCAGGGTGAAGGCCAGGAATTCACGGCCGGCGATGTCCTTGCCGTCGCCCGCATTGCTTCCGGATGTTTGTTGAGTATCTGACATGGTGCGTTTTCCTATCTTTATCTATCGGTATTACGAAAAAATGGACTCGTCAGCCAGCTGGCGCGAGGAACGGATCAGGGCGGCGACATCGAGAATCAGCGACACGCCGCCATCGCCCAGGATGGTGGCGCCGGAAATGCCCACCACCTTGCGGTAATTCGATTCGAGGTTTTTCACCACGACTTGCTGCTGTCCCACCAGGTCGTCGACAAACAGGGCCGCCTTGCGCCCTTCCGTCTCGAGGATCACGCAGATGCCTTCCGAAGGGCTGGTAAAGCGCGGCGCGATGTCGAACATCTGGTACAGCGGGATCAATGGCAAGTATTCGCCGCGCACTTTCACCACCTGCCCCTTGCCGCTGATGTCCTTGATATCCTCAACGGCTGGCTGCAGCGATTCGATGACAAAGCCCAGCGGTAAAATATACACTTCGTCGCCGACTCTGATCGACATGCCGTCGAGGATGGCCAGGGTCAGCGGCAGCGAGATGGAAATCGTCGTGCCGAAGCCTTTCGCGGAACGGATGTCGACGACGCCGCCCATGGCGCTGATATTGCGCTTGACGACATCCATGCCCACGCCGCGGCCCGACACGTCGGTGACGGCTTCGGCGGTGGAAAAGCCGGGCGCGAAAATCAGCTGCCACACGTCGGCGTCGCTCATCGTCTCGGACACGTCCAGCCCCTGCTGCGCGGCCTTGGCCAGGATGCGCTCGCGGTTCAAGCCCGCGCCGTCATCGGATACCTCGATGATGATGTTGCCGCCCTGATGGCTGGCCGAGAGGAACAGCCGGCCGGCCTCGGTCTTGCCGGCGGCCACGCGGGCGGCCGGCATTTCCACGCCGTGGTCGATACTGTTGCGCACCAGGTGCGTGAGCGGATCGACGATGCGCTCGATGAGGCCCTTGTCCAGTTCCGTGGCGGCGCCATTCGTGATGAAGTCGACCTTCTTGCCCAGTTTCGTCGCCAGATCGCGCACCATGCGCGGGAAGCGCGAAAAGACGAAATCCATCGGCATCATGCGGATCGACATCACCGCTTCCTGCAAGTCGCGCGTGTTGCGCGTCAGGTGGCTGACGCTGTCGAGCAGCTTTTCATGCAGCATCGGGTCGAGCGCGCTGGCGCGCTGCTCGATCATCGCCTGCGTGATCACCAGTTCGCCCACCAGGTTGATCAGCTGATCGACTTTCTCGATCGAGACGCGGATCGACGACGATTCGGCACCGGCCTTGTCGCCTTCTTTCTTGGCCGGTTTCTTTTCCTGCTCCGCTTCGGCCACGGCGCTGGCCACGGCCGGCGCGGCGGCTGCGCTGGCGTTGCCAGCCTTGGCCGCGTCGGCGCGTATCTGTTCGAGTGGCTGGAAGAAACCGTAGCCCTGTTCGGCGTCGCTCTGCACGCCGGCGGCGGCGCGGATATCCTCGAGCGGCTGGAAGAAGCCATAACCGGGGTCCGCCGCGCCCTGCGCGGCAGGCGTGCCTGGCAGCGGGTCGAAGAAACCGTAGCCCTGGGCTTTTTCCTGCGCCGCGCGGGCCGCTTCGGCTTCGCCTGGCGCCAGTGGCGGCGCCTGCGTGATCACCATGTCGTCGGGATTGAGCACGAACGAGCAGATGGCCAGGATATCGTCCAGGCTTTCATGCGTCGTCACTTCCAGCACCTTGCGCGCGTCGGGCAAGGCGGACACGGCGACATCGCCCAGCAAACCCAGTTCGGCCGCCAGCGCATCGACTTCGCGCGGCTCCATGGCCGGCAGTTCCAGGCGGATGCGATGGCCGCCGGCATGGCTGACGGCGGCTTTTTCCGCCGTATGGAAGGCCGGTGCGACGGGCGTAAGCGCAGCCACGGGCACGTCCTGCGAAAACGACTGCAGCATCATGCGCACATTGGCCACGGCATCCTGGTCGACGGCACTGCCCAGACGGTGGCCGTCGAGCTGCATCTTGAGGATATCCTTGGCCGCCAGGAAGGCATCGACGTGTTCCGCCGTCAGGGCCATCTGGCCCTGACGGATACGGTCGAGCAGCGACTCGAGGATGTGCGTCACCTCGCTCATGTCGGAGAGGCCGAACGTCGATGCGCCGCCCTTGATCGAATGGGCGGTACGGAAAATGGCATTCAGGTCTTCGGCGTCGGGCGCCGCAATATCAACGGCCAGCAGCAGCCGTTCTTTTTCAGCCAGCAGTTCTTCGGCCTCATCGAAAAAGACCTGAAAAAACTGGCTAATATCGATGGTCATAGGGTGACTCCGTCAATTGCATCGTTGCACTGCGCGGCTGGCATCAGCCGATCACCTTCTTGACCACTTCGATCAGGCGTTGCGGATCGAACGGCTTGACCAGCCAGCCATTGGCGCCGGCGGCACGTCCTTTCGATTTCATCTCGTCCGACGACTCCGTCGTCAGCATCAGGATGGGTACCTTCTGGTAGGTCGGCAGTTCGCGCAACAGCTTGATCAGTTCCAGACCATCCATGCGCGGCATGTTCTGGTCCGTCAATACCAGGTCCACGGTTTGCAGCTTGGCTTTTTCCAGTCCGTCCTGGCCGTCGACGGCCTCCACCACCTGGTAACCGGCGGCTTTCAGGCTGAACGCCACCATCTGGCGCAATGAGCTGGAATCGTCCACTGCAAGTATCGTTTTGGCCATCTTTGCTCCCACTTATTCCGGGCATCCTGCCCGAGTATTTGATTAATCAATCCATGCAACCACAAGCGCTCCGCACTGGCATGCTAGAACAGCTCGATGTCGCCACTTTCCAAATGCTGTTGACTGACAGCCTTGCGCAGCACGCTGCGCAACTCCAGGCTTTGAATCGCCAGCGCCATGCTGACCCGCCCCAGCAAGGCGACAATTTCTTCATTGTCGCTCTCCGGCAACATCTCCGCGCCATGCTCGCCCAGGGTCCCGAGGAACTCGCGCAAGCCCGTCACGCGCTTCAAGGTGCGCTCGATCAGCTGGCTGGTCATGTCCTGGAACTGCAGGCTGGTGATGGCCGCATTCACATAGCCCCCCACCTCATCCTGCAACGCCAGCAGTTTTTCGCGCTGCTGCTCGGCCGGAATACCGCCGTCGAGCAGCAAGGCGATGGTGTCTTGCTGCGCAGCGACGGCTGCGTGTATCGCCATGAAATTGAAGGACAGCTTCTCGATCGCCTCTTCCAGCAAGATGCCGGTCTGCACCAGGTCGGTTTCCACCTCCGTCAAGTGCTTGCGGCCATGGTCCGACACGCCAGACAGCAGGCGCTTTACATGCGAGCCAAGTATTTTCTTTCTTGTCATAAAGGTCTCATTGTTTCAATACACCACGCGTCGACAGCCTTGCGTGTTATTTTTTCGCCGCTGCCGGGGCGGGGACTGGCGCCGCGGGCGGCGCACCGGCCGCCAGCCCTGACGCGACAGCGGCGGAAGCGGCATCGGTCACCGGCAGCTCGATCGCCGAACCATCGCGCAGGACATTTTCTTCCGTGCGTTTGTTCATGACGATGATGCTGATGCGCCGGTTGATCGGATTGAAGGGGTCGAGCTTGTCCAGGTGGGCGGCCGAACCGAGCCCCACCACGCGCAAGACTTTTTCTTCCTTCATGCCGCCGATCACCAGTTCGCGCCGCGACGCATTCGCGCGGTCGGCCGACAATTCCCAGTTGCTGTAGCCGGCATCGCTCATGTAGGGCGTCGAATCCGTATGGCCGGACAGGCCGATGCGGTTTGGCACTTCATTGAGCACGAAGCCGATCGCGTGCAGGATTTCCTTGGTGTACGGTTGCAGATTCGCATTGGCGAGCGCAAACATCGGACGGTTCTGCTCGTCGACGATCTGGATGCGCAAGCCTTCGCTGGTGATATCGAGCAGCAACTGGTTCTTGTATTTTTTCAGCAGGGGATTGGCGTCGATGGTCGCTTCGATGCGCGCCTTGAGCGCCTGCAGGCGCTTGCCCTCTTCGCGCTCGAGCGCGGCCTTGGCGGAATTGAGGTCGAACGATTTGCGCTGCTGCTCTTCCTGCGCCTTGCGCACCTGCCCATCCTGGCGCGACAAGTCCTGGCCGCCGCCCTGGATCACGGAATTGCTCTCGCCGCTGCCTGAGCCGCCTGCCATCGCCACTTTCAGCGGCGTCTTGAAGAATTCGGAAATGCCGTTCAAGTCGCCCTTCGAGGTGGAGCCCAGCAGCCACATCAGCAGGAAGAAGGCCATCATGGCCGTGACAAAGTCGGCGTAGGCGATTTTCCACGCCCCGCCATGGTGCCCGCCAGCCGTCTTCTTGATACGCTTGACGATAATCGGGCGCATGCCTTCATCGGCCATGGCGTCCCCCTTCCGTGTGCTGCAAATGACTCATGGTATCCAGGCGTATATTCACTGCTTACTTCGTTTTCGATTTCTTGATGTGGTCTTCGAGCTCGTTGAACGTCGGGCGCTCGGTCGAGAACAGCACCTTGCGGCCGAACTCCACGGCCAGCGCCGGCGCGTAGCCGTTCAGGCTGGCCAGCAAGGTCACTTTCACGCACTGGAACATCTTGCTCGACTCTTCCAGCTTCTGCTCGAGCAGGCTGGCCAGCGGGCCGACGAAACCATACGCCAGCAAGATGCCGAGGAAGGTGCCGACCAGCGCGTGTGCGATCAGCATGCCCAGCTCGGCCGGCGGGATGCCCACCGACTCCATCGTGTGCACCACGCCCATCACGGCGGCGACGATACCGAACGCGGGCAAGCCATCGCCCACCTTGGCGATCACGTGGGCCGGCACGGCGCCTTCGTGATGGTGCGTCTCGATTTCGTTGTCCATCAGGTTTTCGATCTGGAACGCGTCCATATTGCCCGACACCATCAGGCGCAGGTAATCGGTCATGAATTCGACGATGTGGTGGTCGGCCAGCACGGCCGGGTACTTGGAAAACAGCGGGCTTTCCTCGGGCTTGTCGATATCGCCTTCGATCGACATCAAGCCTTCCTTGCGCACCTTGCTGAGCACTTCGAACAGCAAGGACATCAGTTCCATGTACAGCTCTTTGGTATAGCGCGAGCCCTTGAACAGGCTCGGCAAGGCGGCGATCGTTGCCTTGATGGCCTTGTTATTGTTACCAACAAGGAAGGCGCCCAGGGCGGCGCCGCCGATCATCAGCAACTCCAGCGGCTGGAACAGCGCCGCCAGATGGCCGCCGGCCATTGCGAAGCCGCCAAAGACCGAGGCGCAAACGATGATGTATCCGATTATGACTAACAAGTGCCCTGACTCCCAATAATGGCCGGGCCTGTGTGCCCGGCATGTTCAAACCTGTTCCTGTCTTCTGGCGGCTGCGCCGCCGGCAAGGACAGTGGCAAAAAAGTAACCGAAAGTTAATTGAAATGCCCCGCTTTTCAACGCAATTCCGAGAAAATGCCGTGTGGAACTACAATAACGTGAGATTGCCCCACGGGCAAGCAAATAACGCAGACAATTGCTTAAAAGCACCATATGTAAAGCAAAGGACCACCCTCTGTGGCGGCGATGGTCTTATCGGGCTTGCGTGCCGCAATCTGGAATTCGTAACTAAGAAGCATGCTGCCGGGCAACATTTCCCTTTCCGCCTTGCTCCACAGGGCTGCCATCGCCGCCGGCGACAGGTAGGCAAACACCACGTCGTAGCGGCCGAAATCGAGCGCTTCGTAGTCGCCGCGCAGGAAGCGCGCGCGGCTGCCCGCCAGCTTCGCGCGCAAGCGGCTTGCCAGCCACGGCAGCGGCGCCAGTTCGATGCCGGAGAACTGCCCGTCGGACCGGCGCCGCGCCAGGTCCAGCACCAGGCCGCCCAGGCCGCTGCCGATATCGATCAGGCGCACGCCGGGACGGTCCGCGATCAGCTCGGCCACGGCCTGCCACACCTTCGGCCCCGACGGATAAAACGGCACTTGCGTGCGAAATGTGGACCAGTACAGACTCATCAGGAAAACAAAGGCCGCCAGGAACACGGCCGGGGGCCAGTCAAGCAGGCTGGCCGCCAGCAAGGCGGGCGCAAACAGCAGGCCGATGGCGCACCACCAACGCGCCAGTCCCGCACGCCACGTGATGAGCGCCGCCAGCACGCCCTGCACCAGCACCACGGCCGGCATCGACATGGCCACGCCGCCGCGCGCCAGGCCATATACCAATAGCAACATCAAGGGAAAGGCCAGCACCTGGATCAGGATGGCCTTGAGCGCGGGCGCGCGCAGGATTTGTTGCAGCATGGGGTAGTCGAAGGAGGAAAACGCCAGTGTAAGCGAAAGCATCATGAAAAAACCGGAGTCCGGTCTGGCGACCGCTCCGGTTTTTACTGAGGCTATATTGGGACAGTAATGGGCAATATCAGGCGGCGACACCCGGCAATGCACCAGCGGCCGCTTCATCGCGCGCCTTCTTGGTCTTGCCTGCACGCGAAGGCATGTGGCACAGGCCGCACACATAATCGGCGTTCAGGTCGAGGCAGTTGACGACGAACTTGCCGCCGCACTTGCCGCAGGGCGCCATGTCCAGCATCTTGCTGCTGAAAAAGCGCACGAGGGTCCAGGCCCGGGTCAGCGACAGCAGCGGCTCTTCGCCCGCTTCAGGCGGCATCTGTTCCAGATACAGTTTATAGGCCTTCATCACGGCTTCGATGCCCGTGGCGCCGGCGTGGTCGACGAGGAATTTGTGGATATTGATGAACAGCGAGGAATGGATATTCGGTTGCCAGGTGATGAACCAGTCGGTGGAAAACGGCAGCATGCCCTTGGGCGGCGAGACGCCCTTCAATTCCTTGTACAGATTCAGCAGGCGTTCGCGCGACAGCGAGACTTCCGTCTCCAGCAGTTGCAAACGGGCGCCCAGCTGTATCAATTCGATGGCCAGCTGGATTTCCTGCGCTTCCGATACGACACTTTTCTTGGCCATGCTGTGTACTCCGCTACTGACTGATACTGACTGAAGGTTGTTGCATCAAGCGATTTCTTCGACGCCCTGACCAGCCATTAAGATGGCTGCATGCGACTGGGCCAGCGAACGGTCTTTATTGTAGTTCGTCAACATGCCCAGGATGGCGCTGTCGTCGAAGCGGAAGCGGGCCAGCATCATGTTGCCGCCAGCAAGCTTGAGGATCTGCGCATTGCTCATGCCTTCGATCAGTTCGGCGATTTCGGCGGCGATGCCCAAACGGAAGATGGCCGTTACCTTGTCCGCACGAATCATTTGCTGGGCCAGCATCAGGTAGCTCAGGTTAGCGTCGCGAATCTCAGCCATCATGTCGTTAGCAGTCATTTCCATCTCCTCAATCCGTTGAATTCAGCTGGCATTGTTTGTTGCCAGTGAGATACATTCTGCAGGAGCAACATTAAACGCAACAGAGGCGCAGCGCTGTATTTTTGGTCGGGGAATAGCGGATGGGATCGTAGGTGTTTGTCTGACAAACACTGCTCGATCATGGTCGCACGCCAGTATCGGCGCGGATGTCTGTGGTTGGCTGTATGCCGGATTTAGCCAATTTTTGGCCTGTAAAAAATATCACTTTTTTACAACAACTTGATCGGAATCAAGCTTGTCTACCTAGATAACGGCTGCCTTGGCAGGAACTTTAGGGCTTTTTTGAAAAATATTTCAAAAACCTGCATTCTTTTTTGGCCGGTTTGACACCGTTCATGTAATCGTTGACGGCGGCGCCTGGCGAAACTTTAGGGTTATTTGAAAATATTTTTAAAAATCGTGATTTTTTTCGTTGACGCCCCGCAGGCTGGCACTTCGCGCGCCTCCTCGAACGCGGAAATGCCGCTTTCCGGCGTGGATTTGCTACACTGCCTGCTTCCGCACAATACTTTAAGCTTCAAGCAATATCGTGCCACTGAGACAAGTATCAATATGAAAGCCACCATGATTTCTCGACATGACTGCAGCGCACGCGACCTCGACGATCCCCTGGCGCCCTTGCGCCAGCAATTCGACTTGCCGCAAGGCGTGATTTACCTCGACGGCAATTCCCTGGGCGCGCGGCCGAAAGCGGCCCTGACCCGCGCCCAGCACGTCATCACGGCAGAATGGGGCACGGACCTGATCCGCAGCTGGAATACGGCCGGCTGGTTCGACCTGCCCAAGCGCCTGGGCGACCGCCTGGCCCCGCTACTGGGCGCCGGCACGGGCGAAGTGGTGATCACCGACACCACTTCCGTCAACCTGTTCAAGGCCCTGGCCGCCGCCCTGCAGATGCAGGCCAGCGATCCCGCGCATGCCGCGCGGCGCATCATCGTCAGCGAACGCAGCAACTTCCCCACCGACCTGTACATGGCGCAAGGCCTGGCCGCCTGGCTCGATCGCGGTTACCAGCTGCGCCTGGTCGACAGTCCCGAGGAACTGGCGCAAGCGATCGATACCGATTGCGCCGTCGCCATGCTCACGCACGTCAACTACCGCACCGGCTACCAGCACGACATGGCCGCCATCAGCAGCCATTGCCACGCGCAAGGCACGCTGGCGCTGTGGGACCTGGCCCATTCGGCCGGCGCCGTGCCGCTGGACCTGAACGGCGCCGGCGCCGACCTGGCCGTCGGCTGCACCTACAAATACCTGAATGGCGGCCCCGGCTCGCCCGCCTTCATCTGGGTGCCGCAAAAACACCAGGCACGCTTCCGCCAGCCTTTGTCCGGCTGGTGGGGCCACGCCACGCCGTTCGCCATGGACCCGGGCTTCGCGCCCGCCGACGGCATCGCCCGCGCCCTGTGCGGCACGCAGCCGATACTCTCGCTGGCCCTCGTCGAATGCGGCCTCGATATCTTTGCGCAAACAAGCATGGAAGCCATCCGGCGCAAGTCGCTGGCCCTGACAGACCTGTTCATCGCGCTGGTGGAGCAGCGCTGCGCCAGCCATCCGCTGGGTCTCGTCACGCCGCGCGAGCATGCGCGCCGCGGCAGCCAGGTCAGCTTCACGCACCCGCATGGCTATGCCGTGATGCAGGCACTGATCGCGCGCGGCGTGATCGGCGACTACCGCGAACCGGCCATCATGCGCTTCGGCTTCACGCCCCTGTACACGAGCTTTGCCAACGTGTGGGATGCCGTGGAAATCCTGCGCGACATCCTCGACACACTAGCCTACGACATCGCCGCCAAGCGCGATGCCGTCACCTGAATCCCCCCATGAGCGACGACAAGAATATGAACAAGGAAAACACCAGCGGCTGCCCCATGCATGCGGGCGGCCAGGATGCGCAGTGGCATGGCGCGCAGATGGACTTCAGCGAATCGATGAGCTACGGCAACTACCTGGCGCTGGACCGCATCCTCACGGCCCAGCATCCGCTGTCACCGAATCACAACGAAATGCTGTTCATCGTGCAGCACCAGACGAGCGAATTGTGGATGAAGCTGATGCTGCACGAAATGCATGCCGTGCGCGCCAACCTGCAAAGCGGCGACCTGGCGCCCGCCTTTAAAATGCTGGCCCGCGTGGCGCGCATCATGGACCAGCTGGTGCACGCCTGGGACGTGCTGGCCACCATGACACCGCCCGAATACACGGCCATCCGTCCCTACCTGGGCGCCTCGTCCGGCTTCCAGTCCTTCCAGTACCGCGAGATCGAATTCATCCTGGGAAACAAGAACGCCGCCCTGCTCAACGTGCACACGACGGCGCCGGACACCTACAAGGTGCTCGACGCCGCCCTGCGCACGCCCTCCGTCTACGACGAGTCGATCAAGCTGCTGGCGCGCAGCGGCCTGTATATCGCCCCCGAGCGCCTGGATGCCGACTGGACCTTGCCGACCAGCACCGACGCCTCCGTCAAGGCGGCGTGGCTGGAAGTCTACCGCGACCCGTCGAAACACTGGGCCCTGTACGAGCTGGCCGAAAAGCTGGTCGACCTGGAAACGGCCTTCCGCTTCTGGCGCTTCCGCCATGTGACGACGGTCGAGCGCATCATCGGCTTCAAGACGGGTACGGGCGGCACGGCGGGCGTCAGCTATTTGCGCAAGATGCTCGACGTGGTATTGTTCCCCGAGCTCTTCGCCTTACGCACGGAGCTCTGATTTCAATTTCAAAAGGAGAAATGATGTCGCCTCTGGTCCTGACCCTGGCCGGCCTGTGGAATTCCGGGCCGCAGCACTGGCAAACCCATTGGGAAGCGCGCCACCCGCAATGGTCGCGCGTGCCGCACGGGGAATGGCAGACGCCGGACAAGGACGAATGGGTGGCGGAGCTCGACCGCGCCATCGCCGCCTGCGAGCGCCCGCCCGTGCTGGCGGCGCACAGCCTGGCCTGCACGCTGGTGGCCCATTGGGCTGCCAGCGGCTCGCCGCACAAGATCGCAGGCGCCTTCCTCGTCGCCCCCAGCGATGTGGACGCGCCCTCCTACCCCACCGGCACGACGGGCTTTGCGCCGATGCCGCTGCAAGCCTTGCCGTTTCCCAGCCTGGTGGTCGCCAGCGGCGATGATCCCTACGTCAGCTTCGCGCGGGCACGCGCGTTTGCCGCCGCCTGGGGCAGCGATTTCACCATGATCGGCGACGCCGGCCATATCAACGGCGACGCCGGCTACGGCCCGTGGCCGGACGGCGAACAGCTGCTACTGGACTTCTGCGCCGCGCACCAGCCCTGAACAAGGGCGCGCACACAATAGACGCGCGCCCATTTGCCCGCAAGTAAGAACGCAGGCAGAATCGTGGCCTTTCCATTGCGGCGCCCCGGCGCCAGCCTCACGATGAAACGTCTGCTTCTGCCCTTGCTGCTCTGCTCCGCCTTCGCCCACGGCGCGCCCTTCTACGAAGGCAAGACCCTCGCCCATCCCGCCATCACCGCTTCGCAGGACAGCGGCTTCGACATCGCCTTTCTCAAGGAAAAAGAGGGCGTCAACGGCTATTACTGCGAATGCAAGAGCGACAGCTCGAAACCCATTTTGCTCGACCAGTTCGGCAACGCCGTTATCCGTTCCGTCTTCTACGCCTCGCTGGACAAGGAGTCGGACGACAGCGTGCAAACCATGCTGGTGCTGTTCCGGCAGGACGGCAAGAACGGCTTGCGCGCCTACCGCTACCACCGCAGCTCCGGCAAGTACCGGCGCCTCGACGGCTTGCAGCCGGCCCTGAACCGCATCGTGGCGCAAAGCGCCGCGCCCAACGCGGGCCAGGTCAAGGCGGCGCTGGCCAAGCTGGCGCCGATGGACTACAGCGTCGCGCGCGGCAAGAGCGGCAATGCGGACTTCGACGCCATCGACCATACGCAGGGCACCGTCGTCGGCTACTACAGCGACGAGGGCAAGCCCGTGGAGGCTGGCAGCCAGGACGCCATCATCTACAAGAAAACCTTCGAGAAGAAAGGCGACCGTTTTCTCACCGCCAGCTACACCCTGTACAGCGATGCGGGCGCCGGCATCCTGCGCAATTACCGCCTGTGGCAAGTGACATGGGAAACGGCGCCGAAGCAGTTCACGGGCAGCCAGGAAGGCCCTTCCGTCATCTACAGCCTGGCCTGGGACGACGGCTCGGTGGTCGAGCGGGGCCAGTACGCGAAAGGCAAGCGCCAGGGCCTGTGGGTGCGCGAAGGCATGCACGAAGGCAGCGAAAAAGGCCATTTCGTCGATGGCCTGCAGGAAGGCATGTGGTACTTCAATTACCCAAAACAGAGCGAGAGCGGCATGTACCGGGCCGGCAAGCGCGAAGGCCGCTGGACGGTCGTCAACTATGCCGATGCAGAGGAAGTGACGGGCTTCGACACCTACGCGGGCGGCCAGCTGAACGGCCCGCACGAACGCCGCATGGGCGGCAAGCTGCAAACGCGCGGCAACTACGTGAACGGCTCGCGCCATGGCGCATGGATCACGGAAGACGGCGACGGCAGCTTCATCGAAGGCTTGCGCGACGGTCCGTGGAAACTCAAGCTCAAGGACAAGGCCACGCAAAGCGTCAGTTTCGTGCAAGGCAAGAAACAGGGCGAAGCGATCGACACGGATGCGCAGGGCGCGCTGCGCCTGCGCGACCATTACCAGGCCGGCGTGCTCGAAGGCAGCCGCACGCGCTATCTGGGCCCGGCCGGCAAGGAATACGTGGTCTACACGGCCACCTACCGCAACGGCCAGCTCGATGGGCGTGAACAGGCATTCGACGACAGCGGCAAGATCCTGCGCCTCGATACCTTGTGGGAGATGGGCAAGAAGCAGGGCCTGGACGCGCGCTACTACCCGAACGGCAAGCCGGAGCGGCTGGCCGTCATCGACCAGGGCCGCCTGCTCACGCACCTGCGCGAATACTATGAAGACGGCCAGCTGCTCAACGACATCCACCGCTGCACCTTCAAGGAATACGGCAGCACGCGCGACGACGTGTGCGAGTACCACCATATGTACTACCCGGACGGCAAGCCGCAGTATTACTACGCCTTCCAGTACGGCCAGCGCCAGGAAGGCTATTCGAACTACCCGAACGGCAAGCGCAAGGATGAACTGCTGGTCGACCGCGCCGCCGACACCTCGGTCTTGAACGTCTATTACGAAAGCGGCCAGCTCAAATGCACGGAGCCGCGCAGCGGCCACAGCACGCGCACGGTCAACGGCGAGACCATGATCAGCTATGCTTCGTCCGACCGCGACGGCGACAATATCTGCTACCACCCGAATGGCAAGGTGGCCAGCATCTACACCTTCCGCAAGCGCGTGCTCGTGGAGTGCGGCAAGCGCTACGACGACACGGGCAAGCAAACGTTTCCGGGGCCGGAAGGCTGCCCTCCTCCCAGGAAAGTGGACTACCCGATAGGACTATGACCATGACGCAAGCAACACAGCCGCTACGCATCCAAAATCCCGAACGCATCGACGCCAGGGCGATCCGCGCCGCCATCGCGGGCGGCCAGCAGGTACTGGTGCAGTTCGATACCCTGGGCGAGCCGGAGCCGCTGCTGGCCGACCTCGACGCCCTGGCCGCCACCTGCGGCACGGCGCTGACCATCCGCATCTACGGTTACGACCCGAGGGTGTTCGACGCCCGCATCCTGCGCGCGCTGCCGCATGTGGCCAGCCTGTCCATCGACTGCCACTGGCAAGCCATCCATCTGGAAACCCTGGGCGAGCTGCGCCACCTGAAGCGCCTGAGCCTGGGCGTGTACAAGCTGGCGCAGGCCGACATCCTGCAGCTCGATAATTTGCGCGGCCTCGAATACCTGAACCTGGGCGAGTCGGCCAAAAACAATATCGACCTGGCGCCGCTGCGCCACTACACGCAGCTGGCCAGCCTGGTCATCGAGGGCCACGACCAGCATATCGAGACCGTAGCCGGCCTGCCGGCGCTGCACGAGCTGTCGCTGTACCGCATCAAGAACAAGGTGCCATTGGATTTCATCTCGGAGATGGCCCGCCTGGACAGGCTGCTGTTGCAGCTGGGCGGGCGCGAGTCGCTCGCGCACATCGAGGCGCCCCTGCTGCGGAAACTGGAAGTGATACGCGTGCGCGGCCTGGAAACCCTGGGCGACATCGGCCGCTTCCCGCTGCTGCAGGCGCTATGGGTGGAAGACCAGATCAAGCTGCGGCAAATCGCGCTGGGGCCCAATCCCGTGCTTGAGCGCCTGCATCTGCACACCTGCAAGACGCTCGAGAGCCTGCCCGGCCTCGCCGCCCTGCCCGCCCTGCGCCAGCTGTCGGCATCGGAAACCATGCTCGACATCGACGCCCTGCTGGCGCATGGCTTGCCCGCGTCCCTCACGCATGCGCGCCTGCGAACGGGCAAAAAAACCCGCGACGACGCCATCGCCGCGCAGCTGGCGCAACTAGGCTACGAGCAGCCAGGTCCCTGCTAGATCAGCGGCTGGCGGCCAGCTTGCGCTGCCACAAAGCCACGTCGATCATCACGCCATCGGCGCCCGTGTTGCGGATATAGACGCGGTAGCTGCCCTGCCCCATGTTGCCATCGAGGTAGGCCGTGCGCTCATTGCGCTGCAGCCGGGCGCCCTTGGCCAGCTGGCGATAGCGCTCGACCACCGTGTCGAAACTGGCATAGCTGCGCAGCGCCACTTCCAGGTCGCGCGGCGGGCGGCCTTCCGCATGGTCGAGCACATTATTCTGTTTCTTGCCCTTCAAGGTGAGCGGATAGGCAAACACGCCCGCGCCGGCCGACGTCAGCACCGTGGATTTATCGAGCAGCAGCGGCAGCAGCGCCGGCGGATACGCGGGCGGCAGCTGGGCACGGTTCCAGCCCGGCAGGGCCGGCTGCGCCAGCACATATTCGACGGTGGCGATCTTTTGCCCGTCGGCGCCCGCTTCCTTGTCGCCCGCGATCAGCGCCAGCATGGGCGGCAATTGCCGGGCCCAGGCCAGCAAGGGCGCCGCATCGCCAACCAGCATGCCCTTGCGGTGGAACACGGTCAGTACGGCGTTCGGATCGGGATTGCAGACCTTCGCCAGCGGCTGGCCCTCCAGGCGGCAATGCCCGTTGACGAGGCCAAAGGCGATGATGGCGCCGCGCTTGTCGAGCAGCATGGCACCGCGTTCGCGGCCCTGCTTGCGGTCATTCATCGACGCCAGCAACTGGCGGCCGTCGGCCAGCACGGTGCGCGTGGCGTCGCGCTTTTCGCTGATCGCTTCGAGCGCCTGCGCCAGCAGCAGTTCATCGTCCTCCGTGTAACTGCCGCGCGCGTAACCGAAGAAATCGAACAGGGCCGCGCGCACCTGCGGGTCTTCGCTCAGGCGCGGCAAGGGACCGCCGGCCAGCAAGGACGACAGGCTTTTCCCGGCCGGCGCCGAGGGCGCCGCCGTGGCGCGGGCGGGCTGGGAAAGGATGCAGGCCGCTGCCAGCAAGGCGCCGCCCAGGGTGCGGTAATTCGAAAAAATGATATGCATGATTCTGTCTGTCGGGGATTTGGCCGCTCTTGCGGCCACGCATGGCGCGCCGGCGATTCTAGCATGGCGCCAGCCCCCATGCCGTGCGGCTGGCGGGCGGCGCGTGCGCCGGCGCGGCTGTTATGATGGCTGCAATGACCATCTCTCCTACCGCTTCGACACTGCTCGTCCTCCTGCCCGGCATGGATGGCACGGCCAGTCTGTTCCACCATTTCGACGCCGCCTTGCGCGCGCACAGCGCCATCGACACCTTGGCCATCGCCTATCCGTCCGCGCCACTCGACTATGCGGCGCTGGAAGCATTCGTGCGCGAGCGCCTGCCGCAGGACCGCCCTTTCGTCGTGCTGGCCGAATCGTTTTCCGGACCGCTGGGGGCGGCTTTGCGCGCCGATCCGCCGCCCGGCATGCGCGCCCTGGTCCTGTGCTGTTCGTTCGTGCGCAATCCGCGCCCGATGCTGGCGCCGCTGCGCCACCTGCTCGGCCTCGTGCCCTTTGGCGCCATGCCCGGCTTCGCCCTGCGCCAGGCGCTGCTGGCGCCCTACTCCACGCCGCAGTTGCAGAATGAACTGGCCGCCGCGCTGGCGCAAGTGCCACCGGCAACGCTGCGCCAGCGCCTGCGCGCGGTACTGGAAACGGACGCCTCGCGCAGCTTCGCGCGCGGCAGCCTGCCCGTGTTGTATCTGCGCGCCCGCCACGACCGCCTGGTGCCGCCCGCGAACGCCGTGCAGATACTGCGGCAGGCAGCGGGCGCGCAACTGGTCGACATCGCCGCGCCGCACATGCTGCTGCAGGCCGCGCCGGAAGCGTCGGCCGCAGCCGTCGCCGCTTTCATCGACAGCCTGTCAGCCGCGCAGATATCGGCTTAAACGCGCGCTGGCCAGCACGGCCAGCCAGCTCAAGCCGCCCGACAGCACGCTGAAGTAGATCGCCCGCAGCGGATGCTGGGGCAGCAGATACGCGAGCACGGCCGCACCCAACAAGCCGCACAGCACAGGCTTCCACCAGCCGGGCGGCAGCAGCGCCAGCAGCAGATTCGTGCCCGCGTACACGTAAAACACCAGCAGCAAGGCCAGGCCGCCGGCCACGCCGCGCGAGCCCAGGCTGCCGAACAGCTGCGTGTACAGGAAAAATCCCAGCCAGCTCAACACAATAAACAACAGGCAGCCCAGCGCATGCGCGCCCAGGCCCGCCATCAGGCGCTTCTTCATGGCCATCATCCGTATCGTCCCGTGCAAAGCCGCATCATAGCGATTTTGCCGGCAATGCGACCGATTGACTTACCTACCTACTAGATGGTAGACTTGTTTCGAACCCGGTATTTCACCCGGCAATCTTTTCGCGCCACGGCGCATTCGACCTTTGCGAGGCATTACATGCATCAACTGTTCACCCCCTATGACCTGTCCGGCATTTCCCTGGCCAACCGCGTCGTCATGGCGCCGATGACGCGCACGCGCACGCTTGAAAACAATCCCGATGCGCTCACCGCCCTGTATTACGCCCAGCGCGCCTCGGCCGGCCTGATCGTCACCGAGGGCTTGCCCGTCTCCGATGAAGGCCGCGGCTATCTGTACACGCCGGGCATCCATAGCGACATACAGGGCCAGGGCTGGCGCCAGGTCACCGATGCCGTGCACGCCAAAGGCGGCAAGATCTTCGCCCAGCTGTGGCACGTGGGCCGCATGTCGCACGTGTCTATCCAGCCAAGCAATGTGGCGCCCGTGGGCCCCAGCGACGTGGCGGCGGAAAACACCACCGTCTACGCCTGGATCGAGCCAGGCAAGGCGGGACCGGTACTGCCCAGCGTGCCGCGCGCACTGACCGTCGACGAGATCGCCCGCGTCACCGCCGACTTCGTGCATGCGGCAAAAGTCGCTATCGACGCTGGCTTTGACGGGATCGAGATCATGGCCGCCAACGGCTTCCTGTTCGACCAGTTCCTCAGCAGCGCCGTCAATACGCGCACCGACCAGTATGGAGGCAGCATCGCCAACCGCCAGCGCTTTTTGCTCGAGACCATAGACGCGCTGTCGGCCGCCATCGGCAGCGGCAAGGTCGGCGTACGCATCTCCCCATTCGGCCGCCTGTACGACATGCGCGCCTATGCCGATGAAGCGCAGGTGTGGAGCAGCGTGGCGCAGGCACTCGATACGAGGAAGCTGGCCTATGTGCACCTGAATTACCAGCCGACCATCACGGCGGCGCAAGTGCCAGCCGGCTTTGGCGCGCAATTCCGCCAGGACTATCACGGCACCCTGATCGGCGCGGGCGGCTTCACGCAGGAACTGGCGCGCAGCGAACTGGGAAAAGGCGACCTCGATCTGATCGCCTTCGGCATGCCGTTCATTTCCAACCCGGATCTGGTGGAGCGCATGCAAAACAACTGGCCGCTGGCCGACAGCGACCGCTCGACCTATTACGGCGCCAGCGGCGCCCCGTCCCACGGTTATACCGACTATCCCGCGTATGGCGCGGCGCCTGCCAGCAATATGCTCAATGGCATCAACGTGCAAGCATTGCAGCAATTCGCGCAGGGCGTGGCCGGCCATCCCGACAAGGGCGAGGCGCGTTTCAACGTCAAGACCCGCTGGCAACACCAGACGCGCAGCGTGGCTACCGTCAGCCACTATGTGCTGGGCGGCGAAAAGCATGCGCGCCATTTCGAGATCGCCTCGGACGAACCGCATGAATTGCTGGGCCAAAACACGGCGCCCAATCCGCAAGAGCTGCTGATGGCCGCCCTCAACGCCTGCCTGTCGGTCGGTTATGCGGCCAATGCAGCGGCCATGGGCATCACCGTGCACAGCCTGGAAATCGAAACGGACGGCAAGCTGGACCTGCGCGGCTTCCTCGGCCTGGACGAGAACGTCAATCCCGGCTACGACGAAGTCAGCTACGTGGTGCGGCTGCGCACGGATGCCTCGCGCGAGCGCGTCGAGGCGCTGCACCAGGCCGTCACCAAAACGTCGGTCAACCTGGCCAATTTCTCGAAGGCCATCCGCATGCTGCCCACCCTGGAAGTAATCGAAGCCTGATACCCATCCCGGGAATCATCGAACCACCAACCCGCGCGCAAGCGCCTACATAACGAGGAAATCATGGAAGACTGGAAACAAGCTCGGCAAGACATCAACACGCGTGCGTTGCAACTGAACGCACTGACGCCCGACACCATGAAAGGCATCGCCGCACTGGGCGGCGCCGGCGACAAGACCAACCATCTCGACGCGAAAACGCGGGAACTGATCTCGCTGGCAGTGGCCGTCACGACGCGCTGCGACGGCTGCATCGCCTTCCACGCTGCCGCCGCCAAGAAACTGGGCATCACCACCGAGGAAATCGCCGAGGCGCTCGGCGTGGCGATCAACCTCAATGCGGGCGCCGCCGTTGTCTACAGCACCCACGTGCTGGACGCGTTCGACAAGGCTTGATACTACCGCATCAGCCGGCCTGGCATGCGTGCACGCCGGGCCGGCCACTCAAGGAGCAACCATGAAAAACAATACACAAGCGCTGGTCGTCGACATCTGGTCCGATTTCGTCTGCCCCTGGTGCTGGATCGCCAAGCGCCGTTTCGAGAAGGCCCTTGCCGCTTTCGAACACAGGGACACCGTGCAGGTCAGGCTGCGCGCCTACCGCATCGCACCGGGAAATCAAGCGGAACCGATCAAGGCCGCCTTGCTGAAAAAATTTCGCGATCCGATGGCCGCCGAGGGCATGCTGTATTCGGTGCAGTCGCATGGAGCGGCCGAAGGCCTGGACTACCGCTTCGACACCATGCTGTTTGGCGACACCATGGACGCGCACATGCTCGTCAAGGCCGTCAGCGACGAGGCTTTGCAACGGCGCCTGGTTGAAGTGCTGTATGCGCAGAGTATTTCGCACGGAAAATCGCTGTTCGACCGCGATTCCCTCGCCCTGCTCGCGGCGCAGGCGGGCGTGCCTGCCGAGGCGGTGCAGCGCGCGTGGTCGACACCGCAATTGCGCCAGCAGGTGCAGGACGATGAACGCAGCGCCTCGCGCATCGCTTCCGGCGTGCCGCTGTTCGTCTTTGGCAATGGGACGCACATTTCCGGCGCGCAGCCGCAAGAGGTATTCCTGCAGGCACTGGAAAAAATGCATGCCAGATCCCAGGAGGATCTGGCCGCATCGGCCGGGGAAATGTGTGGCCTGGACGGCTGCATCCTCCCTTAAGCGCTGGCGGCAGCTTCCCTGGCAGGTCCCGCCGTGTCCAGGTAGCCATGGACGGCGCGCCCCAGGCGCCGCGCAAGCGACGCCATATCCGTTTCTCCCCGCAACGCCGCAGCGTCGATGATGCCACGGCACAGCGCAATCACGTCGGCGGCGGCCATATCAGGATCGGCGACGCCATGACGCGCCAGCAGCCCCGCGAGCTTGCCCGATAGCGCCTGCCGCAAGGCCTCGTCCTCATGCTGCAACGATGGCGACGACGGCGCCGATTCCAGCGCGAGGGCAAGCGCGGGCCGCCTGAACTGGTGCGCCAGACCGGCCATCACACCCTGTTCTATCGCGAGCGGCAGCTCACCCTCCAGCGCCATGGCTAGACCCACGTCGTGCAGCAGCATCGCGCGTTCGCGGCGTACCAGTTCGGCCAGCAGCGCCTCTTTCGACGGGAAATACTGGTACAGGGAGCCGATGCTGACGCCGGACAACTCGGCAACGTGATTCGTCGTCAACGCGGCCCAGCCCCGCACCTCGATAATGCGAGCAGCCGCCTCCACCATCGCCGCGACGGTGGCAGCCGATCTGGCCTGGGACGGCCGTTTGCGGGGCTCCGCATGCGCTGCAGTTTTTGCCATGAATGCGAGTAGCGGAAGTAGGTAGTAAAACTTATTCTAAACGTTCCGCAAACAACCGTCCTTGCCGATACGAGAACGCCATGCACACCTACACATTCCTGCTGATACTGCACGTTGTCGCCGCCATCGCCTTCATCGGGCCGATGATGCTGACGCCGCGCCTGCTGAACCTGATACGCGAGCCTGCCGGTCGCGACACCTTGCATAAACTCCATCAGCAAATCGCCGTCGCAGGCTGGATACTGCTTGCCGGCGGGCTGGTCCTGCTATACCAGCAGCAATGGGCCTGGCTGCACATGGGCTGGATGCGGCTGTCCCTCGCGCTTTTTATCGGTGCGCAAGCCATCGATCATTTTTGGGCGGACAAGGTGGAAGAAGAAATGGAACAGGGATACGCGCAGGCGGGCGCCAGGCTGAAAACCTGGCTATGTATAAAGCTGGCCGTATTTTTGACCATCTGCGCGCTCATGATCGCCAAACCCGCCCTGTTTGCCTGAGCGGGCTGGCCCGCGCTACGCCAGATTGTCGAGCATGTAACGGAAAGCGGCCAGCGGATCGGTCGACGGCCCCAGGGCCCAGCCGATAAAGCTGGCGCCTTCCAGAGCGCTGAGCAGCATGAAGGCGTAATCCTTCGGCGCTTTCCGCAAGGTCCAGCCGTGCAGCTGCGCCGCCTGCACGAGATTGTTTTCCATCCAGTCCAGCTGCTGCGCCATCAGCTGCCTGCCCAGGGCCTGCAGCGATTCGGGCAGCGCCGCCATTTCGGCCGCGAGCGCGCCGCACAGCGGCAGCAAATGGTCGTTGGCGCTGGCCAGGAACAGCCCGCCGAACTCGCGCAGGCGTTCGACCGGATCGGCATGCGCCGCATCGATCGCCTGCAGCTTTTCGGTAAACACCTCGATATATTGCGTGATCAAGGCCACGCCAAGGTTTTCCTTGGTGGGGAAATGGTGGTGGATACTGGCCTTGCGTATGCCGATTTCTTCCGACAAATCGGCATAACTGAAAGCGGCGTAGCCTTTCGAACGCAGGTGAATCTCTGCGCTTTTCAAAAGGGCGTCGCGGGTACTCACTGACATGACAGGCTCCTGCACCAACGGCCATGCCGGCCATTGACGGATTAAATTCAACAAGGGGCAATTATGCCTGAAGTCGCCGCAGCCAGGGCTGGGGGCATGCGCATGCGACGCTGCACATCGCGCATGAAAAAAGCCGGCCCTTTCACGAGGAAAGGGCCGGCCTGGATGCATCAGCCGCCGTGTCGGATTACGCTTGCGCTAATCCGACCTACGTACCACGGCAAAGGAATTACTTCGCCGAATTGAGCAGCAATTCGTTGAGGCGTTTCACGAAACTGGCCGGGTCGGCCAGCGAGCCGCCTTCGGCCAGCATGGCCTGGTCGAACAGGATGTTGGCCCAGTCGCCAAACTTGCCGCCTTCCGCATCTTCGTATTTCAGGCGCGTCACCAGCGGGTGGTTCGGGTTGATTTCCAAAATCGGCTTCGATTCCGGCGCGCTCTGGCCCGCCGCTTTGAGCATGCGCAGCAGGTTGCCCGACAATTCGTTTTCATCGGCCACCAGGCAGGCTGGCGAATCGGTCAGGCGGAACGTGACGCGCACGTCCTTGGCCTTGTCGGCCAGCACCGTCTTCATCTTGCCCACCAGGTCGGCGTACGAGGTTTCCGTTTCTTCGTGCTCCTTCTTTTCCGCTTCGTCTTCCAGCGCGCCCAGGTCCAGGCCACCCTTGGCGACGGAGACCAGTTCCTTGCCTTCGAAGTCCTGGATAAACGACAGCATCCATTCATCGACACGGTCCGTCAGCAGCAGCACTTCGACGCCCTTCTTGCGGAAGATTTCCAGGTGCGGGCTGTTTTTCGCGGCGGCGTAGTTGTCGGCCGTGACGTAATAGATCTTGTCCTGGCCTTCCTTCATGCGCGCCACGTAGTCGGCGAACGAGGTGATTTGCTCGTCGCTGTCGTTGGCCGTCGACGCAAAGCGCAGCAGCTTGGCCAGGCGTTCCTTGTTGGCCGCGTCTTCGCCGATGCCTTCTTTCAGCACCTGGCCGAATTCCTTCCAGAAGACGGCGTACTTGTCCTTCTTGTCCTGCTCGTCCGCGTTCGCCAGTTCTTCCAGCATGCCCAGCACGCGCTTGGTCGAGCCTTCGCGGATGACCTTGACGTCGCGCGACTCCTGCAGGATTTCACGCGATACGTTCAGCGGCAGGTCGGCCGAGTCGATCACCCCGCGCACGAAGCGCAGGTAGGTCGGCATCAGCTGCTCGGCATCGTCCATGATGAAGACGCGCTTGACGTACAGCTTGATGCCGCCGCGCTTGTTGCGGTCCCACATGTCGAACGGCGCCTTGGCCGGGATGTACAGCAGCTGCGTGTATTCGCTGCGGCCTTCCACGCGGTTATGCGTGTGCGTGAGCGGCGACTGGAAGTCGTGCGATACGTGCTTGTAGAATTCGTCGTACTGTTCCGGCGTGATGTCGGCCTTGTTGCGGGCCCACAGGGCGCTGGCCTGGTTGACGGTTTCGAATTCGTCTTTCAGGACGGTTTCTTTTTTCTCGTCGTCCCACTCTTCCTTCTGCATCACGATCGGCAGCGAGATATGGTCCGAGTACTTGCGGATGATGGACTTGATCTTCCAGCTCGACAGCAGTTCGTCCTCGCCTTCGCGCAGGTGCAGGATGATGTCCGTGCCGCGGCCCGTTTTTTCGATGGTCTCGATGCTGTAATCGCCTTCGCCGGCCGATTCCCAGCGCACGCCTTCGGAGGCGTCCGCGCCGGCGCGGCGCGTTTCGACGGTGATCTTGTCGGCGACGATGAAGCCGGAATAGAAGCCCACGCCGAACTGGCCGATCAGGGCCGCATCCTGCTGCTGGTCGCCCGACAGCTTGCCGAAGAATTCCTTGGTGCCCGACTTGGCGATGGTACCCAGGTGCGAGATCGCCTCGTCGCGGGTCATGCCGATGCCGTTGTCGGAAATGGTGATGGTGCGCGCATCCTTGTCGAAGCTGACCTTGATCTTCAATTCGTGATCGTTGCCGTACAGGGCGTCGTTATCGATCGCTTCAAAGCGCAATTTGTCGGCCGCGTCGGACGCGTTCGAGATCAATTCGCGCAGGAAGATTTCCTTGTTCGAGTACAGGGAATGGATCATCAGGTGCAGCATTTGCTTCACTTCGGTCTGAAAACCCAGGGTTTGCTTTTCGGAGACAGCCATTTTTACCTCATAGTCTTGTGGATGGGACGGATTCTACGGAGTTGGGGATGGTGCCAGCGATTTCAAGAGCGGCTGCCGAAAGTCGCCTCTAACCCAGCGCGCGGGCGAAAAACGCCCACACCCGCTCGTCCTGCACCGTGGCCAGGTTCAGGCGCATGCGGGTCGACGGCAGCTGGCGCGGCGAGAACAGGCTGCCCGGCGCCAGCACCAGCCCCTCGGCCAGCGCCTTTTCGGCCAGGACATTCGTATCGCAGCCCGCATCGGCCCATACGAACATGCCGGCCGGCGCGGGATCGAAGCGCAAGCCGGCCTGTTCGACCTTGCGGTACGTACCCTCGCGCACCTTGTCGAGCCGCGCGCGCAGGCGCTCCGCATGCTTGCGGTACAGCCCCTGCGAAAGGATTTTATACACGACCCTTTCGCCGATGTCGCTGGTGGTGAGGGTCGCCAGCATCTTGCGGTCGGCCAGGCGCTGCGCCCGCTCATTTGATGTGGCGATGAAGCCCACGCGCAGGTTCGCCGCCAGGCTCTTGGAAAAGCCGCCCAGGTAAATCACGCGGCGCAGCTGGTCCAGCGCGGCCAGGCGCGTGGCCGGCTGCACCGCGCCACCCGGGTGCATGTCGCAATAGATATCATCTTCGACGATGAGGAAATCGTGCTGTTCGGCCAGGCGCAGCACCTGGAACGCCTTGGCTGCCGACAGCGACGTCGAGCTGGGATTGTGCAGCACCGAGTTGATCACGTACAGCTTCGGACGGTGCAGGGCCGCCAGCTCGGCCAGCACGGCGATATCGGGGCCGTCGCCGAGGCGCGGGATGCCGATGACATTCACGCCCATGGCGGCAAAGGCGCCGAACATCAGCCAGTACGCGGGGTCGTCGACGAAAATGGTGTCGCCGGGGCGGGCAAACTCACGCGCCACCAGGTCCAGCGCCTGCATCACGCCCACCGTGGTGACGATCTGTTCGGGCGGGCAGGCGATTTCCAGCCCCGCCAGCTTCAGCTGCAATTGCTGGCGCAGCGGCAAGAAACCCTGCGGCATGCCATAACCGAGCAGCAAACTGCCGGGCTGGCGGCTGACGTCGCGCAAGGCGCGCGCCACGAGGTCGCCATCGAGCCACTCGGCGGGCAGCATGCCGATGCCGGGCGCGGGAATGGCCGGCGTCTGGCGGAACATGTTACGGATCAGCCACACCACGTCCATCGGCTGCGCCGCTGCTTCCTGCGCGCCAGCGGGCGCCGCCGGCGTGTTCAGAGGCGAGCGCTCGCGCACGAAAAAGCCGGCGCCGCGCCGCGATTCCAGGTAGCCGCGCGCCACCAGCTTGTCGTAGCTGGCCACCACCGTGGCGCACGACACGTCCAGGCTGGCCGCGCACTGGCGGATCGACGGCATGCGCGCGCCACCGCGCAGCAGCTTGTCATCGATGCGCGCCGCCAGCGAGCGCGCGATCTGGTCGATCAGGGTTTCGCCCGAGGCGCGCGACAACAATGGCAGGGACGGAGAGGCGAGTGTATTGCTCATATGACCATTACAGTATGTGGAGTTATGCGTGAAAGTGTATTTGTACTGTATTGCTATTGCGCTCTAGGATAGCAGTACCGGGCGCATTCATCCACATCTGCCCGCCTTTATTCCACACCACCCGCACCAGGACAGCCATGCCATCGCACGCCACACCTTCCCCCAGCCATTCCCTGCGCCTCGGCGCCGACCGCAAGGGCCTGCTACTGGGCTTGATCGCCGTCGCCCTCTTCAGCCTGACCCTGCCCTTTACGCGGCTGGCCGTGGCCGAACTCGATCCCACCTTTGTCGCCTTGGGCCGCGCCTTGGTCGCCGCCTGCCTGGCCGGCCTGTGGCTGTGGCAGCAGCGCGCACCGCTGCCGCGCCGCGAACAATGGCTGCCGCTGGCCCTGGTATCGCTGGGCTGCGTGGTGGGCTTCCCGTGGCTGACGTCGATCGCCATGCGCAGCCTGCCCGCCTCACACGGCGCCGTGCTGGTGGGCATCTTACCGCTGGCCACCGCCGTGTTTGCCGTACTGCGCGGCAAGGAGCGCCCTTCCCCGGGATTCTGGCTGATGGCCCTGCTCGGCACGGCTCTGGTGGTGGCGTTCGCGCTGCGCCAGGGCGGCGGCAGCTTCCACGTGGCCGACTGGCTGATCTTTGCCGCCGTGCTGCTGGCGGCACTCGGCTATGCGGAAGGCGGACGCCTGGCGCAAGCCATGCCGGGCCAGCATGTGATTTGCTGGGCGCTGCTGCTGGCCGTGCCTTTTGTCTTGCCCGTGGTCCTGTGGAACGCCTGGCCCCAGCGCGCGCTGATGGCGCAGGCCAGCGGCGCGGCGTGGCTGGGGTTTGCCTACATCTCCGTGTTTTCCATGTTTATCGGCTTCTTTTTCTGGTATCGGGGCATGGCGCTGGGCGGCGTGGCGCGCGTGGGGCAGACGCAGCTGCTGCAGCCCTTCCTCACCTTGCTGGGCGCTGCCGTGCTACTGAACGAGCCATTGACGGGCGAAAGCCTGCTGTTTGCCGGCGCCGTGATCGCCGTGGTGGCCATCGGGCGCAAGCTGAAGTAAGGTTTCTTGACGCCCATTTGCAACGCCGTTGCGCGTGCACATGGGCACGGCGGCGTGCAAGCCGTACAATACCGCAGCACCATGGCGACGCCTATCCGGCGCCGCTTGCGAACGCACCGCCACAAGCGGGCCAACAAATCCAGCCGGCGCAGCTCGGCATCTTCTGTGAGACTCGTATGAAAATTGAAAATCCGAATCCGATCCAATGGCGCTTTGCCGAACGCGCGGAACAGCTGCAAAGCTCGTTCATCCGCGAAATCCTGAAGATCACGCAGCGTCCCGAGATCATCTCGTTTGCCGGCGGCCTGCCCTCGCCCGCCACCTTCCCCGTGGAAGAAATGAAGATCGCCTTCGACAAGGTCCTGTCGAACAATGGCAAGGTGGCCCTGCAATACGGCCCGACCGACGGCTACCTGCCGCTGCGCCAGTGGATCGCCGACTCGCTGTCGGGCAATGGCAGCACCATCCTGCCGGAACAGGTGCTGATGACGTCCGGCTCGCAGCAGGCGCTGGACTTGCTGGGCAAGGTCCTGATCGACGAAGGCAGCAAGGTCCTGGTGGAAACCCCCAGCTACCTGGGCGCCCTGCAGGCATTCTCCGTCTACCGTCCCGAATTCGTTTCCGTCGATACCGATGACGAAGGCCTGGTGCCATCGTCGATCAACCCCGTCGCCGATGGCGCGCGCCTGTTGTATGCGTTGCCGAACTTCCAGAACCCGACAGGCCGCAGCCTGTCCGTGGCGCGCCGCGTGGAGCTGGTGGAAACCTGCGCCCGCCACGGCCTGCCGCTGATCGAGGATGATCCGTACGGCGCCCTCAGCTACAGCGGCGAGCCGTATCCGAAGATGATCAACATGAATCCGGACGGCGTCATCTACATGGGCTCGTTCTCGAAAGTGCTCACGCCAGGCATCCGCCTCGGCTACGTGGTGGCGCCGATGCCGCTCGTGCGCCGCCTGGAACTGGCCAAGCAGGCGGCCGACCTGCACACGTCGCAGCTGACGCAGATGGTCGTGCATGAAGTAATCAAGGATGGCTTCCTGGACCGGCATATTCCCAGCATCCGCAGCCTGTATGGCAACCAGTGCCAGGCCATGCTGTCGGCGCTGGAAGAGCACTTCCCGGCCGGCGTCACGTGGACGAAGCCGGAAGGCGGCATGTTCATCTGGGTCACCCTGCCAAAACACATCGACGCGATGAAACTGCTCGACGAAGCCATCGCCAATAAAGTGGCATTCGTTCCGGGCGCGCCGTTCTACGCCAACACGCCGGACACGCACACCCTGCGCCTGTCGTTCGTGACGGTGCCGCCGGAACGCATCCGCGAGGGCATCGCCATCCTGGGCAAACTGATCGCCGCAAAAATGTAATTGCACTCTCCACGCCCCGCCTGACGTGGGGCGTGTCCCCCGCTGCCCCTGCACCAGGGGCACGCGTCTTTTCCGCCTAAAAACCGCTTTCATGATAGCAATTGCGTGTATTTATTTTTAAAAATATCATAAAAATAATACTTTCATTGCTCGTGCAACATCGATTTTTTCACCCAAAAAAATGGCGAGGCGGTATGATTTGACCGCTGTATCAGATTTGAACCCGGTCAGCATCACCGAATATGCAGCAAACGCAGGCAGCGCAGAGTACATCGAGAAGGCCGGAAGCAATGAGTCCAGGCAGTGTGGAGCATTCCCAGCGGCATGAAGCCGCCATTTTGATTGTCGACGATGCGCCGGCCAACCTTGAGCTGCTGCGCAAGCTGATGAGCGAACAGGGTTATCAAACCTATGTCGCCACGTCCGGCGAGCGGGCGCTGGCGATCGCCCAGCGCGCCCAGCCCGACCTGATCCTGCTCGACGTGCTGATGCCAGACATGGACGGCATCGAAACGTGCCGCCGCCTCAAGCAGCATCCGCTGACGCAGCGCATTCCCGTCATCTTCATGAGCGCCAAGACGGAAACGGAAGACGTGGTGGCCGGTCTCGACTGCGGCGCCGTCGACTACATCAGCAAGCCGCTGCGCATGGCCGAAGTGTGTGCGCGCGTGCGCGCCCAGCTGAAAATCCGCAGCAATAATGAAACCCAGCAGGAACAGGCCGAGCGTCTGCGCACCATCGTCAACAACATGGCCGAGGGCTTGCTGATCATCGAGGCCGATGGCCGCATCCAGTACACCAACCCGGCCTGCGACCAGTACCTGGGCTACCGCGAAAACGAACTGGCCGGGCGCTTCATCGGCGAGCTGCTCAGCCCCCTCGTGACGCAGGAATACCTCGATTACTTCGCCATGCACGCGGCCAATCCGGAAAAAGCGCACAACCACGGCACGCGCGAAGTGGCGATCCGCCACCGCAACGGCGCGGCGCTGAGCATGGACCTGACCTTGACGCCCATGTATCTGCGCCAGCCCCTGTATATCGGCCTGCTGCACGACATCACGCACCACAAGCAGTCGGAAGACGCGCTGCAGCGCGCCGCCTATCTCGACCCGCTGACGCAGATCGCCAACCGCCGGCATTTCGACAGCTTCCTTGAAAAAGAATGGCAGCGCGCCGTGCGCGGCGGCGGCGCCCTGTCGCTGGTGGTGCTCGACGTCGACCACTTCAAGCTGTACAACGACAGCCTGGGCCACCCGGCCGGCGACCTCTGCCTGCAGCAGGTGGCGCAGGCGATCGCCGCCCACGCCAGCCGCTCCGGCGACCTGGCGGCCCGCTACGGCGGCGAGGAATTCGTCTTGCTGTTCGCCGACACGGATGCCGACAGCGCCCTGCACCTGGCCGAGGCCATCCGCGCCGGCATCGAGGCGCTGCAACTGCCGCACCCGCGCTCAAGCACCTCGCCATGGATCACCGTCAGCATCGGCGTGGCCACCATCCGCCCGCACCAGCTGGACGACCGCGAAGCCCTGTTCGTCGCCGCCGACCGCGCCCTGTACGTGGCCAAGGAAGCGGGCCGCAACCAGGTCCGCGCCACGCACTCGGGCAGCACGGCCTGGGAAACGGTCAAGGCACTAGTGTTACGTTAAGGCTTGAAATACAACGCAAGATACGGCGAACCGGGAGTAGGCCCGCGCCCCACGCAAAGGCACCCCGGGCCAAGCGGGCCTGAAAAATGTCGAGGGCAAGGCGCAGCGACGCAGACAGTACGAATGTACGGCAAGGAAGCTGCAACGCCGCCATCGGCATTTTCTCAGGCCCGCGTCTCCGGCCCGCCATTCTTAAAACTGGTCAAAACTTACGCGACACACTCAACTTCGCATTGCGCCCCACGCCGGTAACCGCTTCGCTCAGGTAGGGCATGTAATTGCGGTTGAAAACATTATCAACCGTCAGCCGCACCTCCGTGCCGCGCCACACGCCTTGCCGGCCAATCCACGACGCAAACACGGTATGCAGCGCATAGCCTTTCGATGGCGGCAGGCGGTACACATTCCCCACCGGCAAGACGCGCTCCTGCTTCGCCACGAAGCGGCCCTGCCAGCCGATGCTGGCGCCAAGATCGGGCATGCGCCAGCCCAGGCCCGCCATCAACTTATCGGGCGCGATGGTCGACACGGGTTCGTCCTGGCCCCACGGGTCGCGCTGGGAACCGGTGCGCGTGCCGCGCTGCTTCGACAGCGAAGCGCTGGCAAACAGGCGCGGCGAATTGTAGTAAGACTCGGCTTCCACGCCCTGCGTGCGGAAACCGGCCAGGTTGCGGTAGGACGAGAGGGCGGCGGCACCTTGCCCGATCCCGGCACATAGCCTTCGATCAGGATGCCCAGGCGCGTGCCGATATTGTCGCTGACGCGGTTCTGGTACGCCGTCAGGCGCAGCTGCACGTCGTCGCGTTCCATGAACACGTTTTGCCGATGCAGCATGACGCCCGTGCGCACGGCCGTCACCCGTTCGACGGCCAGGTCGCGGCTGGTACCCGGCGTCGATGAACCGAGCCTGGACGACACATAATATTCATTCGAATACATCTCGTCGATCGTCGGCGCGCGCCAGGTGCGGCTCAAGTCGCCGAACAAGGCCAGCGTGCTGGATGCCTTCCAGAACAGGCCCAGGCGCGGCGACCAGTCTTCGTGCGCCTTTTCGCTGAAGTCGTGGCCAGCCGCCGCCAGCGGGCTGTTGTAGCGCGGCGCCTTGTTCGGCACGCCCTCGGAAACGACTCTGTCGTGGCGCAGCGCTGCCGTCACCGTCACGTCGCCATAGGTCATCGCATCCTGCAGATACAGGCCCGTGGTTTCCTGGCGCCCGGCCGGCATGTAGTAGGGCTGGAAGTAGCCATAGTTGTAGCTGGGGTCCTTCAGCGCCGTCGACGACGGGTAGTACATCAGAGTGTCGCGCACGTTCTTGTGCCATTGCAGGCCCGTCAGCAGCACGTGCGACACGGCGCCCGTGCTAAACACGCTTTCGTTGCGCACCTCGGCGATGCGGTCCACGTACGAAGCCCAGCTCTCGTTGCCCAGTGACCCCAGGTAGGAACCGAGTGAAGCGGAGAGCAGGCGCTTGTCATGCTGGTCCGTGTGCGAATAGCCGGCGCTAGCCGTCAGCTTGATCCATCGGTTGTTCTGCGGCGCGTACTGCCACTTCACGGAATACGTATCGTCGTCCTGGTCGCGGTACACGGCCTTGCGCTGCCACGCCTCTTCCAGTCCGTATTTTTTGATTTCCGCCTCGGTCGGCGTGGGCACGTCCTCGCCCATGGCGGCGAACGGGCCCCAGCCCGAACTGCCGCTCTTCATGGCCGTCAGGGTCAAGAGCTGCTCCGGCGTCAGCCGGATATTCAGCTTGGCCAGGCTCGATGGCGCATCGATGGCGGAAAAGCGGAATGGCTTGCCATCGGGCTTGCGCAAATCGTCGGACTTGCGCTGCGTCGTGAAGGCCATCGCATCGAAGCGGCCATCTTCCGTGCGGCCGTAGACGGCCACGGTGGCGTCGTTTTCTGCATTGTTCGAGTGGCGCGAATACTTGAGCATGGCGCCCACTTTCTCGCCCCCTTCCAGCAAGTCCTGCGCATCCTTGGTCTCGACCGTGATGACGCCGCCGAAGCCGCCATTGCCATACAAGCTCGTATGCGCGCCCTTGTTCACTTCGATCTGCTTGATCAGTTCCGGCTCGATGAAGATGGAACCCTGGCGGTATTTCTCGAAGCCCTTCGGCACGCCATCGAGGATGACTTTCACGTCCTGCACCTTGTTGAAACCCCAGATATTGAGGCTCTGGCCGCTGGGACGGGCCGTACCGGCCAGGTCCACGCCGGGCAAGGTGTCGAGCAGGGACGCGACATTGTCGGCCTGCTGGCGTTCGATATCGGCGCTGTTGATATACGAGCGCCCGGCCGTGCCGGCGCTGATGGCGTCGCCGAACACGCTGATGGCGGGCATCTGCACGGCGTCGGCCTTCTCGGTCTTGTCGGCCATCGCCACCGCCCACGCGTGGCCGTGCGCGCCACCCAATGCCAGCGCCAGCGCGGCGGCCAGCGGGGTCAATCGTTGTTTGCTGCTGCTCTTCATCGCTATCCTTGCCTGGGTTTGCTTGCTGCTCGATGCTTGTGGAATGAAAAAATGCAAGGGCAGAGGACAGCGGTGCACGATCAAGCGGCGGCGTTGAAGGAAGCGTTGCGGCGGAACTCTGCCCGCGCGGACACGCCGCCGGCGCATGGCCGGCGGCGCACTGCAGTCACCGGGATAAGTTGCCTTAGTGAAATGCGGAACACATCATATATCGGATGCGAATGATTCGCAATACGATTTAATGATTGGCTATTCCGGATAGCCGGTGATGTCGGCGATCTCGCGGTACAGGGGCTGCAGCCGCGCATACATTTTCTGGTACACGCGCCGGTACAGCTGCTCGTAGATCTTGCGGTGCTCGGGATGGGGCTGGAATACCTTGCCCTTGCGCGTCATCGCCTGCACGGCGGCGGGGAAATCCGCGTGCCAGCCCAGACCCACGCTGGCGGCGATGGCCGCGCCCAGGCCCGAACTTTCATACACGTGGGCGCGCGCGGCCGGCAAGCCGAAGATGTCGGCCGTCAGCTGCATGGCGGCGTCGCTTTGCGAACCACCGCCCGCGATGCGCAGCTCCGTGATCGCGATGCCGCTGCGCCGCTCGATGCGCTCCTTGCCTTCGCGCAGCGCATACGCGAGGCCTTCGAGAATGGCGCGGTAGATGTGCGCGCGCGTATGCACATCGCCAAAGCCGATCATGGCGCCCTTCGCTTCCGGCCCCGGCACCTTGATGCCGGGACTCCAGTACGGCTGCAGCATCAGGCCCATGGAGCCGGGCGGCACGGCGTCGACCAGGCGGTCGAACAAGGCTTCGGCGGACAAGCCCGTGCCATCTTCGGCCGCCGCCGCCCGTTCGCGGTCGCCGAACTGCTCCTTGAACCAGTTGACCATCCAGTAGCCGCGGAATATCTGCACTTCCGTGCTGTAGGCGCCCGGCATGGCGGCCGGATACGGCGGAATGAAGCGCGTCACTTCCACGTACTTGCGGTTGGTCGTGTTGATGGTGGCCGTGGTGCCGTAGCTCAGACAGGCCACGTGCGGTTCGACGCAGCCGGCGCCCAGCACTTCGCAGGCCTTGTCGGCGGCCGCCGCCAGCAAGGGCGTGCCTTCCAGGATGCCCGTCGCCGCGGCGGCCGATGCCGTGATGGCGCCCATGCGCGTGCCCGGCGCCACCAGTTCCGGCAGCATCGAGCGTTGAATTGCCAGCGCCTGCCACTTCCAGTCGAAGCGCCCGGCCCACGCATGGCGCTTGTAGTCGAACGGGATGTACGCCACTTGCGAGCCCGTCGAATCGATGTATTTTCCGCAGAGGCGGTGGTTCAAAAAGCCCGACAGCAGCAGGAATTTGTGCGTGCGGCGCCAGACGTCGGGCTGGTGCGCGCTGATCCAGTTGATCTCGGCCTCGCGGCGGAAGTAGTTAATCGTGCCATCGAGGCGCGTGGCCCGGAAGGCGGCACGCCACCATGGCGCCAACTGGGGAATGTCGCGCGTGCTGCGCTGGTCCAGCCAGGTGATGGCGGGCCGCAGGGCTTGTCCCTCTTCATCCACGTTGACGACCGTGCCGCGCTGCGTCGTGACGGCCACGCCGGCGACCGACGATCTGGCTATGTCCGTGCCGCGCCACAGCTGCTGGCACGCTGCGCACACGGCTTGCCAGTAGCCGTCGGCGTCGTGCTCGGCCCAGCCGGGGTGGTCGGAGTAATACGCTTCCAGGAACACTTGCGCCTTCGCCGCCAGATTGCCATCCCGGTCGAACAGCAGCGCGCGCACGCTTTGCGTGCCATTGTCGATGGCGAGAATGTACGGCCCGGGGCCGGCTGCGCTGGCCATGGCTTATGCCAGGCTGGCCAGCGCGGCGCGCAGCGCCTGCAGCAGCACTTGCGGATCCTTGTCAGGCTGCGCGCTGAACACGGGCGCTTCCCAGTCCTGCCCGCGCACGGCCACCACGCGCAAGCGCCCCTGTTCGTTCCACGCCGGATACCAGCCCACGTCGACGATGTCGCCATTCGCGCACGTGATTTGCATCAGGTCTTCGCCCAGGTCGTCGACGAGGACGTCCACGCTCTGGCGCAAGTCCAGCGGCGACAGGCTGTCGTAGGTGATGCGTGCGTCGCCCAGTTCCAGGGGCTGGCCAAACAGGATGGTCTCGATGATGCTCTCCTTTTTTATGGTTTTCATTCACCCTGCGGCACGCTGTAATGGCGACGCCACAGGGCCAGGTAGCGCTGCTGCTCTTCTTCCCAGCGCGCGTCGTCCCAGCCCAGTTCACGCTGGCAGATGGCGCGCAGGCGCGGCATGATAGCAAGCCCACCGCCGGCCAGCTGCAAACCGAGGCGCGTGCGCCGCAGCAGCAAGTCGTCCAGGTGCTGCACGTCTTCCATGCCCGCGCCCCAGCGCAGCTGCGCCCACAGTGTCTGCGTGCCGGGAATCGGCGCCAGTTCGCCGTCCTGCGCCGCATCGCACAGCGCCTGCGCGGCCGCGCCATGACGGCCCAGCAAGCGTTCGCGCTGTTCGGCATCGAGCGCCAGGGCCTTGCCCGACAAGGGCGGCGTCGTGTCGAAAATCGGCAGGGGGCGCAGCTCCGCCTGCCAGCCCGGCAGCAGCGGCGCGGCGCGGCGCAATGCGTCGAGGGCGATCACGCGAAACGTCGTCAGCTTGCCGCCCGCCACCGTCAGCAAGCCGTTTTCCAGCCATAGCGCATGTTCGCGCGCTTCCTTCGACGGGTCAAGCTGGCCGCTGCCGATCACGGGACGCACGCCGGCAAACGTGGCTAGCACATCGCCCTCGCCCAGCGCCAGCTGCGGGAACTGCCACTGCAAGGCGGCCAGCAAATAATCGAGTTCGCCGCGCGTGATGGCCGGCTCCACGTCCAGGCTGGCGCCGTGGTCGACATCGGTGGTGCCCACCAGCGTCACGCCCTCCCACGGATACGCAAACACGGGGCGGCCGTCGCGCGGGTGCATCAGGCTGACGGCTTGCGCCAGCGGCAGCCGCCAGGCGGGCAGCAGCAAATGGCTGCCGCGCAAGGGCCGCAGTTTCGGCGTTTCTCCCACTTGCCCGCGCAAGGCGTCGGCCCAGGCGCCCGTGGCGCTGATCACCAGGCGCGCACGCACGGTGAATGCCCTGCCATCGAGCGCATCGGTCAAGGTGGCGCCGGCGACCTTGCCACCGTCGCGCAGCAAGGACGCCACGCCCAGGTAATTGACGGCAACGCCGCCATGGCGGCGCGCTTCCTGCAGCACGCGCAGCACCAGGCGCGCATCGTCCGTCTTCGCGTCCTGGTACAGCATGCCGCCCTGCAGGCCGTCGCGCCGGATGTGCGGCGCCAGCATGGCAAAATCCGCCGCATCGACATAGCGGCGCGTGCGCCGGCCCGCCATCACGTCGTAGATGGCCAGGCCCAGCATGAACTGGCGCCGCCCCGGCTTCCTGCCCGTATAGTCGCCAAAGGCAAATCCTTGCGGCTCGACCAGCCCCGCCGCATCCGTCAGCAAGGCTACCCGCTCGTGCACCGATTCGCGCGTCAGCGCGAACTGGCCCTGCTTCAAATAGCGCAAGCCGCCATGCACGAGCTTTGAGGAACGGCTCGAGGTGCCCCAGGCGAAATCGCGCTGCTCCACCAGCAGCGCCGTCAAACCGCGCCGCGCCGCTTCCAGCAAGATGCCGGCGCCCGTGATGCCGCCGCCGACGATCAGCACGTCCCACTCGCGCGCCAGGATGCCGGGCAAATTCGCCCTGTTCATAATCCGATTCCCGCGTCAGGCAGCAGTTTGCCCGGGTTCATCATGCCTTGGGGGTCGAACTGGCGCAGCAGCGCGCGCATGGCGGCGATGCCCAGTTCTCCCTTTTCGGCCACCAGCCACGGCGCGTGGTCCGTGCCCACGCCGTGCTGGTGGCTGATGGTGCCGCCGTTGGCGACGATGGCGGCGCCGGCCGCGTCTTTCAGGGCACGCCAGCGCGCCATGTTTTCTTCAAAGGTGGACGCCAGCCGGTATACATAGGTGGTGTAGACGCTGGCGCCCTGCGCATACACGTGCGACAGATGCGTGTACGCGTGCACCTGCTCGCCGTACTGCGCCAGCGCGCCGGCCCCCGCCTGTTCCAGCGCCGCCATCATGGGCGCCACGCGGGGCCAGTCGACGGCCGTTTCCACCGTGTCGATCACGTAGCCGTGTTCCCACGCGCCATTGCGCAGGTAGACGTTGCGAAAGCGCCCCTGCTTCCATTTATCGCCCATGTGGCGTCCCACGTGCACGCCGCCGTGCCGCCGCGCCAGCGCCAGGGCGCCGCGCAGGGCCGCGCGGGCCGGTTTTTCTTCTCCGCTGACGCCCAGCATCAGCATGCATTTGCCGTCGCCGCAGCCACGCAGCGACAAATAACGTTCCAGCAGTCCCACCAGTTTTTTGTGCCCTGCCAGGGTCAGCATGGTTTGCGTTTCGACCGCGTTCGACAGGCGCAGCATACACAGGGGCAGGCGCGACTGGGCCAGCGCCCGCACGGCCGCCTGCGCCTGGCCCCAGTGCGCAAAGAACACGGCGTGGAATGCTTCATAGGGCGGCAGCGGGGAGACGCGCACCGTCGCTTGCGTCAGGATTCCCAGCCGCCCTTCGGAGCCGAGCACCATTTCGCGCAGGTCGATGCCGGCCGCCGACGCGGGAAACGTGGGGATGCGCAAGGTGCCGGCCGGCGTTTCCACTTCGCCGCCCGCGAACAGCTGCTCGATGCGGCCATAGCGCAACGATTGCTGGCCCGACGAGCGCGTGGCGATCCAGCCGCCCAGGGTCGAATACTCGAACGACTGCGGATAGTGGCCCAGCGTGTAGCCATGCGCGCGCAGCTGCGCTTCCAGGTCGGGGCCATACACGCCCGCGCCGAACGTGGCCAGCTGCGCTTCGCGGTCCAGGTGGCCCAGCGCACACAGGCGCGCGAGGCTGAGCGACAGCACGGGGCGCGGTCCCGCCGCTACCGTCAAATGCCCGGCCACGCTGGTGCCGCCGCCGTGCGGGATGACGGCCACGCAGGCCTGGCGCGCATACGCGAGCAGCTGGCGCACCTGCAGCGCGCTGTCGGGAAAGGCCACGCCATCGGGCACCGCGCCGATGCGGCCATGGCGCAATTTGAACCAGTCGGGCAGGCTTTGGCCGAGCGCATGGCGCACGCGCGTGGCAGGCTGGGTGTCGATCAGCGGATGCGGCGCCAGGCGCGAAGCGGGTACTTGCGCGCAGGCGTCGTCGAAGGTGGCATCGACGATGCCGCTGCCAGGCCCCAGGCGCTCGCGCAAAAACGCCAGCGCGTCCCCGCTCAGCGCATACGTGATGCTCTCGTCTCCCCAGCCATTCCAGCGTTGCATCGACATCCCCTATATTCGGCCAGTTGCGCGCCACGGCGGCTTGCTATACTGTTCTTGCCTGATTTTCTTGCTAGATCAATAGCATATGCCGCCACAGACGAAGGGTATTGGTTTTTCATGACAATCGCATTGTTCCATCATGACAAGCACTGACGGCCGGGTCGCCGGCGCCTATCTGCTGCCGCTGCTCGAAGCGGCCGGCGCGCACGGCATCGATGGCGTCACCCTGGCGCAAGCGGCCGGCGTGGCGCCGCACAGCCTGGAAGCGTCCACGCCCGGCCTGGCCGCGCGCGACTACGTGCGCCTGCTCGATGCGGGCGCGCTGCTGGCGGGCGATGCGCATTTCGGCCTGCACGTGGGCCAGCGGGTGCGCATGGGCACGTACAGCGCCTATGGCTTGATTTTACTCAGCTGCAGCAACGTGGGCCAGGTGCTGGAACAGACGGCCCGCTATGAACGGCTGGCGCACGACCTGGGCCAGTCGGCCCTGCAGCGCGATGGCGCCGTCGCGCACTACCGCTGGACCAGCAACTACCCGGGCGCCAGCCGGCACCTGGTCGACAGCGTCTTTGCCGGCATCCGTGTCAGCGGCGACTGGCTGGCCGGCATGCCGCTGCCGCCGGCCAAACTGGCATTCACCCACGATGGCGGCGGCGACTTGCTGCGCCACGCGGCCCACCGCGACGAATACGTGCGCGTGCTGGGCAGCCTGCCCGCCTTTGGCGCGGGCGCGAACACGGCCACTTTCGACGCGCAATTGCTGGACTGGCCCGTGCCGAACGCCGACGTCAGCCTCTACCCCGTGCTGTGCCAGTATGCAGAACAGTTGCTGGCGCAGCGCGAGGCTGAAACGGACACCGGCGGCGCCATCGACGCGCAAGTGCACGCGGCCATCGTGACAGGCTTGCGCCAGGGCTCGGCGCGGCTGGCGACCGTTGCAGCCAGCCTGGCCGTGACGCCGCGCACCTTGCAGCGCAAGCTGGCCGACGCCGGCACCAGCTTCCAGGCCCTGTTGGACCAGGCCAGGTACGGCCTGGCACGCGACTATCTGCGCGAGCCCCATTTATCGCTGGTCGACATCGCCTTCCTGCTCGGCTACCAGGAACAAAGCGCGTTCAACCACGCGTTTCGCACGTGGGCGGGCACCAATCCCGGCGCCTGGCGGCTACAGGAAATCCTTGACAGGCAGCAAGCCCCATAGACGTGCGCGGGGCATGCCCACCGCGTTTTCTCGCTATACTGGCAAGGTCAGATTTTCCACGATCACTCCAACCCGCAATGCAAAGGATTAATATGCAACTCAAAGACAAAGTCGCACTGATTACCGGCGCCGCCAGTGGCATCGGCAAGGAAATGGCCATCGAATACGCAAAACAGGGCGCCAAGGTCGTCATCGCCGACCTGGTCCTGGAAGCGGCCAGCAAGACGGCCGAGGAAATCAAGCAGTCGGGCGGCCAGGCGTTTTCCGTCGCCATGGATGTCTCGAGCGAAGAACAGGTCGACAAGGGCGTGGCCGATGCCGTGGCCCACTTCGGCGGCATCGATATCCTGATCAGCAATGCGGGCATCCAGATCATCAGCCCCGTCGTCGACTACCCGTTCGAGCAATGGAAAAAGATGCTGGCCATTCACATGGACGGCGCCTTCCTCACCACGCGCGCCTGCATGCGCGAAATGATCAAGGCGGGCCGCGGCGGCGCCATCATCTACATGGGTTCCGTGCACTCGCACGAAGGCTCGCCGTTCAAGAGCGCCTACGTGGCCGCCAAGCACGGCTTGCTGGGCCTGGCCAAGGTGGTAGCCAAGGAAGGCGCGAAAGACGGCATCCGCGCCAACGTCATCTGCCCGGGCTTCGTGCGCACGCCGCTGGTCGACAAGCAAATCCCCGAACAGGCGGCCCAGCTGAACATCAGTGAAGAAGACGTGATCAAGAAAGTGATGCTGAAAGACACCATCGACGGCGAATTCACCACCACGCAAGACGTGGCGCAAACGGCCGTCTTCCTGGCCGCATTCCCGTCGACGGCCTTGAGCGGCCAATCGATTGTGGTCAGCCACGGCTGGCATATGCAGTAAACACGCAGCGTCTCCGGCAGGCGGCGCCGTCCGCCTGCATCACCGCATCTGAAAGTCCCCAATTGCAAGACAACACTTACCGCCACCCGCGCGCGGGCTGGCCGGGGCGGCTCTTTGCCGCGCTCGCCAATTGCACGCGCTTTGCCAAGGTGCGCCAGGCCGTCATGTCACGCCTGCCCTTCCTGACCTTGCACAGCGACGTGCGCGACGTCGTCTACGTGAGCTGGCTGGTCGATGCCGCTGCCGCGCAGCGACTGCTGCCCGCGGGCGTGACCCTGTGGCAACGCGGCGGCAAGACGCCATTCACGGTGCTGACCTACCGCCACGGGCATTTCGGCCCGGCCCTGCTCGGTCCCTTACGCAAGCTGCTGCCGTCTCCGCTGCAAAGCAACTGGCGCTTGTACCTGGACCACACGCCAGCGGGCGCGCCGGCCGTGCCCTGCGTGTATTTCTTGAAAAATATCATGGACAGCTTGCCCCATGCGCTGGGCACGCGGCTGTTCAGCGACATCCTGCCGACGCACCTGGCCGCCGGCATGACGCATGAGGTGACGGCCACGCAGGCCCGCTGCAGCATTGCCAGCGGCGCCGGCAGCGCCCCACTGCTCGATGTGCAGGCGGACATCATGGCGGAGCATGGCCTCGATGCCGACTGGCAAGCGCCGTTCGGCAACTGGCACGATGCCGTCGCCTTCCTCGCCTGCCAGGATGCGGCCATCGCGCACGTGCCGCGCAACGGCAAGCTGGTCTTCGGTGAAATCGACTTGCCCGTCGATGTGGATCAAGTGCAGGCGCTGACGGCCTTGCGCGCCGACTGCGGCTTGCTGGGGCAGTTGCCGCCCCTGTCCACACCGTTCGCCTTTCTCGTGCCCGAGGTTGCCTTCAAGGCGCTGTCAGAGCGCCTGCTGTAGCGCGGCGGCGCTCGGCTGGGCGTACAGGCGTGGCCGGGCCGCCGCGCCGCCGCTCCAGTTTGAACAGGGCCATCGCCTGCTCCAGCTGCAGGGTCTGGTCTTGCAGCGACGCCGAAGCGGCCGCCGATTCCTCAACCAGCGCCGCGTTCTGCTGCGTCACTTCATCCATCTGCGTGACGGCCATGTTGACCTGGCCGATGCCGTGGCTTTGCTCGCGCGAAGCCGAAGCGATCTCTTCCATGATGCCGTGCACGCCCTGCACGGCGCCCAGCATCTCGGCGCTGCTCGCGCCCGCCTGCTGCGCCAGCTTCGCGCCCGCCTGCACCTGCTCCAGCGATGCCGTGATCAATTGCTTGATTTCCGTGGCGGCGGCCGCGCTGCGATGGGCCAGGCTGCGCACTTCTCCCGCCACGACGGCAAAGCCACGTCCCTGGTCACCCGCGCGCGCCGCTTCCACGGCCGCGTTCAAAGCGAGGATATTCGTCTGGAAGGCGATGCCTTCGATAATGCCCGTAATGTCGCCGATCTTCTTCGATGAAGCGTTAATGTCCGCCATCATGCTCACCATCTGGCCGACGAGTTCGCCACCGCGCCCGGCCAGGCCGTGTACCTTGCCCGCCATGTCGCTCGCTTGTACGGCGTTGCCGCTGTTTTGCTGCACCGTGGCCGCCAGCTGCTCCATGCTCGACGCCGTCTGCTGCAGGGCCGACGCCTGCGCTTCCGTGCGGCCAGACAAGTCCATATTTCCGGCGGCGATTTCCTGGCTGGCCATGCTGATGCGCAGGAAATTGCCGCGCACGTCGCCGACGATGGAGTGCAAATTCACGCGCAGTTGGCGCAAGGAACGCAGCAGTTGCCCCATCTCGTCGCGCCGCGTCGTGTCGAGTTCGCCCGTCAGGTCGCCGCCCGCCATCACGTCGCACGCCTGGCGCGCCTGCTGCAACGGTTGCAGCACGGCGCGGTGCAGGCTGTGCCAGAAATACAGGGTCGCGCCCAAGGCCAGCACGGACAGGCCCGTCAGCCAGCCGCCCGCGCCGGCCGGCAGCACGCCCGCATTCCACGCCAGTTGGAGTAGCAATACCAGGCTCAGCAAACCCAGATTCCAGCCGATGCGCTTGCCCAGCGGCAGGTCGCGCAAGCTCGCCAGCCTGGCCAGCCAGCCCGTGCGCACGGCCGCGCCCTGGCTGATGATGATGCCGTCGGCCTGCCCCGCCTTGATGCGCGCATAGAGGGCGGACGCCTGCGCCACCTGCTGGCGCGTCGGCTTGGTGCGCACGGACATGTAGCCGACGGCCACGCCATCCTCGACCACCGGCGTCACGTTCGCCAGCACCCAGTAGTAATCGCCATTCTTGCAGCGGTTTTTCACCATGCCGCTCCACGAACGGCCCGAGCGGATGGTGATCCAGAAATCGGCGAACGCTTCGACCGGCATGTCGGGATGCCGGAGGATGTTTTGTGGCGCACCGATCAATTCTTCCGCGCTATAACCGCTGACGGCGATGAAATACGGGTTGGCATAGGTGATATTGCCTTGCAAGTCGGTAGTCGAGACGATGGTCTCGCTATCGCTCAAGTTGATTTCGGTATCGCTGACGGGGAGATTGAGTCGCATGGTCGGATCCTTGGCTGTAGCCCTTGCTGGCACGGGGGAACGGTCAAATGCGGCACGGCAGGAAGCCGGCTGCAATCTGCACCGATACATTAATTTTAATATTGAATTATTAATTTAAATCGGCAATTTTCACGGAGGAGATTGCCTTGTGGATCTGCAAATATTGCAGACGGCGGCGTGGCCGCGGGGGGATGGCGGGAATGATGCCGGAACAGCCTGGCTGTCCCGGTGGAAAGACGTCTAACGGGGAACGTAGCGCCAGTTGCCGCTCTCGAGCATGAAGGTCAGTTCCGTCTTGATGGCTTCCGGACGGCTCGGCACGCTCAATTCCGTATCGCACACGAGGTAGCCCGTCTTGCGCTTGACGTCGCATTCGTTGACGGCCTTGACCTGCATGGTGCTTTGCGCTTCCTGCATCTGCACGTCCTTGGCCGCTTCCGGATTGCGCGCCACTTCTTCCTTGGCCCACGCGCGTATCATCGCTTGCGCCTCGGCCGGCGACGGTCCCGCGAACTTGGCGTTCTTGCGCTCGACGCCGACCCAGGTACCGCCCTCTTTACGCAGCGGCAGTACATTAAAGGCATCGCGCATGCCGGCGCTCATCCCCACCAGGCACACCACTTCGCCCGGCACTTCCTGCGAGTCCTGGCAACCGGCCAGGCTGGTGACCTTGATGAAGAACGGCATGCTCGACTGCGTCTTCGCTTGTGTCTTGGCTACGCCCGCCTGCACGGCGGCGTGGATTTGGTCGAGTGTCGGCATGGTGGCGGCATGGGCCGGCAGGGCGGCGAACAGGGCGGCGGTCAGGGCGATGGAAGTCAGGCGCATGAGTATCAAAAGTAGTGATCAAAGGCCGGCAGTCTAGCACTTTGCATAAAAACAGCTGTTTCTATAGGGAATTATCCACGGCATCGGGCGCGAGAAAGGCCCCGCCCGCGTCCGCCTGTCCGCGCAGGCGCAAGCCGATGGCCCGCAGCATCTCGACCAGTTCGCGCAGACGCAAGCCCTCATCCGTCAGCCGGTATTCCACCTTGACGGGCACTTCCGCGTAGATCGTGCGCGTCAGCAAGCCCGCTTCTTCCAGCGCGCGCAAGTCCAGGGTCAGCATGCGCTGCGAGATATTCGGCACGGCGCGGCGGATTTCGCTGAAGCGCTTCGGCCCCGCCATCAGATAGCTAAGCAGCACCACTCGCCAACGCCCGCCCAGCAAGCGCATGGCCTCTTCCACGGCGCAGCCGGAGACATTGTCTTTCATGGTTCGCTTCCCACCAGGTATAAAAAATGTACCTATACCACATTATTCTGCCTTCTTCCAAATAGTAACCATCGCGATTAGACTGCCCTTCCCTCACCTCATCGGAGTTTGACTTGGAAACCACCCTGATCTACAGCGTGCCGTTCGGCTGCTCGTTTGCCGCCATCGCCGCCCTCGAATGGAGCGGCCTGCCGTATCGTCTGGCCCGCGTGGAAGCGCGCGACCCGGCCAGCAAGCAGCATCCGGCCTTTCTCGCCATCAATCCCCTGAGCCAGACGCCAGCCCTGCTCACGCACACGGGTGCGCCGCTGCTGGAAAGCATGGCGATCCTGCTGCACCTGGCCGCCCGCGCGCCAAGCAGCGGCCTGGGTTTCGCGCAAGGCACGCCAGACTACGACCGCCTGAACAGCGTGCTGTCCTTTTTGCACACGACGTTTCACGCGGCCTTCATGCCCGCCTTCCAGGCCGCGCGCGCGGCACCGGACGATGCGCGCGCGGCCGTCTGGCGCGAGATGGCCGTCGAGAAGGTGAACAAAAGCCTGGCCCACCTGGAGCGCCTGCTCGAGGGCCGCACTTGGCTGGCATCGGACACGGCGCCCACCATCGCCGACGCCTACCTGGCCGCCACGGCGCGCTGGGCCGAACCGCTGCAGCTGGCCAGCCTGGCCGATTATCCGAACACGGCGCGCGTGCTGGCCGCGCTGGAACAAGACTCCGGCATCCGCTTTGCCCACGCCATCGAAGACGGCGTGCCGGCCGCCAGCCGCGGCGGGTTCCTGGGGCACGTGGCGCTCGACCAACTGGCACTGCAGGCCGGCTAACCGGTGGTCAACTCCCGCAGCAGGCGCGTCTTTATTGCTATGATGTCGGGCTGCCGGCGGTACAGCCGGCCACGTCAATACCATATCGATAACGTCGCAATATAAAACGGGAGTTTGAATGAGTTTACGTCTGCTGCTCTTGGGAGCATTCAGTGCCGCCATGGCCACCACTGCCGCCGTGCCGGCATTGGCCGCGCCGCGCGGTTTCACCGTGGAAGACATGGTGGCCATGGAACGCGTGGGCAGTCCCGTGCTGTCGCCGGACGCCACGCGCGTCGTCTACACGGTGCGCACCACCAACCTGGACAAGAACCGCGGCAATACGCAGCTGTGGATGATCGACCTGCGCGCGCCGAACGCGGCACCACGCCAGCTCACGCGCGGCGACGCCAGCGCCAGCGACCCGCAATGGTCGCCGAACGGCGACGCCATCTACTTCCTGTCTGGCCGCTCCGGCTCCTCGCAAGTGTGGCAACTGCCCCTGAACGGCGGCGAAGCGGCCAAGGTCACCGACCTGGCGCTGGACGTCGACACCTACCGTTTGTCGCCGCAGGGCGACCGCCTGGCCTTCAGCATGGGCGTCTTCCTCGATTGCGCGGACCTCGCCTGCACGAAGAAGCGCCTCGATGACAAAGCCAAGAACAAGGCGAGCGGCATGGTCTACGACCAGATGTTCGTGCGCCACTGGGATACCTGGGCCGATGGCCGCCGCAACGCGCTGTACTCGGCGCCGATCGATTCGACCGGCAAGGTCAGCGCCGCGCCCGTCAGCCTGAGCGGCACCCTCGATGGCGACGCGCCATCGAAACCGTTCGGCGACAACGGCGAATACCATTTCAGCCCCGACGGCAAGACCGTGGCCTTCTCCGTGCGCGTGGCCGGCCGCACGGAATCGTGGTCGACCAACTTCGACGTCTACACGATTCCCGCCGCCGGCGGCCAGGCACCGCGCAACCTCACGGCCGACAATCCGGCCTGGGATGCGAAAGCCACCTGGTCACCCGATGGCCGCACCCTCGCCTATGTCGCCATGACCAAGCCGGGCTTCGAAGCGGACCGTTTTCATCTGGTGCTGATGGATGTCGCCACCGGCAAGAAGCGTACCGTGGCCGACGACTGGGACCGTTCCGTGGCCGACTTCCGCTGGACGCCGGACAGCAAGGCCTTCCTCGTCTCCGCCGATGACGTGGGCCAGCACCGTCTGTTCCACATCGACGCGGCCAGCGGCAAGGTCGCAGCGCTGACGGGCAAGGGCGCCGTGGGCGACTTCGACGTACGCGGCAACACCATCGTGCTGGCGCAGGCCAACCTGGCCTCGGGCGCGCAGCTGTACACGCGCAAGCTTGACGCGAAGTCGGAAAACGCGCCGATGGTGCAGTTGACGAAACAGAACGCGGCAGCCCTGGCCGACGTGCGCTTCGGCGAATATGAACAGTTTTCGTTCGCCGGCGCGAATGGCGAGACCGTCTACGGCCACGTCATGAAGCCGTGGAATGCCAAGGCCGGTGAAAAATATCCAATCGCCTTTTTGGTCCACGGCGGCCCGCAAGGCAGCTTCGGCAACAGTTGGAGCTACCGCTGGAATCCGCAAGTGTATGCAGGCGCCGGCTACGCCACCGTCTTCATCGACTTCCACGGTTCGACCGGCTATGGCCAGAAATTCACGGACTCCATCAGCGGCGACTGGGGCGGCAAGCCGCTGGTCGACTTGCAGAAGGGCCTGGAAGCGGCCACCAAGAAGTTCCCGTGGCTGGACCGCGAGCGCAGCTGCGCGCTGGGCGCCTCGTACGGCGGCTACATGATGAACTGGATCGCCGGTAACTGGCCAGACGGCTTCAAGTGCCTGGTCAACCACGATGGCGTGTTCGACAACCGCGGCATGGCTTACGCGACGGAAGAACTGTGGTTCACGGAATGGGAAAACGGCGGCCCGTACTACGACGCACCGGCCAAGCACGAGCAGTTCAATCCCGTGAACTTCGTGAAAAACTGGAAGACGCCGATGCTGGTGGTCCAGGGCGACCTTGATTTCCGCATCCCGACCGCGCAAGGCCTGGGCACCTTCACGGCGCTGCAGCGCCAGGGCATCCCGAGCAAGCTGCTGGTCTTCCCGGACGAAAATCACTGGGTACTGAAGCCGGCCAATTCGCTGCTGTGGCATCACACCGTTTTGGATTGGTTGAATACCTACACGAAAAAATAACCAATAAAGCAAAATCAGGGGTCAGACCCGGCGGGTCTGACCCCAGCTCTACGCTAGCCGCACAGCTCACGCCTGCGGCTTTTTTACGTCCGTCAAACTACATCAATACGTACTGAGCGCCTTGGCAAACTTCACGATCCACAAGCGGCTTGGACGCTCGCGGTCGTCGCCGCGGGCCACGCGGATGGTGTTGGCGGCGTTGCAGCCGGCCGCGCTGCTGGTGACGATGGTGCCGTTCGCATCGACCGTGCACTTGGTCACGTCGGCGCCATCGACTTCCACGCCATTCGCGTCAAAGACCTTGGTTTTCAGGCCGAAGTCATTGTCGTTGGCCAGCGCGATGGTGGAGTCGTCGATCAGGGTCAGGCCTTCGGCCTTTTCCGCCGCCCAGCCGATAGCGTTCAAGTCCAGCAGCATGGTTTTCTTCAGCGGCGTGACGGCGGCCCAATCGGCGCCATTGACGGCCGCGCCGCCCATGCTGCTTTTTTCCAGGTCCGACGTCGCCGCGTTGAAGGCGGCGGCCGCGATGTCCGTGGCACCCTTCAGTTCGACCAGCATCAGTTTATTGAACACCTTGCCCGACGGCGCGGCGCCCTGCTCGATGACGAGGAATTTGCCGCCACCCAGCGCCACCATGTCGCCCAGCTTGGCGTTGCCCGTGCGGCCATCCTGGTAGTCGGCCGCATTGAGCGGATACGCATACATCTTGCCGCTGGTGCCCGTCACCGGGTCGAATTCGATCCAGCGCGTGAAGCGGGCGAAGCGCTCGACCTGTTCATTCTTCTTCGTCACCGAATACGGCGCAGTACCGTCGGACAGGGGGCTTTGCAGGAACGCATACAGCTTGTCGTTGCTCGTATCAAGCGTCATGCCTTCCATGCCGCGGTTGGCGCGGCGCTTGGCGAACAGCGCCGGCAAGCCCTTGCCCGGCTCGTACTTGGCCTGGATGATGCCCGTGGCCGCGTCGATCTTGACGATGAACGGACCGTATTCGTCTGACACCCACAGCGCGTTGCGCTTGGTATCGACGACGATGGACTCCGAATCGAGACCGCCGGCATTGAAGACAGCCTTGCCTGCCGCGTCGAACTTCATCGCATCCATGACGGGAATCTCGGCCGAATTGCCGACGGCGCCCACGGGCACGGGCAAGCCCGAGCTGTTGACGGTGGCCGATACCTTGATCGGTGTGCTCGACGACAGCACGGCACCGTTCTTGCCCACTGTGAGCACGCCGAACGAAGGGGTGAAGCTCGGTGACGGGAAGATCTTGCTGCCGATCGTACCCTTGCCCGATGGATCGGGCACCAGTGGGCCGTCGCCGTTCGGACCGCGGTCCGTCAAGCCATAGAATTCCAGGTCGCCCGCCGCATTCTTGCCCTTGTAGGCCAGACCCGAACCATACGATGGCAAAAAGCCGTTCGGGAATTCGCCCTTGATCTTGGCGTTCGCGCCTTCGTACGGCACGTAGAACTTGCTGTCCGCCTGGATCTGGTAGCGCGTCACGGTGACTTTCACTTCGCCGACCGGGTTGGCTTGCGTCAGCGCCTCGTTGACGGGCGCGCCCGCTTTCGAGGCCAGGGTGTCTTCGAAATGCTCGCGCACGAGGGCGCGGCGTTCCGCATCGACCGTGCGGCCGGCGAACTTCGCGCCCACGGCAGTCAAATGCGCGGACAGGGCCGCGTTGAAGACGGCCGGGACGGCGGCAAAGTCCAAGGTCTTGCCGGCCAGCGCGGCCTTCACTTCCGCCGTCAGCTTGATGCCGTTCGACGGATCGCTGTCCTCGTCCAGCAATTGCAGCGCCAGCAGGCGGTTGACGACCTTGTCGTCCGCCACGTTGGTGCTGGCGGCCAGCGCCAGCGGCGTGACGACGGGGCCGCATGGAGCCGAACCCAGGGCCAGGCCGCCCACGCTGAAGGCTACCGTATCGCCCGGGTTGCAAATGAACTCGCCCTTGGCATTGGTGCTGGCCTTGGCCGCGCTGCCGGCCACGTAATCAAGCCCTTCCACCGCGCCGTCGAGGAACACTCCCGTCTGCGCCACGGGCTTGGCCGGCTCATTGTGGCTGTCGCTGCCGCCACAGGCGGCCAGGGCCAGGCCGGCGGCGATCGCCAGCAGGGTCAGTTTCGGGGTGGACGTTACGGCAGTCTTCATGCATTCCTCGGCTAGGGTGGGATTGAAGCCGTGGAGGATAACTGCTCAAAGTGACAAGCCCATGACAGGTATCACGGCGGTGGCGTATCCGCAACAGGCCCGCCGATACCGCCAAAGCGCCCATCGGCCTGGCGCCGGAATTCCTTCGGCGTGACGCCCTTCACCTGTAAAAAGCGCCGGTTGAAATTGGCCACGTTCTGGAAACCCACGTCGTAGCAGACGTTGGACACGTATTGATCCGTATCCATCAGCAGCTGGCAAGCCTTGTTGATGCGCAGGCGGTTCATGAAATCCGTAAAGCTGTTGCCCGTCGCCTTGCGGAAAAAGCGCGAGAATTTACTCAGCGACATGCCCACCTGCTCGGCCAGCATTTCCGCCGAAATCGGCTCGCGGTAATTGTCCGTGATGTAGTTGAGGACGGAATTGACCTTGGCCAGGGTGGCGTCATCGTCGTAGGAACGCAGGGAGGCGCTCGACAGCAAGCGGTAGTTGGCCGTGCGCGCCAGCTTGCTCATTAATTGCACGAATTCGGCGAAGCGCTCGGCGCCGTGCGTGGCGCGGATGCGCGCCAGGTGCCGCTCGGCCTCGTGGCCCATGTCGAAAAACTCCACGCCATAGCTGGAGCGTTCGAGCAGCGGCAGCAGCTCGCGCAATTCCGGGATCACGCGCGCGGCAGCGGCCAGCGGCGCGTGGGCGAATTGCACGATCATGTCGCGCAGGGCCACGCCGCCTTCCGGCATCACGTTGGATATCCAGTTGTGCGGCAGGCGCGGCCCCGTCAGCACCAGGTGGCCCGGTGAAAACTCGCCGATATAATCGCCCACGAACAAGCGTCCGCTGGTGGCGACGATCAGGTGCAGCTCATACTCTTCATGGCAGTGCCAGCGCACGCGCGAGCTGGGATAGCCATGTTCCAGGTAATTGATGATGCCGTCGTAGCTTTCGCGTTCCAGTTCGGGCGCCTTGCGCTCGCTGTCCTTCTGCCATCGGTATTCCATGATTGTCTCTCCCAGGCTGTCCCCGCCTGTGCCATCCAATGTACCTCAAAAAGCGTCACTCGCCAAAGCGGCCCAGCGCCTGCTGGCGAAATTCCTTCGGCGTCATGCCCTTCAATTCCAGGAAGCGGCGGTTGAAATTGGCCACGTTATTGAACCCCGCCTCGTAGCAGATGTTGCTGACGTAGCGCTCCGTCTCCATCAGCAGCTGGCACGCCTTGTTGATGCGCAGGCGGTTGACGAAGTCCGTGAAGCTGTTGCCCGTGGCGTGGCGAAAGAAGCGCGAAAACGTCCGCTCGGGCATGTCCACCTGCTCGGCCAGCTGCTTCAGCGAGAACTGGCTGCTGTAATTGTGCACGATGAAGTTGATGGCGGAACTGATGCGCGCCAGCGCCAAGTCGTCGTCGCTCGACTGCATGGGCACCGTCGACAGCAGCTGGTAGTCGCTGGTCTGCGCCAGCTCGCCCAGCAAGGTCAAAAATTCGATGAAGCGCGGCAGGCCGCTGCTGTCGCGGATGCGCCGGAAGCGCCGCAGCGACAGCTCGCTGACCCCAAAGAATTCCACGCCGTGCAAGGCGCGCTGCAGCAGCGGGAAAACATCCTTCAATTCAGGAATGGCGGCGGCCATCGACGCCAGCGGCGCATGCGAAAACTGGACCACCATGTCGCGCAAGGCCACGCCTTCGGGCGGCGTGTCGAGCGAGACCCAGTTGTGCGGCACGCGCGGCCCCGTCAGCACCAGGTGGCCAGGCGTGAACTGGCCGATATAGTCGCCGACAAAGACCTTGCCGCTGCTCTCGACGATCAGGTGCAGTTCGTACTCGTCATGGTAATGCCAGCGCACCAGCGCATTCGGAAAGCCGTGCTCGAGGTAGCGGATGAAGCCGAAACTGCCTTTCGGCTCGAAGCCGGGCGTGGCGTCGCGCTGCTGTTCCAGCTCCATCTGCGGCAGTGTGGCATCGGCCTTGCGTGGCATGGCGCGCCCTCCCCGTCAGGCGACGATCTGTTCCAGCGCCCCGCGCGCACCCAGTCCATACAGGCTGGCCAGCGCTTGCGCCACCGCCTGCGCAAACGCCGGCGTGTCGCTCAAGTCGCCGAACAGCTCGCGCAGGGACAGCAGCGCCGCGGCGTCCGCGCCGCCCTGCAGCGCCAGCGCGCGCAGGCGCACCGCATACGGGTCGTTCAAGGGCATCTCGCGCCCCTGCTCGTCATGGCCTTCCAGGTAGCGGAACCAGCATGCCACGGTAAACGCCAGCAGCTTGATGGCGCCGCCCTGCGCCAGCGCTTCGCGCACGGACGGCAGCACGAATTTCGGAATGCGCGCGGAACCTTCCGTGCCGATGCGCGCCAGCTGGTCGCGCACGGCCGGATTCGAAAAGCGCTCGATCAGCGTATCTTTATAGCGGGCCAGGTCGATGCCTTCCACTTCGTCCAGCAGCGGCGTGACCTCGTCATCCATCATGCGCCGCACGAGCGCGCGGATGCCAGGATCACCCATCGCTTCGTGCGCAAACGTGTAACCGAGCTGCATGCCGATGTAGCACAGTGCCTGGTGGCTGGCATTCAGGAGGCGCAGCTTCATCTTTTCATATGGCAGCACGTCGTGCGTCATCTGCGCACCCACCTTTTCCCAGGCCGGCCGGCCCTGCGGGAACTCGTCTTCGATGACCCACTGGCGGAACGGCTCGCACACGACGGGCCAGGCATCGATGATGCCGAAGCTGTCGCGCACGAGCGCCCGGTGTTCATCGGTGGTGGCAGGCGTGATGCGGTCGACCATGCTGTTGGGGAAGCTGCCATCACTGGCCAGCCAGCGCGCCAGCTCGAGGTCGCGCAGGGCGACAAAGGCCAGCAGCATCTTGCGCGTGACGTCGCCATTGTTTTGCAGGTTATCGCAGGACATGATGGTAAACGGCGCCAGGCCCCGCTCGCGGCGCAGGGCCAGCGCGGCGGCCAGGTAGCCGAACGAGCAGCGCGGCGATTCCGGATGCGCCAGTTCATGCACGATGTCGGGGTGTTGCGCATCGAATTCGCCCGTGCCCTGGTTCACATAGTAGCCGCCCTCGGTGATGGTCAGCGCGACGATGCGCGTGCCGGGGTCGGCCAGCTTTTCCAGCACGGCTTGCGGGTCGTCGGGCGCATACAGGTATTCGCCGATGCAGCCGATGATGCGCGCGCGATCGCCGGCCGCGCTGCGCTCGACCACCGTGTACAAGCCATCCTGCGCCCGCATGGCGTCGCGCATGGCCGCATCAATCGCCAGCAAGCCCACGCCGCAATAGCCCCATTCCACGTTGCCGGGCAAGGCCAGCAAGTCATCGAGGTAGACGGCCTGGTGGGCGCGGAAAAAGCCGCCCACGCCGATATGCACGATGCTGGGCACGAGCGTCTCGCGCACGTATGCGGGCACGGCCACGTCCGCCGGCAGTTGCGCCAGCTTGGCCTGTTTCAGTTCAATGGCGCTCATTTCAAACTCCCTTGGCGGCGGCATAGGTCTTGCCGGCGCGGTCAAAATAATGGACGAAGCCCGGCTCGAACGTCAGATGCGTCTGCTGGCCCGGCTGCAGGCTGCTACGCTCGGCGCCGCGCGAGACCACCTGCACATTGTTCGGCAAGCGCACATAGGTCAGGGTTTCCACACCCAGGGACTCCACCAGGTCGACGGTGACGGGCACGCTGCCCGGCTGCGCCGCGCCCAGGTGCACGTGCTCGGGGCGGATGCCGACAAAGCCATCGGCCTGCGCCGCGCTGCCCGCCTGCGCCAGCAACTGCGGCGCCGCATCGGCCGGCACCACGTTCATGCTGGGCGTGCCGATGAATTGCGCGACAAAGCGGTTGGCGGGACGGTCATACAGTTCCAATGGCGAGCCATGCTGTTCGATCTGCCCGTCGCGCAGCACCACGACCCTGTCGGCCAGGGTCATCGCTTCGACCTGGTCGTGGGTCACATAAATCGTGGTGGCGCCCAGTTCGCGGTGCAGCTTGGCGATCTCGATGCGCGTCTGCACGCGCAGTGCCGCATCGAGATTCGACAGCGGTTCATCGAACAGGAACACTTTCGGATCGCGCACGATGGCGCGGCCGATGGCCACACGTTGGCGCTGGCCGCCGGACAGTTCCTTCGGCGTACGCTCCAGGTATTTCCCCAGATCGAGGATGGTGGCCGCCTTGTCGACTTTCTCGCGGATGATGGCCGGATCGACGCCGGCCAGTTTCAGCGCGAACGACATATTCTGGAACACCGTCATGTGCGGATACAGCGCATACGATTGAAAGACCATCGCCAGGTCGCGCTTCGACGATGGCAGGGCCGTGATGTCGCGCCCGTCGAGCGACAGCTTGCCGCCATCGATCGGTTCCAGGCCCGCGATCAGGCGCAGCAGGGTGGACTTGCCGCAGCCGGACGGCCCGACAAAGACGACGAACTCGCCCTGTTGGATTTCCAGGTCGATGCCCTTGATGGCGCGGTGCTCGCCAAAGAATTTTTCGATATTGCTCAGTTGAAGGTAAGCCATGATTGTGTCTCTATTCTGTAGTTTATTTGACTGCGCCGAAGGTCATCCCCTGGACCAGTTGTTTTTGGCAGAACCAGCCCAGCGCCATGATGGGCGCAATCGCCATCAGTGACGCGGCCGACAATTTGGCCCAGAACAGGCCTTCCGGGCTCGAATACGAGGCGATGAGCCAGGCCAGGGTGCCCGCGTTGGACGCGCCCAGGTTCAGCGACCAGAACGATTCATTCCACGACCACACCATGCAGACCAGCGCCGTGGAAGCGATGCCGCCCACGGACAAAGGCAGCACGACGTGGCGGAATTCATCCCACACGGTGGCGCCATCCATGCGCGATGCTTCGAGGATTTCGCGAGGCAGCTCCTTCATGCTCGTGTACAGCAGCCAGATCATGATGGGCAAATTCATCAGCATGAACATGATGGTCAGGCCGATGCGCGTATCGAGCAGGCCGAAGTACTGGTAGCAGATATAGATCGGCATCAGGGCGCCTACGCCGGGCATGTAGCGCGAACTGAGCATGAATTTCAGCAAGCCGATGGTGCCGCCCGTGGGAAAGAACGCCATCGAATACGCGGCCGGGGTGGCGATCAAGAGGCCGATGGCCGTCGACAGCACGCTGGTAAACAGCGAGTTCCACGCGTAGCCGAAGTAATTGTCGCGCGCCAGCACTTCGCGGAAGCTGTCAAACGTGGGCGTGAAGAACAGCAGCGGCGGCGTGGAAATGGCTTGCCCTTCCGTCTTGAAGGCCATCAGGCCCAGCCAGAAGATGGGAAAGAACAGCAGCAGCGCGAACAGCCAGGCGGCGGCTGTGCGGCCGTATAGATTGAGTTTGCTATGCATCAAGGTCTCCTTATTTCGACAGATTCTTGCCGATGACGCGCATCAGGAAGAAGGCGGCGATGTTGGCGATGAGCACGGCGAACAGGGCGCCGGCCGAGGCCGCTCCCACGTCATACGACAGCAGTGCCTGCTGATAGATCATGAAGGTGATGGTGGTCGTGTCGAAGCCGGGACCGCCGCCCGTCGTGGTAAAGATTTCCGCAAAGATCGACAGCAGGAAAATCATTTCGATCATCAGCACCACCGAGACGGCGCGGCCCAGGTGGGGGATGTAGAGGTAGCGCAACTGCTGTAGATAGGTGGCGCCATCCATGCGCGCCGCTTCCAGCTGCTCGCGGTCCATCGATTGCAGGGCCGTCATGAAGATCAGGCAGGCAAACGGTAGCCATTGCCACGAGACCATCATGATGATGGAAAACAGCGGGTGGGCCGACAGCCAGTCGACGGGCGTGGCGCCAAAGAACAGACTGATTTGCGCGAACAGACCGTAGATCGGATTGAGCAGCATGTTCTTCCACATCAGGGCATTGACGGCCGGCATGATGAGGAAAGGCGAAATCAACAGCACGCGCACGATGGCGCGCCCGGGGAACGCTTCATTGATCAGCAGCCCCAGCGCCGTGCCCAGCACCACCGTGACCAGCATCACGGAAAACAGCAAGGTAAACGTGTTCTGCAAGGCCGGCAGGAACGAGGCATCGGTAAAGAAAAAGTGGAAATTGGCGAGGCCATGGAAAGGATGGCCGCTCGGATCGAGCATGGAATAGCGCACGAACGCGTAATACAAGGTGATCAGCAGCGGGATCACGGAAATGACGGAGACGGCGACCACGGCCGGCGTCAGCAAAGTCCGGGGGATAATGCGTTTCATAGTGTTCTCTTGGGGCAAGGGGAAATCTGGGGTCAGACCCGGCGGGTCTGACCCCTGCTTTACGCCGTTGGGGTAAGCAAACTACTCGACAAGGACGCTGCGTTATTTGTAGTAGCCGCCCTTGCGCATTTCTCTTTCAGCCGTCTGCTGCGACAACTCCAGCGCCTGGTCCACCGTCACCTTGCCCAGCAATGCCGCCGCCATCTGCTGGCCGGCTGCCACGCCGATTACCTGGAATTCGGGAATCGATGCGAATTGCACGCCTACATATGGCGATGGCGGCAAAGTGCTTTGCACGGCGCGCGTGGTGGCCAGGGCCTTGCCTTCGGCGGCGGCAAATTTCGCCACTTTCTGGAACTCGGGGCTCGCATAGGTCGACTTGCGCGTGCCCGTCGGCACGTTGGCCCAGCTCGTTTCCTTGGCCACCAGTTTCACGTAGTCGGGCGACGTGGCCCAGTTGATGAAGCGCTGCGCTTCACTTGGGTGCTTGGAGCTCGAAGGAATGGCCAGCGACCAGATCCACAGCCAGTTGGCGCCCCGCTCCGTCACGCCCACGGGCGACTGGGCGAACGCCACCTTGTCGGCCACCTTGCTTTGCTTGGGGTCCGTGATGAAGGAGGCGGCAATCGTCGCGTCGATCCAGATGCCGCACTTGCCCTGGTTGAACAGGGCCAGGTTTTCATTGAAGCTGTTGGCGGCCGCACCCGGCGGGCCGTATTTCTTCATCAGGTCGACATACATGGTGACCGCGTCCTTCCACGGCTTGCTGGTAAATTGCGGCTTCCATTTCATGTCGAACAGCTGGCCGCCGTAGGAATTGGCCATGGTGGTGATCAGCGCCATGTTATCGCCCCAGCCCGGCTTGCCGCGCAGGCAGATGCCGTACACGCCGTTGGCCGGATCGTGCAGCTTGGCCGCCACGTCGCGCAGCTGGTTCCAGGACGGGCGGTCCTCGATCGTCACGCCCGCTTTTTTCACCAGGTCGCTGCGGTACATGATCATCGAACTTTCGCCATAGAACGGCGACGCATACAGCTTGCCATCGCCGGACAGGCCTTCGCGGATGGCGGGCAGCAAGTCGTCGATATCGTATTTGGCGTCCGGCTTGATGGGAATCAGCCAGTTTTTCTTGCCCCAGATGGGCGTTTCATACAGGCCGATGGTCATCACGTCGAACTGGCCGCCCTTGGTGGCGATATCGGTGGTCATGCGCTGGCGCAAGACGCCCTCTTCCAGGGTCACCCATTTGAGCTTGATGTCGGGATTGGCTTGCTCGAAGAACTTGCCGAGCTTTTGCATTTCGATCATGTGGCCGTTGTTGACGGTCGCGATGACCAGGTCGGTGGCGGCAAAAGCGGACGAGCTGAGGCAGCCGGCGATCAGCGCGGCAATGGCGGAACGTTTCATTGTGTGTCTCCAGTGTTTTTTGTCGTTGGCAATGCCCGATTACTTGGCACCACGACCACAATGTAGCACCGGCCTTTGATACTTTCTGATACTCCAAAACCGCAATTCGATACTCTTTTGCAAGCCCGCCATGCGCAAGAGTATCGATATGTGACAAAAACAACACTCTGAAAGAAAGTATCAGTACTTGCACGTTTTGTATCAGGGTGGTCAAAAAAGCGCTGCTAGACTTGGTTTTCGGCATTAGACCGTGTGCGGTGGCCGCCTTCCGGGGCATCACCGCTACCACCAACATTCTTCTGGAGACCGCATGAATCGCACTGCATTGAAAACTTTACCTGCCCTGCTGCTGGCCATCGCCAGCGCTTCCGCCATGGCCGACCCGATGTACCCATCCGATGCCGAAGGCTTCCACGGCTACCTGCGCGCTGGCGCCGGCAGCAATACTTCGGGTGACGGCGGTTCGCAAGGCTGCTTCGGCCTCGGTGGCAACACCATGAAATATCGTCTGGGCAATGAGTGCGACGCCTACACCGAGTTCGGCTACACCAAGTCCGTTGCCCAG
>NZ_JAXAWA010000004.1:0-595788 GCF_033949445.1 Janthinobacterium sp. GMG2 | reverse complement strand
TCTCGTCTCATTCAGCATTTGCATGCGTCGTTCAGCGAGGGGGCGAATTATAGCCCTGCCTCACATTCCCCGCAAGCGCTATTTACCGCCCCTCACCGCCCAGCAAGCCTTGCCTTCACTTCAAGCGCCTTTTTGTGCAGCCTGTCGCAATCGGCTGGCGTAGTTCATGGTCTTTAGGCACAGTGGCAACATCAGACTCTGACGCTACGCAACAAGCGGTTAAACTTGCCCGCTGCGTCGACTAACTCTTGTACTTGAAAGTGCTCCCATGCTTCCGATTTCCAGCCTGCCCGAATTGTTGAAAACCATCCTCGCTTGGTTGCAACGGGCATTCGACGCGACGACGACCTGGGTCACCCAACTGTCCTGGTGGAAATTCTTCCTATTCGCGGCACTGGCCCTGATCGCCGGTTCCATTTTGCAAGATGAACTGTTCTCGTCCGGCCCGGACGAAGAAGTTGTCATCAAGTCGCATAAACGCAGCAGCAAGGGCTCGGGTGAAACCAATATCCTGATCGACGATACAGGCATTCATTTCAATCCCCGCAACAGCAAGAACAGGCGCAGCAGCGCGGCCGATGCAGCCAGCGATCCGGCCGACGCCGCCGAGGCGGACGCGCAAGCCAGTGCCGTGCCGCCAGCACCGCCTGAACCGCCGGCCGCCCCCGCCAAACCCAGCTATCCGGTGACCACCAATGCATCGGGCGAAGAAGTCCATATTGAATTGCCGCCGCAAATCGGCGAAGAGCTGTCAAATGCCATCGAAGAAGCCGTCGATGATGCGGCTGAACAAAAAGTGTCGCGCTATCACCAGCAAGCCTCGACCTGGTTCAAGAGCTTTGTCTCCTTGCTGGTGTTGGCCCTATTCGCCATGAAAGCCCTGGTCGGCGGCAAGAAACGCGCGGAAGCGGAAACCGTCACGGCGAACGAAGCGGCCGAGCGCGAATCCATGCAGCGCCAGCTCAGCGAAGCGAAGATGCAGATGATGCAGGCGCAAGTCGAGCCGCACTTCCTGTTCAACACGCTTGCCTCCGTCGAACACCTGATCCAGGTTGATCCGCCGCGCGCGGCCAAGATGCAGCGCAGCCTGATTCAATATCTGCGCGCCGTGCTGCCGCAAATGCGCGACAACGCCCTGATTACCAACCTGGGCCGTGAAGCGGACATGGTGCAAGCGTATTTGAACCTGCTGAAAATGCGCATGGAAGAACGCCTGACCGTCGATTTCCAGATTCCCGATGGCCTGCGCAGCGCCGCCTTCCCGCCCATGATGCTGCAATCGATGGTGGAAAATGCCATCAAGCACGGCCTGGAAGTCAAACCGGAAGGCGGTACCCTGCGCATCGTGGCCGAAGTGGCGCACAGCAAATTGCGCGTGACGGTCACCGACGACGGCCTGGGCTTTGGCGTGGTGCCCAGCGATGGCACGGGCCTCGGTTTGCCGACCATCCGCGAGCGTTTGAAACTGCTGCATGGCGACCAGGGCAGCCTGACCATTACGCCAAATCAACCGTCCGGCGTGTGCGCCGTGATCGAAGTGCCCTATCAATTGTCCAAATAAGACAGAGTAGTTGATAAAAACGCTAAATCATTGAATAATCAATCTTCGCCCGTTCACACTTGAGACTTATGCCTACCGCTATTATTGCCGACGACGAAAGACTGATGCGCGACCAGCTGCGCCTGCGCCTGGGCCAGGCCTGGCCCGAACTGGAAATCATCGGCGAAGCCAAGAATGGCGACGAAGCGATCGAACTGGTGGAACAACTCAAGCCCGACTTTGCCTTCCTCGATATCCGCATGCCGGGCAAGACGGGCATGGAAGCGGCGCAAGTGATCGGCAGCAAGACGCATATCGTCTTCGTCACGGCCTATGACAGCCACGCCGTCGAAGCCTTCGAGCGGGGCGCCGTCGACTACGTGCTCAAGCCGCCCGAGCACGAGCGCTTGCTGGTGACGGTGGAGCGCCTGAAAACGCACTTGAACAAGCCGGCCCTGGACGTCAACAGCAGCGTCACGGCCATGCTGTCGCAGCTGGCGGAAAAAATCACGGCCAAGCCCACGTATTTGCAATGGATACAGGCCAGCATCGGCCAGGACTTGCGCATGATTCCCGTGGAAGAGATCCTGTTCTTCCGTTCTGACGAGAAATACACGTGTGTGCAGACAGCCAAGTACGAGGCGCTGATCCGCAAGCCCGTGCGCGATCTGGCCGAAGAGCTCGATCCTTCGCTGTTCTGGCAAATCCACCGCGCCACCCTCGTCAACGTGAATGCCATCGAAGGCGTGACGCGCGACATCCGCGGCCGCCACCTGGTCCTCATCAAAGGCAAATCCGACAAGCTCGAAGTGAGCCGCAGCTTCCTGCACCTGTTCAAGCAAATGTAAGTCTCCGCCGCCCGGTCCAGGCCGGCGCGGCGCATGCCTCTCTTCTGCCACCTTTCTGCGCCACATCAAACCACGCCGCGCCAGCAGGCATAGGCTATATCAAGTCCCACCCGTCATTCCTGCACTGCCTGCCTTCGCCCACGTTCGCAAGGAGACCCCAATGCCCGACCGAGGCAGTCCCGCGCTGCTGCGCATCTTGCCGCTGGGTATGGCGGCGGCGCTTTTGCTGTGCCTGTTTCCTCCACTGAAAGCCCGCCGGCAACAGCAGGCGCGCGGCCAGGCCATCATCGACAGCGCCAGCGACGCCATCATCAGTATCGACAGCCGGCAAATCATCCTGCATGCGAACGCGGCGGCGGCCAGATTGTTCGACGACACGCCGGCCGCCATGTGCGGCATGCCCCTGGGCCACTACATCCTGCGCGACTTGCGTACCCTCGGCAGCCTGGGCACGCACGATGGCGATCCGCCGTTTGACGACATCAGCCTGGAGCTGCGCCTGACGGGCCGGCGCGCCACCGACTACACCTTGACGGGAAGGCGCAGCGATGGCGCCATGTTTCCCCTCGAAGGCTCGCTCTCGTCCATGCAGGAAGATGGCCAGAGCGTGTTTACCATCATCGTGCGCGACATCAGCGCGCGCCAGCAGATGCATGAACAGCTGGCCCGCTCCTTTTCGCAATTGCGTGAATTGTCGAGCGCGCTGCAAACCATCCGCGAAGAAGAACGCAAGCATATCGCGCGCGAACTGCATGATGACTTGGGGCAATTGCTCGCCACCTTGCGCGTCGACCTGACCCTCGTGCGCCAGCACACGGACACCACCGCCTCCCTGCAAGCGTTGCTGCACAGCATGGACGGCTTGCTGGTGACGGCCATCACCTCGCTGCGGCGCATCGCCAGCAACCTGCGTCCGCGCGCGCTCGATGAAGGGGGATTGTATTTTGCGCTACAAAAACTGCGCCACGACTTCCTGTTGCGCCGCGCCATCCATTTCGACTTGCTGGCCGACGAAGCCGACCTCGTGCTCGACGACGCGCGCAGCACGGCCATCTACCGCATCGTGCAGGAAGCATTGACGAATATCGCGCGCCATGCCGAGGCCAGCCACATCACCATCGCCCTGCACCGCATCGATTCCTCGCTGGCGATCACCATCCAGGATGATGGCCGCGGCATTGCCGAACATGACCTGGAAAAAGCCACGGCGCTTGGCTTGCTGGGCATGCGCGAACGGGTTTGGGGCTTGAATGGCAACATCCATATCGGTACCGATAGCGAACTGGGCGGCACGCGCATCGAAATCTCGCTGCCCATGCATGCCGAGGCGGCCGCCGCGGCGATGCAATAAAAAAGGCGCCCGCAGGCGCCTTTGCTTCATCACATCGAATGATGCTTAGAATTTGTGTGCCAGACCGATCTGGTACGAAGTCAGCGACTTGACGCGCTCGCGGCCTGCGTAAGCGTACACATCGGTGCGCTTCGACAGGTGGTAGTCGTAACCAACGCCGAATTCCTTGATGGTGTCCTGATCCTTGAACTTGTTGTTGCTTTGCTCTTGCTTGCCGTACGACACTTTGGCATCGCCACCGCCAACCGTGTAGTTCAGGCCGATCAGGTAGGACTTGAATTCGCCAGTCGTGGCAACCTTGGTGTCGCCTTTCGAATAGGCCGCCGTGATCTTCGCTGGGCCGAATTTATAGCCGCCACCGATGGACCACAGGTCAGGCTTGGCAGCCGTTGCCGTCGCTTGCACGGCTTTTTCGTAGCCGGCGTGCAAGCTGATCGGGCCATTGTCGTAGGTTGCCAGGCCGATCACGCCTGCGTCAGCGCTGTTGACTTCGCTCAGCACGTATTGCAGGCTGCCCACGAAACCGTCAAAGCTTGGGCTGTTGTAGGTCACGGCATTGTTGACGCGCGACGTGCCGACGCCCGAACGCAGCAGGGTTTCATTGTTCTTGCCAACCACGCCGTAGGTGTTGAATGGATCGACGCGGGCGATGGTGCCGTCGACCAGATTCTTGGTGCGGCCCAGGATGGCGGTACCAAACGCGCCTTTCAAGCCCACGTAGGCTTGACGATCGAACAACACGCCTTTTTGCGCGCCGGTGTCAGCCAGGAATTCACTTTCCAGGTTGAAAATTGCGGACAGGCCGCCACCCAGATCTTCCGTACCCTTGAAACCGAGGCGCGAAGCATTGTTTTCGCGTTGTACCGTCGGCTGGCCAGTGGTCTTGGCAATACCGAGGTCAACCAGGCCGTACACGGTGACGTTCGATTGTGCTTGTGCCGTAGCTGCTGCGAAGGTGCCGATGATCAATGCTGCCAGAGTAATTTTTTTCACTTGAGATTCTCTACATTAGGTTGGACAAGAGTGGTGCTGCTTAGCTGCTGAACCGAATCATGCCCACCAAATACTTCAACAATATGACATCGACAAGATGTTGCTTTTTGGCACAACGTCATGTCAGATAAAAACAACAGACGAAAAAAAACCGCCCGAAGGCGGTTCATGTGGCAACAGCTTACTTCAGGCGGCAGCTCAGCAGCCAGTAGTATTCCAGGCGCTTCATGCGGATTTCGCGGGCCGAGTGGGCAAACTTCTTGCGCAGGTGGCTATCTGACGGGAAATTCTTCAGTACTTCATAGCGCTCGCCCGCGTCCGTCGTGCGGAACTGGTGGGTGTTGCCTTCCAGGTCGGTACGCGCGATCACGGTGCTGCTGCCATCGACATAGGAATTATCGATCAGCACCAGCAGAATGTCCTTGCCCAGCTTGCTGCGCAATTGCTTCAGGTATTTGTCCTGGTCTTCGCGCTTGACGTGCGACCACCAGAAACCGGCGAACACGGCCGTAAACTTGCCCAGCAAGTCATCGGGCAAGTTGAAGGCATCGAGCTTGGCGAAACTGACGTTCTCGGGCAAGCCGCGCGATTGGGCCAGCGCCAGCATTTCATCGTTGATATCGGTGGCCAGCACGGAGTCGGCCGACTCGGCGACCACTTCCGTCCAGTAGCCGGTGCCGCAAGCCAGTTCCAGCACGGTGTGGCCTTCCAGCACGTCGGCGACCTTGTCGCGCAACACTTCCAGGTCTTCCTGGCGTTCGGGCTTGTCATAGACGCGCTCGTACTGCTGCGCGATGGTGGCGTAATATTTGGCAAGCTGATCGGTAATCATTGTTTCTTCTCTTCTTAAATAATCTTGGCCAGGCAACTCGCCCGGCCGGCTTCATGCATTGTTTATAGTTCGTAGTGCTCTTTATCACCGCTCATCGCCTGCTCGATGAGCTTGCGGTTCAGGGTCGGTGTCAGCAACTCGATAAAGGTATAGATATAGCTGCGCAAATACGCGCCCTGCTTGACGGCCACGCGCGACACATTCATGCCGAACAGATGGCCGACAGGAATGGCGCGCAAGCCTTTGTCGCGCTCGGCATCGAAGGCCATACCCGCTATGATACCAATCCCCATGCCCAACTCGACATAAGTCTTGATCACGTCCGCATCGATGGCTTCGAGCAAGATGTCCGGTTTCAGGCCGCGCAGCACGAAAGCGTGGTCGATCTTGTTGCGTCCGGCGAACGCGCTGTCATAGGTAATCAGGGGGAAAGCGGCGATTTCTTCCAGGGTCACGGACTTCGATTTGAGCAGCGGATGGTCGACGGGCACCACCACCACGTGCTCCCATTGATAGCATGGCAAGGTAATCAAGCCATCGATGGCGGCGATCGATTCCGTGGCGATGGCCAGGTCGGCCTGGTCGCGCTGCACCATCTCGGCGATCTGGCGCGGATTGCCTTGCAGCAAAGACAATCTTACCTTCGGGAACTTCAGCATGAAGGCTTGCACGACCTTGGGCAAGGTGTAGCGCGCCTGCGTGTGCGTAGTGGCAATCGTAAAGCTGCCGCTGTCCTGCGCCGCGAATTCCTTGCCGATGCGCTTCATGCTGTCGATTTCCTGCATGATCAGCTCGACCGACTCCAGCACCAGGCGGCCCGGCTCCGTCAAGCCGCGGATGCGCTTGCCATGGCGGGTAAAAATATCCACGCCCAGCTCTTCCTCCAGCTCGATGATGGCTTTCGATACGCCAGGTTGCGACGTGAATAGGGCCTTGGCGGCGTCCGTCAGGTTGTAATTCTGCCGGACCGCTTCGCGCACGAAGCGCAGTTGATGGAGATTCATTGCTGGTTTGCCCTAGATTGCCGTGATTTGCCGAGTTTCCGCCCCACCCATGATTTTGCGTTCATGCATATACGCATATCGCATATAAGCAAATGCGTACTTAGTAGTTTGGAATAAACACTAAGTTTATTACTATTGCGGGTACTTTGGGGGTGCAAGCATGACTTTGTCTTATATAGTCTCAGGATTTGCCGTAGGATTACTCGTAGGAATGACCGGCGTGGGCGGCGGCTCGCTGATGACGCCGCTGTTAACCCTGCTGTTTGGCGTGCCGCCTTCCGTGGCCGTGGGCACCGACCTCGCGTTCGCCTCGATCACCAAGAGCGCCGGCACGCTGACGCACCGCCTGCGCGGCACCATCCGCTGGGATATCGTCAAGCGCCTGTGCATCGGCGCCCTGCCCGCCGCCGTCATCGCGACCCTGGCGCTCAAATCGTTCGGTACCCTGTCGCCGGAAATCGGCCAGATCATCCGCTACTCGATCGCCGGCTCCGTGCTGCTGACCGTCGTGGCATTGATTTTCAAGGGCCGCATGCTGGCCTGGATCAATGCCCACCCCGAGAAACAATTACAAGGCAACAAGCTTGCCGCTGCAACCATTATTGCCGGCGCCGTGCTGGGCGTGCTGGTGACGGTCTCGTCCATCGGCGCCGGCGCCATCGGCGCGACCCTGCTGGTGATGCTGTATCCACGCATGAGCTCGGCCGAAGTGGCGGGCACCGATATCGCCTATGCCGTGCCTCTGACGGCCATCGCCGCCCTGGGCCACTGGTGGCTCGGCTCCATCCACTGGGAATTGCTGGCCTCCTTGCTGGTCGGCTCCCTGCCCGGCATTACGCTCGGTTCCTGGGTCGCCCGCTCCGTGCCGGAAAAGTTTTTAAGAGTGCTGCTGGCGATGACCTTGACCGGCGTGGCAGTGAAGCTAATCTATTAATTACCGAACAAGTGACAAGAGCAGTATCAAGAACATAATCCCAGGCAATCTTCCAGCACCCCGGCTTTTTTAGGAATTGATATGTACCATTACGATCAGTACGACCACCTCATCATCAAAGAACGCATCGCCCAGTACCGAGACCAGGTTGCGCGCCGTATCGCCAATGAACTGACGGAAGAGGAATTCATTCCGCTGCGCCTGCAAAACGGCCTGTACATGCAACGCCACGCCTACATGCTGCGTATCGCCGTGCCGTACGGCTTGCTTTCGGCCAAGCAGATGCGCATGTTCGCGCACATCGCGCGCAAGTACGACCGCGGCTATGGCCACTTCACGACGCGCCAGAACATCCAGTTCAACTGGATCGAGCTGGAGCAGACTCCCGATATCCTGACGGACCTCGCTTCCGTGGAAATGCACGCGATCCAGACGTCGGGCAACTGTATCCGTAATACAACATCGGACCCGTTCGCCGGCGTCGCGGCCGATGAAATCATCGATCCGCGCCCGTACGCGGAAGTATTGCGCCAGTGGAGCACCTTCCACCCCGAGTTCATCGCCCTGCCGCGTAAATTCAAGGTCGCCATCAATGGCGCCGAGGAAGACCGCGCCGCCATCGCCGTGCACGACATTGGCTTGACGGCCGTGCGCAACGAAGCCGGCGAAGTGGGCTTCAAGGTCATGGCCGGCGGCGGCATGGGCCGCACGCCGATTTTGGGCAGCGTCGTGCGCGACTTCCTGCCGTGGCAGCATTTGCTGACGTATATCCAGGCGATCATGCGCGTGTATAATTTGCACGGCCGCCGCGACAACAAATACAAGGCGCGCATCAAGATTTTGCTGAAAGCCATCGGCGTGGAAGAATTCACGCGCCAGGTGGAAGCCGAGTGGGTCGACTTGAAGGATGGTCCGGAAACCCTGACGGCCGAGGAAATGCAGCGCGTGGCGGACTTCTTCAATCCGCCCGCTTACCTGACCTTGCCGGAACTCGACTACAAGAACGAACACGCGGACAACAAGGCCTATGTCAACTGGCTGGCGCGCAACGTCAAGCCGCACCAGCGCCCCGGCTATGTGGCCGTGGTGCTGTCCCTGAAGAAAACGGGCGTGCCACCCGGCGACGCGACGGCCGAGCAGATCGACTTCGTTGCCGATCTGGCCGACCGCTACAGCTTTGGCGAACTGCGCGTGACGCACGAGCAAAACCTGGTGCTGGCCGACGTGGAACAGTCGAAACTGTTCACGCTGTGGCAGGAAGCCAAGGCGCATGGCCTGGCCACGCCGAACATCGGCTTGCTGACCGACATGATCTGCTGCCCTGGTGGCGACTTCTGCTCGCTGGCCAACGCCAAGTCGCTGCCGATCGCGGCCGCCATCGCGGAACGCTTCGACAGCATCGACTTCCAGCATGACATCGGCGAGATCGAACTGAATATTTCCGGCTGCATCAATGCCTGCGGGCATCATCACGTGGGCAGCATCGGCATCCTCGGCGTCGACAAGGATGGCAGCGAATGGTATCAAGTGTCGATTGGCGGCGCGCAAGGCAACAACGCGGCCATCGGCAAGATCATCGGACCATCGTTCTCTTCCCTGCAGATGCCTGAAGTTATCGGCCGCCTGCTGCACGTCTACGTGCGCGACCGCCACGAAGGCGAGCGCTTCGTCGACACGGCCCAGCGCCTGGGCCTGGCGCCGTTCAAGGAACACGTATATGCAACGCCGATCACCGTCGGCAACCTGGTGGGAGAAGACGAATATGTTTGAAGTACGCGAAGAAATCATCAAGAACGCCGCCGTGGTGCCGAATACCTGGGGCTTGCTGCGCCTCGATGAAAACGACACGCCGGAAACGGTCGTCGTGCCAGCCGGCAAGGTCATCGTGCCGCTGCTCGTATGGCAAGCCCAGCGCGAAACCCTGGCCGCCCGCCTGCCCGACATCGGCGTATGGCTGGCCAGCGACGAGCGCCCGGAAGAACTGGCGGCCGACGTGGCGCAACTGCCCGTCATCGGCGTGGACTTCCCGAAATTCACGGATGGCCGCGGCTATTCCATCGCGTTCAACCTGCGCGCCCGCCTCGGTTTCCAAGGTGAATTGCGCGCGATTGGCGACGTGCTGCGCGACCAGCTGTTTTCCATGCACCGGGTCGGCTTTGACGCGTATGCGACACGCCCCGACCGCAGCATCCATGACGCCCTGAAAGGTTTGTCCGTGTTCTCGGAAACCTACCAGGCGTCGTGGGATCAAAAATCGCCGCTGTTCCGCCGCCACCAGCGCGAAGGCCAGAATCCTGACCTCGACAACGCGGCCGGCATCTGAGAAAGCGAGCCATGAGCGACCTCTCTACTTTAATTGACGCCACCCAGCAAACGCTGACACGCATCGCCGCGGACTTTTCGCCGGCCGTGTTCGCCTCTAGCCTGGCAGCCGAAGACATGGTGCTGACCGACATGATACTCAAGGCGAAGCTGCCCATCGGCATCTTCTCCCTGGAAACAGGCCGGCTGCACCAGGAAACCCTGGCCGTGCTCGACAAGGTCAAGACCCGTTACGACCACGACATCACCTTGTACCGCCCTCAACCGGAAGCCGTGGCTGCCTACGTGGAACAGAACGGTCTGAACGCGTTCTACAACAGCGTCGATATGCGCCGCGAATGCTGCCGCATCCGCAAGGTCGAGCCGCTGGGCCGCGCCCTGGCCGGCAACAAGGCCTGGGTCACGGGACAGCGCCGCGCGCAGTCCACCACGCGCGCCGAATTGCACGTGCAGGAAGACGACGCGGCGCACGCGATGACAAAATTCAATCCGCTGGCGGACTGGTCGGAAGAAGACGTGTGGGCCTACATCCGCGCCAACGACGTGCCGTACAACGCGCTGCACGACCAGGGTTACCCGTCGATCGGCTGCGAACCGTGCACGCGCGCAGTGCAGCCGGGCGAAGATGTACGCGCCGGACGCTGGTGGTGGGAAAACCCGGATTCGAAGGAATGCGGCCTGCACATGGTGGACGGCAAACTGATACGCATCAAATCCGTGGCAGCCTGAACAGACACAACAGACTCAGCAGAACAAGAAAGCACCCATATGAGCAATATTTTGAACCAGCGTCACCTCGACAGCCTTGAATCGGAAGCCATCCACATCATGCGCGAAGTGGCGGCCGAATCGGCCAACCCTGCGCTGCTGTTTTCCGGCGGCAAGGATTCCGTCGTCCTGCTGCGCCTGGCCGAGAAAGCCTTCCGCCCAGGCAAGTTTCCATTCCCCCTCGTGCACATCGACACGGGCCACAACTTCCCGGAAGTCATCACTTTCCGCGACAAGAAAGTGGCCGAACTGGGCGAGCGCCTGATCGTCGGCTCCGTGGAAGACTCGATCAAGCGCGGCACCGTGCGTCTGCGCAACCCGGCCACGGATTCGCGCAACGCGGCCCAAGCCGTCACCTTGCTGGAAACCATCGCCGAATACAAATTTGACGCCTGCATCGGCGGCGCCCGCCGCGACGAAGAAAAAGCCCGCGCCAAGGAACGCATCTTTTCGTTCCGCGACGAATTCGGCGCCTGGGACCCGAAAGCCCAGCGTCCGGAACTGTGGGATCTGTATAACACCCGCGTCCATCCCGGTGAAAACATGCGCGTCTTCCCGATCTCCAACTGGACCGAGCTGGACGTGTGGCAATACATCGCCCGCGAGCAACTGGAATTGCCGCCGATCTACTTCGCGCACGAGCGCCAGGTGATCCCGCGCAACGGTTTGCTCGTGCCGCTGACAGATCTGACGCCGCCGCGCGAAGGCGAAACGGTCGAAACGCAAGTCGTGCGCTTCCGCACGGTGGGCGATATCTCGTGCACCTGCCCTGTCTCGTCCGATGCGGCGACGGTCGACGCCATCATCGCCGAAACGGCAATCACGCAAATCACGGAGCGGGGCGCCACCCGCATGGACGACCAGACTTCCGAAGCCTCGATGGAAAAACGCAAGAAAGCAGGGTATTTCTAATGAACGCAGCAATCCAGAACACCAACCTCACCGACAGCCTGGAGCGCGGCATGCTGCGCTTCATCACGGCCGGTTCCGTCGATGACGGCAAGAGCACGCTGATCGGCCGTTTGCTGTTCGACAGCAAGGGCATCTTCGCCGACCAGCTCGACGCCATGTCGCGCTCCAAGCACAAGCGCACGGTGGGCGACACGGTCGACCTGTCGCTGCTGACGGACGGCCTGGAAGCGGAACGCGAGCAAGGTATCACCATCGATGTGGCTTACCGCTACTTTGCCACGCCGAAACGCAAATTCATCATCGCCGACACGCCGGGCCACGAGCAGTACACGCGCAACATGGTGACGGGCGCGTCCACGGCCGACGCCGTCATCATCCTGATCGACGTGTCGAAAGTAAAACTGGGCGACGACGGCAGCGTGGAATTGCTGATCCAGACCAAGCGCCATTCGACGATTGCCCACTTGCTGCAGATCGAGCACGTGGTCGTGGCCGTCAACAAGATGGACCTCGTCGACTACGATGAAACGGTCTATAACCGCATCGTGGCCGCCTACCGCGAATTCGCCCAGTCGCTGGGCTTGAAGGACATCACGCCGATCCCGCTGTCGGCACTCACCGGCGACAACGTCGTCGAGCGCGGCGACAAGCTGGGCTGGTACACGGGCCCGACCTTGATCGAGCTGCTCGAATCGCTGTCCGTCTACGACGAATCGCACGACACGCCCTTCCGCTTCCCGGTGCAGCTGGTGGCGCGCCACAACGGCCACGAAGCGAACGACTTCCGCGGCTACATGGGCCGCATCGAGGCGGGCAAGGTCAGCATCGGCGACACCCTCGTGGTGCAGCCATCGGGCCAGACGGCAACCGTCAAGGATATCGTCACCCTGGACGGCTCGCTGAGCACCGCCGTGGTGGGCCAGTCCGTGACCCTGCTGCTCAATGAATACCTCGATATCTCGCGCGGCGACTTGCTGGCGAGCAGCGAGCGCCCTGCCACCCTGCTGAAACAAGTGGTGGCCGACGTGTGCTGGCTGTCGGAAGACGCGCTCGACTTGCGCCGCAAGTACTGGATCAAGCACGGCACCAAGCAGACGGCGGCCAAGGTGACGGCGATCGAATCGATCCTCGACATCAATACGCAGCAGCGCCATCCGGCCGAAGGCTTGAAGCTCAACGATATCGCCCGCATCAGCCTGAACGTGCAGCAGGCGCTGGCGGCCGACGCGTATGCCGATATCCGCGCCACCGGCGCCTTCATCCTGATCGATGAAGTCACCCACCAGACCGTCGCGGCCGGCATGGTTCGGCTCTAATCCCGTATCGTCCAGGAAAGGCAGCCACATGAACAGCTCCCCATCTCTCCCCGGCAAGGTCTACCTGATCGGCGCCGGGCCCGGCGCGCAAGACCTGATGACCTTGCGCGGCGCGCGCCTGCTGGCACAGGCGGACGTCGTGCTGCACGACGCACTGGTCACCGAAGAGATGCTGGAGCTGTGCCCGCAGGCGCAAAAGATTCTGGTCGGCAAGCGCTGCGGCCAGTTGTCGACGGCGCAGGCCTTCATCAACAAGCAACTGGTCGACAACGCGCGCAAGCACGCCGTCGTCGTCCGCCTTAAAGGGGGCGACCCCATGCTGTTCGGCCGCGCCGACGAGGAATTGCGCGCGCTGGAAGAAGCGGGCATCGCCGTCGAAGTGGTGCCCGGCATTACCACGGCCCTGGCGGCCGCGGCCGCTACACAACAGCCGCTGACCAAACGGGGCGTATCGCGCAGCGTGGCCTTTTTCACGTCCAGCACGGCGCCGGGCGAACCGGACCAGACGCGCATTCCCGACTGCGACACCCTGGTGCAATACATGGGCGGCCGCGAAGCCATCGCCACGGCCCAGCGCCTGCTGGCCCAGGGCCGACGTACCGACACCCCGGTGGTGGTGATTGAAAACTGCAGCCGCCCGGACCAGCGCATCGCGCGCCTGACGCTGAGCGCCCTGGCGCATGGCCTGGGTGACAACCACGGCCCCGTGCTGGTGATGTTGGGCGACGCCATGGCTGTGCGCGCGCACCAGGCCATCGAAGAAACGGCCGCCATTCTGGCGCGCCATGCTTGAATAAACACAGCGTATTTTACCGACTTTAAAGTCAGTAACCGACGTCTTCCGGGGAAACATGATACGATGCTCACGCATCTTTTCTCGAGAAGTTGTTGTGTGATAGCAATAAACTCACGCTTCACCCCGCCATAGCGCTTGCCATGCGGCCTCCCGGCTGACGGGAGCCCTGGCAATCTCCCCGAAAAAAGCTGCGCCCGCAGGCTGCAATACCGCGCCGCGCAACTTTAGCCTTACGATCACAGATGAATTTCAACTCCATGCGCGAAGCCCTGACTTCGCTCAGCCGCAGCAATGTCGGCGTCGCCAGCGCTGTGCTGCTCAGCATGCTCGCCTCCATCGCCCTGTGGACGGTGTTCCCGAATATCGACGACGAAAACCATTTGCTGGAATGGCTGCAGGCGCTGTTCCTGGCTCTCGCTTGCACCGTGCACGGCGTGCGCGCCTGGCAAGAGACTGACCGCCAGTCCTTGCGCTTTCTCATGCATGCAGGCCTGTGCGCGCTGCTGTTCGGCTTCCTGCTGCGCGAACTCGATATCGACCAGTTCGGCACGGCGCCCTTCTGGGCGCAGCTGGAAAAAGCCCTGCGCGTGGTGGAGTTGCTGATCCTGATACGCTTGCTGATCTTCTTCGCGCCGCGCGCGCGCAAGGTGTTTGCCCATGCGGGCCTGATTTTCAGCATGCGCATCACCATCCTGACGGCCATCGGCGGCTTGCTGATGGCCGCCGGCTGGCCCTTCGACAAGAAGGTCTTCCATGGCATGCCCGACGCCTACGCGCTGCTGGGCGAGGAAGTCTTCGAACTGGGCGCCTATCTGCTGCTGTTCCTCGCTTCGCTGTCCGACAGCACGGCCGCCGCCCGCATCAGCCTGGCGCCGAAGAAAAAAACGGCTTAAGCACTTTCAAATGAGGATGGCAGCGGCAGCAGCCGCTGCAAGGTAGCGGCCACGCGCAGCAGGCGCGGATCGTCATCGTCGGCCTCGTCGCAGGTGTCGTTGATACAGAAAAACGGCAAGCTGCCGAAACGCGCCGCCAGCTCCTCGAGCTGGCGCGGCGCCGCCACATCGCCGCTGGCGATATGCAGCGGGTCGAGCATGCGCGAGCGCGCGAATCCCTGATGCACCATCCAGCGCGGCACCAGGTCGGGCAGCAATGCCGGCACCTGCCACGAGCGGAACACCGTCGCGCGCACGCCGGCAAACATGGCCGGTGCCAGCCCTTCCAGTGCATGCAGCGCGCTTTTCAGCATGGGCCGCGGCGCATGCGCATACAGGCGCGGTTCATGCAGGTATTCGGGGTACTGCGCCGACAGCCATTGCCGCGACAACGTAGCGCAATTGACGGGCGCGGCCACATCGGCGCGCAAGCCCTGCACGTCATCGTACAGAGCGCTCTCCGTAAACACACTCAAACGCTCCTCCCCTTCCTCCCCGAACCAGAACGAGGGCTCGAACGGCGCGCCGAAAAATACGTCGTCGTTCAGATACAGGAAGCGTTCGGACAGGCCCGGAATATGGTGCAGATACGATTCGATATGGCCGGAGTCGAACACGGGCAGCGATGCGCCGGGCATCAGGCTCGCATGGTCGATCACCGTCAGGCGCGGTGAGGCACGCAACCAGTGGGGCACTTGCCGGTCCGTCAGCAGGTAGATATGGCCGTGGCCTGGGAAGAAACGCTCGAGCGCGCGCAGGTTGTAGCGCAGTTCGCCGTTATCGCGGTAGCGCCCCGCCACGTTGCCGTGCAGGGCCAGCTGGCCCGGATGCGCCCGCGCCCAGGCGGCATAGGCGTGCTGCCGGCGCGCGCGCCAGGCGGGATCGGCGCCGTCTACCCACAGGTAGACGATGTCGATACCGCTCAAGGGATAGGGCTGGAGCCTGGCGCCGCCACGCAGTAATCGGCGATGGCGGCCAGCACACTGGCGTTCTCGCCGACCGCCTCGACCACCTTCAGGCGCAGTGCCGGATGCTGCTGGCGCAGTTCCTCCAGCAGCAGCGGCAGGTCGCGCAGCACATGCCCGCCCTGCCCCAGGAACACGGGAACCACGGTAACGTCCAGGATGGCGCCATTGGGCAGCTCGGCCAGCAGGGTCGCCACCAGTTCGGGCAGGCGTGGCGTCATCAGTTCCAGGAAAGCCAGGTGCACGCAGGTACCGGGCATGCGCGCCTGTGTCAGGTCGCGCAGGCGCTCGAACGGCGCGGCCCACGATGCGGCGCGCGCGCCATGGGCAAACAAGATCAGTGCCTGTTTCACGTTCGTCTCCATCAGTGCCGCTCCACCCACCACAGGGCGCCCAGCGCCAGCAGCAGATACAGAGCGCTCGGCGCCACCGCCGTCAGGAAGGCCGGCCAGGTGCTGAGCAGCCCAAGATGCGAGAACAGGGTGTTGACCAGCATGAAGCTCACGCCGATCATGATGCCGATGAAGATCTTCAAGCTGATGCCGCCGCTGCGCGTATGCATGTAGGCGAACGGCAGCGCCAGCGCCATCAGCACGAAAATGGCCAGCGGATCGATCAGCTTTTTCCAGAAGGCGATGCGGAAACGTTCCGTTTCCTGCTTGTTCTCGGCCAGGTGGCGCGTGTACACGGCCAGTTCGCTGGCCGACATGCGCTCGGGATCGGAGGCCGACACCGTCAGGATCTTCGGCGTCACTTCCGACGTCATGTCCTTGCTGGCGCTTTGCACCGTGCGCACCAGGCTCGTTTCCTGCCCATAGTAGTTCGCCAGCTTCGGCTCGAAGCCTGGCGCGGTGGCCGCGCTGTTCGAGAACGAGGTTTCCGTCACATCAGTCAGGCGCCAGATATTGTTGCCCTGATACGTCGCGCCCTTGGCCACGGTCAGGGTGCGCAAGCGCATATCGGTGTCGAATTCATACAGCTTGACGTTTTTCAGCTGGCCGTCCGGACGCGCTTCGCCCACATTGAAAAAGCGCGAGCCGGTGACGGTGCCCGTCAAGCCATCGCTCTTGACCATGTCCTTGGTCCACAGGCCAGAGCGAAACTCGCTCGACACGGCCGCGCCGCGCGAGGTCAGCTTGAGGCGCTCGGCCAGCGGCTCCGTGCGCGGCGTGATCAACTCGCCGAAGATGAAGGTGATGACGACGAAGACGATACCGATGCGGAACAGGAAACCGGCCGCCATCGCCGTCGACATGCTCGAAGCGCGCATGATGGTGAATTCGGAACTGGCGGCAAACTGCGCCATCGTGTAGATGGTGCCGATCAGCGCCGCGATGGGCATCACCTCGTACACGTGCCCCGGCACCAGTACCAGCACATACAGGAAGGCATACTGGATGGTGTAGCCGTTGCGGCCTACCTTGGGCAGCTCGCCCGTCAGGTCGATGAAGGCTTGCAGTGCCAAAAAGGCCAGCAGCACGAACAGCACCGCCTGGAATATCGAGACCGCAAAATAGCGCTGTAAAATCTTCATTTCGGTGCCGCTTTACTTGTATTGCCGGCGCGGCGCGCGCGCTTGAAAGCCGCCAGCAGGACCAGCGGATGATAGCGGTGGTTCACATTCAGGCGCCACGCAAACAGCACCACCACGGCCAGCGCCGCCAGCAGGTGCAGCGGCCACCAGGCCAGGCCGAAGGTCATGCGGCCCTGTTTCACGCTCGCTTCGATGACCTTGATCAGGTTGCTGTACGTAAAGAAAATCAGCAGCGCGATGATCAGATTGGTCGAACTGCCGGCGCGTGGATTGACAAAGCCCAGCGGAATGGCCAGCAGGATCAGCATCAGGCCGATCAGGGGCGCGCTGACCCGCCACAGCAATTCGGCCATGGTGAACTGGTTGTTCGCCTCGACCAGCGCCATGGTGCTCATGGCGCGCACGCCCAGGTCCGCGCCCATTTCCTGCTGCTTGCTCTCGATGCGCATGATGTACTGTTCGAATTCCATGGTCTGGAAGTCGGCCTGCGTCGGCACGCCCTGGTAGCGGCGGCCGCTCTTGAGCACGAGGAAGCGTTCGCCCTTGGCGTCGGTATTGATCACGCCTTCCCTGGCGACGACGACGACGGCGCTGCCCTTTTCATCGACGGTATTGACGAAGACATTCTGCACCACGTTCTTCTCGCCGCTGACGCCCTCGACGAAGAAGATGCGGTTGCTGCCGGCCGATTCGCGGAACTGGCCCGGCGTGACTTTCTGCAGGTCCTCGCGCTTTTCAAAGCGCGCCACATATTCATCGCTTTTCTTTTGCGCCCATGGCGTGGCGTACAGGCTCAGGACGCCGGTGGCCAGCACCAGCGGCAAGCCGAAGCTGAGCACGGGCCAGATCCAGCGCGACAGGCTCAGGCCGGAGGCGAACCACACCACCATCTCCGACTCCTTGTAGCTGCGGGTGACGACCATCAGCACCGAAATGAATCCGGTGAGGATGATGATGGTGGGCAGTTGCATCAGGGCGGAAAAAACCATCAGGGACATGACGTCGGACGATGCGATCTTGCCGCCCGCCGCCTTGCCGAGAATACCGATCAGCATCCAGGTGAGCAGGATGCTGAACAAAACTGTGAAGGTGGCCCCGGCGGCACTAGCCAATTCACGTCGAAGGGCGCGTTGAAAGATCATTCGGAGTTTATAATTCGGGTCAGTTAGTTGAGTAACACGTTACTAGTAAATGAAAACGGAGAACCAAATGGACTTTAGCATAAAAGCATTCGATACCAAGAGCACCCTCGGCACGGCCAAAAGCGGATGCATCGCGGTTGCGGTATTCGAAAACAAAAAACTGTCGCCAGCGGCAAAATCGCTGGACAGCAAGGGTGCGATTTCGGCTGCGCTGAAGTCCGGCGACATCAGCGGCAAGCCTGGCAGCACCTTGCTGCTGCGCGCAGTCGATGGCGTCGCCGCCGAACGTGTTCTGCTGGTAGGCATGGGCAGCGATGATACTGTCAGCGAAAAAAGCTTCACAACCGGCGTACAAGCCGCACTGAAGGCCTTCGGCTCGCTGGGCGCTGCGGACGCCATTATCGCATTACCGCTGGCTGAAGTGAAAGAGCGCGACGTAAATTGGGCAATCCGTTGCGTGGTGCAAGCCGCCCACGACAGCGAATACCGCTGCGACTCGCAAAAAAGCAAAAAAGATCCGGCGCCAGCAGGAGTGCGCAAGATCGTCCTGGCCGCTCCCGCAACGGCAGCGACGCGCGGCGCGCTGGCGCAAGCCATCGCCATCGCCAACGGTTCCGACCTGACGCGCAACTTGGGCGACCTGCCGGCGAACATCGCCAACCCGACCTACCTGGCCAACACGGCCAAGCAGCTGGCCAAGGATTACAAGTTCGAAGTCGAAGTGCTGGACCGCAAACAGCTCGAAGCGCTGAAGATGGGCAGCTTCCTGTCCGTCACCAACGGCAGCGAACAGCCGCCGAAATTCATCGTCCTGAAGCACATGGGCGGCAAGACCAAGGATGCGCCAGTGGTCCTCGTCGGCAAGGGCATCACCTTCGACACGGGCGGCATTTCGATCAAGGCCGGTCCTGGCATGGATGAAATGAAGTACGACATGTGCGGCGCCGCTTCGGTGCTGGGCACCTTCCGCGCCATCGGCGAAATGAACCTGAAGCTGAACGTCATCGGCGTCATCGCCGCGTGCGAAAACATGCCGTCGGGCCGCGCCACCAAGCCGGGCGACATCGTCACCTCCATGAACGGCCTGACCATCGAAGTGCTGAACACGGATGCCGAAGGCCGTCTGGTGCTGTGCGACGCGCTGACCTACGCCGAACGCTTCAAGCCGGCAGCCGTCGTCGATATCGCCACCCTGACGGGCGCTTGCGTCGTGGCCCTGGGCCACCACAACAGCGGCCTGTTTACGCGCAGCGATGCGGCGCATGACCAGCTGGCCAATGAATTGCTGGCAGCGGGTAAGCAATCGAGCGACACGGCATGGCGCATGCCGATCGAAGAGGCGTACAACGAGCAGCTGAAGTCGAACTTCGCCGACCTGGCCAACATCGGCACGCCAGGCGGCGGTTCGGTGACGGCAGCGGCCTTCCTGGAAAACTTCACCAAGAAGTACACCTGGGCGCATCTGGACATCGCCGGCACGGCATGGAAATCGGGCGGCGCAAAAGGCGCGACCGGCCGTCCAGTACCCCTGCTGACGACGTTCCTGATCAACCGGGTCTAAGTTGACGCCTTGCCGGCAGCGCCCAGCTGCTGGCAATACGAGGCAAAAAAGCCGCCACGGTCTGAACTGACCCTGGCGGCTTTTTCATGTGTGGCGTATTAATCAGTAGACGACGGGATTGGGCAACGGCGATGGCGCCACCTTGGGCTGCACCACCGTTTCCGGCACGGCGGGCGGCGGTTTCACGGCAACGGGCGGAGGCGGCGGCGCCAGGCGCGCCGGGTCTTGCATGACGATGGTCAGAATAGATGGGTAGTCGAAGCCGGCGCCCGTGTTGCGGTCGACGAAATAGCCGACGCCCAGGGTCAGGATGACATTGCCCCAGACGCTGCCATTGAGCTTGGGATCGATATGGTCGTCCGTCGCGATGGCGGGAGAGCCATGCTTGCGGCAATCGACCTTCAACGGTTCCTGGCTCTTGCGGATGGTGATGCGTCCGGGCGTGGTGACGAACCACTTGCCCACGTCGTTGCTGAGGATGCAGCCGGCGCCCGTCAGCTCGCGGTTGTCCTGGATGGTTTGCACCAGCACCATCTGCTCGGTGTTGCCCGTCAACGTGGCGCAGCCGCCCAGGCCAAACAGCAGCAGCGTCCTGGCGGCAAGGGCTGCAGACGATGGCATGCGCATGGCTAGCTCGCTTAACGGACGGGAATCGGCTGGCCGCCGGGCACGGCGACGGCGGTGACGCTGTTCTTCGGACTGCCCTCGATCAGGCGGTCGGAATACACGAGGTAGACGAGCGCATTGCGCTTGCTGTCGACCATGCGCACGACGCGCACGTGCTTGAAGAAGATCGAGGCACGCTCGGTAAACACTTCTTCCTGGCGCGGCAGCTTGCCCTTGAATTGCAGCGGCCCCACCTGGCGGCAAGCCACGGACGCATCGGCCTTGTCTTCGGCCAGGCCGACGGCACCCTTCAGCCCCCCGGTCTTGGCGCGCGACAGATAGCAGCTGACGCCGGCAACGCGCGGATCGTCATACGCTTCGACGACGATCTTGTGGTCAGGGCCGATCAGCTTGAACACCGTGTCGACCGAACCGATGGTTTCGGCATGTGCCGCGGCGCAGGCAAAGCCCAGCACCAAAGCGGCAGGCAGCAATTTACGCATGAAGAAAATCCCGGGCACGCACGCGGGCGGCCATCAGTTGATGGGAGCGAAACGCTGAACCATGACGCCTTCGACTTCGATCAGTTGAAAGAACACGTCTTTCGGCCGGGTCCAGATGGAACCATCCTCGGCGCGATAGACGATCATCGGCGTCAGATCCGCTTCCAGCGTGGCTTCGCACACCAGTTCGTAAATGCCGCCCTTGTAGTGCCGATAACGCATCGCCGTCCCCTCAAGCCGTTGAATCTTCGCTCTTGTCGTCGGCCAGCGCCTTCTGCTTCTGCTTCAGGCCCTGGATCACTTTCAGTATGCCTTCCATACCGGCCGCGCCATCGGCGCCGCTGAAGGCATCGAGCACCTCATTGAGCACCTTGTTGCGCACGGTCGCTTCATCGGAGGACATTTCCAGCGCGCGCTGTGCTTTCGCCGCCTTTTCGGCCGCGCTCACGCGCGGCTTGGCAGCCGTCTTGCCATGCGTCAGAGCGGCCTGCCAGATAACCCAGCGGCGCTGGGTCTCGAAAATCAGGTACTCATCCGGTTTGTCTTCTCTTCGCCGCACAATGTGGCCGTCACGCTGCGCCCACGCTTCAAATGCAGTTCGCATTTTCTTCCTTTGCAAATGCTACGCGCAAGTCTCACTATTAAAACTGCAACATTTCAAAATAGTACCATCTATTGATGTCGCAAAACAGTCTCATAGATACAGTACTGCAATTTATATAACAAGTCTGGCGGCGCCAGGGATGGAATTGACACTCCGTCCCCGGCACAGTGGTCATGTAATCGGAATAGCAATTACAACTAATTACAACTGCTTCCTGTTCGGTTCTTAACTGGGCTGTAACAAAGCCGTATGACACAGTTGTTACATTGTGCCATTTTAGTAGTTTTTATTGCGTTTTAGCGAGAAACTTTACACCTTTGTCGCGCTAAACAGCGAGACGCAGCCTGCCACGCCAGCCACTTATGCCAAATCAAACATAGGGGTTGATCAATGATACACAAAAACATAATATTCATGCGCCACGATTGGTTAAATACAAATACTTTATTGGCACCCCTTTTTTCCTGCTAGTAAATAAAGCCCATGCCCGGTAAGCCGGGCAGGACGCCATCGACACGCATGCGGTAAGATTCGCGCCTATCGCCACCTATTCAAGCAAGGATTTTTCCCATGAAACTCGCCACCTGGAACGTCAACTCGCTCAAAGTGCGCCTGCCGCAAGTGCTGCAATGGCTGACCGACAACCCGGTCGACATACTGTGCTTGCAAGAAACCAAGCTCACGGATGACAAGTTCCCCGTCGCCGAGATCGAGGCGGCCGGCTACCAGGTGGTCTTCAGCGGCCAGAAAACCTACAACGGCGTGGCCATCCTGTCGAAGCTGCCGATCACCGACGTGGTCAAGAACAATCCCCGCTATGAAGATGCGCAGCAGCGCATCCTGGCCGCCACCATCGGCGGGGTGCGCGTCGTTTGCGCCTACGTGCCGAACGGCCAGAGCGTCGACTCGGACAAATACGAATACAAGCTGGGCTGGCTGTCCGCCCTGCACGACTGGCTGGCCGAAGAAGCGCTGCAGCACCCGCAGCTGGCCGTCGTCGGCGACTACAATATCGCGCCCGACGACCGCGACGTGCACGACCCTGTCGCCTGGGCTGGCCAGGTACTGGTCTCGGACAAGGAACGCGCCGCCCTGCAGCGTCTGTTCGACATCGGCCTGACGGACGCCTTCCGCCTGTTCGAACAGGCGGACAAATCGTTCAGCTGGTGGGATTACCGCCAGCTGGGCTTCCGCCTGAACAAGGGCCTGCGCATCGACCATATTTTGCTCTCGCCCGCCCTGGCTGGCCGCTGCAAGGCTTGCGTGATCGACCGCGTGCCCCGCAAATGGGAACAGCCGTCCGACCATGCGCCAGTCGTTGCCACTATCGACTGACCGATACGGGCATCATCGACAGGGGACCACTTGCAACTGGCAACAGCCGTCCGACCATACACCCGTCATCGCGACGATCGACTAAGCAGGAAGACGTTCCAGCAGCGATTGCGCATTGGCAGCTGGAACCGGCGCGGAAAACAGATAGCCCTGCGCATAGCGGCAGCCGTTCGCCTGCAGCAGCGCGAACTGTTCTTCCGTTTCCACCCCTTCGGCCACGGCCGACAATTGCAGGCTGTCGGCCAGCGCGATGATGGCCGCCACGATGGCGCGGTCTTCCGCGCTGTGCTCGAGGTCCTTGATGAAGGCGCGGTCGATCTTGACCTTCTTCACGGGGAAGCGCTTCAGGTAAGCGAGGCTGGAATAGCCGGTGCCGAAATCGTCGATCGACAGGCGCAGGCCCATGCCATTGATCTGCCGCAGAATCTCCAGCGTATGCTCGCCGTGCTGCATCAGCGCCGTCTCGGTGATCTCGAATTCCAGCAGCGCCGGATCGATGCCCGTTTCCCGCACCACGGCGCCAATCGCCGCCACCAGGCCCTTGTGCATGAACTGGCGCGGCGACAGGTTCACCGCCAGCGGCACGGGCTGCAAGCCCATGCGCTGCCAGGCCATGCTTTGCTCGCATGCCTGGCGCATCACCCACTCGCCCACGGGCACGATCAAGCCGTTTTCCTCCATGATGGGAATGAAGCGGTCCGGCAGCACCATGCCGTGGCCGGGACGACGCCAGCGCAGCAGCACTTCCATGCCGTGCAGGCGGCGCGTGGCGATATCGATGATCGGCTGGTAAACCAGCTCGAATTGCCGCAGCGCCAGCGCCGTGCGCAAGCTGCTTTCCAGATCAAAATGCAGGGCCGCCGCCTGGTTCATCGTCTGCGTGAAGAACTGGTAGTTGTTGCGGCCATTGCCCTTGGCGTGATACATGGCCGCATCGGCATGGCGCATCAGGGCGTCGACATCGCCGCCATCGTCCGGATACACGCAGATGCCGATCGACGGCGTCACGTGCAGCACATGGCCGTCGAGCGGAAAGGCGGGCGTGAGCGCTTCGATGATCTTTTCAGCCACGCGCGCCGCTTCGTCGCCGCTGCGGATGCCCGGCACCAGCACGACGAATTCGTCGCCGCCCAGGCGCGCCACCGTGTCGCTGGCGCGCACGGCGCCGCACAGCCGGGCGGCCACTTCCTTGAGCAGCAAGTCGCCCGTCATGTGACCGAGCGAATCGTTGATCGTCTTGAAGCGATCGAGGTCGATGAACATCACGGCCAGCTTGCGCCCCGAGCGCTGCGAGGCCAGCATGGACCGTTCCAGCCGGTCCGACAGCAGCGCGCGGTTCGGCAAGCCCGTCAGGTTGTCATGGTAGGCCATGTGGTGCACGCGCGCCTCGGCCTGGCGCCGCTCGGCGATCTCGCCTTGCAGCAGCAGGTTGGCGCCGGCCAGTTCGGCCGTGCGTTCCTGCACGCGTAATTCCAGTTCGTCGCGCGCGCGGCGCACCGCCTCGGCCGCCTCGCGGCGCGCCGTCACGTCGTCGACCAGCCACACGGAACGGCCATGCGCATGCGCCAGGTCGAACGGCCGGCCGGACAGGCGCGCCCAGAAGCGGCTGCCATCCTTGCGCACCAGCTGGTATTCCGACATGTGGACCCTGCCCGCCTCGAAATCGCGCGCCGTCTCGCCGCGCGCCACCTTCCACGCGGCCACGTCCGGATACAGGGCCTGCACCGACAGGCCGTTGATCTCGCCCGGGCCATAGCCGAACAGCTCTTCCATCTTGCTGTTGGCGCGCAAATTGTAGCCGCCCTCTATCACCGAGATGCCCAGCACGGCGCTGTCGAGGATGGCCTGGTTTTCCAGCAGCGCGTTGCGCAGGGATTCTTCGGCGCGCTTGGCTTCCGTGCGGTCCTCGATGATCCAGATGGTGCCGGCGGCCGGGTCGTCCGGATTGACGACATAGGCGATCAGCTGCGCCCACAGAGTGCTGCCGTCGCGGCGCATCATCTCCACTTCCGTCTGGAACGGCTTGCCGATAGACAGGAAGGGAAACGCGGCCGCGCCCAGCAAATCGTACGATTGCTGCGACACGTACAGCGCGCGCCCGGGCAAGCCCAGCGCCTCGTCGCCGCTGTAGCCGAACATCGCGGCAAAGCCCAGGTTATAGCGCGTGATCTGGCGGTTCTTCGTGTACAGGATGCTGACCGAGGCATTCGTCATGATGGCCGCCACTTCCATCTGCGCCTGGCGGCTGGCCGTGATGTCTTCGAGGATCCAGATGGCGCCCTGCTCGCTGTGCGTCTGGTCGACGGCCTTGGCGCGGATGCGGCACCAGAACAGGCTGCCGTCGCGGCGGCGGAACAGCGATTCGTCCTGCTCGTAAGGCAAGCCCTGTCCCAGCAGCGGCGTGGCTTGCACGCCGAATGCCTCGTAGGCGGCGGGCGAGGGAAACAGCTCGGCGGCGGGCAGGCCGATCATCTCATCCTGCGTGTAGCCGAACATTTCGGCGAAGCGGGGATTGCAGCGCAGGATCAGGCGCGAACGCGAAAACAGGATGCCGACGGAGGCATTGTCGAGGATGGCCTGCTGCTCGAGCATCAGCTGGCGCGTCGCCTCCTCGGCCGCCTTCTGCGCGCTGCGGTCATCGAACAGCCAGATCGTGTCGCGCAGCGCGCGGTCGGACTGGTTTTCCGGATTCAGCACATAGCCGTAGGCCAGCGCCCAGAACGTGGAACCGTCGCGGCGGCGCATTTCCATCTCGCCCTGGAACGGCAGGCCGCGCCGCAGCAGGGGCGCGGCCTGCCGCACGACGCTCTCGTACGCCGCGCGCGACGGATACAGGTCGGCGACGGCCAGGCCTACGCCGCTGTCGCCATCGAAGCCGAAGCATTCGGCGAAGCGCCGGTTGTAGCGCAGCACGCCCTTGTCACGCTGGAAGCCGATGGCCAGCGGCGCGTTGTCCATCACGGCCTGCATTTCCAGCATGGCGCGGCGCAGCTGGTCTTCATCGCGCCGGTGGTCGCTGATATCTTCGATGATCCAGACCGTGCCGTCATGCGTATTGAGGGGATCGACGGCGCGCCCGTGCAAACGGCTCCAGAACAAGCTGCCGTCCTGGCGCCGCAATTCCAGCTCCGTGCGGTATGGCTTGCCCTTCGAGAGCAGCGGCGCCGCTTCCAGTCCCAGGGCGCGGCAATGCTCGGCGGAGCGGTACAGCACCGCGCCCGGCATGCCCGTCAGCTGGTGGCGCGCATAGCCGAGCATCTCGGCGGCGCGGATATTGCACTCCTCGATGAAGCCGCCCTTGGAAAAGATGATGCCGACGGCCGCGCTTTCCAGGATGGCCTGCTGCTCGAGCATGGACTTGCGCAAGGCTTGCTGGTCGCGCTGCTGCACGCGGATGTCGGCAAACACGAGGGTCGCACCCGGCAAGCCGTCGTCCACCAGCAGCGGCCTCGACCAGACCTGCACGGCGATGGCGCCCGACACCCCTTGCAGGCTGCTGTCCCACTGCCGCTCGCGCCCGGCCGCACCGAGCGCGCCGCGCAGCATGCTCGTGCTCGATGCACGGTAGGCGTCCGTAAAACAGTCGGCCAGCAGCCGGCCCGCTATATCCGTGCCCAGCAAGGATTGCAACGCGCCATTCGCCGCCACCACCATGCCGCAGGCATCGCAGGCGCAGGCCGGCAAGGCGATCAACTGCAAGGCATCGGCGATGAAATCGGGACTGGTCGGTACGCGGTTCATGGACACCATGGGACGGTTAAGGACGAGATAAACATGTGCCTGGGCAAAAATTCTCACAAGCATCATGGTGCTGTCAGATCATAAACCAGTTTCCCGGGGTTTTTTCATATTCCTCATTGGCAATATCTGAAACGCCACAGACCACTTGCAACACGATTGTTGCAACCGCGTTGCATGGCAAGAAAATGAAACAAATCGTTTAGAATAAAGCATGCGCCGCCCTCCCCAACCTCCGCTCGATCACCGCGACAAACCCGTCATCTGGACCGTCTCCGTCTCGCGGCTGTTCGACCTGTTCCGCGACATCACGCTCGAGTACGATGACCTGGCGACGATCGAACCGATCAACCTGGGCTTCGACGACGCCGTGCGCCATATCCGCGAACGCATGGCCACCGAGCGCTGCGACGCCGTCATCGCGGCCGGCTCGAACGGCGCCTACCTGAAAGGCCGGCTGTCGGTACCCGTCATCATCGCCAAGGCCAGCGGCTACGACGTGATGCAGGCGCTGGCGCGCGCGCGGCGCATCTCGCCGCACATCGGCGTCGTCACCTACCAGGACCCGATGCCGGAACTGGCCGAATTCGCCGCCACCTTCGGCTTCCAGATCGCGCAGCGCACCTACGCCACCGAGGAAGACGCGCGCGCGCAGATCAATGAACTGAAGGCGGCCGGCGTGAAAGCCGTCGTCGGCGCGGGCCTCGTCACCGACCTGGCCGAAGAGGCCGGGCTGGCCGCCGTCTTCGTGTATTCGGCCACGGCCATCCGGCGCGCCTTCGACGATGCGCTGGAGCTGGCGCGCCTGACGCAGATCGAATCGACGCGGGGACGCCGCGCGGTGGTGGCCGACACCCTGCGCGCACGGCACGGCCTGCACGATCTGCGCGGCGAATCGGAAGCGATGGAAGCGCTGCGCCAGTCGGTGGTGCTGTATGCGCGCTCGCCGGCGACGGTGCTGATCCAGGGCGAGACGGGCAGCGGCAAGGAACTGGTGGCACAGGCGATCCACCGCGAAAGCCCGCGCAGCCTGGGCGCTAACCGGCCTTTCATCGCCATCAATTGCGGCGCCATCGCCGAGTCCTTGCTGGAATCAGAACTGTTCGGCCACGAGGACGGCGCCTTCACGGGCGCGCGCCGGGGCGGCCATGCGGGCCTGTTCGAAGCGGCCAACCACGGCACCCTGTTCCTCGACGAAATCGGCGAAATGCCGCTGGCCCTGCAAACGCGCCTGCTGCGCGTGCTGGAAGAGCGCGAAGTGGTGCGCGTGGGCGGCACGCGGCCCATCGCCATCAATGTGCGCATCATCAGCGCCACGCACTGCGACCTGGAACAGCGCATCCGCGAAGGACGCTTCCGCGCCGACCTGTTCTACCGCCTGGCCGTGCTGCGCCTGCATTTGCCCGCCTTGCGCGAACGCGCCAGCGATATTCCCGGCCTGGCCGAATGGTCGCTGAAAAATGCGCTGGCCGCGCTGGGCGCGCGTCCGCACCCCAACCTGCACGCGGAAATCCAGGCTTGCGCGCCGCTGCTGCGCCGCTACGGCTGGCCCGGCAACGTGCGCGAACTGCGCAACCTGGCCGAGCGCCTGGCCCTGTTCCTGGCCGCCGAACCGCTGCAGGCGCTCACGCCCGCCTTCGTGCTGGGCGTGGCGCCGGAACTGGCCAACGCTGCCGGCACGCCGGCGCTGCCGCCGCAGCCTGCCGCCACCGCACCGCGCCTGGAAGTCGAAAGCGCCAGCGCCGTGCTGGCGCGCTTCGGCGGGCGCCGCGACGCCGCCGCCCACTACCTCGGCATCAGCCGCACCACGCTGTGGCGCCGCCTGCGCGCCGGCTGATTTTTCAACCATTCCCTACTCACCATGGACGACTGGCCTCACCTGCTCGAATTATGGCAACGCTGCACGGGACATGGTGGCGCGAGCGGCAACCAGGGGCTGGCGCGCGACCACCGCGACATCAAGGCGCTGTACGCGCGCGGCATTTCGATGGAAGACGCCATGCAGTTCCTGTTCCAGCAACGCCCTACCCTGGAAGCCTTTCAGGCGTGGCTGGCTGGTCGCACGCGCATCCGTCCGACGCACGCCGCCAGCCCTCACCAGGACGTGCTGTCCGCCGCAGAGCTGCGCCATTTCGACGAGCACGGCTATCTGGTACTGCGCGGCGCCGTACCGCGCACGCAGTGCGCAGCTGCCCGGGCGGCCATCTGGGACTACCTGGGCGCCAGCCCCGATGATCCGGCATCGTGGTACCAGCCGCACCCGGGCAAGCGGGGCCTGATGCTGCAGTTTTCCGACCATCGGGCCCTCGAGGAAAACCGCCACAGCGCGCACATCCGCCACGCCTTCCAGCAACTGTACGGCACCGGCACCGGCATCTACGCCAGCATCGACAAGGTCAGTTTCAATCCGCCGGAAACACCGCAGCACCGCTTCCTTGGAAGCGCCCTGCACTGGGACGTCAGCCTGCAACAGCCGGTTCCCTTCAAGCTGCAAGGCATGCTGTACCTGAGCGACTGTCCCGCGCAGCACGGCGCATTCCATTGCGTGCCCGGCTTCCAGCACCGCATGGCCGACTGGCTGCGGCAAGTGCCGCCGGGCCGCCAGCCGCGCGAATGGGCGATCGACAACTTGCGGCCCGTGCCCGTCGACGGCATGGCCGGCGATTTCATCATCTGGCACCAGGCCCTGCCCCATTGCGCCACGCCCAACCGCGGCCCGGCGCCGCGCATGGTGCAGTACCTGACCTACCTTCCCGACCATTGCCAGGACCAGGATGTGTGGATATGAACCGCTCATCCCGCCCTGCCGCCGCTCATCCCGCGGCGCTGGCGGCCGCACGCCGACGCCGCTAGCATGGTCGTCAAGGAGGAGTACCCAATGAAACGAACACTGCAAACTTGTATCCTGCTCGCCGGCGTGCTGCTGGCGGGTGCCAGCCAGGCCGCCGCGCCTGCGGCCTTCACGGTCGACGTCACGGGCCAGGGCCGCCCGCTGATCCTGATTCCCCGCCTGGCGTCATCGGGCGAAGTCTGGCAAGGCACGGTGGCGCGCCTGTGCGGCCCGCAAGCCGCGCGCCAATGCCACGTGCTGACACTGGCCGGCTTTGCCGGCGCGGCGCCCATCGAAGGCGACCTGCTGGCGCAGGCGGAACAACAGCTGGCCGATTACATCGTGGCGAAAAAACTGAGCCAGCCGGCCATCATCGGACATAGCCTGGGCGGCTTCCTGGCCCTGAAAATGGCCATCGACCATCCGGCGCAAACGGGCAAGCTGGTGATCGTCGACTCGCTGCCGGCGCTGGGCGCGACGCAGCTGCCCTCCATCACACCACCGCAGCTGCAAGCCATGGCGACGCAGATGCAATCGGCCATGCGCGCCCAGGATGCGGCGACCACCATCGCCAGCCAGCGCCGCACCGTCACCAGCATGGCAACGGCGCCGACCGACGTGGAACGCATCATCGGCTGGGGCCAGCGCTCGGACCGCGAAACGGTGATCAACGCCATGGGCACCCTGATTGCCAGCGACCTGCGCCAGGACGTGGCGAAAATAAAATCGCCGACCCTGGTGCTGGGCACCTGGATCGCCTACAAGGACTACGCGCCGCGCGCCGCCATCGAAGCGACCTTCCAGCGGCAGTATGCACAGCTGCCCGGCGTGCAGATCGCGCTGGCCGACACGGCGCGCCACTTCATCATGTACGACCAGCCGGACTGGATGGTTGCGCGCATCGAACAGTTCCTGGACTAGGCGGTGAACGCACCCTTGTACCGGCCGCCGCTGCTGGCCAGGATCAACTGGTACTGGACCTTCCAGCTGGCCGGCTGGGGTGCGCTCGCCCTGTTCAACAGCGTGTATGGCGGCGCCTCGCAGCTGCGCATCGTCGTGGCGATTGCCTGCTGGGGTTCGCTGGGCGGGCTGCTGCTGTCGCACCTGTGGCATGGCGTCCTGCTCCGGCGCGGCTGGGTGGCGAGCGGCATGCGCTGGACACGCGTGCTGCCATCATTATTGCTGTTGGCCGCCATCCAGACGGCCAGCGTGACGGCCGCCTTCCACGTCATGTATCCGCCCGATGTCCTGCGCGGCCTGGCCTGGCTGCCCGGTGCGCTGCTGTTCTGGTTCGGGGTATTTTTGACCTGGACGGTGTTTTACTTTACCGCGCTGTCGCTGCGGCGCGCCGCCCACCTGGAAGCGGAAACCCTGCGCCTGCAGCTGCATGGGCGGGAAGCGGAACTGCGCGCCCTGCAGGCGCAAGTCAATCCGCATTTCTTCTTCAACAGCCTCAATAGCGTGCGCGCGCTGATCTTCGAAGACCGCGACGCGGCCGCGCACATGATCGACCAGCTGGCGGGCCTGATGCGCCACGCGCTGCAGTCGGGCCAGCACGCCACCGTGCCGCTGGCGGCCGAACTGGACGCCGTGCGCGCTTACCTGGCCATCGAGCAGATACGCTTCGAGGAACGCCTGCGCGTCAGCTTCGCGATCGAGATCAGCGCGCCCACTCTGGAACATGTGCGCGTGCCGCCCATGGCCGTTCAAACGCTGGTGGAAAACGCCGTCAAATATGGCGTCGAAGCGAGCGCCGATGGCGGCGACATCCGCATTGCCGCGCAGCGCAGCGCTGGCACGGGTACGTTGCAGATCGAGGTGGCCAACACGGGCCAACTGCGCGGCGCGTCCGGCTCCACCGGCATCGGCTTGCGCAATGCGCGCCAGCGCTTGCAGCTGGCCTGCGGCGAGCGCGCCAGCCTGGCCTTGCGCCAAGAGGCGGGCTGGATCTACGCCACCATCGACCTGCCGGAGCCGCCATGAATGGAGCGCCGCTCAAGGTCATGCTGGTCGATGACGAGCGCCTGGCGCGCGCCGAGCTGCGCCGGCTGCTGGCGCCGCATGTGCAGCACGGCGCCGTGGAGATCGTCGGCGAGGCGGCCAGCGCGGCCGATGCCGTCGCGCAGATCGGCAAGCTGCGCCCCGACCTGCTGCTGCTCGACGTGCAGATGCCGGGCGGCTCCGGTTTCGACCTGCTGGCCGCGCTCGATGAGGCGCCCGACGTCATCTTTTGCACGGCCTTCGACCAGTACGCGCTGCAGGCGTTCGAGGTGAGCGCCCTCGACTACCTGCAAAAACCCGTGCAGGCGGCGCGCCTGGCCACGGCGCTGGCGCGCGCCGGCGCGCGGGTGCAAGCCGTGCCGCCGCCTGCGCCGCGCAAGGTATTCATCAAGGATGGGGAACGCTGCTGGTTCGTCGCGTTTGGCGATATCCGCCTGCTGGAATCGGAAGGCAACTACACGCGCGTGCATTTCGGCGCGCAGCGGCCGCTGATGCTGCGCACCCTGAACCAGCTGGAAGAAAAGCTCGATCCCGCCCTGTTCCTGCGCGCCAACCGGCGCCAGATCGTCAACCTGGCGCAGGTGGCGCAGCTGGCGCCGAACGCCGCCGATGGCCTAGCCCTGCACCTGCAGGACGGCAGCGTGGTCGAGGTGTCGCGCCGCCGCGCGCAGCAGTTCAAGGCCGCCTGCGGCCTGTAGCCGCCTTACTTCAGCGCGGGGATAGGCTGCGCCTGGAAGGCGGGGCGCGGCTGCTCCTTGAGCTTTTTCGCCAGCATGTCGAGCGCCACTTCCAGCTGGCGGTCGGCGCCATTGAAGGTGGCGTGCGGCGGGTTTTCCACCTCCACGTCCGGCACCACGCCCACGCCTTCGATCAGCCACTGGCCATCGATGCCGAACTGGCCGTTTTCCGCCACGCGCGCCATGCCGTTGTCGGCCAGGCGCGTATTGTCGCTGAGCCAGACGCCGGCGCCGGCCGTGCGCTTGCCCACCAGCGGCGCCAGTTTCAATGCCTTGATGCCGGCCGCGAAGGTCTCGCCATCGGAATACGTGAGTTCATCGACCAGCACCACCAAATGGCCGCGGAAGGTGTTCTGCATGTTCGACGATGGCTGCACGCCAGGCGGCGCCCAGTAAGCCCAGGCCTTGCGCAGCAGTTTTTCAATGATCCAGCTGTCGATATTGCCGCCGTTATTGCGCCGCACGTCGATGATCAAGCCTTCGCGGTTGATATTCGCGTAAAAATCGCGCGCGAACGAGGCGATGTCATTGGCGCCCATGGCGCGCAGGTGCAGGTAGCCGATGCGTCCCTGCGAGGCGGCAGCCACCTGCTCGGCGCGGCTCAATTCCCAGTCGCCATAGCGCAGCGCCGTCTGTTTCGCCATGTTGACGGGCGTGACGATGACGGCGCGCGGCGCGCCTTTGCTCCGTTTGACTTGCAGCAGCACCTGCTTGTCGGCCTGATTCAACAGCAAATCGCTGATGTCGCGCGCGGCCAGCACGTCCTTGCCGTTGACGGCCGTGATCACGTCGCCCACCTTCACATCCACTTCGGGGCGCGACAGCGGTGCGCGCGCCGACGGCAATTCCGCTTCGCTGCGGTAGACATGCTCGACCCGGTAGCCCTCGCTGGTGCGCGCCAGCACGGCGCCCAGGCCCGCCGGCGTGCCTTCCTGCTCCGTGCGGCGCAATTCGCCGGGACGGATCTGCGAATGCAGGGCGCCCACTTCGGCCACCATCATGCCCAGCACGTCATTGAGCTCGGCGCGGTCCGTGACCCGCTCGACCAGCGGCGCATATTTGTCGCGCGCCGCCTTCCAGTTCACGCCCCGCATCTTCGCGTCGTACAGGAAGTCGCGGTGCAGGCGCCAGGCATCGTTGAACATCTGCTTCCATTCCAGGCGCGGATTCGACACAAACGTCCAGTCGTCGACCTTGACCTTGGATTTCGACAGGTCGGTCGGCAGCTTGGCGCCCGCCTCGATCACCAGCATCTCGCCCGGGCCGGTGGCTGCCGCCGTCCTGTAGTACAAATGCTTTTTATCTTGCGCCAGGTCGAATTCGCGCACATTGGCCACAAGCAGTTCCGGCTTGGAGCCGGTATTGCCAATCGCTAAGGTCTTCAGGCTGGACTTGTTCTCGCCGCTGTCGCGCTCGAGGAAATACAGGCGTTTGTCGTCGGCGGCCAGCGCGCTGTAGTTGCCCGCCGCCAGCGGCACTTCATACAAACGCTCGGCCAGGCCCTGGCTGACGATGGCCGGCAAGGCGACCGGCGCTTTCTTCACGGCCGACTTGCCGCCGGCCTTTTCCAATGCCTTTTCCGCCGCCTGTTCGGCCGCCTTTTCATCGTCCGTCTCGGCCGGCTTGACGCCAGGACGGCTCAGCTCATCGTCGGGCTGGAACGGGAAACGGTTGCCCGGCTGCAGCGCCAGCGCATACACGCCGACGCGCTTGTCGAACACGGGACCCATGTTGCGGTCGCCCCATGGCGAGCCGTTGGCCAGCTGGAAATTGCGCGCCGACAGGAAGTACAACCACTTGCCGTCGGGCGAAAACACGGGCGAACCGGACGTGTAGCGGTCGCTGGTGACGAACTGCAGCTGTTTCGATGCGAGGTTATACAGGCCGATCTGCTCGCGCTGCTCGTTGCTGGCCACGCGCACGATGGCCAGGTTGCGGCTGTCGGGCGACCATTGCACTTCGTCGTGCTTGTCCACGCCCGCCTTGCCCGCATCGTCGATCAGCTGATTGCCCCTGGTCGTCAGGTCCAGCAGCCAGAAACGGCCCTTCTTGTCCGTGTGGGCCAGCCAGCGCCCGTCCGGCGACGGGTACAGTTTCCAGCGGTGGTTATCGCCCTGCGTCGTCAGCTGCTCGCCCTTGCCCGAGCCATCGGCGGCGTATTTCCAGATTTCATTCTCTCCGCTCGTGTCGACGATGGCGAACACGGATTTTTCGTCACTGGAAAAGATGGCGTCGCGCGCCCTTGCCCCATCGGGAATGGCGATGTCGACACGGCGCAGGCTGCCCGTGCCGGCGATGCTGACCTTGCCGCGCGCCGTCAGGATGATGCGCTCATCCTTGCCCGAGAGCTGCACATTGGAGAGGGTGTCGAGCGGCGAACGGATCTGGCGCGCGCGCTGCTGGTCGAAGTCGGACACGAGGCTGATCGGCAAAGGCGACGAGTCCGTCCCTGCCGCCAGGTCCAGCACGTGCAAATCAGCGCCCAATTGATACACGATCTTGCCATCGCCCAGCTGCGCATTGCGCACATCCCACTGCGTGTGGGTCGTCAAGGCGCGGCGGTCGGAGCCGTCGGGCAGCATGCTCCACAGATTGTCGCTGCCGCCCTCGTCACTGATGTAATAGACGCGGCCCTGCCACCACATGGGGCGCTTGTTGTTGCCCGCCGACACGGCAGGCTCCGTATGCATGCGCACGGCCTCGCCCTTGCCATCGAGGTCAAAGCGCCACAGGGTGGCATGCGCGCCGCCCCGGTAGTTGCGCACATTGTCGTTGGTCATGGCCAGGCCGAAACGCGTGAAGAACAGCGTCTTGCCAGAGTCGTCGAGCACGGCGTCGTTGGCGTCGGCCACGGGAAACACGCGCCGCGTCTGTTTTACGGGGTCGATGGCGGCGACGATGCGGCGCGATGCGGGGCCATCCGTGTTTTGCGTGCTGACCAGTACTTCGCCCTGCGCCGTCCAGCCCAGCACCAGCACGCCGCCATTGTCATACGAAATGCGGCGCGGCAAGCCGCCTGCCAACGGCATCACATACGCTTCCTGCGCCCCTTCGTAGGCGGCGGAAAACGCCAGCCACTGGCCGTCGCGCGAAATCGCCGCGTTCGTTTCATAGCCGGGATGCGTGGTCAGGCGCTGCGCCGCGCCGCCGCGCAGATTGCTTTTCCACAAATCGCCTTCGGCCGTGAAGACGACGGTGTCGCCGCGCACGGCGGGAAAACGGAAATAGCTGCCGGCAGGCGCGGCAGCAGCGTCAGCCAGCAGGCCGGCGGACAACAGGAGCAAGGCAAGAGTGCGGGAAATTTTCATGTGGGCATCCAGATAGCGGTCAGGGCGATGAGACGGCATGGACATCATGTCGATACCGGTCAGCAATTCTGGCATAACTGCGGCCAAAGAAAACCTTCTTTATTGCCCACAAAGACGTAAAAAAACCCGCGCCACTTGCGTGGGCGGGTTTCTGGATCGCACTTGGCGAAGGAGCCGATTACTCCACTTCCACCGTTTCCGGTGCCGCCGTCGGCGCCGCGTCTGGTGGTTCCGGGAATTCCAGCAAGACCTGGTCCTTGTCGTCGAGGTCGACCGTGACACGTCCACCGGTAACCAGGCGGCCGAACAACAGCTCGTCGGCCAGGGCTTTGCGGATCATGTCCTGGATCAAGCGCGCCATCGGCCGCGCGCCCATCAGCGGATCGAAGCCCTTCTTGCCGAGGAAAGCACGCAGCTTCTCGGTAAATACGGCTTCGACCTTTTTCTCGTGCAACTGCTCTTCCAGTTGCATGAGGAACTTGTCGACCACGCGCAGGATGATTTCCTGGTCCAGCGCACGGAAACTGATGGTCGCGTCGATACGGTTGCGGAACTCCGGCGTAAACATGCGCTTGATGTCGGCCATCTCGTCGCCAGCCTGCTTCGAATTCGTGAAACCGATCGACGTCTTTTGCAAGCTTTCCGCGCCCGCATTGGTCGTCATGATGATGATCACATTGCGGAAATCGGCTTTGCGGCCATTGTTGTCCGTCAAGGTGCCGTGATCCATCACTTGCAGCAGGATATTGAAAATGTCCGGATGGGCTTTTTCAATTTCATCGAGCAGCAAGACCGCATGCGGCTTCTTGGTGATCGCTTCCGTCAGCAAGCCGCCCTGGTCGAAACCGACGTAGCCCGGTGGCGCGCCGATCAAACGGCTGACGGCGTGGCGTTCCATGTATTCCGACATGTCGAAACGGATCAGCTCGATACCGAGGATAAACGCCAGTTGCTTGGCCACCTCGGTCTTGCCGACGCCGGTCGGACCGGAGAACAGGAAGGAGCCGATCGGCTTGTCCGTCTTGCCCAGGCCGGCACGGGCCATTTTGATGGCCGAAGCCAGCGCGTCGATGGCGGGATCTTGCCCGAACACGACATTGCGCAAGTCGCGGTCGATCGTCTGCAGCTTGCTGCGGTCGTCCTGGTTCACCGTTTGCGGCGGAATGCGCGCGATCTTGGCAATGATGTCCTCGATCTCGGCCTTGCCGATGGTTTTCTTTTGCTTCGACTTCGGCAAGATGCGCTGCGCCGCGCCCGCTTCATCGATGACGTCGATCGCTTTGTCGGGCAGATGGCGGTCGTTGATGAAGCGCGCCGCCAGTTCAGCCGCCGTCGACAGGGCCGAGGCCGAGTATTTCACGCCATGGTGCTCTTCGAAGCGCGATTTGAGGCCGCGCAAGATTTGCACGGTTTGCTCGACGGTCGGCTCGTTGACGTCCACTTTCTGGAAGCGGCGGCTCAAGGCATGGTCTTTCTCGAACACGCCGCGGAATTCCGTGTACGTGGTCGCGCCGATGCATTTCAGCTGGCCATTCGCCAGTGCCGGTTTCAGCAGGTTGGACGCGTCCAGGGTGCCGCCCGACGCCGAGCCCGCACCGATGATGGTGTGGATCTCGTCGATGAACAGGATGCCGTTTGGATTGTCCTTCAACTGCTTCAGCACGGCTTTCAGGCGCTGTTCGAAGTCGCCGCGGTATTTGGTACCGGCCAGCAAGGCGCCCATGTCCAGCGAATACACGACGGCATTCTGCAGGATTTCCGGCACGTCGCTTTGCGTGATGCGGTAGGCCAAGCCTTCGGCGATGGCCGTCTTGCCCACGCCCGCCTCGCCGACGAGCAGCGGATTGTTCTTGCGGCGGCGGCACAGGATCTGGATCACGCGGTCGACTTCTTCCTCGCGGCCGATCAGCGGGTCGATCTTGCCTTCGGCAGCGGCCTTGTTCAGGTTTTGCGTGAACTGGTCGAGCGGGCTTTCCTTCGGCTGGCCATCGACAGGCGCTTCTTCCACGCCTTCGGAGGCTTTCGCGCTTTCCGTCGACTGGTCCTTGCGCACGCCGTGCGAGATGAAATTGACCACGTCCAGACGCGTCACGCCCTGCTGGTGCAGGTAGTAAACAGCATGCGAATCCTTTTCGCCGAAGATGGCCACGAGCACATTGGCGCCCGTGACTTCCTTCTTGCCGTTCGAGGCGGACTGGACGTGCATGATGGCGCGCTGAATCACGCGCTGGAAACCAAGCGTCGGCTGGGTGTCGACTTCGCCCGTGCCAGGCACGGTCGGCGTGTTATCGCCGATGAAATTGGTGAGGGTCTTGCGCAGGTCTTCTATATTGACCGCGCAGGCACGCAACACCTCGGCAGCGGAGGGATTGTCCAGCAGTGCCAGCAGTAAATGCTCAACCGTGATGAATTCGTGCCGTGCCTGCCGAGCTTCGACAAACGCCATGTGCAAACTTACTTCTAATTCCTGCGCAATCATACTTCCTCCATCACGCACTGCAGGGGATGCCCCGCCTTGCGCGCATGCGTTAAAACGAACTCCACTTTGGTACACGCTATATCTTTAGAGAACACGCCGCACACTCCTTTGCCGTAGCGATGAACACTGAGCATGATTTGCGTCGCCGTTTCACGGTCCTTGTTGAAATACTCCTGAATGATGGCCACCACGAATTCCATCGGGGTGTAGTCGTCATTGAGCAAGGCCACCTGGTAGAGCGGTGGCGGCTTCAGCACTTGCCGCTCCAGCAGGGTTTCTGTGTCGTGCTTGGTTGCCATACGCTTATTCTAATGCTTTCACAGTGGTTGTCATGCGCAATATCTACGCCTTTCCAATTGTTTTCAATCTTACGCGTTTTCTTAATAGTGCGCAGATGGCGACCTTGCCGTCAAAATCAAGAGTTGCTTTTTTGGTTGTCGTGAAGAATTTGGCAATATCGATGGAAAAGCGCTTGACTTCATTATTTATTCCGCCAACAATGCTGTATCGACTGTTGCAGTAATGTACAGCTTGATAAGAAGTGAGACGTCGAGGAGGGGGCAAGAAGCTTCTTGCTTTTATGGCTCGTGTGATTTGTTTTAATTTTGAAAGTTCTTTTTATGGCAACAGGTACAGTTAAGTGGTTCAATGATTCCAAAGGTTTTGGCTTCATCACTCCAGATGATGGCGGCGAAGATTTGTTTGCTCATTTCTCCGCAATCAACATGAACGGTTTCAAGACCCTCAAAGAAGGTCAAAAAGTTCAATTCGAAGTCACGCAAGGCCCTAAAGGCAAGCAAGCTTCCAACATCCAAGCAGCCTAAGCATCGCCGGCCCTCAGATGTGAAAAACCCCGTTTTCGAACGGGGTTTTTTTTCGTCCGCAGGGCGCACGGCGCCCTGCCCCTCTATTACATGTGCTCGATCATCACCTCGCCGAAACCGGAGCACGACACTTGTGTGGCGCCTTCCATCAGGCGGGCGAAATCATAGGTGACGCGCTTCGAGGCGATCGATTTTTGCATCGAGGAAATGACCAGATCGGCCGCTTCCAGCCAGCCCATGTGGCGCAGCATCATTTCCGCCGACAAGATCAAGGAACCGGGGTTGACGTAGTCCTTGCCCGCGTACTTGGGCGCCGTGCCGTGCGTCGCCTCGAACATGGCGACGGAGTCGGACAGGTTGGCGCCTGGCGCGATGCCGATGCCGCCCACTTGCGCCGCCAGCGCATCGGAAATGTAATCACCGTTCAGATTCAGGGTGGCGATGACGCTGTATTCGGCCGGACGCAGCAGAATCTGTTGCAGGAACGCGTCAGCGATGGAATCCTTGACGATGATGTCGCGGCCCGTCTTCGGATTCTTGAACTTGCACCATGGACCGCCATCGATCAACTCGGCGCCAAATTCCTTTTGCGCCAGCGCATACGCCCAGTCGCGGAAGCCGCCTTCCGTGTACTTCATGATGTTACCTTTGTGCACGATCGTCACGGATGGCTTGTCATTGTCGATCGCATACTGGATGGCCTTGCGCACGAGACGCTCCGTACCTTCGATGGACACGGGTTTGATGCCCAGGCCCGACGTGGCCGGGAAGCGGATCTTCGTCACGCCCATTTCATTGACGAGGAAATCCATCAATTTCTTGGCTTCGGGCGAGCCTTGCTGGTATTCGATGCCGGCATAGATATCTTCCGAGTTTTCGCGGAAAATCACCATGTCCGTCTTTTCCGGCTCTTTCACGGGCGACGGCACGCCCGTGAAGTAGCGCACGGGGCGCAGGCAGACGTACAGATCGAGCTGCTGGCGCAATGCCACGTTCAGCGAACGGATGCCGCCGCCGACAGGCGTCGTCAACGGGCCCTTGATGGAAACGACATAATCCTTGAGCACTTCCAGTGTTTCTTCCGGCAGCCACACATCGGGGCCGTACACATTCGTCGATTTTTCGCCTGCGTAGATTTCCATCCAGCTGATCTTGCGCGCGCCGCCGTAGGCCTTGGCCACGGCAGCGTCGATCACCTTGATCATGACCGGGCTGATATCGATGCCCGTGCCATCGCCTTCAATGAAGGGAACGATGGGATTATCTGGTACATTCAGCGAAAAATCGGCGTTGACGGTGATTTTTTGGCCGTCAGCAGGTACAGTGATATGTTGATACATCGTGATCTCCGAAGTGGGACACACCGCTGGCGGGCAACACAGGCCGGCGACGCGCTCTGCGATTGCAGAGTTTACAAAAACAAGTCCGAACAGGGCGGCAACAACGCACTTTAGCAGGGAAAGAACACTCGGGCCATCGGCATCGCCAAAGAAGCGCATCGCCATAGTCTTCTATAAGACATAAGACTAACGTTTCACATTATGCACCAGTATCTTACAGGGCGCCACGCTTTTGCGGCGCCGACCAGCAGCCACCCTCGTTTGCATCCATTTATCCAGCATGCCACTCATTCTCTTCAATAAACCATTCCAGGTCCTGTGCCAATTTTCGCCGCAGGATGGCCGCACCACCCTGGCCGACCATCTCACCATCCCAGGCATCTATCCGGCCGGCCGGCTCGACGCCGACAGCGAAGGCTTGCTGCTGCTGACGGACGACGGCCGCCTGCAGCACGAGATCAGCCACCCGGACCGCAAGGAAGCGAAAACCTACCTGGTGCAAGTCGACGGCGTGCCCGATGCGGCCAGCCTGGCGCGCCTGCAAGCGCCGCTGGACCTGGGCGACTTCATCACCAAGCCGTGCAAGGCCGTGCGCATCGCCGAGCCGGACTGGCTGTGGCCCCGCAATCCACCGATCCGCGCGCGTGCCGACAAGCCGACCTCGTGGCTGGCGATCACCTTGAAAGAAGGAAAAAACCGCCAAGTGCGGCGCATGACGGCGGCTGTCGGCCTGCCCACCCTGCGCCTGGTGCGCAGCGCCATCGGCCCGTTCTCGCTGGCCAGCCATCCATTGATGCCCGGCGAATGGTGCGAAGTGCCAGCCGAAAACATTGGCAAGGCGTAAGCAGCACAAGAAAGAACGGCGATGGTAGCGAATTTTTCCAATAAGCACTATTTATTTTTAGATAATGCATTAAAATCATCTAACCTTCACATGACGGAAAAGGAAAGATGATGAAAAAAGTAATTTTAACCCTGGCCGCTTCCCTGCTCGCCGGTGCCGCACTGGCCCAGTCGGGCGCCCAGGTGCACGCATCCGCCGCGACCGATGCCGTCAAGCCGCCACCCGCATCGGCAGCCAGCCACGCCTCGGCCGCCACCGACGCCAGCAAGCCCGTGCCGCCGGCGTCCGCCTCCGTCAACGCATCGGCCGCAACCGATGCGCCGCGCCTGATTCCCCAGGCGCGCAAGACGAAGCAGCCGGCCGCTGAAGCAGGCAAGCCCGTGAAATAAGCGCAGTCCCGGGCTGACGACGGCGAGCATGTTGCTGTAACCCCACGCTTTCGATGCGGCCGGGCAGCATGCTTGACCAGCCAGCCGCCAGCGTGGCTTAATCGCCGCTTCGCAGCCACCGTCCCGCCCCATGAAAAATTCCCTTTGCCGTCTCAGCCTGTCCATCGCCCTGCTGTCTTGCGCCAGCATGGCCCAGGCGCAAACCAGGAGCTTGCAACTGTCGGCCGGCATGCATTTGATCCAGGCGGAAGTGGCCGCCACGGAAGAGCAGCGCGAACAGGGCTTGATGTACCGTGAAAAGATGCCGGCCAATGCAGGCATGCTGTTTGTTTTTGGCAACCCATCCACGCAATGCATGTGGATGAAAAACACGCCGCTGCCCCTGTCGGTGGCCTTTATCGATGCCAGCGGCAAGATCGTCAACATCGAAGACATGCAGCCGCACACGCTCGACAGCCATTGCTCCACGAAGACCGTGCCTGTGCGCTATGCGCTGGAAATGCATCTGGGCTGGTTCAAGCAAAAGAACATCAAACCGGGCATGAGCATCGGCAACTTGCCGGCGGCGCGCTAGGCCATGGCGGCGGGCCGCTAGCGGATGCGGCCTTAAAAATCAGAATAAAAACGCGAAAAAACCCGCCAGAACGAATCTGCGGGTTTTTGCTTTTCAACCAGTGCCAGCGTACCGGCACAGACAAGGCCACCGTGGTGGCTTGCCTGCTGGCGAATATTAAGCGGACAGTGCTTTCAAAGCAGCTGCCAGACGGCTCTTATGGCGAGCTGCCTTGTTTTTGTGGATGATCTTCTTGTCAGCGATACGGTCGATGGTCGACACGGATGCTTGGAAGATTGCAGCAGCAGCTGCCTTGTCGCCGCCCTGGATCGCTTTGCGAGCAGCTTTGATAGCCGTGCGCAAGGTCGAACGTTGGGACGAATTGTGTGCGTTTTGCTTAACTGCTTGACGAGCGCGTTTGCGCGCTTGTGCGGTATTTGCCATGGAATTTCCTAAAACAGGGTCAAAGTGCGTTTGCAAACATTAGTGTTTGCCAACCGGTGCGTTCTGTGCGTCTGCCGAACCATGTGTGCCAAACCAGTGCCTGTCAAACATTAGTGTCTGCGTAACAGAATTCTGTACAGCCTTCGATTATAGCGATATTTTCAAGCGGGGGCAAATCAAAAAACCGTGTGTCACGCCAAAAACACGTGAAAATGAGGCTGGCAAGGGCGAATCGGCGGCAATTGTTACCATATTTTAACCGTTTAACGGTACCGCGCCCGGCTATAATCTGCCCCCATGAACTTGCTTAAAACCCTCGCCGCCATCTCCAGCATGACCATGCTGTCCCGTGTAACCGGATTATTGCGCGAAAGCCTGTTCGCGCGCGCCTTTGGCGCCGGCGCCTACACGGACGCATTCATTGTTGCCTTCCGCATCCCCAACCTGTTGCGCCGCTTGTTTGCCGAGGGGGCGTTCTCGCAAGCCTTCGTGCCGATCTTGTCTGAATACAAGAACCAGCACGGCCAGGAAGCGAGCAAGCAGCTGGCCGACCACGTGGCCACCACGCTCGTCTGGGCCACTCTGCTCGTGTCCGCCATCGGCATCATCGGCGCGCCCTGGTTCGTGTATCTGATCGCCACGGGCCTGACCAAGGATGCGGGCGCTTTTGACGCGGCCGTGTGGATGACGCGCTTGATGTTCCCTTATATTACTTGCATGTCCTTCGTGGCCCTGGCTGGCGGCATCTTGAATACCTGGCGCGAATTCAAGATTCCCGCATTCACGCCGGTGCTGCTGAACCTGTCATTCATCGCCGCCTCGCTGTTCCTCGCGCCCTATTTGAAGCAGCCGATCTACGCCATGGCGATTGCCGTGTTCGCCGGCGGCCTGCTGCAGGTGGCCATCCAGATTCCCGCGCTGATCAAGATCGGCATGCTGCCGCGCCTGTCGATCAATCCCGCCATCGGCCTGTCCGACGGCGGCGTGCGCCGCGTGCTGAAGAAGATGGGACCGGCTGTGTTCGCCGTCTCGGCGGCGCAGATCAGCCTGATGATCAATACGAGCATCGCGTCGCGCCTGGCCGAGGGCAGCATTTCCTGGCTGTCGTATGCGGACCGCCTGATGGAGTTCCCCACCGCCATGCTGGGCGTGGCCCTGGGTACCATCTTGCTGCCCAGCCTGTCGAAGGCGAACGTGGATGGCGACAAGACGGAATACTCGGCCTTGCTGGACTGGGGCATGCGCCTGACTTTCCTGCTGGCCCTGCCCGCCGCCGTCGGCATGGCGACCCTGGCCACGCCGCTGATCGCCACCCTCTTCCACTACGGCAAGTTCACGGCCGAATCCGTGACCATGTCGACGCAGCCACTCGTGGCCTACAGCCTGGGCCTGATCGGCATCATCCTCGTCAAGACCCTGGCGCCCGCGTTCTATGCGCGCCAGGACATCCGCACGCCCGTGAAGATCGCCATCGGCGTGCTGATCGCCACACAGCTGATGAATCTGCTGTTCGTGCCCTACATCGCCGTGGCCGGCCTGGCCCTGTCGATCGGCCTGGGCGCCTGCCTGAACGCCAGCTTCCTGTACTGGGGCTTGCGCAGGCGCGGCATCTACCAGCCGAAACCGGGCTGGGCCAAGTTCTTCCTGCGCCTGCTGCCGGCACTCATCGTGATGGGCGGCGTGGCGTATGCGGGCGCCGTGCGCATCGACTGGATCGCCATGCAAGCCCATCCGCTGCTGCGTGCCGGCGCGCTGGCCCTGGTGGTGGCCCTGTGCGGCGTGGCGTACTTTGCCACCTTATTTGCCGTAGGCTTCCGCTTCCGCGATTTCAAGCGCCACGCGTGATTGCGCAGGACGCTGTTGCCGGCGTCTCGCATCAAGCAGCTGATTCAGACGAAAAAAAACCCGCCGAAGCGGGTTTTTTTCATTGCAGCGTAAGCTTAAGCAGCTTTCTTGGCGCGGCGGCGGGCCACAGCACCAACCAGCGCCAGGCCGCCCAGCAGCATGCCATAGGTTTCTGGTTCTGGTACTGGCAGGGCCGAAACCGTGCCTACGTACTGAACATTTTTCACCAGGGTCAGGCCCGTGACTTGCACCGTGTAGGTGCCTGCAGCCAATTGACCTGCCCAGCTCAGATTCTGGATGCCGCTAGCCGTGCTCTTGGTCAGGTCGCCATAGCCGACCAGAGTAGCAGCGAAATCCTTGATCGCGCCGTTAGCAACGGAGAACGTTTGCAATGCACCGAACGAGGTCGACGATGGGGCCAGCAACTGGAAAGTCCACGAATCATTGATATCCGAATTGATGGCGAACTTGGTCGTGAAAGCCGACAGGGTATCGGAACCGGTTGGATCCAGGATGCCCAGGTCATAGGTTGCTGCCGATGCGCTGAACGATGCTGCTGCCATGATACCTGCAGCGATAAATTTCAATTTCATAGTTTATCCCTTAAAAAGTAATTTATGGCTGCAATGCGCAGGCCACCAATAGTTTTAGTACCGGAAGTACTGAACAGAATGGTAGCATAATCACATCAAATTACTTATAAATATTTTATCGAAGTTTCATATGAGATAAGTATTTTCGAAATGAACTATTTGCCACTATCTATTAATTTCCACACAAGAATAGTTACCGGTGCATACATTTATTTTTGTTACGTTTTGAGGTGAAAACGCCTACTCGGCAGTGTTTTCATCTGAATTTTGCGGTTCAGGCTGCTCAATTGGCGCTGATGGCGATTGTTCTTGCGGTGGAGTAACAGGGCGAGAAAACAACGGTGGCACCGGCAAGGCAGGCGCGATGCCCGCCTCATCACTCGCCGGCACAGCTGCCGGTCCCGCAGTCGGCACGGAAGACACCCGGGCATCGACCATGAAGCGCCATTCCGAGAAATGCGCCTTGCCTTCGAAGCCAGCGAACCGGGCCTCGAAATTGCCGACCTTTAATGGCGCCGCCTGCGACAGGCTGTGCACGCCAATGATGCCGTTGCTGCCGGGCTGGTAAAGCAAGCCCCACTCGGCGCGGCCCGTGATGGGGTCGACAAACAGCTTGCGCAGATGCCGGCGCAACTGGGGCGTACGGGGATCGCGCAGCAAGGCGGCAAGGCTGGGCGGCTGTTGCGGCTGGCCCGGCGGCGTGGCGGCCGCATAACTGTAGAGGGCATCCGAAAACTGCGCGCCGATGTCGAGCAATTCCTGCTCGGCCGCCTGGCGCTGCAGCAAGGAACCCATCTTCAGCCCGGCCGCCCCTACCAAGCCCAGGATGGCCACCAGAATGATCAGGCCCAGATACGTAAAACCGCGCTGGCGGCGCGCAGAACGGTGCATGGCCGCTACCAGTCGGCAAACGGCGTGCCGCTGCGGTCCTTGCCGGGCGCGCCGCTTTTCACGTCATACACCTGGCCCGGCGTATCGTCGGGCGGCGGTACGATGAGCCAGCTGCTGTCGCTCTCCGTGATGGGATCGATGGGCATGGCGCGCAGGTATTTCTTTTCCACCAGTTGCTCCAGCGAATCGGGATAGCGCCCCGTATCGCCGTGGAACTGGTCGATGGTCGTGCGCAGATTGCGCAAATTGTCCGCCAGCACGGTTTCCTTTGCCTTGTCGAGGCTGGGAAAGTAGCGGGGCACGGCCAGGGTCAGCAGCAACGCCACGATGCCGAGCACCACCAGCAATTCGATCAGGGTAAAGCCGCGCGTGCGGACTTGGGTGTTTTCAGCGGCCATGGTTCACCATAGACGGTAAGGCACGTTGTTCAAGCCGGTCTTGCCGGACGTGGAGTACACATCGTAGACATCGTCGCCCTCGCGCGGTTCGGCCGCCTCGCTGGCGTAGCTGCGCTTGCCCCACGTTTGCGCATCACTGAGGCCAGCATCCCCATTGAACGGGTCGCGCGGCACGCGGCGCAAAAAGAACATCTTGCTGCGCTTCGGGTTGCGCTGGTCCGCCACGCCCTCGACCAGCAGTTCCAGGCTTTTCGGATAACCGCTGGCGTCTGTCGCGCGCACAATGCGACCTTCGTCGCCAGCCCGTTTATACGCATCGATCCCCTGGCGGATCTCGCGCAGCGCGCGCCGCAATTCCTGCTCCTGGCGCCGCTGCACCGTCACCTGCGTGACGGGAATGACCAGGGTGGCCAGCACGCCCAGGATGGCCAGGGTCACCAGCAGCTCGATCAGGGTAAAACCTCCCTGCCCCCTCTGCGCATGCGCCAGTCTCATTTGGCAGGCGGTGGCGGCGGGCTCACCGGTACCGGCTGGCTCGACGACAGCGGCAAGGGCGCCGCCTGCAGCGGTACGGGCTGGCCCGACGATATCGGCAAAGGCGACGGAGACGGCTCGGGCGACGGCGCCACTTCCGGCGCGGGCACCGTCTGCGGCAGCGGCGCTGGCAAAGCGCCCGGCGTCATCATCGGCTGCGCCGGTGCCGGCTGCATGCCGACGGCCGACGGGCCGGAACGCACGATCACCGTGCCCGGCATCTGCGTGGGCGCCTTGGCCGCCATGTCGGGACGGCGGCGGAAGCTGCCTTCCGTGCCGGCCGAGAATTCCGACTCCTTCGCTTCCGGACGCTGCACCGTGCGCACCAGGTGCGGCGTGATCGACAGCACGATTTCCGTCTTCTGGCTGTCGTCCTTACTGCTGCCGAACAGCCGCCCCAGCACGGGGATGTCGCCCAGACCCGGCACCTTGTTGCCCGAGCTGCGCTCTTCATTGTTGATCAGGCCCGCCAGCACCTGGTTTTCGCCATCCTTCAGCTGCAGCATGGTCGACGCCTGGCGCGTGCCGATCTGGTACAGGGTCGAGCCGCTGCGGGTGGTGGTAGCCGCGCCCAGGTTGCTCACCTCGAGCGAGATGCGGATGCCCACCTCGTTGTTCAAATAGATGGTCGGCTCGGCGTTCACCGTCAGGCCCACGTCCAGGTAGCTGATCGACTCGGAAGCGAAGCCGCCCGTGCCCGGCGAAATCGTGGTGGTCACTACGGGCACCCTGTCGCCGATGACGAACTTCGCCTTTTCCCGGTTGCGCACGCGGATGCGCGGGTTGGCCAGGATGTTCGCGTCGCCGTCCGTCTTGTTGGCGTTGGCCGTCACGGACAGGTCGCTCACGCCGATGGTGCGCTGGTTCAGCTTGTTCAGGTCGCTGATGGTCAGGCCGATTCCGCCCGAGGTGGAAAGCGGCGTCAGGGTCAGGCTCGATGGCCAGGCCACGCCCAGTTCCATCAGGCGGCTGCGCTTGACTTCGAGGATTTCCAGTTCCAGCACCACTTCCGCCTCGGGCACGTCCTGCAGCGCGATCAGGCGCTCGGCCAGGCGGATCGCCTCGGGCGTGTCGCGCACGATGACGAGGTTGAGCTTTTCATCGGCCACCACGTCGCGCGTCTTCAGAATCGTCTTGAGCGTATTGGCCACCTGCTTGGCGTCCGCGTTCGCCAGGAAGAAGGTCTTCACCAGCACTTCCTGGTACTCCTTCAATTTCGCCGCCACGTTCGGATAGATCAGGATCGTGTTCGCATCCATCACCTGCTGCTCCAGCTGGTTCGTCACCAGCAGGAAGTAAACGGCCGATTCCACCGTGCTGTTTTTCAGGAAGATCGAGGTTTTCGCGTCCGCCTTGACGTCCTTGTCGAAGACGAAATTGAGGCCGGAACGGCGCGCGATCAGCTCAAACACCTGTTTTAACGGCGCGTCGCGAAACTCGATCGTGATCGGCTGCTTGTACGACTTGGCCAGGCCCGACTCGACCACGGGCGGCGCCGTTTTGTCGTCAACCTCGCGCAGCAGCGTGCGCGCGCCCGCATGGTTCGGCTGCTCGGTCAGGATGGCGTTCAGGCGCTGGCGCGCGGGGTCGTAGCGCTTGGCGTCGATATCTTTCTGCGCTTCGGCCAGCAGCTTGCCCTGGCGCTGCTCGCGCTCGAGCGCGCGCAAGCCGCTGTTGGCCCGCTCGTTCTGCGCATCGATTTCCAGCACGCTCATGAAAGAAGCGCGCGCCAGATCGCCCTGCCCCGCCTGCGCCTGGCGCTCGGCCTGCTGCAAGCGGCTGCCGGTCGCCCGTTCGCGCGCCTGCAGATAGGCGCTGCGGTATTGCGCATTGCCGGGGTCTTGCTGCAACGCTTCCTGCAGCTTTTGCAGGCCGGCCGGCACCTGGTCTTGCGCGATCAGCTCGCGCCCGTCGCGGTAGGCTTGCTGCCCTGCGCAGCCGGACAGCAACAAGAGCAACAGCGCCGATGAAAAGGAACGAGACATCACTCGGAAACTCCAATGTTGAGCTGCTGAACCTGGTTCAACGGCAGATAAGTAAGCGTCATGACGGGCGGCGCGATCGTCACGACCTTGTAGGCGCCATCGATGACGGTATTGGCGCGCACGATATACGTCTTGTCGGCGCGCGACAGAAACACTTCCCAGGCGCCGTCGGCGGCCGCCTTGCCCAGGTAGACGAAAGGCAGCGGCGGCGCCATTGGGGGCGGAGGTGGCGGCGCGGCCGTCACCGCCATTTTCGGCGGCGGCGGATTCCAGTTCTGGCTCTGGAAGACAGCGCCGGCACCGCCAAAGGTGTCGCCATCCTCGCCCGCCACTTCGCTGCGCGGCAGCAGGGCCAGGATGACCGGCTGCGCAGCTGGCGCCTTGGCCGCAGCATGGCGCGCGGGCGCGACGGCCCGCTCCACCGCTTCAGCCACGTCGGCCACGGGCTGGCGCTCGCCGAACAGCAGCAAGGCGCCCGCGCCCAGCACGCCGGCCAGCATCAGATAATGGCGCGGGGTCATGGCGTTTCTCCCGCATCGCCAGGCGTATCGGTCAGATAAAACGTCAGGCGCAAGCGCGCTTCGAGATCCGTATCGGCGATCTGCTCGCGGCGAAAACTCAGTTCGTCGAGCGAGGCGAAAGGGACGGCACGCAGCGCTTGCAGCGCGAACTGCGACACGGCCGCATAACTGCCCTTCAGCGGCAAGGTCACCTGGTAGGTGGCGACCCGGCTGGCCTTGTCGTAGCCGCTCTTGTATTCGCCCTGCGCCAGCAGCAAACCGTTTTTTGCGGCCAGGTCGAACAGCTGCTTGACCTGCTGCTCGGCATGGCGCTGCTGTCCCAGCGCGGCATAAAAGCGCGCCAGGTTTTCGCTGGCTGTCGCCGGCGGCGCGGCGGCCACCACGGCCAGCGCTGGCTGCGGCAAGGGCCGCGCTTCCAGCTGCGCCGCCACGGCGCGCTGCTGCCAGGCCCAGACCCAGGCGGCCACGCCCAGCGCGAGCAATGCCACTGCCAGACAGGCGGGCGCACCCAAACGGCGCAGCAGCAGTTGCGCACGCAGGCGCAAGCTATTGAGGTCGATGGCCATCATGGCGTGCCCCAGCGCGCTTCGAGCTGGAAGCGCAACGGTCTGTTCGGATCGAGTGCGTTGATTTCATGGCGCAGCAGCTGCACGCGCGTGCCGAACAGCTCCTGCCGCTTCAATTGCGCGATGTAGGCCACCATGGCATCGCTGCTGGTCGTTTCCGCCGTGATCTTCAGCACGCGCTTGCGCGCGTCCGGCTCCAGCGCCAGCAGCGCGACTGCCGGTGGCGTGGCGCTGGCCAGCGCATCCTGCAGGTCGCGCCACGGCAGGTTCAATTGCAGGATGGCCGCATTCACGGCCGCCGCCTGCGCGGGCGCGATCGGCGTGGACACCGCCGGCGCCGGCCCCTGCGTGGCGGCCAGCACGCGCTGCTGCGCGCGCTGCAATTGCCCTTCGCGCAGCTGCTGGCGCTGCAGCGCGGCGCTGCCACTGTACGCCGCCGTGACAGCCAGCGCCACGCCCAGCGCGCCGACGCACCACGCCCACGCGGGCACGCGTTGCAGGCTGCGGCGCCAGTTTGGCGGCGCGAAATCGATATCGAGGCGCGTCATGCCACGCCTCCGCTATGCGCCAGTTGGGCGGCCGGTGACAAGCCGCCTTCGCCATCGGGCGCGGAAAAAACCTGACAGCTGAATTCTTTCGCTGGCGTCAGCCATGCGGGCGGCGGCGCGCCGCACAGCTGCAGCAGTGCCGGTGCGCATACGCCTTGCAGCAGCGCCTCGCGCGCCAAGGTCTGCACCAGCCAGTCCCTGCCAGCACCAGGCGGCACGGGCAGCGCGCGCACGGCGCGCAAACGCCCTTCGTGCCGCACGCCCAGGGTCAGGACGTTCTCCTGCAATTGGCCAAACCAGGCGCCCGGCTTCAAGGCGCCATGCCAGCGGTTCCAGTGGCGCGCGAATTGCGGCGTAATGAAAATCAGGGCCAGCTTGCGTGCTGCGGCCACGCGCGTCAGTTGCGCCAGCAACGCACGGGGCACGGCGCAGAAAAACGGCGCGCGCGCATCCCAGGCGCTGCTGCTGTGCCACAGGCCCGGTGCATCGCCATACAGCGACTGGAAGCGCAGCGCGGCAGCCGCCTCGATATCGGCCAGGCGCGCGGCGCCCTGCGGCATGTCCACTTGCCACAGGCGCGCCAGTCCATCGTCGAGCACCACGGACAAGGGCCAGCCCGCGTATTGCCCCGCTGGCAGAATCTGTTCCAACGCCTGGCCCAGGGCGGCAAAGCCGCCGTACGCCGCGTCGTCCGGCGCATATGCGACTTCACCGAGCGAGGTCCATGCGGGCGCGCGCCAGCGGCTGCTGCGCCACAGGCTCACCGTGCCCGCCGCCACGCCCAGGCGCAATCCTTGTCCGAGACCTCTACGCATGCAGGGTGACCCTCTTGATTTCCGTGATGGTGGTGGCGCCCCGCTTGACCAGTTCCAGCGCCGCCAGGCGCAGGCTGCGCGTGCCGTTCGCATACGCGGCCGCCTTGATCTGGCGGATCGGTTTTTTATCGACGATCAATTCGCGGATTTCATCGGTCAGCACGAGGATTTCGGCGATAGAACGCCGCCCCTTGTAGCCCGTGCCGCGGCAATCGCCGCAACCCTTGCCCTGCTTGAATTGATAGTCGGCCACGTCGGCGTGCGCCAGGCCCACGCTGGCCAGCTCGGCATCGTCGGGCGTGTACTCGGTGGCGCAATGGGGGCAGTTGGTGCGGATCAGACGCTGCGCCCAGATGCCGTTCAGGGCCGAGACAAACGCATACGGATCGATGCCCATGTGGGTAAAACGGCCGAACACGTCGAACACATTATTCGCGTGCACGGTGGTGAGCACCAGGTGGCCCGTGAGGGCCGACTGCACGGCGATTTCCGCCGTCTCGCGGTCGCGGATCTCGCCCACCATGATCTTGTCGGGGTCGTGGCGCAGGATCGAACGCAAGCCCTTGGCAAAGGTCAGCCCCTTCTTTTCATTGACGGGGATTTGCAAAATGCCGGGCAGCTGGTATTCGACGGGGTCTTCGATGGTGATGATCTTTTCGCGCCCGTTGTGGATTTCCGTCAGCGCCGCATACAGGGTCGTCGTCTTGCCCGAGCCGGTCGGTCCCGTCACGAGCAGCATGCCGTAGGCTTCCTGCGCCAGCGCGCGCAAGGCGACCAGCGATGGCGAGTCAAAGCCCAGCGCTTCCAGAGTCAGCGCGCCGTAGGCTTCGATCATGGCGCGCTTGTCGAGGATACGGATGACGGCATCCTCGCCATGGATGCTGGGCATGATGGAGACGCGCAAATCGATTTCGCGCCCGCCCGACTCGACGCGAAAGCTGCCGTCCTGCGGCACGCGGCGCTCGGCGATATCGAGTTCGGCCAGCACTTTCAGGCGCGAGATGATGTGCTCGGCCACTTCGATGCCGTTGACGGACGTGGCGTGATCGAGCACGCCGTCAACGCGGTACTTGACGGCCAGGCCGCCGGCCGTGCTTTCCAGATGGATGTCCGACGCGCCCGCCTTCAGCGCGTCATACAGGGTCGAGTTGACCAGCTTGACGGCAGGGCTGGCCGCTTCAGACACGCTGGCAAACGACAGCACGGCGGCCGTCTTGCCATCACGCCGCGCGTCACTGGCGGCGCCGGGCAGCAGGCTGTCGACGGCGCGCGCCGACTCTTCCTGCTTCGACAGGTAGGCGCCGATGTCGGCCTGCAGCGCCAGATGGATGCTCAAGACGCCCTGCCCGGCGCGCGCACTCAGCCAGGTTTGCAGGTCGAGGTCGAACGGGTCGGCGATCACGCCCACCAGTTGGCCGCCGGCGGCGCGCAGCAGCACGCTGTGACGCGCCAGCGCCTGCGACAGGGGCAGCACATCGAAGGCGGGAGACAAGGCCAGCATGTCGGCCGTTTCCAGCACGTCCAGGCCGAACGGGCGCGCCAGTTCGCGCACCACGGCGCGCGCCTCGATGCCGCTCAGCTCCTGCAATTCCTCGACCAGGCTACGCTTCGATTGCCGGCTCAGGATGCGCGCGCGCTGCAGCAGCGCGGGGTCGATGGCGGCGGGAACGGAAGAAATCTGGTTCATGAAATATCGCCGGCAAGGTCAAAGATGGGCATGTACAGCAGGATCACGATGGCGCCCACGACGAGGCCGATGGCGGCCATCAGCAAGGGTTCGAAGGTGCGCGTAAAACGGTCGATCCAGCGGCTGATTTCACCGTCATAAAAGGCGGCCGACTGCGTCAGCATGGGGCCCATGTCGCCCGTGCGCTCGCCCACGCGCAGCATGCGCAGGGAAATCGGTGTCGTCAATTGATGCTGCTCAAACGCCGACGACAGCGGCTGGCCCGCCTCGATGGCGCCGCGCGCGCCCTGCAACGATGCCTGCATGCCCGGCGAGACCATCGCCTGCACGGTGGCAATCGCCTGCACGATGGTGATACCGCCCTCGGCCAGCATGCCCAGGGTCAGGTACAGGCGCGACAGTTCATAGATGCGCACGCGCTCGCCGATGCCGGGCAGTTTCGCCAGCAGGCGCGCCACGCCGCCGTTGCGCAGCACGCGCCGCACGGCAGTGAACACGATGCTGCCGACGAGTGCCAACCCCAGCAACAGCAGCACGCCGTGTTCGGTGACGAACTGGCCCCAGCTGAGCATCACTTGCGACATCCACGGCAGGTTGCGCCCGGCGCCCTGGTAGACCTCGGCGAAACGGGGCACCACATAGCTGATCAGGAAGGCGCTGACGCCGCCGCCCACGGCCAGCAGGATGGCGGGATAGATGGCGGCGCTGACGATCTTGCCGCGCACCGCATCGATGCGCTGCTGGTAGTCGATGTAGCGCGACAGCGCGCGCGGCAAGTCGCTCGTGCCCTCGGCCGCCTTGACGATGCCGATGTACAAGGGAGGAAACAGTTCAGATTGTTCGCCCAGCACGGCGGAAAAGCGCTTGCCTTCGCGCAAGCCTTCGAGCAGGCGCGTGAGCACGCTGCGCGTGGCCGGCGAGGCTTCCTTTTCCAGCAAGGCTTCCAGCGCTTCGACGATGCCCAGACCCGCTTGCAGCAGCGCCAGCAATTCCTGGCTGAACAGCAGCAGGGGCAGCGCCCGCGCCCGCTGGCGCCCGGCCGCGCTGAACGGCGTGGCCCGCACGGGACGGATGGCGCTGACGAACAGGCCGCGCGCCTCGGCCTGGCGGCGCGCGTCGGCCTCGTCGCGCCCGTCGATCACGCACGTCTGCAAGGTAGTTACGGCCTGGTCCGTGGAAAGCGCGCGTACTTCGAACTGCATGATGGCTTGTCCGTAGGAAAAAGAATGGCGCTGGCGCTATTGCGAGCTGATGTCGGCGTTCTCGCCGCTGCCGCCCGGCTGGCCATCCTTGCCCATCGAGACGATGTCGTACTCGCCCTTGCTGCCGGGTGCGCGGTATTGATAGGCATGACCCCACGGGTCGAGCGGCACAGCCTTTTTCAGGTAAGGACCATTCCAGCGCGTGCCGGCGGCGGGCGGTGCCGCAAGCAGCGCGGCCAAACCCTCTTCCGTGGTGGGATAGCGCCCCACGTCGAGGCGGTAGGTGTCGAGCGATTTTTCAAACGCCTCGATCTGCGCCTTGGCCACCGTCACTTCGGATTTGCCCAGCTGGGCGAAATACTTGGGGCCGACATAGGCCGCCAGCAAGCCGATGATCACGATGACGACCAGCAATTCGAGCAAGGTAAAGCCGCGCGCATGGCGCGTTGCCGCAAGGTTCTGCCTGTGTGCTGCATGCATCCGGTAACTCCTTATTGCCTACCTTCAATACATTGCGTCGTTGCGCGCGGCGGATGGCCACGCACTGGCGACACGCGCTTGCCTGATGCTTATCAGCCTACCATGCCGGTTATGGTTAATACAATCTTTTCTTTGCTCTGTGAACAACAAATTCCTGCGGAAACCATCCAGTGTGCGCGAAACCGCCACGGCGCCGCGCGCGCTTGCCTGGGTGCTTGATGATTCAACTATTTTCAATGCAGAAACTATCTACTCCTGGTTACCAAATCATAGTAAGCGATGAATTTTATTCATTCATTATTTGTAACTTTCAAATTAAATTTGCAAGAATATCAAACAATGAAATTGCCTCTTTTGCTATAGTAAAAGTCAATTTTCTACGTATTGGTCTTATCCGTCCACGCAGAAAAGAGCATCCCAGACGCAAAAAATATTGCATCCTACATAATCACCAAGGGAAAATTCATGACTCGTATTGTGCATTCGAAGGCAACTGCCGCAGCAAGTCCTTTCTCGGCCAAGCAGTGGACCGGCGCCGCCATCCTGGCCCTGTCCGCCGCCTGGGCTCCCGCCGCCATCGCGGACGTGATCAACTTTGACAACGTCGACAGCCAGTTCGTCGGCCACGGCGACTCCCTGGAATTCGGCAAATTCCTGCTGACGGGCGCCTCGAATGCCGCCGGTGCCAGTTATGGCGACCTGGTCGGCGCCGTATTCGACGGCACGGATCCGGCCGCCTGCGGCATGGCGTGCCCGACCAACAATACGAGCAATTACTATGCATCCCTCAACGACGGCATCGTCTACCTCGATCCGCTGACGACGGGCGGCAGCGTCAGCCTGCAGGGCTTCGACGCCAGCTTCATCGGCTACGCCCAGGGCGTCACCTATCCGGCCGTAGCGGGTCTGTTGCGCGTGCAAGGCTTCTACGCCAACGGTTCTTCCATCTATGAAACCTATCAGCTGGGCGGCCCCATCGGCGGCAACTTCCAGTTCCAGCGCTACAACACCAGCGCCAACTTCGGCAGCCAGCAATTCGCCTCGCTGGCCTTCTTCGGATTCACTTGCAACATGGCCGGCAGTTGCAACGCCTTCACGAGCAACAAGGGCCAGTTTGCACTCGACAATATCGTCGCCTCGGTACCGGAGCCATCGACCTACGCGATGCTGCTGCTGGGCCTGGCCGGTGTCGGATTCGCTGCGCGCCGCCGCAGCAAGCAAGCCTGATTGCCGCCTCTTTTTGACTCCGATACCGATACAGGAAACCCTACATGACATTCCGTCCCGCCTTGCGTCCCATTTCGCTCGCCGTGCTGAGCCTGTTTGCCAGCATCAGCTTCCAGGCCCACGCCGACGACCTGCGCCGCCCTTACATCGTGCAACTGACCGACAAACCGATCGCTTCCTACACCGGCTCGGTGGAAGGCCTGGGCGCCACCCAGCCTGCCGCCGGCGGCCGCCTCGACCTGGCCAGCACGCAAGTGCAGCTGTACGGCGACTACCTTGAACAGAAACAGGCCCGGGTACAAGCGCTCATCGCCGCCGCGCCCGTGCAATACCAGTACAAGATCGTCCTCAACGGCTTTTCCGCCCTGCTGACGGACGCCGAAGTGCGCCAGCTGCAGGCGAGCGGCGAAGTGGCCAGCATCGCCCCCGACGAACCGCGCGCCCTGCAAACCAACTACACGCCCACTTTCCTGGGCCTGGACCAGCCGGGCGGCCTGTGGAGCCAGCTGGGCGGCAAGCAGCATGCGGGCGAAGACATCATCATCGGCATCGTCGATGGCGGCGTGTGGCCGGAAAACCTGTCGTATGCGGACAAGGTCGACGCCAACGGCGCCCCGACCTTCGACCCGAACGCCACCCTGGCCTACGGCGCCGCGCCGGCCGCCTGGAAAGGCAGCTGCCAGACGGGCGAAGGCTTTACGCAAGACCATTGCAATAACAAGCTGCTGGGCGCACAATACTTCAACGCCGTGCGCCTGACCGAGACGGACAAGATCCAGCACTGGAGCGAATTCACCTCGCCGCGCGATTCCATCGGCGACCCGAATGGCGAAGGCGGCCACGGCACGCACACCTCGTCCACCGCGGGCGGCAATGCGGGCGTGCCCGTGACCGTGAACGGCTCGCCGCTGGGCGCCATTTCCGGCGTGGCGCCGCGCGCCCGCCTGTCCGTCTACAAGGTATGCTGGTCGTACAACCTGGCCACCCAGCCGACCGGTGCGAAGAACGGCTGCTACGGCGGCGATAGCGTGGCGGCGATTGAAAAAGCCGTGCAGGATGGCGTCCACGTGATCAACTACTCGATCAGCGGCGGCGGCACCGTCAACGACCCCGTCGAGCAAGCTTTCCTGCACGCGTCGAATGCGGGCGTGTTCGTTGCCGCTTCGGCCGGCAATGCGGGACCGGCCAATACCGTGGCGCACGTCAGCCCATGGATCACCACCGTGGCCGCCTCGACGCACAACCGCGCCAACCAGGCCAAGGTAACCTTGAGCAACGGCGCCAGCTACACGGGCGCCTCGCTCAACTACAACCCGCTGCCGGCCACCACCCTGATCCGCGCGCAAGACGCAGGCTTGCCCGGCGCCGATGCGCAAAAACTGGCCCTGTGCTACCGCGCCGGCGACAACGGCGGCGTGGCCCTGCTGGACCCGGCCAAGGTCGCCGGCAAGGTCGTCAGCTGCCTGCGCGGCACCACGGCGCGCACCGACAAGGGCATCGCCGTGCTCGAAGCGGGCGGCGCCGGCATGGTGCTGGTCGACACGGGCGTGGGCCTCGTGTCCGACCCGCACGTGCTGCCGGCCGTGCACGTGAGCGCCGCCGATGGCGCGCTGATCAACGCCCAGGCGCAAACGGGCACGGCCACGGCCGCCATTTCGCGCTTCGTCACCAACGGCAACGGCCCTGCCGCCCCCGTGGTGGCCGACTTCTCGTCGCGTGGCCCGAACCTGTACGACGCCAACCTGCTCAAGCCGGACGTCACCGCGCCTGGCGTGGACATCCTGGCCGGCGGCACGCCTGCCCTGTCGCGCGCCCAGCGCGACGCCGTGCAGGATGGCAGCCTGGTACCGCCGCAAGCCTACATCTTCCTGCAAGGCACTTCGATGGCCAGCCCGCACGTGGCCGGCCTGGCCGCCCTGCTGCGCCAGCAGCATCCGGACTGGAGCCCGGCCGCCATCAAGTCGGCCCTGATGACGACCGGCAGCGCCACCCTGCCCGACATCCAGGCGGGCGACGCGCGCGGCATCCTGCCATGGGGCCAAGGCGCCGGCCACGTGACGCCGAACAAGGCGACCGATCCCGGCCTCGTGTATGACGCCAGCCTGGCCGATTACAAGAAATACATGTGCGGCGTCGGCATGACGGCCGAATGCGCGGGCGGCACCCTGGCCGGCTACAACCTGAACATGCCGTCCATCACCATCGGCAACGTGCTGGGCACGCAAACGGTGACGCGCCGCGTCACCAACGTGGGCAGCAGCAGCGCCACCTACACGGCCAGCGCCTCGCTCAGCGGTTACAGCGTGGCGGTGGCGCCTGCCACCCTGGCGCTGGCACCCGGTGAAACCAAGTCCTTCACCGTGACCCTGACGCGCACGACGGCGCCGGACAATGCCTGGCAGTATGGCGCCCTCGTGTGGAGCGACGGCGTGCACACGGTGCGCAGCCCCGTCACGGCCCGCTCGGGCCGCGCGGTGCAGTCGCCGGCATTGCTGCAGGCCGACAAGGTCAGCGGTCTGCGTTCGCTGACCCTGTCGACGGGCTTTGCCGGCAAGGTCGGCGCGGCGACGGGCGGCCTGAAGGAAGTGGCGCGCAGCGAGCAAACCATCAGCCAGGCCGCGCCGGGCAGCGTGGAAACGCTGGCGCAGATGGCCGACGCGTGCAAGGCGGGCGGCAGCGGCGTGCGCGCGGTCAATGTCAGCATTCCCGCCAGCACCGTCGTGGCGCGCTTCGAAATCTTCGACCGCGACACCACGGAAGGCGCGGGCAACGACCTCGACATGCTGCTGCTCAACAGCGCCGGCGCGACCGTCGCCACCTCGGCCACGGCCGGTTCGAACGAGGCCATCACCGTGACCACCCCGGCGGCAGGCAGCTACAAGGTCTGCGTGATCGGCTATGAACTGGCAAATGGCGTCTCGACCGGCTTCGGCCTGTCGTCGGCCATCGTCACGACAGCCGACAAGGGCGGCAACCTGAAAGCCACCCTGCCTACCAAGGTATATGTGGGCGGCAGCGCCACGGCTGGCGTCAGCTGGTCGGGACTGGAAACGGGCAAACGCTACCTGGGCGGCGTAGTCTTCCTTGATGGCAACAGCGCGGCAGCGTCCACCACCGTACTGTCGGTGGAGACCAACAACCCCTTGCCGCTGGCCGTCCCCAGCCAGCGCAACGTGAGGGCGGACGCCAAGCTGTAAGCATCTCACTCTGGCGGTAACACAACGCGCCCTGCGGGGCGCGTTTTTTATGCGCGACGCGCGTACAATCGGCGCATGTCCACCTTTCGCCTCAGTATTGCCATCCTGGCCGGCATGGCCAGCATCCATGCCCTGCCTGTCGCGGCGCAGGCCGCTGCGGCGCGGCAGTCCTATCTGGTGCAATTGCGCGCCCCGCCGCTGGCCTCGCAAGCGGACGGCGTGCATGGGCTAGATACCCACAGCGATGCGGCGCGGCGCTACATGGCCCAGCTGGAAGCGCAGCAACGCGCCGTGCTGGCGCTGGTGCCAGATGCCCCCGTGCAATACCGCTACACGACGGCCTTCAACGGCTTTGCCGCCATGCTGACACCCGCCGAAGTGACGCGCCTGCAAGCGAGCCCGGACGTGGCGCGGGTATCGCCCGGCAGCATCGAACACACGCAAGACGGCGGTAATGAAAAGAGTCAGGCCCGGCCGCAGGACCAGCGCTAATGGCTGAGCAGGCGCAGCGCGATGCCGCGCGACACGGCTTGCATGCGGTTGCTTACTCCCAATAATTTATAGATGCGCTGCAAATGGCTTTTCACGGTGGTGCCGCTGATGCCGAGGATTTGTCCCACCTCGTCATTGCTTTTCCCCTCGCGCACCCAATGCAGCACTTCCAGCTCGCGCGCACTGGCCGCGCGCGCGGCAGCCGGGCCCGTCACAGATGCACGCTGGCTGCCTGGCAGCGCCAGCCAGTGCACGTGCAGATAGGGCAGCAGCAACTCCAGCGCATACGCTTGGCGCGCCGCGTCCGCCGGCTTCACGGCGAACAAGGCAAAAAAGCTGCCGCCGGCGTCGCCCGCGCTGCCATGCACCAGTACGCCGTCGATGACGCCCGCCCTCTGGCCACCCGCGCGCCAGGCCAGCGCAAGGTGCGCCAGCTGGGCCTGGCGCTCGCGCAGCTGCGCGTGATCGGGCGCGGCGCTGTGCCAGGCTTCGCTGCGCAGCACGGCCCCCCCGACATCCAGCTGCGCGCACATCAATATGTCGTGCGGCAACAGCGTTTGCAGCGGCCCCTGGCTCCACAGAAAGAAATCGCCGGGCAAGGCGATGCCATGCGCGCCGAGGATGGCGTTCAGCAGGTATTCCTGCTCCCTCCCCGTCAGCAGCATCATGCGCACACGGCGGTATCAAACGCCAGATAGCGGTAGCCGCTGCCGCGTACGGTTTCAATGCGGTGGCCGCAGCCGCCCGGCTGCAAGGCGTGGCGCAAGCGGCCCACGTGGGCGTCGACCGTGCGTTCGTCGAGGTAGGCGGCATGGCCCCACACCTGGTCCAGCAGTTGCGCGCGGCTATGCACCCTGCCCGGATGGTCCATCAAAAAATGCAGCAGCTTGAATTCCACGCGGCCAAGGTGGATGGGCACCTTACCCGCCGTTACGCGCAGGGTGTGCGGGTCGAGCCGCAAGGCGGCAGCCCCGGCCGTGCCTGCGCCTGTGCGCAAGGCCGAAGGCGCGCGCCGGCGCAGCAGCGCGTGCACGCGGGCCAGCATTTCACGGGGACCGAAGGGCTTGCACAGGTAATCGTCGGCGCCGCTTTCCAGCGCCAGCACCTTGTCCTGTTCGCTGTCGCGCGTGCTGATCATGATGATGGGCAAGTCGCACAGCACGCCATCCTGGCGCACCTGGCGCAGCAGCGCGATGCCGGACGCATCGGGCAGTTCCCATTCCAGCAACAGCACGTCGGGCGGATCGCCCGCCAGCAGCGCCAGCGCGCCGCGCGCATCCAGGGCGCAGCTGACCCGGTAGCCGGCACCGGCGAGGTTATGCGCCAGCAGCGCCTGCATGGCAGGCGCAGGGTCCAGCACCAGGATATGGCCAGGCATCGATGCATCTCCCGAAAAAAGTTGGCAGCAGTCATAAAAATACTAGACTGCCCGACAAGTTTTTTACTATGCATCAAGCGTAAAACGGTGACTAATACAATTTAGTTTCCTGATTTATAGCTATTGCGAATAAATAGACGAAAAAAAACACAGCGGCCCGCAGGCGCGCTGTGTTTAGTCTGGGAAGATTAGGCGCGTGCGACAGGCTGGCGGCGGCGCAGGGCAAAACCGATCAGCGCCAGGCCGCCCGTCAGCATCATCCATTCCGACGCTTCCGGCACGGCCGAGATCGACGCGATGCTCGCATACGTGCTGCCGGCGATGCTGGCGGGCAAGCCGCCAGTCATCGGCGTCAGCTCGAACTGCACCAGGTTGCCATTGACGTTGCCCAGGTAGGACGTGGCCGTAGAGTCGAGCAAGCCCACGCCAAAGGTCGTGCCCGCATTGCCGGCCGTGTTCAGGAAGTCGCCGCCAAAGACGATATTGAAACCGAACTTGCCGCCCAAGGTCACGTTGTGAAACCAGTCGTTGTAGGCGCCGCTATTGCCGAAGGTCAAGGTGCCGGGCAAGCTGCCGCTGACGTTGCCTTCCATCGATTCCAGTGCGCCAAACGCGCCCGAGAAATTGCTGAGCACGGCGCTGGCGCCCGGCGCCGGGCTGTTGCCGGCAATGAAGGCGAAGTCGAGGAAACCGGCGCCAGAGAACTGGCTCGTGTCGATTTCCACGTGGTAGCCAAGCGGACCCGCCAACGCCAGGCTGGAGCTGGCGGCCAGCACGGCGGCCAGCACGGCGCGGCGCAGGGTGAGATTGAATGTCGTTGTCAACATGATGGTGTCCTTAGAAATTGCCGGCGAAAATGCTGGCCGAGTAGGTGATCGTCACTTTCGACGGATTGCTGAAACTGACGGCAAACGAGGCCGTCGCGCCTGGCGCCAGGCTGGCGGCGTTCACCGTGACGTAGGCGGCGCCCGCATGGCTGCCCGTGGCATTGGCCAGGCTGACGCCGGCAGGCAAGCCGCCGAACACCACCTGGAACGGGCCGCTCAATGCGCTCGTGCCCGTGTTGGTGAACGAGAACGTGCCCGCGTATTTTTGCGTCACGCGGTTGTACGTGAGGCCCGAGCTCGCTTGCGCCACACTGGCCGTGATGTCGCGGTAAGCGGGCTGCAAGTCCAGGCTGACGACGACGGGATCATGGTCCGAGGCGCGGTACGGCAAGGCGTTGTACAGGTCTTGCGGCTTGGCCGAATCGATGTTGTAGTCGATCACTTCCGGCTCATCCGCATTCACGTGCCATTCAGCGACGCCGGCCACTTGCGGGCTCAGCGAAGCGCTGGCCAGCGCATGGTCGAGGTAGCCGCTCTGGCCGCCGAAGACGTACGAATACGGCATGCCGGACGGCCGCACGAAACGCTCGAGTTCATTGACGAAGCCGGCGCCCGTGATGGCCTGGATCGGGTCTTCCGCGCCATAGGAATTGAGGTCGCCGATGACCAGCACGTCCGCGTCGCCGGCAGCGGCCGCCACCTGCGGCACGAAGCTGCCGACCAGGCGCTGGGCTTGCTGCACGCGGGTGGCGTTCCAGCAGCTCTGGCTATCGTTCTGGTCCGCGTCCAGCCCGCTCGAAGGGCAGCTGCCCTTCGACTTCAGGTGGTTGACGATCAACGAGAATTTCTCGCCATTGCCTGCGCGGAAGGTTTGCGCCATCGGTGGACGGTTGTTGATGGCGTTGGCGTCCGACAAGGCACCGCCCACGAGGCCCAGCTTGGCAGGCTTGTAGATCATGGCCACGCGGATGGCGTCCGTGCCCGTGGCGGCCGGCTTCGGCACCACGGCATACGTGACGCCGCCGATGGCCGCGTTCAGTTGCTCGACCAGGTAGGTGACGGCCGTCTCGCCATTGTTCTGGATTTCCATCAAGCCGACCACGTCCGCGTCGATGGCTTTCAGCTCGGCGACGATCTTGTCGCGCTGGCGTACGAACTCGGCCAGGTTGTCGGCGCCGCGGCAATTGCTCTTGGTGGTCGAAGTGCCCACGGTACAGCCCTGCCCCGTCTGGCCAAACACGTTATTACCATTGGTAAAGGTCGTAAAGAAATTCAGCACGTTGGCGCTCGCCACCTTGACGTTGCCGGACGGCAGTTCCGGGCTGCCTGTGCGCGAGTTGTCGCGCGAGAATTGCGGCGTCTGCGTCGGCTGCAATTTGTAGGCGGCACCGCCACCGCCGATGGCGCCAAAGTCCACCACGCCCGTCAGGTCGGCCACCGTGTCGCCGCTGCGCACGGTGTTGTCCTGGCCGATGTACGGTATCGTTGGCGGCGCCACGAAAATGCCGTCATCGAGCACGATCAGATTGTTCGCATTGGCGGCGATCAAGGCTTGCGCCTCGGCGGAGCCGGCCGGGTAGCGGTTGGTCGGCACTTCGCGCCGTCCCGCCGACAGGCTCAATTCGCCGCGCGCGCCCAGGTAGGCGTTTTGCGATACGGTCAACGGTTGCGTGAAGCGCACCAGCATGCCTTCCACGGCAGCCAGATTGTCGTTCGGCAAGCTCACATTCGCCGGCACGACGCTGTGGCCCGCGCTTTGCGTGAGGATGGCCGTCACGTCCTTGAATTCCGTATAGGAATTTTTCGCGCCCGATGGCGTGTATTCGACCACCGTGCCCGTCACGCGCACCAGTTCGCCCGGCTGCACGGTGGTAGCCGTCGCGCCCGTGTACACGAAGATGCCGTCCGACGTCGACGGGTCGCCATCGCCGGCCGCATCCTGGATGAAGAAGCCGGTGCCCACTTTCAAGGTCACCACGCCTTCGGTCGTCTGCACGGAATTGGCATACGGGCTGCTGGCACCACTGCCCTGGATTTGCGGGATCGTATGGCTGATGGCGGCCAGGCCTTGCACGGCCACGTCAACCTTGCATGACGCCGTCTGCTGCTGGTCGTTGCTGAAATTCACGATGACCGGGTAATTTCCCACCGGCACGCCAGCGGCCACCAGCAGGTTCACGCTGGCGCTCTCGCCCGCCACGCCGGCCGCGCTGAAATTGGCCAGGCTGATGCCGGCCACGGCGGGCGAGCTCAAGATAGCGGCATTCACCACGCCATCGACGTCGGACGCGCGCAGCACGGCGCTGCCGCCATTGCCCACGGCCAAGGCCAGATTGGCCGGGCAGCTGGTAATAATCTGGTGCACGACAGGACCGCCGCAGACATTCAGCGGCGAAGCCGTATTGCGCGGCGCCACGCTGCCGGTGGCAAAGTCCGCGCTATTGTCGTCCGTGTCGCCGCAGCCGCCATTCGCGCGCGCAATCGACAAGGTATTCGATGGCGCGGGCGCCACGGCGCCTTCAAAACCATTGGCCGTGCCGAAACCGACGAGGTCGACGATGCCGGCGCCCGTGGGGCTGGCGCCCGTTTGCGCCGTCTTGCTATTACTCAGCAACACCTTGCCTGCCGTACCGGACATGGCCAGGCTGCCCGTTGCATCTGGCGCAGGCAAGTCCTGCGTTCCGCCCGCCCCCTTGGCTTGCTGGACCAGCAAATACTGGCCAGGTTGCAAATCGATAGCCGGCAAGGCCGTCACGGCCCAGCTCGTGCCAGCAGCGGACGCGTATTGCACGCTCCAGTTGCCCAGGTTCACGGGGCTGGCGCCGCGGTTGAAAACTTCGATGAAATCATTGCGGTACAGCGCCCCCGAATTGCCGCCACCGCCATACACCTGGCTGATGACGATATCGGAAGCGGCCAGGGCTGGCACGGACAGGCTGGCCAGCACGGCGGCCATGACGGTCAGGCGCAGCGGCGTGCGCAAGGGGGAAAACGAGGTGTGCATGAGGATCCCGGTCGGTAAATAAATGACGCCGGCCCCACATGATCGGCCGGCGCGCCACAATTAACAAAAGTATTTCAGACTTGTTATTTGGATATTAAAGGCCCGGGATGACGACTTGATGACATTTGATTAAGCCGAATGGAGTAAAAGAGTTCCCTGCACCGCTACGCCAACAACGTGCTGCAGTGGCTTCTTGGCAACAAAAATTTCCTTCTTACCCAAAGTAAGGCATGATGTCCGAAAATATGATATATTTCATGCAAATAAGTTTTAATATCTGCAAGACATTAATGCTTCAAAGTAATGCAAATCAATGCAGGAGCTGGCTCCATCCACGCCCGCACCTTGAGTTGCCAATCCGACGATGCCCAAAAAGGCGGTATCGCCGGGTTTTGGCAGAAATCCTAGTCCGATGGCTTGCGAGCATCCACCAAGCCCGGATATATTCGAAGAGATCAGCCATGTTATCAAGAGTCACCCGACTCCCAGCGAGCGCCATGTTTATTGCCGCAGTACTGTGCAGCGGCGCTGCCCAGGCACAAAATACGCAACAGGCAGCGAATGCGAATGACAATAAGTGCCAGACAAGTACGTCTGGCGCGAATGGCAAGGCCAGCGATGCTGACCTTGACGGTACCTACAGTGCCTGTAGTCTCGCTAATGGCTTCATCGGCTTTGGCGCACGCACCAATGATGGCACGAACCAGTCGCCTGAGTTTGGATTGGGAGAGTCCGATCAGGTATTGCGCCATCCCCAAGCGGGCGAAAGAGACCATCGCCTGGCAAATCTGCTGGTACAACAGGGCGACAATGGCGCCCAAGGCAGCTTGCGTACAGGCCGCGCTAGTGGTGATTATCGTTTCGGTACGCGAGATTTTGTGTCGGTACAAGAAAGCCCTACCATCGACAATACTGGTGGGTACCGCGGCGCAACGCGTGGCATACGTGGCGCAAGCGACGAATACGCTGCGCTCGTCACGTCGTCAGGCTTCGAGACTGGCGCACCTGCCGGCGGTGGCGGCGTAGGCGGTGGCGGCGCTGGTGGAGGTATCGACAGCGGCAGTAATGGCAACAGCCTGATTCCCCCTGTTACCCCAGCTGTTCCAGAACCGGGAACTTGGGCCATGCTGATGGCTGGGTTGGCAGTACTGTCCTTTGCGGTACGCCGCAAGACATAATAAAAAAGGCTCGCAAGAGCCTTTTTTATTTGCTTGATAGCCTATCAGCGCCGGAACTTGGCATACGGTGCCGCCAGCGGATCGCCGATGAACAATCCCTGCGCCGGCCACGCCACACTTCCCCAATACGCTTCGAGCGCCGTCATGCCTGTCAGGTAGCGACGTAGCAGCACTGTCGGATTGGGAAATTTTTGCCAGTGATTACAGGGCTCGCTGACGGTGCCGTAACTGGCCGTGGCCCCTGCCTCCAGCCAGCGCTGGCTGCTCATTTGCGCCGTCCCCTGCAGATCGCCACCGAACGAAGTCAGGTGATCCGCCAGGGCGCCTGGCAGAAAGCGCAAGGTATCGAGCTTGGCGACCTTGGCCATGCCGGTCTGGTAGACCATGATGTCCTGTGCACCGTCGAGCACATCAGCCTTCAGATTCTTGACCGTCAGCTTGCGCTGGCGAACGATCCCGGCAGGCGGGAAAAAAGCGGCACGACTGTTGCGCGCATTTTCGCTGGTGGTCAGATAATATGCGCTGGCGGCGGGCACGGAAAAGCCGCTGACCGTCCCGCGATCCACCACAGCCTTGGCCTCTTCCACAAAATCGATGGGCAGCAACATGGACAGGCGCATGCCCATCTGCGTAAATGGTTGCGGCACATTGCTGTTGAAATACGTGCTGGGCTTGCCGGCGTCACACGTCCTGGCGCATTGCCCCGCATCGTAGCCCAGGGTATAGGCGGAAGTGATCGAATTGCATTCGACCGCGTAAGGCGCGCTCCACACCATCAGCACGGCCTGGATATGGGGCTTCAATTGCGCGTCAATGCGCTCCTTCAATTGCGCGAACTGATCCATGCTGAGCTTGCGCGGGCGATTCGGGATACTCACGTGCACAACGTTCGCAGGCGGGATGCCATGCGCCTGGCGGTAATATTCACCCACCAAGATACTGTTTGGTTCGGCGTCATTGATCACGACTGCCAATTGCAGCGCATTCAATCCTGGCGGCATGGATGGTGCATCGGCATGGGCGATGCCGGCAGCCAGCGCCAGCGAAAGGAAGAGAGATTTATGCAAGGTCAATATCGCCGTTGAAGAAGATCGAAGCCGCCATGTGGCGGCCGCCAGCTATGCCCGATGATTATAGCGCCCAGCAATCGACAGGCGAAAAAAATGGAGGCCGCAGCCTCCATTTCATCAATGCAACAGACCGGCTCAGGCTTGCAGCTTGCGGCGGCGCGCCGCGAAGCCGACCAGGCCCAGGCCGGCCAGCAGCATGCCGTAGGTTTCCGGTTCCGGCACCGGCGTCACCGCCAGGTTGCCGCTATAGCTGCCACCAGCGGACGAGGCCACATAGCCATCGATCTGCAGGAAGTAATTGCCGGTCGCCAGCGGCGTACCGCCCGATGCCAGGCTCCAGGCTTGGTCTTGCGCCGTATAGTTGATCAGATCGAGCGTACCCTGAAACAGTACGCCGCCGGCATTGCGCAGGCTGAAGCCGGTCAAGGTCAGGCCGGAATTGGCGCTGGGCTTGAGCGAGGTCGCCAGTGCGCTCAGGTCATTGAAACCCGTTACGCTAAAGGTATATTTGTCGCTGAAAAAGTTATTTTGCGCGCCAGCCAACTGGCCTGCCGCCAGCGAGAAAGAACCCAGCAATTCAGCGCTCGAGTAATCGAGCAAGTCTTGCGTCAAATCTACCGGTGCATGGCTGATATCGACCGGAGCGGCGTGGGCCGCCAGGCTGCTGCCGGCAAACATCGCTGCCACGAACAGGGATTGAAGAAATTTTTTCATACTTTTCACCAAGAGTGCTGCGGCCAGCTCAGGCTGGCCGCGGGATAAAATGCGAATGGAGGGGCAAACGGACGCCGTTCGCCGTGCTCAGCCGGCGTTCTGGCGACGGCGCGCCATGAAGCCCAGCAAACCCAGGCCAGCGAGCAGCATGGCATACGTGCCAGGCTCAGGCACGGCCGACACCAGGCTGCCGTTGGCACTGAAAGCGGCGCCCGTGTTCGACACGACATTGCCGCTGACTTTCAGGTAGTAGGAACCGGCTGCCAGATTCGCGTACGACAAGGTCCACTTGTCGTCGATGCCGCTCAGCAGTTGATCGCCTCCCAGCAATTGCGCATTGTTGACGCTGCTGTACAAGCCAAAACCCGTCAGGTTCAGGCCATTCAAGGCGCTGCTGCTGCGCGACGTCAAGACCAGGCTCAGATCGCTGGCGTGCGCCACGTCAAACGTAAACAAATCATTGAAGAAATTGTTTTTCTGATTATTCTTGAACTTGTCGCTGAACGTCAATGAACCACCCGTGGACAGCTTCACGGCACCTGGCAGCGAACTGATGTCCACCGGCGCGGCAAAAGCTGCCTGCGAGAATACAGCTGAACCGGCAAACGCCAGCGTTGCGAGCAGCGAGCAAATATTTTTCTTCATGCGATTCCACCAACGTAACTGCGGGTGGCGTTGCACCCGCATGTATTTATCTAATCAAACCAGGCAGAATCATAGCATAAAGCAATTTTTTATGTTAACTATTGTTTAATTAAAAGTTACTTTATAGCATCATTCTTAAAGCCAATAGTTTCACAGTGCAGATATCGTAAAAACCGCGCATCAGGCGCGCTGGTAGACATCCTCCAGACGCACGATGTCGTCTTCGCCCAGATAGCTGCCCGATTGCACTTCGATCAGGTGCAGCGGCAATTTACCCGGGTTTTCCAGCCGGTGCGTCATGCCGATGGGAATGTACGTCGATTCGTTTTCCGTCAGCAAGGTCACCTTCTCGCCGCAGGTGACGCTGGCCGTGCCGCTGACGACCACCCAGTGCTCGGCGCGGTGATGGTGCATCTGCAAGGACAGCTTGCCGCCCGGATTGACCGTGATGCGCTTGACCTGGAAGCGCTCGCCGATATCGATGCCTTCATAGCTGCCCCATGGGCGGTACACCTTGCGGTGCTGCACGTGTTCGCTGCGCCCCGCCTGCTTCAAGTGATCGACCACCTGTTTCACGCGCTGCACCTGGTCCTTGTGCGCGACCAGGATGGCGTCGTCCGTTTCCACCACGATCAAGTCCTGCACGCCCAGCACGGCCACCATGCGGCGCTCGGCGCGCACCAGGCAATTGCTCACGCCGTCGAGATACACGTCGCCGCGCACCACGTTGCCGTTGGCATCCCCGTGCTGCACTTCCCACAGGGCCGACCAGGAACCGACATCGCTCCAGCCGATGGCGGCCGGCAGTACCACCGCATGCGCCGTATGCTCCATGACGGCATAGTCGATCGAATCGGACGGACAGGCGGCGAAGGCCTTCTCTTCCAAGCGGCAGAAATCGAGGTCTCGGTAGCCGTCGCGCACGGCCGCCTCGCAGGCGGCCAGCATGGCGGGCTGGAATTGCCCCAGTTCGCCCAGATAACGTTCGGCGCGGAACATGAACATGCCGCTGTTCCAGAAATAATTGCCGGCAGCCAGGAACGACTGCGCCGTGGCCAGGTCCGGCTTTTCCACGAAACGCTCGACCTTGCAACCGATGGCGCCAGGGCTCACGGGCGTGCCGCTGCGGATATAGCCATAGCCCGTTTCCGGCGCCGTCGGCACGATACCGAAGGTGGCCAGCGCGCCATCGGCCGCCAGCAGCGCCGCCTCGGCGATGGACTGGTGAAACGCGGCCACGTCAGTGATGACATGGTCGGCCGGCAAGACCAGCATCAGCGCATGCGGGTCGATGGCCAGCAGGTATTGCGCGGCCACGGCCACGGCAGGCGCCGTGTTGCGCCCTACCGGTTCGAGCAAGATACCCAGCGGCGGCAAGCCGATCTCGCGCAGCTGCTCGGCCACCATGAAGCGGTGCTCATTGCCGCACACCACCAGCGGCGGCATGACTTCAAACTCGGCCAGCGCGCTGTCGCCGGCACGGCGGTTCGACAGGCTGCTCACGCGCAGCGCCGTTTCCTGCAACATGGTCTTGTCCGTTACCAGCGGCAACAGTTGCTTGGGCAACACGGCGCGCGACAGCGGCCACAAACGGGTGCCCGAACCGCCGGACAGGATGACTGGGTAAATTTTCATGGTTTCATTTCAAAAGCAGTTTATTGAGGAGCATGCACGCTCGACACTATAATCGTTCAGGCGATCAGCATGCCACCCAGCACGCCGCGCGCGGCGCTTTTGTCCGGCGCCATCAGCCGCCATCCTTGCTCAAGGCCACGGGAACGGCGGGCGCGGCGGCGGGAAACAGGCGCGCATACGCGGCCAGCAGCTTGGGCGCTTCATATTCCCACTCCAGTTCGTTGATCACGCGATGGCGGCCAAACGCGCCCATCTGCTCGCGGCGGGCCGGGTCGTCGAGCAATTCGACGATCTTGCGCGCCATGTCGATAGGGTCGTTCTTCAAGGCATACAGCGACGCCTGCTGCGCCGACACCTTGCCTTCGACCAGGTCGAATTGCACGATCGGTTTTCCCAATGCCATGTATTCCATGATCTTGTTCATGGTCGACTTGTCGTTCATGTCGTTGGCCACGTCCGGGTTCACGCACACATCGGACGTGTTGAGCATTTCCAGCAATTGCTGGTCCGGCACGCGTCCCGTGAACGTCACGTAGTCGGCGATGCCCATGTCCTGCGCCATCTGCTTCATCTGTTCCAGCGAGGTGCCGCCGCCCACCAGGCCGAAGTGCACATCCTCGCGCTTCAAGGTCTGCACGATGTATTGTGCCGCCTGCAGCAGCAGATCGATGCCTTCCTGCGCGCCCATCACGCCCACATAGCCGACCAGGTAGGTGCGCCCCTTCTTGAGCTCCGGCACGGGCGGCAGCACGCGCAAGCGGTCCAGCTTGGGTCCGCTGCGCACCACATAGACATCCTCGGGCTTCATGCCGCCCCGCTCGATGGCGATCTTCTTGTACGACTCGTTGGTGGCGATCGACACGTCGGCGCTCTGGAACGACCAGCGCTCGAACAGCACCATCAGTTTATAAAAGAAATCGCGCCGGCCGAACTTGGCTTCGTACAGCTCCGGATTGATGTCGTGGTGGTCGAACAGGAAACGCTTGCCCATCGTCAACTTGAAGAAGCCGCCGATGAGGAACAGCAGGTCGGGCGGATTGCAGGCGTGGATGACGTCGAAGCCGCGCGCGAAGTGCACTTTCCACGCCAGGCGGAAAGTGTGGAACAGCGCCAGCGAATATTCGACCAGGTAACCCTTCGCCCCTTCCGCTTCCAGCGGCAGGTTGTAGCGGTAGATATGGATGCCGTCGATGGCTTCGTAGCGCGACTCGTAGCCCTTGCCCGTCGGGCAGATGATCGACACTTCGTAGCCATTCGCATGCAGGGTGGTCGCTTCCTGCCACACGCGCCGGTCGAACGGCGACGGCAGGTTTTCCACCAGGATCAGCACACGGCGCGGCTGCCCTGCCAATTGATTACCAGCAGATGCCGTCATATTGTTCTCCACTTTGATCCTTGCTGATGCGCACCAGGTCGACGATGTGCTGGTGCGGCTTGAGGCTGCCAGGCACGGTCTTGAACTCGGCCGCGCCATTGCCGATGACGATGGTGTCGGCAAAATCGAGCACGTCCTGCATATTCGTCACCATCAGCTTGGAAATGTGCGGGATGTGGTTGAGGATGTAATCCTGGTTGGCGCCCGTCAGGGCGGCCAGGTTGACGTTCTTGTCGTACAGCTTCAGCTCGTAGCCCTTGCCCAGCAAGTACTCGATGACGTCGACCAGCGGCGACTCGCGCAAGTCGTCCGTGCCGGCCTTGAACGAGAAGCCCAGGATGCCCACCTTGCGCGCGCCCTTGTCGACGATCATCTTGATGCCCTTTTCCACTTGCCGCTGGTTCGACGGCAGGATGGAATTGAGCAGAGGCAAATCGAGGTCCAGGCTGCGCGCCTTGTAGGTCAGCGCGCGCACGTCTTTCGGCAGGCAGGAGCCGCCGAAGGCGAAGCCCGGCTTCATGTAGTACGGCGACAGGTTCAGCTTGGTGTCCTGGCAGAAGATTTCCATCACCTTGTGGCCATCGATGCCGACCGCCTTGCAGATGTTGCCGATTTCATTGGCGAACGCCACCTTGACGGCATGCCAGGTATTGTCCGTGTACTTGACCATCTCGGCCGTTTCCACGTCCGTGCGCACCAGCGGCGCATCCATCTTTTCATACAGCTGCACCAGCAGCGCGCCAGCCTTTTCATCGGACTCGCCAATCACCGTCTTCGGCGGATTGTAGTAATCGTAGACGGCCGTGCCTTCGCGCAAGAATTCCGGGTTGTTGCACACGCCGAAATCGACGCCGGCCACCTTGCCCGAGGCCGCTTCCAGGGTCGGAATGACGAGCGAACGCATGGAGCCTGGCAGCATGGTCGAGCGCGCCACGACGACGTGGAAACTGTCTTTTTCGCGGATGGCGGCGCCGATCTCCTGGCACACCTTGCGCACGTGGCTGAGGTCCAGGTTGCCATTGAGCTGCGAAGGCGTACCCACGCAGATGAGCGACATGTCCGAGCTGAAGACGGCGTCGCGCACGTCGAACGTGGCGCGCAAGTGGCCGCTTTTCACGGTGGCGGCGATCATCTCGCCGATGTCTTTTTCGATGATGGGCGTGGTGCCCTGGTTAATCAGCTCCACCTTGGTCCTGTTCGGATCGACGCCGATCACTTCATGCCCATCCGTTGCCAGGCAACCGGCAGAGACCGCACCCACGTAGCCGAGGCCAAAAATACTGATTTTCAAAATATGCTCCCTTAATAATTAGCCGGCGAATCAGCCGGCGACGCCTGCGGCATCAGCTCGATGTGCGTCACGATTTCAGTTGTTCCCTGCACCCTCATGCGCCAGGCGGCACTGGCAATCGGTGATTTCTCGTCGAAGCGGCGCGATATCCACCCGCCAGGCGGTGTATCGCTACCGCGCAATACGTCCAGCGTTCCATGCGAACAGCGCATGTGCAATCCGGACCGCAATCCCTGTGCCCGCAATTGCCCCTCGTCAACGGTCACCACGCAGTGGTCGCCGAACTGCCAATGCACGGAAATATCATGTACATTTGTACATTGTAATATGTCTTTTACAACAATGCATTTATTATTAAAGTTGAACTCGATACGACGCCGGTGCAGCACGGGATCGGCCAGGCGGCCGTAGCCATCGTGCTCGCCCTCGAAAACTTGCACTTCGGAATCCGTTTCATGGGCAATCATGCGCGCATTGGCTTTTTTCAGCCACATGAAATTGCCGCCGATTTCAGACTGGTCCAGGCCGTCGACGGCTACCGTGTTATGCGCGGGCGTGCTGCGGAAGTAGTCGCGCCATTTTTTTTGCGTGTGATAGGCGTAGGTGCCTGGATCGGTGAGCAACTCTTCCCCGCTCACGGAGAGGGTAAATGCCAGCGCATCGGCATGCCCATGCGCGGCAATGGACAGATAGCCGAGCGGTGCGCAATCGGCCACCAGGCGCACCTCATCGGGCGTACCGAAGCCGCTGCCAAGCAGGAAATAGCCGCCTTCGGGAAACGCCATGACGGGCGCTTCGGCCCCGCTGGCGTCGAGCGCCTGCCACTGTCGCAAACCCGCCACACCGAACAGCCAGCGGTTCTTGTCGTCAAAATGGCCGGCCTTGCGCTTGAAGTCGGCGCGGCCAAACAACACGGCACAGCTGGCCAGCAGCGAGCGGTAGGGATTCCAGCCCGCCTCATACGACAACCGCACCATTTGCGCATCGTCGGCATCGCCCGTCATAGGCACATTACCGCCGGCATCCATCATGGAACAGATGAAGTCTGCCAAACGCTCCAGGCGCTGCAGATAGGCGGCGGAGAACGTATCTCCGTGCGCGCTGGCGGCGCGCTGGCACAGGATCAGCATATCCATTACCTCGTGCTGGTAATACACGGCCTGTTCCTTGTTCACGCCATCGGCAAAGTTCTGCTTGAGTGCCTCGTCTTCCAGGCCGGCCTTGGCCACCCGGTGCCAGCGCTTGCTTTCCGGCCAGCAAGGCCAAGTCACGCTGGCGATATACAGCCCCATGTACTCGCCCAGCAAATGGTTGTTCGCAGAGGAATGGCGTGAGAAATAGCCGACAATGAAATGGCAATGCTGGTAAATGGCATCGAGCCAGCGGCGCTGGAAAGCCTGGCCCTCTGCATCTTGAAACAAAAGCGAGTCTGCGCCACCAAGCAGCTGCCATGCAACGCTCCAGTTCAGCAGGCGCACCGCCAGTTCCAGCGAACTGGTCCAATGTACGCCCAGCGGATAGGGGCACTGCGCCAGCCACGACTCAAGCAGTGCGCGCGCCGCCTGGGCATAGCGCACATCGCCGCTGGCGCGCGCTGCCAGGGCAAGGGTGGCCAGTTCCAGGTGACGGCTGGGCTCCCACAAGTATTTGATATCGCCCACTACTGCTTCGCTACGATAATCAATTGCCTTGCCGATTATCATGGGGGCCAAGGTCGCCGTCTTCGGATCGCGGTTCCATTCCGGCGGAAACCCCAGTGCCGCGTCATGCAAGGCAAAAACCCGCCAGCGCCCGGCAAGGATGCGCTCGGCGGCGGCCATCAGCGCAGTAGTGTCCGGCAGGTTGCCTTCCTCGATGAAATGTCGCTCGGCGACAGGAAAACGTGGGGCGGGCGCCTTTGACACCAGGCCCAGGCCATATTTAGCCGCTTTCTTTTGCGCGATTTGCTGGACACGCCATATGATTTCAGCGGCTCCCATCAATCTGACACGGTTCAGTTTCCAGGCAAGCGTCGTCATGGCGCGGTACTCCCGGGCTGCGCACCAAGAGCGCGATACAGGGCTTCGATGTGCGGCACGATCGCGGCGGCGGAAAACTGGCGCTCGATCTTGGCGCGTCCAGCCAGGCCCATACTGTGCGCGAGTGGCGCGTTGGCAAGCAGCAGGCGTAAACGCTGAGTCAGCAGAGCCACGTCGCCAGGCGGCACGAGGAAGCCTTCAACTCCTTCGCTGATGGCTTCGGGAATGCCGCCGACAGGCGTCGAAATGACGGGCAGTCCGGCGGCCATCGCCTCCAACACGCTCATGGGTAAACCTTCGTTATAAGATGGCAGCACATAAATTCGCGCCTTGCGCAACGCCTGTTCCTTGTCGGCCCCGGTGATCCAGCCCAGCAGATGTACATGGCTGCCGATGCCCATTTGCGCCGCAGCGGCCACGACCTTGTCATGCTCTCCGTCACCACCCAGCGCCAATTGCATGGAGGGAAACTCATCGCACACGCCGCGTGCCGCCTCGAGCAGGTCGTAGGTACCCTTCGGTTTGCCCAGCCGCCCCAGCATCAATACCGTGCTGCCCTGTGCCGCCTCGTCCCGCGTGTGCAACGGCGGCAACATCACGGGATTATAGATGGCGACGACGTGCCCATTGCGGCTGATGCTGTGCACCCACTCCTTCCACATTTCGGACAACACCACGACACGCGACGCGCGGTCGAATACATGGCGGATAAGCGCTTTCCCCACGCCGCCGCAACGCTCGTAAAACAGATGAAAGGCGCCGCTGTGCACATGTACGATGGTCGGCCGGCGGCAAAGGGTAGCGAGCAGGAAGAACGGCATCTTGCGCCAGAAACTGGCGCGCGATGAGACATGCATATGCAGCAGCCCGACTCGGCCACTGCACAGCAGCACCAGAAAGCGCCCTAGGGCAGAGACAGCCATACGCAGCTTGGCAAAAGCGCTGCCATCGCAATGCGTGGCGATATACTCGACAGGATAGCGTTCGAACAAGCCTGCCGAACGGTACACATTGACCACTGCGGAGATACCCCCCATGGTGTCGAAGGACGTGCCTATCATGATAATTTTTTTCATTCGCCTAACAGAAGAAACGTAGAAAATCGGAGGGCTTTCCAGCTATCGCGCTCATTCGTGCAACTTGCGCCGCAAACGCGCAAACGGCAGCTCCACCACGAGGTGCACGACGTAGGAAAACATGATCGTAAGCGTCAGACCGCACAGGCCGGCGGCAAGCGGGCGTTCGCCAAAAATCATATGGCCGCAATACATCCAGAACAGGTGCGACAGATAGAACACATAGGAGATCACGCCCAGGAGGCGCACGGGGCGCCAGTTCAGCACGCGAAACACCGGCCAGCCCGGATATCTGACGGCCAGCCAGAAGACGGGGAACAGGGCCAGGCCCTGCACGGTATAGCGCGCCGTCTCGCGAAACGCCGCGTCGCGGTAGAGGAAAGCAAAGACCAGCACGCCCACGGCCCCCGCCAGCAGCAATGCGTTGGCCCAGGCCGACTTGAAAAACACCTGGGCGTCCAACGCCGGATTACGCCATACACCCATGATGCAGCCAAACAACAGGCTATCCATGCGGGTATCACTGGCAAGGTAGGTGCGCGCCGGCTCCGCCTCGAGCAGGAAAACCAGCGCGCAACGCCAGGCCAGCACCAGTACGCAAAGCGCGAGAAAGATCCCCGCCACGCTATGCCGGCTCCAGCGCCGCATGCAAAAGACAAACAGCAGGGGGAAGAGCAGGTAAAAATGTTCCTCCACTGCCAGCGACCAAAAAATGCCAGTGAAAGGCACGACGCCAGGAGAGTCCGCGTAGAGTAGATAATAATTGGTAACCTGCAGGATTTGCGCCAGCAGGCCGCCTGCCGTCACGCTATGTGCAATCACGCCGGTCAGGCACAGAATCAGGATGGCGAACAGCACCAGGTACATGGGTGGCAGGATGCGGTAGATGCGACGCAGGTAAAAGTGGCGGAAATTGATGTCTCCTCGCTGCTCGAGCTCACGCCGCAACAAAGTAGTAATGAGATACCCGCTGAGGAAAAAAAACACGGTGACGCCAAAGCCACCTGGCACCACATGTCCCAAGCCAGCATGGCTGGCAAATACCGCCAGCGCGGCAAAAGCCCGCAAACCGTCGAGCGACGGCAAATGAAATTCCTTGGTCGCAGCCATCAGATACCCGTGCTGGAATGGAAGGTGCGCCCGTGGATGGGTGCAGCGGCAACGTATTGCCAAGCTGAATTACGCATGGGGCGCACCTTTCGGAGGCTTGGAGCGCGCCGGCACACCCACCGCGATGGCACCAGGGGCGACGTGATCCAGCACCACGGCATTTGCGCCGATGCGCGCGCCGCGCCCGATCACAACGGGGCCGAGTATGCAGGCACCGGCACCAATCTCGACATCGTCTTCGATGACGGGGACTGCAAAGTGCCCGGCTCGCCCACCTATCGTGACATTTTGCGCTATCTTGACGCGGTCGCCAATACGCGCGCGCGCATGCACCACAATACCCAGGCCGCTATAGGCGAAACGCACGTCCCTTCCCACCACGGCACCGGGCGGCAATACCACGGCAAACAACAGGCGGTTGAGTACATACAGACAACGCGGGATCAGGGGAAGGCCAAGGTGATGCAGCCAAGCGGCGATGCGGAATACTTTAATCATGCTTTCGCCTGTCAATTCAAGGCCGCCGTGCGCGGGAACGCCCACCTGGCACGACGGTGTCATGCGCATTTTCTTTCGCATAACTGAGTATCAATAAAACAATATTGATGCATATTATACACAACATCCAGGAAAACATTTCTAGTACACTTGAATTCTTTGTATCGTTGCACACTGCGCAAGCTTACGTGTGTTCGCCATCGCGTGCAAAACCATTTGGCAATAGCAACATTCAGCGTATCGACGTGCGCTACTTAATGAAAGTAAAAATTGACTCCTTCGCAGACGCTGCATATTTTACAACTGGTCCCGGAACCGCTGCCCTCATACCGTGCCGACGTTTCCACGCTGTTCGGCAAGTATCTGCCACGTCATCAGGTGTATTGCGATATCGTCGGCAAGCCAGGCGACGGCAGCGGTACGCCGGACGGTTTCGTCTCGCACAGCACGCCGGCGAGACATGCGCGCCGCTGGCGCCAGGAGTTGGCGTTCCTGGCCCTGTGCCTGAGCAAAGTATGGCGCGCCGCGTCCGCGCGATGCGATGTCATCCAGGTCAGGGATATGGTGTCCATTGGTTTACTCAGCATGCTTATTGCCCGCGTTAAGGGTATTCCCTTCACGTACTGGGTATCGTTTCTCATGTGCGATGGACGTATCGAGCGCTCGCGTGCCGAATTGGCGCGACGGCCGGGAAGCCTGCATTACCGGCTAGCCTTGTGGAAGGGTTTAGTTGAAAAAGTGCTGTTTTACAAGATTGTTCTGGCACATGCCGACCATGTCTTTGTGCAAAGCGAGGCCATGAAACAGCTAATGATCGCGCGCGGCATCGAGGCTGGCAAACTGACGGCCGTGCCAATGGGCGTGGACACGGAAACGCTGCGCGCGCACGCCATTACCCCGCGCCGCCTTGCGCAATGGGAAGCGCTTCCGGTAATCGCCTATCTTGGCACGCTGGACCGTTCGCGCCGCATCGAAGAGCTGCTCGATGCGCTAGTGATCGTACGGCAGCGCCATCCGGCGGCACGCCTGCTGCTGATCGGCAGTTCGCCGACGCCATCCGACATTGAACTGTTGCGTATCCATGCACGCAACTTGAACCTGGAAGACGCCATACACATGACGGGCTGGCTCGACAGCACTTGCGCCCTGCCCTTGCTGCTGGGCGCCGATGTCGCAGTATCGTATATCCCACGCGGCGCTCTGTTCGATGTCAGCTCGCCCACCAAGCTGCTGGAATACCTGGCCCTGGGTATGCCTGCCGTCGGCAATGACAGCCCCGACCAGGCCCAGGTACTGAACGACAGCGGCGCCGGCTGGCTGAGCGCCAGTACGCCGGAAGCGCTGGCCGCGGCACTGGCCGACGTTCTCGATGACAGCAGCGCGGCGCGGCAGAAGGCAAACGCAGGAATAGCCTACATCGAGCGGCAACGCAGCTATCGCGTGCTGTCCGCAGCACTGGCAACATGCTACCGCGGCCTGGCCAGCCGCTTGCGCGCAGCCTCCCCCAATCGCACCTAGTTCGGCACAATCATAGTCTGAGGCCCCACTTTCAAGGTCCTTCCTGTAGCTCCGCTGGTCAGCGATACGGCCGGATTCTTGCACCCCACGTCGATCAACACCAGGAACTCGCCGCTGGTCGACTTGGCGGTGGAGACAAACACTGCCTGATCCTCCACGCGGCCAGGCATGAGTGGCACACCGGTGCGCTTCTCAAAGCGTACGCCGTTGGTGATCAGAGGGCGAATGCATGCCGTGCGTCCCTTGTTGGTGATCGATACACTACCGTCGGCTGCCGTCACGATCGGCGCCATGGCGTGCATATTCCACTCCCACGTGCGTGCCGTGGCTGACTTCGCCTTGTCATAGACCACAACGGAATCTGTATCACGTACGTACCACAGCTTGCGGATGGCCGAGGTCAGCTTTCCACCGTACGCCGCCGTGGCATCACCCTCGACGTAATCGAGGCCACGGGTGGTGGCAAAGGCGGTGATTTTGCCGTTATTGGTGATCATGGCGACATTGCCACCGTCAATGGTCTGTCCGATACCACCGTCAAAAGTCAGGCCGTTGTGCGCCTTGGTCTGGCGGTACCAGGAACTCCACAGGGGGGAGCCATAGTAATCGTACCAGCCGCCCTCTGCCAGCAGCGGCACACCCGCACTGGTTATAACAAAACTGTTCTGGTCTCCGTGGCTATGGTTGTAGGAGCCATAAGGACTCGACTTGAAGTACACGGAAGTGCGCGCGGGATCAGCCATGCTGCTATGCATGGCGCTCCAGCCGATACTGGGCAGCATGACCGCGCTGACTGTCGGCGCCTGCGGTGCCACTGTCGTCGCGGGCAAAGGGTAATATGCCTTGAGCAAAGTCAGCGCATCGTCGGCGGCTGGCATGTTCTTCACATACCAGGCTGCCTCCGGTGTGGCAAAGTTTGATGCGTATGCCCGCATGATCTTAGCCGTTGGTGCCACTTCATGGCCGTCGCCGAAGACGTGCGTCTGCGCGCCAGGCGGGACGAAATACATGAAGAAGTTCAGGAAACCCTGCGACCAAGGTTTGGCATACAGGTTGACATTCATCGCCTGCGCTGTCGGTTGCCACACCTGCATGTACAAATCGACCGCAAACTCGCCATACGCCGTGCCATTGGCAAAACCGCCCTCCGGGCCGCTCCACACGCTCAGCGAACTGACGTATGAACGGAACGAGAAATCGAACCAGGCATTGGCGGCTGGTATGTCGCCCAGAGCGAGAATCGAAATCAGCGCCAATCCTGCAGTATTACTGATCGCATGCGAGTCGTACGGATACTGGTCGTTGCGTCCATTGTCCTGAGACAAGTCGGCATAAATCTGATTGCCATACGCCGTCACCGACCGCAGCCATTTCACACGACGCGTGTCGTCGAGATTGCTGCCCAAGGTATCAAAGGCGCGAATAAGCGAAGAGGCGATGGCGAAAGGCGCTTGATCCTGCTTGCTGTAATTCGTCGGCCCGATTGGATTGAAGCCGGCCAGTTCGTCACCACGCTTGAGCGCCTCGACCAGGAAACGTTCCTCGCCCGTCAAACGGTACAGCAAGACTGTCGATTCAAGTTGCCGGGTGCGCATATTGAGCTGCTTCCGGATATCGGCCACTTGCGCCGCCGCAGCGGCGGTAATCACCGTCGTCGTATCGAGTGGCCAGTTGGCGTCGCTGATGAGCGGGAGCGCGGTAATATTCCAGACAACTTCCTTAGTCAGTTGGGTAACGGCGGCCCCGCGCTGAGCGCTCAGGGTGGTATCCCAGTTTTTTACCAGCGGCAGGCCCGTCTGCAAGCCGCGCGGACGCGTCTTCATCAGCGCGCGCGCGCGCAAGTCAGCGTTCTCCGGCACTTCATATACAACCGAAGCCGCATTGATGACAAACTTGCGCTCGGAAGACCACTCGGTAGTAGTCGATGGACGCACACGCCACGTGTACTCGCCCAACGGCAGCGCCTTCGAGGGCAGGTACCAACTGCGGGAACTGGTAAACGTACGCACGACAGTACCATTCAGTTTCAGCTCCAGCACATACGCGGCCGGGTTCTTCGGATTACGCGACCAGGAAAATGTAGGGGGATTCTGTGGCTGGATGAGATTATTCTCCGGCACCGTTTTTATCTCAAGGGGCGTGACCGCCTGCGCCCAATCCGCATGCACTTGACCGCAGGCTGGTATTAATCCTAACAATGCGCAGTGCAGTATGATTTTAGCGGGTTTCATTTCATAACCTCCGGAACAACAAAAATAGGATGGACCCGGTCCAAGCCTGTCGGCCGGACCACGTCTCAATAGCTCAATTGCCTCGCCAGAGTAAGAAACGTTGATCCACGATTATGTTAATTTGAGATATAGCAATAGTGCTGACGGATTAGATGTTTTTATGCGTAACAACCATCCTAGGGCAACTATGTACAAACAATAATGACAAGCCGGAGATACGTTTATTTCCTCTGAGACAGCTTACAAGCTACCTCAAATATTCCCGTTCCACAAGTTCGAAAAGGCTGCCGCTGCCGCCGCTTTAGCGGCATGCACAGGGCTGTGGCAAAAACGAAACAAAGCAGGAAGAGTGAGTATTAATGCGGGCTACACGCACATATGGCGAGCTTGGCAACGTTCTGCGGCGAGTTCGGCATCTCAGTTTTCTTCGCTATGCGCGCGGCGCGCGGCATCAAGCATGTCGAGCACGGCGGCTGATTTGACGATATCGAATTTACGCGCAAAAAATTTTCCCGATGTGGCCAGCGCCGGAAAATCGCTGGCATCAAAGACGGCAGGATCTTCACGCGCGGGATTCCAGTCTATGTAATGCAGGGACACTTTATTTTCGTTTTTCATGTCGCCAGGCATGCGCCTCAGCACATCCTCCTCGAAATTTTCCAAGGTGGCCGCCCATGGTGAATTAAGGACGATGGTCTGGAAAAAAATCTCGTCCGCGCAATTGACCGAGTGGAAGAATTTCAGATAGGCCTGATTGGCGGGATCGGCGACAAAGGCCAGCAGGTAGGCCACGACGGACTGCGACAGGCACCATGAAGTGGAGCCGCGATACGGCTGCATGCCGGATATAAAGGTACGTGCGGGTAAGGCATTGCTGATGTCGCGCACCATACGATTGGCCACGCGTTGCAGCCAACGGCCAGGCAGGCGGGCATAGATATCGTAATAGCAGTAGCGGCGCACTTTGTCGACAAAATCGACACCATCCGTCAATGCATAAAAATTCATGTAGCTTTTGCCTCCGCTGGCAGCCAAGTGAGCGCTGATTGCTCGCTGGCTACGCAGTGGATAATCGCGTCCGCTGAGGAAAACATAATAATCGTGGGGTCCATGTTGCGCGGCCAGTTGTAGCAAGCTCAACATAGCCGCGACCTGGGAATACCCGCCCCAGTTCACGCTCACCGGCGCCGCCACGAAATGCACAGGGTGCGCGGACACGGCGGCGCGAAACGGCGCGGCATCGGCCTTAGCATCGATATGTGCAAAAAGACGCGCATCCGCGCCAGCCAGCGCGCCAGCCAGGCGCGCAAACAAGGCCGGCTGGTCGTGCGCCAGAATCAAATAAGCTATTTTCATTCATTCTCCAGTTCAACAACAAGCTGCCGGGACAATATCGCCCCCGGGCTCACCTGGCCGAAATAAGCATGAACATACGCGCCAGGCGCGGCGACACGGTGGAGACGCTGTCGACTTCATCACGATAAAACAAAGACATCTTACGCAATACCAGATAATAAACTAACACGCTGCCGACAACAGCCGTCAACACACCCCATACCGGCCAGGCCGCCAGTAACCAGCAGGCCAGGCGCGCCGTCATGGCGGCAGCCGCTACCGGCACGGCCAGGCGCACGATAGCGCCCATGCCCAGGCCGCCGAGCAGGAGCGGTTCACGCTGAATCCAGCGCAGAGTAGCGAACACGAGCAGATAAGGAATGGCGCTGACCACGATCAGCAACGGAATATTGCGCAGCCAGGCGGCCAGGCCGATCGCTGCGTAGCAAACCATGGAAACCCATATCCAGATGCGATTATGTGGTCCGATGCGGCCGATAGGATTCAGCCCGATCCACAGCGCCTCGCCCAAGGTCATGGCGCCCAGTTGCAGCAACAGCATGATGGCGATCCAGCTTTCAGAACCATAGCGTCCATGCGTCATCCAGTCGACCAGCGGCACGCCACAACCAAGCAGGATCGCCATGCCAAGCCCGAGAATGACAAAGTTCAGCCGGATCAGCAGCGAGACCATTAGCCGGATACGGGCAAAGTCGCCGCGCACGGCAAAATCGCTGGCCAGCGCCGGCTCAATCATCCCCTTCATCATGAAAATCGGCATGAACTGATATGCGCGGTCGGCGATCGTCTGAAAGAAACCGAAGGAAGCTGTCGCCACCGGTGTGGCAATGGCACCAACAATGAGCTTCAGCAAGCCACCACGGAATGGCAAGCTCAGCATATACGTCATTTGCGTGCCGAGACTGTCGCCGATCAGCATTTTCCAGGTAAAGCCAAAGACCAGTGGGCCCGCCGCTGGCGCCTTGCCGCGCAAGGCAAAAAACTCCCGCGCCAGCACCGCCAGCATGGTGGCGGCGAGCAGGCTTTCCGTAATGATCATGACGTCGGCCACCATGAAGGCATCGAGCGCACCGTGCCATGCCAGCCAGCCGATAATGACGGCAATACGCAGAAAGGTCATACTGGTCTGCAACATAGCCTGTCGCCCCTGCTGCCCCAGGCTATTGCAGAAGATGGCGAAGGTATCCGTAAACGCCGTGGCTACGGCGAACAGCGCGTATTGCACCGACATCAAGCGCACTTCCGCCAAGATGGGCACAGGCAGGATCAGCTGGCCCGCGCCCCAGAAGAGCAACAGCAACAGCAAGACCACCAACTGGCGCACACCGATCAAGCCGGCCATCAGCAGCAGCATCTCGCGCCAGCGCATAGCCTCGCGCAGCGGAGGCATGAAGCGATAAACGACCCGGTCCATGCCAAACATGGTAGCGAAGACCAGTAAGCCGTTGGCAGCCGTAAAGATCGTAAACGACACATAGTCGGCCACACTGAGATTGCGTATCAGCACAAACTGGAACCACAAGGCGGCCAGTGCCACGCCTATCTTTGCTATCGCGAACCACTTTGCCTGCAATATCACCCGCGCAGCGTGATATGGACTCTCAGCCATGCGGCGCACTCACAGCCGCCACGTGCCGCGGCTTGTCCCATGCCCTACCGTGCGGGATTGCTTGCACGCCGTGCAATTGCGGCGGCGCATCGCTCTGGGCGCCAAAACGCACGATCTGCAAGATGCAAGACAGACAGAAAACGAACAATAGCTGGCTACCCGGGTCGTCCATCAGGGTACGGTTATAAATCAGCAGGGAGGCGAACAGCACCAGCAAGCCGGTGGACGTTTCCACGATCGCCATCTGCAGCGGGCTGCCGCGCGCCTCCTTGACATAGCGCCATCCGGCGCGGATACCGAACAACATCATCGAGACATATGCCAGGCATCCGACCAGCCCCAAGTCCCACAGCAAGACGGAAATGGCAATCGAATCGACGTGCAGTGGTGCAAAACGTTGATACAGCGGCCCAGCGCCCAGGCCAGGACCGGATTTGACCGCACCGGGACCATAGCCGATCAGGCGAGTTGGTGTGGTAGCCAGATGATCCTGCGCCCAGATCGCAATCGAGGCGCCGCGCCCGACCTCACCCGTTTCATAGCTGACGCTGTTCGGATCGAAGAAATAACCGCCCCCGGCCTTCAGCTTACCGCTGAGCGTGTGCTGGCTATCGAGCTGCTTGCCCCAGTAAAGAGCGTTATAGGTTAGGTAAATCGTACCGCCCAGCACCACGGCAAGCAAGCCATACCAGATGAGGGTCAGTAAGTTCTTCATGATGCGCTTGCGCAGTACAAAAAACAGCGCGATAGGCATCCAGATAAAAGCAGCCTTCACTTCGCCCAGCAAAATCACTGCCAGGCACACGGCACAAATGAGGCCGGCGCGCATGCCCGTCATCAGGCCGCGGTTCCACAGCGCCAGGCTATAGCTCATCACGGCAATGACAAACATGACCAGAAGCGCGCTATTACCGCCGCCCAGGGGATTGCCGCCAAACGTGCCGACCACAGCGTCATGCGCGGCAAACGTGCGTCCGCTGGAAATAAAGAAATGCTGATATATCGTGACTGGCAACTGCACCATCGCCACCACAATGAGTATCCACCATAGACGGCTCAAGCGCTCTGGATGCCATCGCCCCCAGGCGAAGGCCAGCAGCAGCCCGAACATGGGCCAGGAAGACTTTATGGCAACGATCAGCTGCGCCGTCGAGGGACGGTTCAGCACCGTGCTGGCGCAGAAACACATGGCATACACCAGAAGCGACACCATCACGCCCGTATCGGCTGTGCCCGTATCCGGCTTGACCTTGCCCGTCCGCGAGAACATCAGCTCCATCAAGGCACGCAACGCAAACAATCCCGTCAGGCCGACCACGACCCAGGGCGCTTGCCGATTGCTAAGGAAATACACTGCCGACCCCTGTACAAGGAAAGTCAGCACGAAGACCGCCAGCAGTAGCTGGTAGGCGTTCAGCATGAAAAAAACCAGAGCAACAAAAATGGCGCCACCGAACAGGGTGACGAGCACAGGCGAATCCAGGCCGATGATGGCGCCCATGAAAAGAGCCAGAATTACGATGACAAAAAATAGCAGAACTGGCGCACCGCGCGACGCGGACGAGCGCGCACGCTTGCGCGCCGCCGGTGCTGCAGCACGCCGGATTCCAAACGCAAATTTCATGATGGTTTCCCTCGTCTAAACACCGGGTGCGCCTATCAGTCTGGTACGCGTTTCCTGGTTCACTGAATTCAACAGATCATTCACAAACTTATCCTGCAGGCGATAGCCAACAGCCGTATCTGTACCGATGGAAGACACTCGCACCAACATGCCATCGGGGACGGTTCCCGTCAACCCCAGGCGAATCTGAGTCAGTTTCTGTCCGATACCGGGTTTGATGAGTTCGTCACCGATGGTAATCCAGTAACTGATAGGTTCATGACGTTCGCCGTTTACCGCCATCAGGCGCTTGACAGGCAGACGGCCAAAGGCGGTGCCCAAATCCTCCACCTTGTCCGACTCTACCGAAAATCCCTGCGCCGCATAGCACACCTCGGGACGATGCAGGCCCAGGCCTTCGCTCTGATCACCGCCATAGGCAATCGACAGCATGACTCGGCTGCCATCGCGATTGACGTATGTACGAGTAACAGTTTGGTTATACAGCTTGTCGAGCTTTGCTTGCACTTCAGGATCGAGTTTGAGGGGCACCATGCTGGTGTCGACCTGCCATTCCGCAAAGCGGGTGGGGATCATAGCGTCCAGGTTGAAGCGCGGCTGCGAATCGGCCTGCTTGGCCGTTGGCGTCAAGGCTTTCGTCATGCCAGCCGAGGCCAGCATCAATGCACACAGGATCAGGCTGACGGAAAGGGGTTTGGTGATCATTGCTCGCTCCCGGCGCTGCGGCCGGTCTTGGCCGCACGCTTCTTGACAATCCATTGCAAAAAGGAATCCATGCTCAATATCAGCATCAGCGCAGTGAGGAACAGCACCATGCCGGCAAAACCATGCAGAAAACCCTGCCCTGCGGCATCACCGAAATAATAGGTAATCAGGCACAAGACGATGACGCGGATAACGTTCGCAGAGAACGAAATCGGAATGATAAGCAGGGCCAGCATCACATTGCGGAACGCCGAGGTATGACGTACCAGATTCAGATAGAACAGGCCCAGCGCTTCAAGTGTCAGCAAGGTTTGCAAACCTGCGCACGCATCAGCCACGAGCAACTGGTATTGACCGATCTGAAGAATCACGCCACTACGGGCAATCGGATAGCCGGCCAGGAACAGCAAGTGCTCGGTTACATAGGATACCGCCATCTTCATCGGCATCGTCAGCATGCTCACCAGTGGTCCGGGAAGCGGGACCATAAACAGCATGAAAAAGAAGGGAAACCACAGTAGCGCCAACGCGCGTGTACCCCGTTTTATCAGCAGGACGGCTGCCAGCGCCAGAATGAAGGACAGGATCTCGAAGGCCGTGATCTGCTGCGAACGGCCAACGATGTACAGCAGCATCGCCAGCACGGCCAGCGGCCAGCCGGCTGCGGACGGTTTGACAGGCGCGGCGAGCACGGCCGGCCAAGTGCGATAGCCCAGCCACAGCGACAGGAAGAGGATGATCGGTCCATGCGCTTGCTCTTCCGTGGTCCACATACCCGTAAACAGCGTGTAGAAAGTAGGAATGAACAGGCAGGCTAGGCCCAAAAGCACAGGCCACCATTCCGGCAATGCCAGGCGCAAGCCGGTGAGCGGCGCAACGGGCCAGGGCAGGATATCGCGTGCCATCAGAAGTCAACCAGGACAGAGCCCACAAGCTCTGCGCCAGAATTGGCCAGCTGCTCGCCAACCGCGGCTACGTCATCGAGCAAGGTCTTATTCTTGCGCACCACCAGCAACACACCGTGCGCGCGTCCGGCGACGGCCAGCGCATCTGCGCCTGCGGTAAAGGCAGACGCGTCGTACAGCACGATGTCGTGCTGCGTCTCGAGCTGGGTAACCAGTCCGCCGAAGGACGAGCGGCTTAACAATTCTTGCGGATTCGGCGGCAGTGTGCCAGCACCCAGCACTGACAGGGAGACAAACGATTCGACCTTCGCCACCGCATGCAGATCGGCGCGGCCGGCAAGCACGTCGGACAAGCCCTGCTTGCCCTTCAGGTCAAAGATTTCATGTTGGCTGGGCTGGCGCAAGTTGGCATCGACCAGCAGCGTATTTTCGCCCAACTGGGAAAATACCACGGCCAGGTTGGCGGCAAACAGGCTGGCGCCATCGCCTGGGTCGATACTGGCGATGACAAGCGACTTGTTGCCCCTTGAGAACCAGCGCAGCATCAGCTGGCTGCGCACGGCGCGCAAGGTTTCCACCTGCCGGCTGAAAGGCTCATAGGCCGCCACCAGCTTGTTGGAAAATTTGGCCTCGCCCGGTTGCAGATACGGGTAATCGAATTGCTGCGCCAGCACTTGCTGGATATCGGCTTCGGTAATCAAGCCCAAACGCAATGCAGCTTCGCCAAAGCGGATACCCAGCTCCTTCTGCATGCGCAGGACGCGCTCGGCATTTTCAGGCGTGATCTTGCCCGATTCCAGCAGCAGACGGCCGATGCTCGAATCACCGCGTCCTGGAGCCGCGGCGGGCGCGGGGGCTGTCATTGCCGTATGGTTCAACGTTGTATCCATAAAAATCCTAATTTAAGCGAAGGCGGCGTGGAGCAAGCGATTTGAACAAACCGAAACGCTTGCGTGGTTTGCCATTCCAGTCGATGACGCCCAACACGGGAATTTGCGCGCTCTCGGACAAATCACTGTCGGAGCGCACGCGGCGGTCCAACATTTCCGCCAGCATTGCCAGGCCCAGGCCCAGCATGGTTCCTAGGAAGAACGACAGCATTGTATTGAGTAGCACCCTTGGTCCCGATGGCTCGATTGGCGCCGCGGCGGGATTGAGCACGGCCACATCGGATTGGTCGGACTGTCCTTCGATGCGGGTTTGCGAAAAACGCTGGGAAGCGATATCAAACGCGCGCTGGGCATTTTCAACGTCCTTGCTCAGCACATTCATTTCATCGCGAGTCCGGTTTAATTCCAGCACGCGTGTCTTCTGAGCCTGCATGGCCGCACGGATAGCGCCTTCGCGTTGCTGGAATATCTGCGCGTTGTTACCGACGCTACGCGAAGCGACCGCCATTTGCTCACGCAAATCGGCGCGCAGTTTCTCCACCTCAGCCTTGGCGCTCAGGTATTGTGGATGATTGCTGCTCAAACGCTGCGACACCTCGGCAAACTTGGACTCAGCGTTGCCCAAGCCAATTTTCAGGTTCTGTATCAAAGGATTCGAAGCAACATCCGGCGAATCGGCAAACCGGCTACCCGCTGCCATATTTTGGCGCGACATTGCTTCCATGGACTGTCCCTGTGCAACGACGAGTTGCGCGGACAGATCATTGAGGCGGTTTGATTCCACGTCCAGGCGATTATCCAGACTGACAATGCCATTGTCTTGCTGATACTTGGACAATTTGCTTTGTGCCACTTCCACGTTGTCACGCAAGAGCTTGATCTGCGAGTCGAAATACAAAGCCGCCTTTTTCATCGGATCAACTTTGAGCTGAATATTGATCTTCTGGTATTCATCCGCAAAAGCGTTGGCAATGGCTGCAACAAATTGCGGATCCGCCCCCTTAAAGCTGATATCGACCACGCTGCTTTCGCGCGACGGTACCACTTCGAGTTTTTTCAGCAACAGGTCGGCAAGCCAGTCGCGTACTGTACCCTTGCCCTCGGTCGCCTGGCGGAACTGTTCAATAACGGCCGGACTCTGGGCCAGGCCCAAGCTATCAACGACGCGCAAGGCCACATTTTTGCTGCTGATAATGTCAATTTGCGTGGCCATATAACCAGGCAACAGCTGGCCAGGCATGGTCAGGCCGGTCAACGGATCGACACCCTTGTAATTGAGCACCAGCGAACTAGTTGCCTGATATGTCTTCGGCAGCAGCAAACTGACCAACAACGTCGTCGCCACAGTGATCAGCAACGTGATCACCACGATCCGCATACGCGCTCGCAGAATCAGTAAAATTTGGGAAAAATTCATAATCTAACTCTCAACTCTCTAAAAATGCCAGCCGTACCGCCGTGAAAGCCCTGCGATGGTCGTGGGTCAGAACAGACTTTCCTGCACATAGACGACATCGTCCACCTGCAGCAAATCGTCGTGCTTGGCCGTGATCACCTGCATCACCCCGTTCGCGTCGCGGCGCTTGATGCGCATGTTGCGCTCGGTACCACGCGGCGTCAGGCCACCGCCGACCGACAGGGCTTGCAACACAGTCATGCTGCGTTCCAGACGAAAGGCGCCGGGGCGCTGCACTTCGCCATAAATGTAGAAACGCGGCGCGCGCTCAACATAAATGACGTCGTTGCCGGCCAAATCAAAGTCCCGGTTCAAGTTCGCGTTGCGCACCATGTCGATGATGTCGATATCTTCCTTGGTCGACTTGCCACCCCGTTTACGGATCAGGCTAACCGTATCGCCCCCTTCAGCACCGATACCGCCGGCCATCGCCAGCAAATCCATCATGCTGCGCTTGCCTTCGATCGGATAGCGGCCAGGGCGATTTACCTGCCCCAGCACGGATACCTGCTGGCTTTGCAAGGACGTGACAATGATGTTCACTTGCGCCTTGCGCAGGAAATTACCGCTTTCAAGCAATCCGCCGATTTTCTTTTCCGCGGCCGAGACGGACAAGCCGCCGAGCGCCACATTGCCTATCAGTGGAAAAGTAATTTCACCGGCTTCGCTCACGCGCGTCTCGAGTGCCAAGTCAGGATTGCCGTACACAGAAATCTTTAATACATCACCAGCGCCCAGCAACACGTCGGCCGCGCCGGCGAATCCGGCGCTCAGCGTCAGCAGGAGCGCCATACACCACATCGAAAGTCGTTTCATGATTCGCTCATTTCAATAATAAATTAATAACCAAAAAAAAGCCGCGATTTACTTCAACCCGGCAACGCCACGCTCATTAGCTTCCGTGGAAGCGGACGCCGCCGGCACTGGTGCGACTGGCAGGGGAACACTGGCCGGTGCAGGTGCAGCCACCACAGGGGCGCTGGCTGCCGGCTTGCTGTCCGCGTCCTTGTTCAGATACTCGACCTTGGCAGCGGCACGCAGGCGTTTCAGTTCGGCATCGGCAGTATCCTTGTTCTTTTTATTGAACAGGAATTGTTCGATCTGCGGTGCCGCCTGCGCCAGAGTGGCCGGGTTATCACGAATGTCTGCCAGCGAGATCAGCAGCGTGCGGTCGCCTTCGCGAATGATGAACAACTGCCCTTTCGGCATCGCCAGCAATTTCGCGGTCAGTTCCGGTGCCAGGTCGGCGCTGGTACGTGACAATTGCGTACGTGCATACTTGACCTTGTTGCTCTCCAGCCAGGCTGCCACGTCATCCAGCGACTTGGCTGCGTCCATCGCGGCTTTGAGCTGATCATTCATGTCGGCGCTGGCAATCACCAGCTCGCGCATGTCAAACTGCTTGCGCTGGCTGAAAAACTGCGGATTCTTGTTGAAGTAGTCTTCCACTTCCTCTTTTGTCGGCCGCGCGATGGTACCGATGCGTTTTTGCATATACGCTTGCGCAATAATCAGCGCCTTGGCGCGCTCGACGGCCTGCACCACTTTCGGATCACGATCCAATTTCTCCTTGACGGCTTCATTCAGCAGTAACTGACGGTCGATCAGGGATTCCAGCAGCTGCTTGCTGGCTACTTCTTGCTGAGCAGCTTGAATATTGGCGCGTTGCAATTCTTCATTCAGCTGCAACACGGTCACTTCCTCACCGTTCACGCTGGCCAGAGCCTGGCCAGGTTTTTTTTCCTTGCCGCCACAAGCAGACAAGCTGACCGCTGTGAGCAAGAACAAGCCCGCACACAGCAAACGCGGGGAAAATGTGGAGATGGGCGTGATCAAACGTGTGTGGTGCGTATGGTTCAAAATTGCTCCTTCAGTTCAGGTAAGGAAATCGGATGCCGCCAACGATAAACATTGAAACAATATTTACACACGAAAATATTGGCAAAAAACACAAATTTCCCGCGAAATTATGCCGCTTGACCACATAATTGTCAATATTATAAATATGATACACAATGTACAAGAGTCGTCGGGAATTATTTGCTTAAAAATCCATTAAGAAGGTTTAAAAACAACTGTTTCCACGAAAACTTAGATATAAGAAACGTTTATCGTCAGCGCAAAGCTTTAACAAGATAGCATTTCTTGCGCTTGGTACGATTGTAGTTTTTTGCGGGAGCGCTGTCGTATCGCGCTACCGCCCAGGACCGGCGAAGATGGGGCCGTAATCTGAGGCGCTACATGAAGAAACACAGGCTTGTGGGTAAAGCCAAGCGCAGGCCAAGCTGGCCTGGTATGGCATCGGGAGCAACACGCGTCGCCACCTGCCTTCACATGATGTTGTCGCGCCTGTCTCATATATTCTTTGCATTACCGCCTGGTTTGCCTGTGCGGGCCATGGACCCGCACTTCGAATGCTTGCTTCATTTTAACGCGTATTGATCTGGCGCAAAACAAATTCCATACAGTGTTGCTTGAGCACTTCATTCAATGAGCATTGTCCCGCTTCAGCACGACTTTCACCGTGCGCATGATAATCCACAGATCCAGCCATAACGACCAGTTGCGCAGGTAGTCGAGGTCGAAATGAATGCGCGCCTCCATCTTGTCCAGGGTTTCCGTCTCCCCCCGCAAGCCATTCACCTGCGCCCATCCAGTGATGCCAGGCTTCACCTTGTGACGCAACATGTAGCCCTTGATCAACTTACGGTACTGTTCATTGTGTGCCACCGCGTGTGGACGCGGCCCCACGATACTCATACGCCCCTGCAGCACATTGATAAACTGTGGCAATTCATCGAGTGAACTGCGGCGCAAAAACCCTCCGATGCGCGTGACGCGCTGGTCATCCTTGGTTGCCTGCACCACCTTGTCACCATCCTCGCTGACAGTCATGGAACGGAATTTATACACAATGATCTCCTCGCCATACAGACCGTAGCGACGCTGGCGAAAAATCACCGGTCCCTTCGATGTCATCTTGACAGCGATGGCGATGACCAGCATCACTGGCAACAGCATGACCTGGATCAGCAGGCCCAGCACGATATCGCTACCGCGCTTGACCATGCTGTTAAAGCCTGTGAACGGCGATTCGCGGATGGCAATGACCGGCATGCCACCCACGTTGTCGAAGCGTGCCTGCATCAGGTCGAAGATATAAATATCAGGCAGGAAATACACGGACGCCGTCGTATCCTGCAATTCATCGAGCATCTTGCGGATACGTGGCTGGGCCGAAATGGGCTGGCTGATGAATATCATCTTGATATTGTGCTCGCGTACATAGGCGGCGATATCGGCCATCTTGCCCAGCATGGGTTCGCGCATCGTCTCGGGCCAGCGGTCATCGGTGCGGTCGTCAAAAAAACCGCGCACGCTCATGAACAGGTTCGGATTACGCTCGACGGTGGCGGCAAACTTCAGGCTGGCATCATTGGCGCCAATGATGACGACCGAACGCACTTCGCTATCGCGGCCGGGATCGGCCACCATGCGACGCGCGGCAAGATGACTGAGCAGCAATATGAATGGCGTCAGCAGGAACCACGCCAGCACCAGTTCGCGTTCAAAATGAAACGCCAGCCCCGTCGCCGAGCCAAGAAAGATCAGAATCAGGGCGGTGATGGCCCAGCTGACAAAAACATCGCGGGCGTAGGCCAGCATGCGGCCGCTGCGCCATGTACGATAGGGGTCGACATACTGGAACACCGACGATGAAATAAAAAAAGCCAGGATCATCAACACCAGCGAATATCCGGTAAATGGTGTGCCGGACAAAAGCGACAGCAAATACAGGGTGCCCATGATGATGAGCGGGTCCAGAATACGCTGAAAGAACGAAATTAGGGGTATATCGTTAACCGTCATGATGCTCTTTAAAACTGGGCGCTGGCATTAAACGAAATGCCTTTGGCATGATAACTGCCAGTGTTGATCACAGGCGCTCCGCTACGTGCATCGCGGAAGGCACTAATACCAAGCTGAATATTCTGCTTCGGTGAATACGTCACACCTAGCGATGCCGTGCGCGTCGTATCACTGACATCGCCGGGCAAAGTCAGGCCGCTGGCGGCAGAAAAATCGCGCTTTTCACGCCGCACCTGCGCATCCACGCGCACCTTGGCTGAAACATCCCAGGCGGCGGCCAGACTGGCTCCATTGTTCAAACTGCTGGAAATCAGGGAATTTTCCACTGCAGCAAACTCATGCCACAGGCTGCCCGTGAAACGAACCTTGCCCAGCGGTGCCCAGTAGACGATCAGCCTACCATTGGCGCCGCTCGAATCGCGGCCGGAAAATACCTCATTTTTACGCTTCACCCAGCCACCCAACAGTTGAATCTGGGTAACTCCGCTAAAGCGCCAGTAGATATTAGCCTTGATTTCATCCTGCTCGTATCCGTGCTCGATGTTGGAAAAGATCGGATCGGAGCGATTCGGATAACTCCCTTTCAGATGGCGCAACTGCAGGCCGATCCGGCTATCGCTGGGAGCCAGGTAATCAACGCCCAGTTCAGTCGCATCTTCGCGTCGGTTGGCGTAGCGCTGCGCGACGGCATCATAGGAATAGCGCTCGCGCGTGAAGCCAGCACGCACCCGCCAGCTGGGATGAAAACGCCAGGCACCGTTAGCGTACTCGCGCTGCACCACGCGCAAATTGCGGTCCGTGGTGCGCAAGTCATTAAACGGCGTCAGGGTCTGCGCATAGCTCACACCCACATGTCCTTCCAGATGATTCGCGATATGCCATTCCAGATCGGCGAGGTAATCCTTGCCGCTGTAGTTCAGCTGATCGAAGTGATCGAATGACACGCGCGACCACTTCACCTGCCCGGTGAGTAATTGCCGTCCGATCGGGCGATTGAATAGTAGGCCCACTTGCAATTGCCGCGAAGTATCCGAACGAGAGCCATCAAAACCCGGCGAATTATCGGGCAAGCGGAAAAGATTATCGTCATAGGAATACGACGTGGCGATAAATGGCGCGATGGTATCGCTAATTGCCGCCACCGCCGGCAAGCTAAACGCGGTACTACCAAGCAGCAGCACGGCAGCAGGCAACCGTGCCAAGCGCGGGTGCGGCAAGGCGCAAGTACCTGACAGGCGATATTTCTTACGCAAGGTATTCAACATGGGTATTGTCTTTGAAAGAGCAAACAGTTAGTTGGTAATATTACCAGTAAGTCCAGTGTCCACCGGAAACAATCCAGAGGCCCAGCACGCCATTCGTCACGCCATGGGCGAGGATGGGCGACCATAGCGTTTGGCTGCGCATGTACAGCAAGCTATAGGCGGCGCCCGCAACGATACCGGCCAGCCACAAATTGTGTTCGAAGCCAAACAGTACCACGGTGATAACAAAGGCCTTCGCACTCGCCAGGCGCGGGTTGAACCGCAGAAAGTCAGGGGCATCGATCCAGCGCAACAGGAAGGAGCGCCAGAACAGCTCTTCCATCACAGGCACCACGAGCGCCGCGCCGGCGATGCGCAGCACCACCAGCGTCCACTCGATGCGGCCGTCATCGCGGGGATCGAAGCCGTCGGCGCTGCCGATCGTCATCCAGCCTGCGTCCAGGTTGATCCACAGCAGAAAAACAACAATGCCGGTCGCCAGCGCCACGGCGAGCGCGCGCGCACCCAACGGCACCCAGGCCAGTTCCGTATAGCTGCGGCGCCAGTACAACAACATGCCCATCACGACACCGATCTTGACGGCGTACAGCCAGCGCAAATCGTGCGCGGCATAGCCCGCCCGGCCCAGCATGTCGGCGATAAAGATAAAGGAGAGGTAGGCCAGGAACGGCGCTACGCGGGGCAAGGCGGCGCGATCAAACATGCTGATGCGCACCGGAGGTGGAACCACGCGCCGGACGCAGTGGTCCGGAGCGCGTGTTTTTGATAACAAACATGCATCCTCCGATGTAAAAAATATAATTATATAATTATATCAAGCGGAACCGTTGCCGTGGCAAGTAATCCTAACTTAAATTACAACAGAGGATGCAAGAAACTAATCAGGCATTGCTGCGCGCCTCGATCTGCTCCCACTTTTCCAACGCTTCCAGCAGCTCACCTTCGATCTCGGCCACGCGCGCGTTCAGGCGCTTGCCTTCGGCCGGCGTCTTCTTGTAGAAGTCCGGATGCGACAGTTCGGCGGCCAGCACCGATTGCTCGTCTTCCAGCTTGGCGATCAGTTTCGGCAACTCTTCCAGCTCGCGCTGTTCCTTGTAGCTGAGCTTTTTCTGCTTGGCGGCCGGCGCGGCGGCTTCGACCTTCACGGCCGGCTTGCTGGCGGGCGCCGTGGCGATCGGCAAGGTGCGCACGCGCTCCCAATCCGTGTAGCCGCCGACGAATTCGCGCCATTTGCCCTCGCCTTCGGCGACGATCACTTGCGTGACAACGTTGTCGAGGAAGGTACGGTCATGGCTGACGAGGAAGACGGTGCCGGTGTATTCTTCCAGCAACTCTTCCAGCAATTCCAGGGTATCGATATCCAAGTCATTGGTCGGCTCATCGAGCACCAGCACGTTGGCCGGCTTGGCGAACAGACGGGCCAGCAGCAAGCGGTTGCGCTCGCCACCAGACAGCGACTTGACGGGCGAGCGGGCACGTTCCGGCGCGAACAGGAAGTCGTTCAGATACGTCATCACGTGGCGGCGCTGGCCATTGATCTCGACCCAGTCGCTGCCTGGCGCGATGGTTTCCATCAGGTTCGCCTCTTCGTTCAGCTGCGTGCGCATCTGGTCGAAATACGCGACCTGCAGCTTGGTACCCAGGCGGATGGTGCCCGTGTCCGACTCTTCCTGGCCCAGGATCATCTTCAGCAAGGTGGTCTTGCCGGCGCCGTTGGCGCCGATCAGGCCGACCTTGTCGCCACGCAGGATGGTGGCGCTGAAATCCTTGACGATGACCTTGTCGCCATAGATCTTCGAGACGTTTTCCAGGTCCGCCACGATCTTGCCCGAGCGTTCGCCGGCCGATACGTCCAGTTTCACTTGCCCCTGCTGTTCGCGGCGCGCATTGCGCGTCAGGCGCAGCGCTTCCAGGCGGCGCACGCGGCCTTCGTCGCGCACGCGGCGGGCCTTGACGCCCTTGCGTATCCACACTTCTTCCTGCGCCAGGAACTTGTCGAACTTGGCGTTTTCCACTTCCTCGATTTCCAGCTGCTCCGCCTTGCGGGTCTGGTAAGCCGTGAAGTTGCCCGGATACGACAGCAAACGGCCGCGGTCGAGTTCGATGATGCGCGTGGCGACGTTGTCGAGGAAGGAGCGGTCATGGGTAATGAACAGCACGCTGCCCTTGAAGTCGCGCAACAAGCCTTCCAGCCACAGGATGGAGCTGAAGTCCAGATGGTTGGTCGGCTCATCGAGCAGCAGCACGTCTGGCGCCGACACCAGTGCACGCGCCAGGGCCACGCGCTTTTGCATCCCGCCGGACAGGGTTTTCATCAGCATATCGCCCGTCAGGTTCAAACGGTCGAGCACAGTTTCCACCTTGTTCGGCAAGCTCCACGCATCGGCCGCATCGAGTTTGACCTGGATGTCGTGCATGCGTTCCATCAGTTCGTCGTCATTGCCCTGGCCAAACTGACCGGTCAGCGCATCGTACTCCTTCAGCCACGCCTGCGATTCGCCCATGCCGGAAGCGACGGCGTCGAACACGGACATCTCCGGGTCGAATTGCGGCTCCTGCTCCACATACGCGATCTTGATGCCTTGCTGCATCACCAACAAACCGTCATCGAGCTTGAACTTGCCCGAAATAACCTTCAACAGCGACGATTTACCCGTGCCGTTGCGGCCGATCAAGCCGACCCGCTCCGAGGTTTCCAGTGAAAATTCCGCGTGATCGAGCAGCGCGACGTGACCGAACGCAAGTTGCGCCGATGAAAGAGAAATGACAGCCATAATGAGTAAGAGTGCTCGGGCGCCGTCTCGCGCACACCGCGTGGTGTGCAAAACAGCCGCCGATTGGATGAATGAAGCACGCATTGTACCGATAACTCGGACTTCAATCGCCATCGACCAGTAACTACCGCCTGGAATATCACAGGCTGCCGACGCGCGTTGCGTGGAAACGTGGTGTCGCCAGCAGGAATCGAACCTGCATTTAAGTCTTAGGAGGACCTTGTACTATCCATTGTACGATGGCGACACGCGCAGCGGCATTATACAGGCTAGTCCCACCTATTAATAGTCCGGCAAGCCGACATGTGCAAGGCAGGGATCCTCAATTCCTGGCCGTCGGGCCTGCCGGCAGCGATGACGAAGCCGTATTTAATAGCGGCAATATCTGTTGTGCCGCCAGGCCATGTGCCACCTTGTTCCAGTGCCCATCCATGGGCAGGAAATCCATGCGTTCGCGCCGCAACGCCCAATGCTGCGCGAACACAGGCTGCATGTCGACCACCGCAAAACCATGCTTCCTGACACGATCCATGAAAAATTCGCGGTCATCGCCATGCCATAGGGGTTTGGCCGAGCCAGAACCGTACAGCGTGTTACGGTCGCCGTCGACCAGGAAGATAAACCGCGTTGCCGCGCCACCACCCACTTGGCGCAGTTGCGTCAGGTAATACTCCAACACCTCTCCGCGCGCGGCGGACGCATCAGCCACTGCCGCACCGCCTGACCGGCCGCTCCGCATCTTGGACATGATCCAATCGGACAATTTCAAGTTGTAATACACATACCGCGCCAATGCAGAATACGATACCAGGCGCTTGATCTTCGATTCGGTATACGGATTATGTACCACCGCCACGCCCTGCCCGCTCACCACAAAATTACTGTGTCCGCGCGGCGCTGGCGCCAGCATATCGCTCAAGTCACCGGAATCGACGAACAACACCACATTGCGCGGATGCAGACGTGGTTGATAGTAGCGGACCATTTCCAGGGCATCGGCAAGGCCGTTGCCGGAACTGGCAGCGGCATAGACGCTGCCACCCAATACTTTGTCGAGTTTGCCTTGCACGGTATCGGGATAATTCAGCATCAGGCTTTCAATAAAGCTGTCGCCGACGACCATCACGGCAGCGCCATCCTGAAAGTCGGCCGAATTGTTATACCCCTGCTGGCTGGTCGCGCCGCGCCTGGCATTCGCCATGGCCCAGCCGTGAGAATATACATAGTGCTGGCGCGGCAGGTAACGATTAAAAGGTACCGCAGAACTGGTATTTTCCATGCGCAAGCCAGACACAACCGGCATGCATTGCAAGAAAATTTCCAGTGCCAGCGCCGTGGCCGCGACACCGAGGCCGATTGCGAATATGGAGCGCATAGGATGAGTTAGAAATTAAAGTACAAGAATTCGGAAACGCCGCGCGTTTCACTGATCGCCAGCAATAACAAGCACAGCATCAACATAGCACCAAGCAAGATATCGCCACGGCCGCCGCTCAGTCGCACTTCCTGCTCGCGCCGCAAACCGCGTCCCAGCAATTGATAGGCATTCGGCAAGAAAAAGGTAATTGCAGCGCAAGCACCCAGCCACCACAAACAGTTCCCCAGTTCCATGATGCGGTTAACACCCAGCGCACCTTCGCGCATCTGCGGCGTTAACGTGCCGCCAACCATGCCGCGCAACACATCGAATGCTACACCCACTGAACTGGCGCGAAAGAAAACCCAGGCCAGCACGACCGCCAAAAAAGTAGCCGCGCAACCGCCGAGACGAATCAACAGGTTGCTACGCCCCCCCAGAAGATGTCGCATAGCATGATTGATGATCAGATAAACGCCATGCAGGGTGCCCCATACCAGGAAAGTCCAGTTGGCACCATGCCACAGGCCACCCAGCAACATGGTCAACAGCAGGTTGCGGTAACGCTGGAAAGCGCCCTGGCGGTTGCCGCCAAGGGGAATATACAGATAATCGCGCAAAAAATTAGACAAGGTAATATGCCAGCGACGCCAGAAATCGATGATGGAAGCGGCCTTGTAGGGCGAATTGAAGTTGATGGGCAAAATGATGCCAAACATATATGAGAGGCCGTATGCCATGTCGGAATAGGCAGAAAAATCAAAGTACAGCTGGAAGGTATAGGCCAATGCGCCAGCCCAGGCTTCCAGCATGCTCAGATGTTGGTGATGCAGATCGAATACAGGGCTCACATACCGTGCCACGCCATCGGCCAGGATCACCTTCTTGAACAGGCCGATGGTAAAGAACGACAAGCCCACAATCAACCTGCCGCGGCTGAAGACATGCGACTCGGGCGCTACGAATTGCGGCATCATCTCCTTGTGATGCAGGATAGGACCGGCAATCAGGTGTGGAAAATAGGTAACAAAGAGACCGTAGCTTTCAGGCTGGTAGTCTTTCACCTTGCCTGCGTGACAATCGACGAGATAGGCGATTTGCGTGAAAGTAAAAAATGAAATGCCAATTGGCAGCGTGATGCCGATCGGCTCGATCGGCGCGCCCGTCAGCGCTGCGATATTGCTGAGCAAGAAGTCAAAATACTTGAAAAAGAGGAGCAGGGACAAGTTGAAGACGAGACCGGATATCAGCCATGCCTTGGCACTCTGCGCCTGGCCCTGCTCCTGGCGCTGCGAAATGCCACGGCCGATCGCGAAATTGCTGCAGACAGACAATGCCAGCAAAGGCAGAAATGTGATATCCCAGTAGCAGTAGAAAGCAATCGAGGCAAATAGCAGGAAGACGATTGACAGGCGCAATGAATATTTTGACAAAACAAAATAGCCGAGCAACGCCAATGGCAGAAACACCAGAAAAAAAGGAAATGAGTTAAATAACACAGCGCTATCCCAAAAGAGGAAGGTGACTCATGCAAAAATTTCAATCACAAAATAATATAATTATAGCAATTTTATTGTATCAACGGGGGGGATTTGTCGCTAAAACGGACCTCATCAGACAGGCAACGCGCATCAATGCCATGTCGTCGCCTGTAGCGTGGCAACGGTCTGGCCCGGCGTTTCACCGCACCAGGCAGGCGCATGGATGCCGCCCGTCAGCCACCATAGCGGACGTCTTTGCAGACTCAAGCCAAGTGGCTGTCCAAGTGGCGTTTGCGTGCCTGGATGCCGCCAATCAGCGCCAGACCAAGCACCATCAGGGCATAGCTTGCTGGCTCGGGCACGGCGCTGATGGAAAATACCTGGATCGCGCCAAAGGTCACATTCGGATGGGAGGAATAAGGTTTGCCGTCAAGTAAGCTGATACCGAAGACGCCCTGATCCGGATCAATATACGAATACCGGTAAGAGACGCCTTTTGTCGTCAGATCGGAAGAAACGCCAAGATCAGCACCGATGCCAAACGTGGGACCAGCGTTGATATCGTTAAGAGTCTGATAGGCACCGATGGAATCCAGAGCATAGCTCTTCGGCGTCTGGATATGACGCTGTCCAGTACTCAGATTGAAGATGAAAGCAGTTCGCTGACTATCTTCCGGAGTCATGTTATATGTGCCAGATGAATTCCAGCTTTGAGGATTGTAACCGCCGACCAGCCAGGTCTGCCCGGACTCATTGCGCGCTTCCATCACGGAGAACGTGCGCCCTTTTCCATCGGAGGCTTTGTGAAAATCCAACGAAGTATCACCGACGGACTTGGTATAGATTGCCTTGAGCGATAATGGCCCTTCGCCGAGCCAAGATGCCAATTGCGCCTGACTCGCACTATCAAGTAGTGATTGCGCAAAAACAGCGGGCGCATGACCGAGGCACATGAGCAGGCCAGCACAGCACAGCACCGGACGGGCTTTTTCGATGTTACTCTTGATTATTTTTCGCATCGCACATCCTTGATTGGAGCCAGAAATTTTCGGCATTCCAATATAGCATGAGAGATGCATTTAATGCATCCATTAAGTGTAACTATATTATCATATTTGACATTTAACAAGATGGTGGCAACACCGCCGTCACCTCGATCTCAACTCTCGCTCTGTCCTCGATCAGTCCCGCCACCTGCACGGCCGTCATGGCCGGGAAATGCTTGCCGATGATTTCCCTGTAGGCAACGCCAATTTGTGGATATGCCGCCACATATTCCCTCTTGTCCAGTACATACCAGTTCATGCGCACGATGTGTTCGGGCAAGGCGCCCGCCTCGGCCAGCACGGCGACGATATTTTGCAAGGCCTGGCGCACCTGCCCCGCAAAATCGTCCGTGTGGAATTGCCCCTGTGCATCCCAGCCTATCATGCCGCTGACGTACACCGTGCGCCCGCTGGCGGCGATGCCGTTCGCATAGCCGCGCGGTCTGGCCCAGCCCGCTGGTTGTAACACTTGCATATTGTTTTCCTCGTTGTTCATGCGGTTCATGCTGCTCATGCGTTTCCCGCCTCGCGCAGCAGTTCGCGCGCAATAATCAATTGCTGTACTTCGCTGGCGCCCTCGTAGATGCGCAAGGCGCGAATTTCGCGGTACAGGCGCTCGACCGGATGCCCGCTGACGACGCCCATGCCGCCAAACAGCTGCACGGCCGCATCGATCACCTGCTGCGCCGTTTCCGTGGCCGTCAGCTTGGCCATCGCCGCTTCCTTCGTCACCTTGCGGCCCTGGTCGCGCTGCCAGGCGGCGCGGTAGGTGAGCAAGGCGGCAGAGTCGATGCCGGTGGCCATCTGCGCCAATTTTGCCTGCGTCAGCTGGAAGTCCGCCAGGGTCTGGCCGAACATCTGGCGCGCCGTCGCGTGGCGCAGCGCTTCGTCAAACGCGCGCCGCGCAAAGCCCAGGGCGGCGGCGGCCACCGATGTGCGGAACACGTCGAGTGTCGCCATCGCCACCTTGAAGCCCTGCCCCGCTTCGCCCAGACGCTGCGACACGGGCACGCGACAATTGGCAAAACGCAGGCGCGCCAGCGGATGCGGGGCGATGACGGCGATGCGCTCGACGATTTCCAGGCCCGGATTGTCGGCGTCGACGATAAAGGCGCTGATGCCGCGCGCACCGGGCGCCTCGCCCGTGCGGGCAAACACCACGTAAAAGTCGGCGATACCGCCGTTCGAGATCCACGTCTTTTCGCCCTCGAGCACATACTCGTCGCCGTCGCGGCGCGCCGCGCAGACCAGGGCCGCCACGTCGGAGCCGGCCTGCGGCTCGGACAGGGCAAAGGCCGCGATGCGCTTGCCGCTGGCTACGTCCGGCAGATAGCGCGCCTTGTTGTCCAAGCTGCCGAACAGGCCGATGGCGCCCGAACCGAGTCCCTGCATGGCAAAGGCGAAATCGGCCAGGCCGTCGTGGCGCGCCAGGGTTTCGCGGATCAGGCAAATGGCACGCGTATCGATCTTGCCATCGGCGCTTGTGGCATGCGCGAGCCAGCCTCCCTGCCCCAGTTGCGCCACCAGCGCGCGGCAAGCCGCATCGACATCGCCATCATGGGCGTCGTCCAGGTGCTGCGTCGCCCACGCATCGAGCTCGGACTCAAGCTTTGCATGATGCGCCTCGAAAAATGGCCAGTCCAGATAGCTCATGTCACGCATGTCAGTTACCCTCGAATTGTGGTTTTTCCTTCGCCACGAAAGCGTGATAGGCGCGGTGGAAATCGTTGGTGGCCATGCAAATGGCCTGCGCCTGCGCTTCCGCCTCAATCGCTTCATCGACGCCCATGTTCCACTCCTGCTGCAGCATTTTTTTCGTCATGCCGTGCGCGAACGTGGGGCCGCTGGCCAGGCCGGCGGCGAACAGCTGCGCCGCCTCTGCCAATTCTTCCGGCTCGACGAGGCGGTTGAGCCAGCCGCAGCGCTCGGCCTCGGCGCCGGCCAGGGAGCGTCCCGTGTACAGCAGCTCGGCGGCGCGGCCCTGGCCAATCACGCGCGGCAGCAAGGCGCAGGCGCCCATGTCGCAGCCGGCCAGGCCCACGCGGGTAAACAAAAAGGCCGTCTTGCTGCGCGCCGTGCCGATGCGGATATCGGAAGCCAGCGCCAGCATGGCGCCGGCGCCCGCGCATATGCCGTCGATGGCGGCGATGATGGGCTGCGGACAGGCGCGCATGGCTTTCACCACGTCGCCCGTCATGCGGGTAAACGCCAGCAGGCCAGGCATGTCGAGCTTCGTCAGCGGGCCGATGATGTCGTGCACGTCGCCGCCCGAGCAGAAATTGCCGCCGCTGCCCGTGATGATGACGGCCTTGACGTCGTCCGCATGCGCGAGCGCGCGAAACAGCTCGCGCAATTCCGCATACGAGTCAAAAGTGAGCGGATTCTTGCGCTCGGGGCGGTGCAGGGTCAGTGTGGCAACGCCTGCGTCGACGGCAAACAGAAAATGCCGCGCGGCGTAATGGGCCAGGCTGGCACGGTTGCCTGGCAGGTCTTGCGGCTGGCCGGGGAGGTGGCGCATGGTCAGTCCTTTATCGAGGTGTCATTCAGTTGCTGCTTCATGTGCGACAGCAGGTCGATCAACTGGGTTTTGTCGTCGGGCGTCACGCCGTGCAGCAGTTCCGCGATCCAGCCTTCGTGCACGCGCGCCATCTCGTCGAAGGCGCGCCGGCCCGCTGGCGTCAGCTTGACGCTGTACGAGCGGCGGTCCTTCGGATCGACCACGCGCACCACGAGTTTTTCCTGCTCCAGCTGGTCGGTGATGCCCGTGATGTTGCCGCCCGTGACCATCATGCGCTTGGACAGTTCGCCCATGCGCAAACCATCGGGAAAGCGCTCAAGCTGCGCCATCAGGTCGAAACGGGGCAAGGTGATGCCGAAGGTGGCGCGCAAGCGCGTGCGCACCTCGTTTTCAATCTTCACCGTGCACGAGAGCATGCGCAGCCACAATTTCAGCGACTGGTGGTGGTCCTGCGTCAGCCGGCTCGCCAGGTCCAGCACGGGTTCGTCGTGCAAATTTTCGGGTTCTTTATCCATGGTCTTCAATCAGTTACATGACTTCGCCGCCGGCGACGGCGATCGATTGTCCATTCATGGCGGACGACGCGGGCAGGCAGAGCCACGCCACCGCATCGGCCACTTCCTGCGGCTGCACCAGCCGCTGCTGCGGATTGGACGCCGCCAGTTCCGCACGCGCCGCGTCTTCGCCACGCCCCGTCTTGCGCACGATGTTTTGCACGGCCTGCGCCACCATGTCCGTTTCCGTGTAGCCGGGACAGACGGCGTTGACGGTGACGCCGCGCGGCGCCACTTCCAGCGCCAGCGCGCGCGTCAGGCCGATCACGCCATGCTTGGCCGCGACATAGGCGCTGACATAGCGATACCCCTTCAAGCCCGCCGTCGACGCCACGTTGACGATGCGCCCCCAGCCCGCTTCCAGCATGGCCGGCATGGCCGCCTGGCAGCAGTGATACACGCCCGTCAGGTTCACGGCCAGCATCTGCTGCCAGATGGCGGCGTCCGTCTTGCCGAAAGGCGCCGCATGCGCCCGGCCCGCGTTATTGACCAGGATATCGACGCGGCCGAAATGCGCGGCCGCCTGCGCAAACCCTGCCTGCACGGACGCTTCCACGGCCACGTCGAGCACGCAGATGGCGACCCTGCCCGCGTGGCCCGCCTCTTCCAGCTGCATGCACGCGCGCGCCAGCCGCGCGCCGTCGCGCCCGGCCAGGGTGACTCTGGCGCCCATGTCCAGCAAGGCGCCCGCGCAAGCGAGGCCAATACCGCTGCCGGCGCCCGTCACCAGCGCGTGCTTGTCGGCCAATGCACCGTCCAGTCGTTCCTTGCTCATGTCATCCTTCCAGCAGCCGCGCGGCCACCTGTTGCGGGGTGAGGCCCGTGTTGGCGGCGGCCAGCTGGCGCTCGCGCTGCAGATTGCGTTCCAGCTGCTGCTGGCCAGGGCGGTACTGTTTCGGCCACGCTGCGCCTGCCCCGGCGCCGTTGTAGCCGATGCGCGCCATTTCCGTCAAGGTCCAGGCCGGGTTGGCCAGATGCGGGCGGCCCACGGCGCACAGGTCGGCGCGCCCGGCGGCGATGATGCTGTTGGCGTGGTCGGCTTCGAAGATCGAGCCGACGGCCATGCTGGCGATGCCCGCCTCGTTGCGCACGCGGTCGGCGAACGGCGCCTGGAACATGCGTCCGTACACCGGCTGTTCGAGTTTACTCACCTGGCCCGAGGAACAGTCGATCAGGTCGGCGCCGGCCTGCTTGAACAGGCGCGCGATGCGCACCGCATCGTCGGGCGTGATGCCGCCTTCGACCCAGTCGTGGGCCGAGATGCGCACGCTCATCGGTTTATCCTGCGGCCAGGCGGCGCGCATGGCGCGGAACACGCGCAGCGGATAGCGGCAGCGGTTTTCCAGGCTGCCGCCATATTCGTCGCTGCGGCGGTTGGTCAGCGGCGAGATAAAACTCGACAACAGATAACCATGCGCACAATGCAGTTCCAGCCAGTCGAATCCGGCGACGGCCGCCGCCAACGTGGCGCGCACGAAGTCCTGTTCGATGCGCGCCAGGTCGCTTTCCGTGGCCGCGCGCGCCACCTGCGACACACCCGCCAGATATTGCTGTTCCGAGGCCGAGATCAAGGGCCAGTTGCCCTCGCTGAGCGGCAGGTCGATGCCGTCCCACATGGGCCGCGTCGAGCCTTTCGCGCCCGCGTGGCCCAGTTGCAGGGCGATCTTCGCATCGCTGTTCGCATGCACGAAATCGACGATGCGGCGCCACGCCTGCGTGTGCGCTTCGCTGTACATGCCGGGACAGGCGGGCGTGATGCGCGCATCGGCCGACACGCATGTCATCTCGGCAAACACGAGTCCCGCGCCGCCCATGGCGCGCGCGCCCAGGTGCATCAAATGGTAGTCGCCCGCCACGCCATCGACGGCGCTGTACTGCGCCATCGGCGAGACGGCGATGCGGTTTTTCAGCAGCACGCCGCGCAGCCGGAACGGTGTAAGCATGGGCGGCAAGGCTTCGTCCCCCATCTCCACGCCGGCCTGCTCGCCCGCGCGCCGCGCCAGCCACTGTTCATAATCGGCCACGTAGGCAGGGTCGCGCAGGCGCAGGTTTTCATGCGAAATGCGCTGGCTGCGCGTGAGCATGGAATAGGCGAACTGCGGCGCTTCCATGGCGCTGTAGCGCTCGACGTTTTCAAACCACTCCATGGAATTGCGCGCCGCGCTCTGGATTTTCAGCACTTCGATGGCGCGCAGCTGCTGGTAGGCGGCCAGCGCAGCGTCGCTATCGTCATGTTGGCCGAAGCAGCGCGCCAGCTCGATCGCGTCTTCCAGCGCCAGCTTGGTGCCGGAACCGATCGAATAATGGGCCGTGTGGGCCGCGTCGCCCATCAGCACGACGGGCACGCCATCTTCATGATGCACCCATTGCCGGCAAACGATGCGCGGGAAGGTGATCCACTGCGCCGAGCCGCGCAAGTGCGGCGAATTGCTCAGCAAACCGTGGCCATCGAGCTCTTCGGCGAACAGCGCTTCGCAAAAGGCGATGCCCTCTTCCTGGCTCATGCTGTCCAGCCCCGCCGCGCGCCACACGTGCTCGGGCGTCTCGACGATGAAGGTGGAAGTGTCGCCATCGTATTGATAGATATGCGCCTGGAACCAGCCGTGCGGCGTCTGGCGGAAGGCAAACGTAAACGCCTCGAATTTCTTGCGCGTGCCCAGCCAGACGAAGCGGCAATGGCGCTGGTCGATCTCGGGCTGGTAGCTGGCCGCATAGCGCGTGCGGATACGGCTGTTCAAGCCATCGCTGGCGATCACCAGGTCGGCGCCGTACTGCTTCGCGATGGCCTGGTCGTCCTGTACTTCCGTCTCGAACACCAGCTGCACGCCAAGCTCCTCGCAGCGCGCCTGCAGGATGTTGAGCAGGCGCTTGCGGCCGATGCCGCAAAAGCCATGGCCGCCGGAACGCACGGTCTGGCCCTTGAAGTGGATCTCGATATCGTCCCAGTGGTTGAACGCTTGCAGGATGGCGCGCGCCGTCGGCTCGTCCGCGTTGGCCAGGTTGCCCAGGGTCTGGTCGGAAAACACGACGCCCCAGCCAAACGTGTCATACGGGCGGTTGCGTTCGATGACAGTGATGCGGTGATCCGGGTTCTGCTTTTTCATGAGCAGGCTGAAATACAGGCCGGCGGGGCCGCCGCCGATGCAGACAATATTCATGGGGTGTCCGTGCGAAGTTTGAAGCGCTGCAGCTTGCCCGTTTCCGTGCGCGGCAGCGAAGGCAGGAAGCGGATGGCGCGCGGATATTTATACGGGGCGATCTGCTGGCGCACGAAGTCCTGCAGTTCGGCCGCCAGCGCATCGCTGGCCTGGCTGCCGTCTTTCAGCACCACGTGCGCCTCGACGATCTGGCCACGCTCGGCATCGGCGCGCCCGACCACGCCGCATTCGGCCACGGCAGGGTGGCGCAGCAGCGCCTCTTCCACTTCCGGGCCGGCGATGTTGTAGCCGGCCGAGACGATCATGTCGTCGCTGCGCGAGCGGTAATAAAAATAGCCGTCGGCATCCATCTCGAAGGTGTCGCCCGTCAGGTTCCAGCCATTCTGCACGTAATCGCGCTGGCGCGGGTCGGACAGATAGCGGCAACCGGTGGGGCCTTTTACGGCCAGGCGGCCTGTCACGCCGGGCGGCTGCGGTACGCCCGCATCGTCGACGATGCACGCCTGGTAGCCGGGAATGGCCTTGCCGATGGCGCCGCGGCGTATGCCCTCGCCCGTGGCGGAAATGAAGATGTGCAGCATCTCGGTGGCGCCGATGCCGTCCGTCATGGCCAGCCCGGTCGCCGCCTGCCACGCGTCGCGCGTGGCCAGCGGCAGCGCTTCGCCGGCCGACACGGACAAGCGCAGGCTGCGCAAGTCGTGGCTGGCTGCCAGGGGTGCCATCTGGCGATAAAAGGTGGGCGCCGTGAAGCAGATCGTGGCTTGATAGGCGCCGATGGCGCGCAGCAGGCCGTCGGGCGTGAGTTTTTCCAGCAGCACGGTGGCCGCGCCAAAGCGCAGGGGGAACAGCAGCAAGCCACCGAGGCCGAAGGTGAACGCCAGCGGCGGCGTGCCGATGAAGATATCGCCGGCGCGCACCTGCAGCATGGAGCGGGGAAAACAGTCGCAGATGGCCAGCAGGTCGCGGTGCATGTGCATGGTACCTTTGGGGACGCCCGTCGTGCCCGAGGTAAAGCTGATCAGACAGACGTCGTCAGCCGCCGTGTCGCATGCGGAAAATGGCGCAGCGTGGGCCGCCATGCGCCGTTCCAGTTCCGCGTCGGCGGCGCCAAAGCACAGCATGGGCGGCAAGCCGGGCACGCCATCGAGTTCCGCGCGCAAGCTCTGCGCGCACAGCACGGCATTCACTTCCGCTTTGGACAGGATGATGGACAGTTCGCGTGCGCGCAGCAGCGGCATGGTGGGCACGGCGATGCAGCCGGCTTTCAGCACGGCGAGCAGGCAGGCGGCCATCATGGGCGTATTCGCGCCGCGCAGCAGCACGCGGTTGCCGGGGATCAGGCGTAAATCGCTGCGCAGCACGTGGGCGATGCGGTCGACTTGCCGCGCCAGCTCGGCGTAGCTCCAGCGCTGGCCGTCGGCAAGGATGGCGGTACGCTCGCCGCCGCCGTTGGCCACGGCCGCATCAAGCAGCGCGGCGACGCAATTGAGGCGCGCCGGATACTGGAGCTCGGGCAAATCAAGGCACAGCTGCGGCCAGAGTGCGCGCGGCGGCAAATGCGTGCGCGCAAAGTCGTCCTGGGGAGATGCTGTGGTAGGCGAAGGGTCGCTGCTCATGCTCATCCTGGCGGGTAGCGGGCGCGTGCACAAGGCCCGGAAGCAGATACTTTAAACCTAAAGTATTTTTCCGGCAAGCGAAAAACAGCAGATTCAGTCGTCTCTGTCCTGTTGCTGCAGCAAACGCGCCTGCTGTGCCACGCTGCGCGCCAGCGCGGCCAGGGCCGTTTGCATCTGGCCGCCGTCAAGCACCGCCGATTGCAGCAGCGCGCTCATACCGGCTTCCGCGCCATGCAGTCCCAAGGTGCGGCAACCGAGGTGCAGCCGTTCCAGCTGCTGGCGCGCCTGGGCCGGTTCGCCGCGTGCCAGCAAGGCGTCGACCTGTTCGCTGGCGGCGCCGATCTGTCCCTGAAAGCCCGTCAAGTAGGCCAGCAGGCGTTCGCCGTCGATGCCCAGCCGCTGCAAGGTATCGCGCGGCGCCTCGGCCGGCAAGGCGGAAACGTCGAAGCAGGCGTCGATATGCTGGCGCACCTGCTCCGGCTGGAAGGGTTTCACGATGTAGCCGGCGGCGCCGGCCTGCACGGCGTCGCGCACCGTGTCCTGGTCATTGGCCGACGAGACGAGCACCAGCGGCATGGCGTCGAGCGCGCTGTCGGAGCGGATTTTCTGCAGCAGCTCCATGCCGGACAGGCGCGGCATGCGCAAGTCGCAGAAGCACAGCGAGGGACGCAAGCCGCCTTCGAGCTGCTCCCACGCCGCCGCGCCATCTTCGGCTTCCACGATATCGTGCACGCCGCAGCTGTCGATCAAATGCATCAATACCATGCGCGACACGACATCATCGTCAACCACCAGTACTTTCATTGCTTTCTCCATTGGCGGCAGCGTCAAGGTGCCTGGCCGTATTCTACCCAGTTTCGCCGCGCGCCCGATGGCCGGCATTGCCTATTTTACATTTCTTGACCCGAAACGGCTATTTGCGCCAACAGTGCGCGCAATTGCGGCAAATGCAGGGCCACCTGCGTCCAGCGCCCGCCATCCGCCGCCTCTTCCATTTCCGTGCACAGCATGTGCAGCTGCGTTTCATCGAGATAGGCGGCGCTGCCCTTCAAGCCGTGCAGCAGGCGCCCGGCGTTATCGCGGTCCTGCGCCGCCAGGGCGGCGTCGAGTTCGCGCAAGCGCCCTTCCAGGTCGGCGACGAAGGCGACACGGATGCGCCGTTGCAGCTCGCCGCTGCGGATCGACTGGGAAGGCGCCGGAACAGGAACTGCCGGCGCGATGCCGAACAGGGCATCGAGTTCGGCCTGCCCCCGCGCGGCGCCGCGCGGCGCGTTCGACGGCATGCGCGGCAGCATGAAACCGCGCTGCAGCTGGCGCTCGATGGCGCGCGCCAGCAAGCCATGCAGCGCCGCCTCGTCCACCGGCTTGCTGAGGAAATCATCCATGCCGACGCCCAGATAGCGGCTGCGGTCTTCTTCGCTGGCGTTCGCCGTCAGGGCCACGATCATCAGCTCCTGGTCGCGCACGGGCTGGTCCGGCCAGCCGCCCACGCGGATCAACCGCGTCGCCGTGGCGCCGTCCATCTCCGGCATGCGCCCGTCCATCAGGATCAAGTCATAGCGCGTATGCACGCAGGCCGCCACCGCCAGCACGCCGTTGGCGACCACGTCGACCCGGTGTCCCAGTTCCTCGAGCATGACGCGGATGATGATCTGGTTGGTGGGGAAGTCTTCCGCGCACAGCACGCGCAGCTGGTGGCTGTGCGGCGCCAGCGCCACCTGCGGCACCAGCGGCGGCGCCACGCCATCGGCCAGCGGCAGGGTGAAGGCGAACGTGCTGCCCTGCCCCGGCGTGCTGGCCACTTCGATTTCGCCATCCATCAGTTCGACCAGCTGGCGGCAGATGGCCAGGCCCAGGCCCGTGCCGCCGTAGCGCCGCGTGGTGCTGGCGTCGGCCTGTTCGAACTTCTGGAACAGGCGCGCCATCGCATCCGCATCGATGCCGATGCCGCTGTCGCTGACGGTAAAGCGGATCAGGTTGACACGTCGCCCACCCCTGCCGCTGGCCACGCCGGCCCGCTCGACGCAGACGCTGACGCCGCCGCGCTGGGTGAACTTGAAGGCGTTGCCGACCAGGTTGACCAGCACCTGGCGCAAGCGGGTCGGGTCGCCCACGACGAAAGGCGGCAGGTCAGGCGCGAAATCGATGGAAAAGCCGATGCTGCGCGCGGCCGCCTGTTCCTCGAACAGGGTCACCACCGTCTCGATGGCCGCGCCGAGTGCGAAGTCGATGTTTTCGATACTCAGCTTGCCCGCCTCGATCTTGGAAAAGTCGAGCAAGTCATTGATGATCACCAGCAGCGACTGGGCATTGGCCTGGCCGCGCAGGATCTGCTCGCGCGTGGCGTCGTGCAGCTGCTCGTCGCGCAGGGCAAAGCCCAGCATGCCGATCACGCCAGCCAGCGGCGTGCGCATCTCGTGGCTCATGTTGGCCAAAAATTCCGATTTCTGGCGCGTCGCATCTTCGGCCTTGCGCTTGGCCTGGCGCAGGCTTTCCTCGTTTTTCGTCAGGCTGCTGTTGACCTGCGCCAGCTTTTCCGACTGGGCCAGCACTTCGATTTCCTTGCTCTGCAACTCGGCCGTGCGTTCGCCGACCAGTTTTTCCAGTTCGTTCTGCTGGCGCCGCAGCGTGCGCACGCGCTGGCGGTAGGCGCCATACACGGCGCCCAGCAGCAGCGCCGCCATCAGGGTGCGGAACCACCAGGTTTTCCAGAACGGCGGCAAGATCGTGATGGCCAGGGTGGTGCCGCTCTCGTTCCACACGCCATCCTTGTTGGCCGCCTTGACGCGAAACACGTAGTTGCCCGCATCGAGGTTGGTGTAGGTGGCAAAGCGCCGGCCCGCATCGGTCATGACCCAGTCCTGGTCGAAGCCTTCGAGCCGGTAGGCGAACATATTGCGCTGGGGCGCGGCGAAATGCAGGGCCGCGAATTCCAGCGAAAAGACGCTTTCGCGGCTGGTCAGCACCAGCTCGCGCGTATGGTCGATGGCCGTCTTGAGCACATGCGCGAACTCGCCGCGGCCGATGCCCACCGGCTTGTTGAAGATCTGCAGTTCCGTGACGGCCACCAGCGGCGGCACGCGGTTGTCGTGGATATCCTGCGGCATGAACGCCGTCATGCCGTTGAAGCCGCCGAAATACATGGTGCCATCGGACGCGCGCAGGGCCGCGCCATCGAAGTACGAGCCTTCCACCGTGCCGTCGGCGCTGTCGTAGTTGCGAAACAGGCCGCTGCGCATGTCGAGCCGCGTGATGCCGCTATTCGTGCTCAGCCACAGCTGCTCGTTGTCGTCGCCGAGGATGCTGGCGACGGCATCGTCGGCCATGCCATCCTTGCGCAGGAAACGGCGGAAACGGATCTCGCCCTTGGCGTCGATGTCCATGCGGTTCAGGCCATTGGCCGTGCCCACCCACAGCACGCCGCGCTTGTCCTCGTGCAGGAAATGCACTTCGTCGTGGCTCAGGCTCTGCGGGTTTTGCGGGTCGTGGCGGAAATGGCGGAAGCGGCCGCTGGCGCGGTCCAGCAAGTCCAGGCCGTGGAAGGAGCCTATCCACAGCCGCCCCTTGCCGTCTTCCAGCACGGGCCGCACCATGTTGTCGGACAGGCTGTTCGGGTCGGCCGGGTCGTGGCGGTACGTGGTAAAACGCTTGCTGGCCGGGTCGAAGCGGTGCACGCCGCCCCGCGTCGAGACCCACAGCATGCCGCTGCGGTCGCTGACGATATTGCGGATGGTGTCGCTGTTCGGATCGCCGGCGGCAAAGCGCATGGTGAAGAAACGCCCCAAGGCCGGATCGAATCGGTGCAAGCCCGTCGAGCCGCCCACCCACAGCACGCCGTCCGGCGCCTTGTACAGGGTCGTGACCTGCTCGTCGCGCGACATGCCGGGCGCGCTGCGCAGGTCGAACAGGCGTGAGCTGCCGTCGCGCGTGTCGTACAGTTTCAGGCCGCCCTTGGTGGCCAGCCACAGCTTGCCGTCGCCCGCGTCGGCCACGGCGCGCACTTTCTTGTCCGCCAGCGCGCCCACGTCGCCGGGCGCGCGCGCCATGCGCGAAAAGCCGCCGCTGCCCAGGTCGACCCGGCTCACGCCGTTGTACCAGGAGCCGACCCAGAAGGTGCCGGCGCGGTCGCGGTACAACGACGACAGCTGGTTGTCGGCCACGCTGAACTTGTCGCCCGTCTGGTGGCGGTACTGCAGGAAGGTGTCGCTTTCGGGCAGCCAGCGGAACAGGCCATCGGCATTGCTGCCCAGCCAGACGGTGGCGTCGACATCCTGGTACAGGCTGGCCACGCGGATGGCGGAAAAACCATGTTTCTCGCCTAAGCGCACTCTCGATTGCGGCGGCTGGCCGGCGGCGCCCAGGCGCCAGCGCTCGGCGCCGGCCATGGTGCCGATCCACAGGTTCTGCTGGCGGTCGATCAGCAGCGATTGGATCACGTTGTACTTCGAGCCGGGCGTCGCATCGACGGCGAAATGCTCGAAGCGCTCGCTGCCCGGCGCCAGCATGTCCAGGCCCGTCACCGTGCCTATCCACAGGCGCTGCTGCGCATCCAGCGCCAGCGCCTTGATTTCATTGTCGCCCAGGCTGTGCGGGTTGCCCTCTTCATGGTGCCAGGTGCGGAAGCGGCCCGTGGCGGGATCGAAATGCTGCAAGCCGTCCGAGGTGGCGATCCAGAAGCCGCGCGCGCCATCGTCGAGAATGGCGTGGATATGCCGGTTGCCGTTGCCGCGCTTGCTCTTTTCTGCCGGGCCGTAATGGATGAAGGTCTGGCTGGCGGCGTCGAAGCGGTCCAGGCCATTGTCCGTGCCCACCCATAGCTGGCCCTGGCTATCGACATGCAGCTCGCCGACCCAGTTATCGGCAAGGCTGGTCTTGTCGCCCTCGATATTCTTGTAGACGACCATGCGGTAGCCATCGTAGCGGCTCAGGCCTGACTGGCTGCCGAACCACATATAGCCTTGCCGGTCCTGGGCGATGGCCAGCACCGATTCCTGCGCCAGGCCCTGGTCGACGCTGAGCTGGTCGAAACGCAGGGTGGGCGCAGGCGCCGCCACGGCCCATCCGCCCGCCATCAAAATTAACAGTAAGGCAACATCGCAAACACGTCGAAATACCCGCACAATCGTCCTGTCAAAAAAACGCGAAAAACCCGCACACCGCTCCAAGGGCCGTCTCAAGAACCAAAAAACGCCAGTACATCGTCCTTGCGGGCCTGCGTATCGCGCTGTCCAAGACGGATCAGCTCGTTAGTATACGTCGATTCGAACAATAAATACGATGCCAGCGCCGCGCCGCGCGCTTCTGCCGCGCCGATGCCCGACAACATGGTGCGGATGGGACGCGGCAAACTGCCGATATGCCGGCTGGCGATGGCGTCGAGCCGCTCGGACGGCGCGATGACGAGCAATTCCACCGGCCGCAAGGCCGTCTTGCCCAGCAACTCGGGCGGCAGCATCGACAGGGTCAGGTTGATGCGGTTCAGGCGTTCGATGTCGACGGCCAGGCCATCGAGGAAGATCGACGACAGCGCGTGGCCGGCGATCTGCGCCAGGCTCGGATAGCGCGCCGCTTCGGACGCGGCGGGTGCCGGCTCCGTCATGCGCCCGGCGCCCACCACCAGCACCTTGTTCGCGCCCAGGTGAATCGCCGGCGAGATCGGCGCCAGCTGGCGCATGGATCCGTCGCCGCAGTATTCGCGCTGGCCGCCCACGTACAGGGGCACGGCGGGGAAGATGAAGGGGATGGCGGCCGAGGCCAGCAAATGCTCCACGCCGATCTGGTCCGGCAGGGCCAGGCGCTGCGTGCGTACCCATGGCGCGATATCCTCGGCCGTCTGGTAAAACGTCATGTGGCGGCTGCCCGAATACGACGACGCCGTCACGGCCAGCGCATGCAGCAAGCCGTCGGCCAGGGCCGCGTCCAGGCGCGGCAGGTCGAGCATGCGGTGCAGCAGGCTGACCAGCGGGGTATTGTCGAGCAGGGAATTGGGCGGCGACGCATGCCACTGGCGCAGCAGCCAGCCGAACGACAGCAGGGACAGCCAGCGCGCGCCCGAGCGGATCACGCCCAGCGAATCGGCACGGTACACTTGCTCGACTTCGATGTGCTGCCACACGTCGAGCAGCTTTTGCACGCCTTCGCCGAAGTTATCGGCACGGCAGGCCAGTGCTGTGGCATTGATGGCGCCGGCCGAGGTGCCGCAGATGATGTCGAACGGATTGCGCGCCGGCGCCCAGCCCGCTTCCCACAGTATCGCCGAAATCGCCTGCAGCACGCCCACCTGATAGGCGGCACGGGCGCCTCCTCCCGTGAGTATCAAGCCTGTTTTATTTTGCATTCCCATGCCGGCAGATTAGCAGGGTCTGGATGCTTTGTGGAAAAGTTTGGAAGGTAGACGCCAGTTCCTGCAGGTATATTGTTGGCAGCACGGCGCCGGACAAAATCGTAGCGAGCGGAAGGGAGAGGCGGCTAAGAAGCGCAACCGTACTCTAGTACGGTGAGCATCGCAGGCCGCCTATACCGACGCGCAGTAGGTTTGGTCCGGTGCCCCTAATCGCCCCTGACCATGCCTTCACGCCGTGGATCCGCCCCCCCAAACCAGAAATCCTTGCCATGCGCATTCAGGCGCATGATGCCCTGCAAGCCCGAGTTCTGCTCGATCACGCGCACCTCGTGGCCCATCGCCTGCAGCGCCTCGACTTGCGCTGCCGGCGCGCGGCCCTTTTCCAGTTCCGTCGGGCCGTTGCGGCTGCCGAAGTTCGGCAGACTGATCGCCTGCTGCACGTTCAAGCCCCAGTCCATGGTGCCGACCAGGACCTTGGCCACATAATTGATGATGGACGAGCCGCCGGGCGAACCCGTGGCCAGCACCAGCTTGTGCGTGCCCTTCTCGAACACGAGGGTGGGCGACATGGCGCTGCGCGGACGCTTGCCCGCTTCGACCCGGTTGGCGATCGGGCCGTCCGCATCGCGCGAATCGAACGAGAAATCCGTCAGCTGGTTATTGAGCAAAAAGCCGTCGACCATCTGGCGCGAACCGAACGCGTCTTCCACGCTGGTGGTCATCGACAGGCCGTCCCCAAAAGCGTCGACGGCCACCAGGTGCGACGTCGACGGGCGCTGCAGCGCGTTGTCCATGCCCCACGCCACCTGCATGCCGGGCGGCGTGCCGGGTTTCGCCTTGCCCATGGATTTTTCACCGATCAGCGCGGCGCGCTGGGCAAGGTAGGTTTTATCGAGCATCGAGGCGACGCCATTGCCCGGCAGCGGCACGAAGTCCGTGTCGGCCACGTAGCGGTTGCGGTCCGCGTAGGCCAGGCGCCCCGCTTCCGAGAACAGGTGGATCGCTTGCGCATTGAGCACGCCGTCGACGGGCGGATACGACCGGATGTCTTTGACCTCCAGGATGCCCAGCATCTGCGCGATGGCGATGCCGCCCGACGATGGCGGCGGCATGCCGCACACGGTCCAGGCCTTGTAATCGCTGCAGACGGGCTCGCGCACCTTGGCCTTGTAGCCGGCGATGTCGGTCGCCGTCAGCTTGCCCGGGTTGGTCGGGTGCGAGGCCACCTTGGCGGCGATGTCGCGCGCGATGCGGCCGTTGTAAAAAGCGTCGGCGCCGCCGCGGGCGATCTCGCGCAAGGTGCGCGCCAGTTCGGGATTCTTCAGCACGTGGCCGACGGACCAGGCCTTGCCCTCTTTGTCATAGAAATACGCGGCGGCGACAGGGTCGCGCTTCAAGGCCTGGTCCCAGTTCAGCAAGCCGTTGAGGCGCTGGCTGACGGGAAAGCCGCCGTGCGCCAGCTTGATGGCGGGGCCGAACAGGGTCGCCCACGGCAGCTTGCCATGTTCCTTGTGCGCCAGTTCCAGCATGCGCAGCACGCCCGGCGCGCCCACGGAACGCCCGCCCACCACGCCCGTGGCGCGCGAGACGGGGCTGCCGTCCGGATTCTGGAACAGGTGTTCATCGGCGGCGGCCGGCGCCGTTTCGCGTCCGTCGAACGCCTGCACGCCCTTGGCCGTGGAGTACAGCAGGAATGCGCCACCGCCGATGCCCGACGATTGCGGCTCGACCAGGGTCAGCACCAGCTGCGTGGCGATGGCCGCGTCGATGGCGCTGCCGCCCTTTTTCAGCATCTGATAGCCCGCATCGGCAGCCAGCGGATTGGCGGCGGCGACCATGAATTTCTGCGCCGCCCAACCCGATTTTTCCGCATACGCGGTGGCGACTTCCGGCGCCTTTTGCGGCACCTCGGCAAATACGGGACTGGCAGCGAGTGCTCCCAGCAAGGTCAGGCTCAGCGCCAGCGGCTTCAATGTGATCATGCTTACTCCGGTAAAGATACCCGGGTATGCTACCTCAAATGCCGGCCACGGCGCTGCACCCTCGCCGAGGGCTTACTTCGGTTGCATGCGGATCGCGCCGTCGAGACGAATCGTTTCGCCATTGAGCATGACGTTTTCCACGATGGCTTTCACCAGTTGCGCGTATTCGCCGGGCTTGCCCAGGCGCGATGGGAACGGCACCATCTTGCCCAGCGCATCCTGCACTTCGGCCGGCATGCCCAGCAGCATCGGCGTTTCGAAAATGCCGGGCGCCACCGTCATCACGCGGATGCCGTTGCGCGATAGGTCGCGCGCCATCGGCAGGGTCAGTCCCACCACGGCTGCCTTCGACGAGGCGTAGGCTGCCTGGCCGATCTGGCCATCGTAGGCCGCCACGGACGCCGTGTTGACGATGATGCCGCGCTCGCCCTCAGCGGTGGCATCCTGCTTGGCCATGGTGTCGGCCGCCAGGCGGCACATATTGAAGGTGCCCACCAGGTTGATGTTGACGACTTTCTGGAACAGGGCCAGCGGATGCGGGCCATCCTTGCCCACGGTTTTCACGGCCGGCGCCACGCCGGCGCAGTTGACGAGGCCACGCAAGGTGCCCAGCTTGGTGGCCGCGGCCACCACGGCCATGCCGTCTTCTTCCGACGTCACGTCGCACTGCACAAACACGCCATCGAGTTCCGCGGCCAGCGCCTGGCCCGCTTCCGTCTGCACGTCGGCCAGCACGACCTTGCCGCCCGCCGCCGTCAGCATGCGCGCCGTGGCCGCGCCCAGGCCCGATGCGCCGCCCGTGATGATGAATACATTGTCTTGAATCTGCATGAAATCTCCTGAGTGATAAGGGCCGTGTTCCCGGCGCCTGATGGTTACATGGTGCCATAGTTACGTTTACGTAAACGTAATGTCAGCGACAATTGTAGCTATTTTTGAACCCACCAAGCGAAAACTTGCAGCGTTAGAGAACGGATAGGCTAAAAACACTGGATGAACGCGCCATTGCGATGGCAGATGCGCCCGTTGGCATCGAGCGTGGCGTTGCCCGCGCCGTTGTAGCGCGCGCCGGCCGCATCGCGGCAACCGCCCGTGTCGCAAGCGCCGATCGGCTGCGGCGCACGGGGGATGGGCACGGCCGGGCTGGGCGGCAGGGGCGCCATGGGCACGACGGGAGGCGCGGGCTGCGCCGGCATGCGGCCGATCACTTGCGGCACGGAACGGCGCGGCTGCACGGGCGGCGCCGGGCGGCAAGGTTCGACGGCCAGCTTGCTGCTGTCGCGCGGGTCGAGCTGGCACACAGGCAAATCATCGGAAACGGCCTGTTCCTGACCGTCTGCATGGCCGCCAGCGAGCAGCAGGACGCAGGCCAGCGCCGGTATGGTTTTGATCATCGTCTTCATGCCACCTCCCCATGCATCGATCATACCGCTTTCATTATTGGCACACGCGGCGCCAGATGCCATGCATATGCTGCAACGGTGTTTTATTTCCTTTCATCACTTTCCTTCTTGCCAGGATAGCATTACAATAAGAACGATTCTTATTCTCATTAGCAGAATGGGAGCGCAGTTTATTGCATTTTCAATCATTCATACCCGAGCCACCCGGAAGGCAGCCAGGAAAAAACAACATCCGGAAAGTTCACCATGACCAAGCGCAGTCCCGCCTTCGCAACCTTCGCAGTCCCAGCCGCCATTCCCGCCCGTCCCCGCCATTGCACCACCCTGATCCTGCCCTGCCTGCTGTCCTTGGCCGTCAGCAGCGCCTGGGCCGAAGGCAATGTGGCCGCCGATCCCACCATGAACACGGTGGTCGTCACCGCGTCGGGTACGGCCATCGACATCAAGGATGCGCCGGCCAGCATCAGCGTCATCACGCGCGAGGAAATCGAGCGCCAGCCCGTGTACGACCTCAACACCCTGCTGCGCCGCATCCCCGGCGTGACGGGCGGCACCAGCCCGGTAGGCGAAGAATCGAAGATCAAGCTGCGCGGCCTGCCCGACAAATACACCTTGATCCTCGTCGACGGCAAGCGCGTGGGCAGCTCGGCCGACACGGCTTACCGCCCGGACCTGGGCCGCCAGGACTTGAACTGGATCTCGCCCGACATGATCGAGCGCATCGAAGTGGTGCGCGGCCCCATGTCCTCGCTGTACGGCTCGGACGCCATGGGCGGCGTGATCAACATCATCACGCGCAAGGTGCCGGGCAAGTGGAACGGTTCGGCCACGGCCAACTACACGCAGCCGCAGGACAGCGGCCGCGGCACGGCGCACCAGCTGGGCGTGAACCTGGCCGGCCCCTTGTCGGACACGGTCGGCATGCGCCTGGGCGTGGGCCAGACGCGCCAGAATCCCGATGAAAAAGCCATCGGCAAATCGGGCGGCATCGGCGGCGAACGCAACCAGACTGTCACAGGCCAGCTGAGCTGGGCGCTGGACAAGAAACAGAACCTGACGCTGGACGCCAGCTACGGCAAGCAGCAATCGACGGATTCAACCACGCTCGACGCGGACGGCTACCCGCTGTTCGGCGCCTGGGGCGCCAGCAAGCTGATACGCAAGAGCGCCAGCATCGGCTATGAAGGCCGCTGGGACTTCGGCAAGGCCATGGTCAACCTGTACCACAACGATTTCGACAACGAAGTCGTCGGCACGGTGGCAAAATCCAAGGACAGCACCCTCGACGCCAGCCTGGAAAAACGGGTCGGCTGGGGCGGCATCGAGCAGATGCTGGTGATGGGTGGCCAATGGAAGCACCAGGAACTGACGAACACGGACACCATCGGCACCATCCCCACCGACTACCTGGGCAACCCCGTGAGCGGCGCCACCCTGTCCGGCACCACATCGGCCCTGTTTGCGGAAGACCAGCTGTTCCTGCGCGACAACCTGACGGCCACGGCCGGCCTGCGCCTCGACCACCACAGCAAGTTCGGCAACCATTACAGCCCGCGCCTGTACCTGGTGTACCACCCTGCCCCCGCCTGGACCATCAAGGGCGGCGTGTCGCAAGGCTTCCGCGCCCCGAGCCTGAAGGAAAACTCGCCGGCGGCGGCCACGCAGTCGGGCGGACGCGGTTGCGGCAGCCTCAAACCCCTGGGCTACATCACGGGCGGCTGCTACATGGCCGGCAATGCGGACTTGAAGCCGGAAACGAGCACGGCCGGCGAAATCGGCGTGGCGTGGGAACAGAATGGCTGGGACGTGGGCGTGACGTACTTCCACACGGATTTCAAGAACAAGATCGACTACGCGCCGCTGGGCTTTTACCAGAAGCAGTGGTGGACCAAGATGACGAATATCCAGAAAGCGCGCACCAGCGGCGTGGAAGCGACGGCCACCATCCCGCTGACGAAAAACCTGAACTGGCGTAACAACATGACCTACATGGCGGAAGCGAAAAACCTGACGACGGGCGCCAACCTGCTGTCGACGCCGAAGCTGTCGTGGTACTCGGCCCTGGGCTGGCAAGTCAACGACCAGCTGTTCGGCGAAGTATCGGCCCAGTACACGGGCAAGGAACTCGACGCGGGCCAGGCGGCCAACAAGGCCTACACCATCGTCGACACGGTCGTGTCGTACAAGGTCACGCCACAATGGACCGTGCGCGGCGGCGTGGAAAACCTGTTCAAGAAAGGCCCGCTGGCCGATGGACTGGTCGACTATTACGTGCCGGGACGGCGCATGTTCGTCGGCCTGACGTCGCGCTTCTAATAGCGGGGCGGCGGCGTATTTGGCGGCGGCGTGGCGGCATTGGCCGGCACGCTGCTCAGCATCTGCCCGGCCACGGGCACCTTGTGGCCGCTCGCGTACATGCATTGCTGGTAGGCGTAGTCATAGCGGCGCTGCATGCCATACGCCGAACTGTCGGCCGCGCCCGTGCCGGCCAGCGCGCCAAAGACCAGCCCAGTGCCGGCACCCACGCCGGCGCCATGGCTGCCATCGATGGCGGCGCCGGCCACCGCACCGAGCAAGGTGCCCAGGGCCGCACTGCGCACGCCGCTGTCGGCCGCGGCCTGCTGCGCCGAACTGCCGCCCAGCTGCGCCTGCGCATACCCGCGGCACTGGGCGTCATCGCCCTGGAATTGCGCGAAACTCTTGCCCGTGCCGGGCAACACCATGGCCGATGGCCCTTGCGGCATCACCGTGCATGCCGCCAGCACAAGGGGCGCCAGCACGCCCCCGCACACTGCGCCTGTTTTCCCGTTCATGTCGCACCTCGCTTTCAGCGCACACTGCCCGGCGCCACGGCGCGCCACGGCAATGTACAACTTGTCACGTAGGGATAATAGCCTTGCGGCTGACGGCAGTAGTACCACATCGGCGCCGTCGGCACCCCGCCCTGCTCGACATACACGGGCGGCGCGACGGGCAGCGGCTGTACCACGACCGTGCGTCCGTACGGATGGCGGTACCACGGGTCGCCGTACCACCCCGGCCCGTAGCCCCAGCTAGAACCCAGCCACACGCCGACATGCGAGCGGCCACGGAAATGGCCGTGTCCGTGATGACCATGATGGCCGTGGAAGCCGTGTCCACCGTGCCGTCCATGCCTGCCAGGATCGGCCCAGGCGCTGCCGGCCAGCGCCAGCCCCACCGCCACGGCCAGCCCCCGCATCAGCCAGCGCCGTTTGTCTGCCTTGTCCATGATGCCTCCTGCCTTCTGCTGCCTGAAGTGACTCCTTCATTATTGGCAGGCGGCTGGCGCAGGCAAGGCGCTGTAACATTTGCTCACTTTTGATACGTACACGATATGGAAATCAGGAAATTTTGACATGCCCGACGTAAAAACAGCCCCTGGAAACGGGGCTGTTTGACGTGGCGTTTATTGCGCCGGCAAGCTTTGCACCGGTGTGGCCGGCGCCAGGATGGGCGGCACGGGCGCGTGGATCGGTGCCGGCGCCTTGACCGCCAGCCAGCCCGTGGCCGGCAGCAGCGGCACCAGCAGCAGGGCCACGATATTGATGATCTTGATCAGGGGGTTCACGGCCGGACCGGCCGTGTCCTTGTACGGGTCGCCCACCGTGTCGCCCGTGACGGCCGCCTTGTGCGCATCGGAACCCTTGCCGCCGAAATGGCCATCCTCGATGTATTTCTTCGCATTGTCCCAGGCGCCGCCGCCCGTGGTCATGGATATGGCCACGAACAGGCCCGTGACGATGGTCCCCATCAAGAGGCCGCCCAGGGCCGCAGGCCCCAGCAGCATGCCCACGACGATGGGCACCACCACGGGCAGCAAGGAGGGCACGATCATTTCGCGGATGGCCGACGCCGTCAGCATGTCGACGGCCTTGTCGTATTCGGGCCGCGCCGTGCCTTCCATGATGCCCTTGATGTCGCGGAACTGCCGCCGCACTTCCACCACCACGGCGCCGGCCGCGCGGCCCACGGCTTCCATCGCCATGGCGCCGAACAGATACGGTATCAGGCCGCCGATGAACAGGCCGACGATGACCATGGGGTTCGACAGATCGAAGGTGATGTGCTGGCCCACGGATTCGAGCGCATGCGTGTAGTCGGCAAACAGCACCAGCGCGGCCAGGCCGGCCGAGCCGATGGCATAGCCCTTGGTGACGGCCTTGGTCGTGTTGCCGACGGCGTCGAGCGGATCGGTAATGGCGCGCACGGAGTCGGGCAGGCCCGACATTTCCGCGATGCCGCCCGCGTTGTCCGTGATGGGACCATACGCGTCGAGCGCGACGATGATGCCGGCCATCGACAGCATCGACGTGGCGGCAACGGCGATGCCGTACAGGCCCGCCAGTTGATACGAGACGAGGATGGCGACGCAGACGGCCAGCACCGGATACGCGGTGGACTTCATCGACACGCCCAGGCCGGCGATGATGTTGGTGCCGTGGCCCGTCGTCGACGCTTCGGCGATGTGGCGCACGGGCTTGAAATCCGTGCCCGTGTAGTATTCGGTGATGTACACCATCAGGCCCGTGAGGACGATGCCGACGACGGTGGCGCCCAGCATCTTGTAGCGCATGGCGTCGTCGGGCCACAGCAGCCACGTGACGACGGCAAAGCCGACCAGGGACAGGCCGGCGGCCCACCACAAGCCCGTGTACAGGGCCGACATGATCTTCGCACCCGGCTTGGTCTTGACCATCGAGCAGCCGACGATGGAAGCGAGGATGGACACGGCACCCAGCAGCAGCGGGTAGATGATGGCCGTGCTGCTCGCTTCTGCCATCAGCAGTGCGCCCAGCAGCATGGTGGCGATCAGGGTCACGACATAGGTTTCGAACAGGTCGGCCGCCATGCCGGCGCAGTCGCCCACATTGTCGCCCACGTTGTCGGCGATGACGGCCGGGTTGCGCGGATCGTCCTCGGGGATGCCCGCTTCGACCTTGCCCACCAGGTCCGCGCCCACGTCGGCGCCCTTGGTGAAGATGCCGCCGCCGAGCCGCGCGAAGATGGAAATGAGCGAGGCGCCGAAGGCCAGGCCGATCAGCGGTTTGATCAAATCATGCTGGGTCAGGCCGGGCGCGCCCGTCGTCACCAGCAGCCAGTAGAACAGGGTCACGCCCAGCAAGCCCAGGCCAACCACCAGCATGCCGGTGATCGCCCCGCCCTTGAAAGCCACGTTCAGCGCCTGGTTGATGCCATGCGTGGCCGCCTGCGCCGTGCGCACATTGGCCCGCACCGAGACATTCATGCCGATGAAGCCGCAGGCGCCCGACAGCACGGCGCCGATCAGGAAGCCCAGCGCCGTATGCAGGCCGAGCAGCAGATAGATGGCGATCAGCAGCACCACGCCGACGATGGCGATGGTGCGGTACTGGCGCGCCAAGTAGGCGGCCGCGCCCTGCTGGATGGCCAGCGCGATTTCCTGCATGCGCGCGTTGCCGGGATCCTGCCTCAGGATCCAGCTGCGCGACACCAAACCGTAAATGACTGCGACCACGCCGCAGGCTACCGCAAACCACAAACTGGCTGCCATATCGTCCCCTTCTGTTTTTATCCGACGTCATTGCCAACAGCTGCAGACCGCACCGGGTAGGCACGCGCAGCCAGGAAAACACGACCTGCAAAAAAACTGAACCACGAAAACGATACGGCGCCCGCCTGAAGCGCGGGCACAAAAAAAGCGGACACTCAGGTCCGCTTTTCAAACACTGCTTATTCCGCCAGGGCGGCAAATGCGCTGTCGCGGATTTGCTCGACCGGACCGACACCGGCGATGCGGCGGTATTTCGGCGCGCCTGGCAGGCCGGACTTGGCCCAGTCATTGTAGTAGTTGAGCAAAACCTTGGTCTGGTTGTGGTACACGTCCAGGCGCTTCTTGACGGTTTCCGCCTTGTCGTCGTCGCGCTGGATCAGCGGCTCGCCCGTGATGTCGTCGACGCCGTCGACTTTTGGCGGATTGAATTTGACGTGGTACACGCGGCCCGAACCCGGGTGGCTGCGGCGGCCGTCCATGCGCTCGATGATCGAAGCGTCAGGCACGTCGATTTCCAGTACGTAGTCGACATTGATGCCGGCATCTTTCATGGCGTCCGCTTGCGCGATGGTGCGCGGGAAGCCGTCGAACAGATAGCCATTGGCGCAATCGGCTTCCTGCAGGCGGTTCTTGACCAGGCCGATCATGATGTCGTCCGACACGAGGCCGCCCGCATCCATGACTTTTTTCGCTGCCAGACCCAGTTCCGTGCCTTCCTTGATCGCCGCGCGCAGCATGTCGCCCGTGGAGATTTGTGGAATATTGTATTTTTCTTTGATGAAGTTAGCTTGGGTGCCCTTGCCGGCACCGGGTGCTCCTAAAAGTATCAGACGCATTGAAAAGTTCCTAAAAAACAGATTTTGGATGGTGGTATGTGTAATTATTTTTAGATGATGTTGCTATGGCTATCTTTCCCTACGAAACTTACCACAAAAAATCCCCGGAACGCCAGTTTGCTGTCGAATTGCTATGCCCTGATTGATCAAAGCCAGCAATTAGCGAAGCAGACGTTTCAAAATGTGGTTTTTGCTGCAGGCGCACAAAATTATATTTGCACGCCTGCCGTTTTGCGGGTAACGCGCTTACTGGGCGCGATAGTGGGCTTGCACCCTGGCAAGATCTTCCGGTGTGTCGACACCGGCGGCCGGGGCCGAGTCCGTGACATGCACGGCGATGGCAACACCGTGCCACAGCACGCGCAACTGCTCGAGCGCCTCGATCGCTTCCAGCGGCGACGCGGACAATTGCGGATACTCTTGCAGGAATGCATTGCTGTAGGCATACAGGCCGATATGGCGCAGCGGCACATAGCCGGCCGGCAGGCTGTCTTTCGACTGCGCGAAGCCGTCGCGGTGCCACGGAATCGTCGCGCGCGAGAAATACAAGGCGCGGCCATTCTTGTCCAGCACGACCTTGACCACGTTCGGGTTGAACGCATCGGCCACGTCGTGCAACGGATGGGCGCACGTGGCCATGGGGACGGCGGCGCTGATCTGCGCCGCGCAGGCGGCCAGCAAGGCCGGATCGATCAACGGTTCGTCGCCCTGCAGGTTGACGACGACGGCATCGAGCGGCAGCTCGAGCGTGCGCGCCACTTCGGCGATGCGGTCCGTGCCCGACGGATGGTCGCTGCGCGTCATGCACACTTCCACGCCATGCGCGGCGCAGGCGGCGCGGATGGATTCGTGGTCGGTGGCGACGATGACGCGCGCGGCGCCCGACAGGGCTGCCTGCTCGGCCACGCGCACCACCATGGGTTTGCCGCCCAGGTCAGCCAGCGGCTTGCCCGGCAGGCGCGTCGAGGCCAGGCGGGCCGGGATGATGACGATGAACGCCATCGTTATTCCACTGCGTCTTGCAGGGTGCGCGCTTCGTCCGCCCACATGATGGGGATGCCATCGCGGATAGGATAGGCGAGGCGGTCGGCGCGGCAAATCAGTTCCTGCGCCTTCTTATCGTGTTCAAGCGGACCCTTGCAAACAGGGCAGACCAGGATATCAAGCAGTCGAGCGTCCACGACATTTCTCCACAATTTGTTGGGCCAGCGCGCTATCGATGCGCGCACTGACGGGGACGACCCACAGTCTCGGGTCATCTTTGAGATATTCAATTTGCGCACATTTTACTGCATCCTTCTCGGTGATCAAGATCACATCCGTGTCGAGTGCCGCAAATGGCTGGTCGAGGAAGTCGTGATGATCGGGCAAGGGCAGTTCCGTGAAGTCCAATCCGGCGCCGCGCAGCATGGCAAAGAAGCGCTGCGGGTTGCCGATGCCGGCCGCCGCCACGATGCGCCGGCCGCTGGCCGCCAGGGTTGCAAGCGCCACGCTTTCACTGCGGTTCACCATGCGCTCGGCCACGCCGCCGGCCAGCAGCATCTGCACCACCAGCCCGCCCTGCGGCGCGACCCTGGCCACCAGATCCGGCGCCAGCTCGGGCGCATTGATCACCGTCACGTCGCGCCGGCGGCGCGGCGATTCGCGCAGCGGGCCCGCCGGCAGCAGCCAGCCATTGCCCGCGCCGCGGCCGTCGAACAGCACGATTTCCACGTCGCGCCGCAAGGCGTAATGCTGCAAGCCGTCGTCCGTCACCAGCACGTCGACGTCCGGGTGCGCGGCCAGCAGCGCCCTGCCCGCTTGCGCGCGGTCGCGCCCCACCATCACGGGGCAGCCGCCGCGCTGAAAGATCAGCAGCGGCTCGTCGCCCACCTGCTGCGGCGTGGAAGCAGCGGTGACGGCGCGCGGCGAACGGTCGGCGCTGCCATGGCCGCGCGAAATGACGCCCGGGCGCATGCCAGCGTCGCGCAAGGCTTGCACCAGCCAGATCGTCAACGGCGTCTTGCCGGTGCCGCCAATAAAAATGTTGCCGACGACGACGACGGGCACGGGCAGTCGCGCGGATGTCAGGAGGTTTGCCCGGTACAGGCCTCGCCTGACACTGCTCAAAGCGCCGAACAGCAGGGAGACGGGCCACAGCGCGCACGCCAGCGGGCCGCGCGTCAGCCAGGCGCGGGTGAGAGTGGTTTCAAGCTTGGCGGGGGAGGATGTGGGCATGGGGGGAGGAGTAAAGGGCTGGGGTCTGACCCGGCGGGTCAGACCCCAATTTTGTTGCCGGTAACGGTCGAAGCTTACTTGCCCCCAGCTTGCGCCGCGAACGTCAGCTTTTCATAGCCGGCCAGGCGGGCCGCTTCCATCACGTGGATGACCATCTGGTGCATGGCGAACTGGTCGGCGTTGACCACCACGACGGGCGTCTGCGCGGGCGCCTTGCCGCCGTTGGCCGCTTTCGCCGCGTTCTGCAGGGCGTCGGCCAGGCCGGCCACGTCGCGGAACGAGATGGGCTCGCGGTTGACCGTGTAGTTGCCCTTGGCGTCGATGGTGACGTCGATCTGCTGCGGCTTCTCCTTCGCCTGCTCGGCGTCGGCCGTCGGCAAGGTGATCTGCAGCTCCGTAAACTTGCTGTAGGTGGTGCTGACCATGAGGAAGATCAGGATCACCAGCAGCACGTCGATGAACGGGATCAGGTTGATTTCGGGGTCTTCACGCCCCTTGCCTTTGCGGAAGTTCATTTGCGGCCACTGTGGACGATGTCGACGAACTTGACCGCTTGCTGCTCCATGTCAATGACGAAGCTGTCGACGAGGGCGCGGAAGTGGCGGTAGAAGACGAGTGTCGGCATGGCGATGGCCAGGCCGAAACCCGTGTTATACAGGGCCACCGAAATGCCGTGGGCCAATTGTGCGGGATTGGAGCCGCTGGCGTTTTGCGAGCCGAAGATTTCAATCATGCCCACCACCGTGCCAAACAGACCCATCAGCGGCGCCAGGGTGGCGATCGTGCCCAAGGTCGTCAGGAAACGTTCCAGCGTGTGGGCCACGCCGCTGCCCGCCTCTTCGATCGATTCCTTCATCACGTCGCGCGGCGCGTCGACATTGCGCAAGGCGGCGGCCAGCACCACGCCCAGCGGCGAATTGCTTTCCAGCTTGGCCACCGTGTCCGGCGTGATTTTGCCGCTGCGATACACCTGCACCACTTCATCGAACAGCTTGCGGGGCAGTATCTTGGCGCGGCGCAAATACAGCAGGCGCTCGATGATCAGGGCCAGGGCAACGATGGAAGCGATCAACAACAGCCAGATGGGCCAGCCAGCGGCTTGAAATATAGCGAGCAAAAGAAACTCCTGGTAAAGGGAAGGCGATGAATCGCCCGAACAGCCTGTATTGTACCGAGCGCCGAAGACCGATTGTACGTGCGCGCAGGAATGGCGCAATGTAGCGCGTTGCCGCGCCGGCGGCAAGTGGCGCCTGCATGGTACCTGTCCCCAGCGCGCTGGCGGGAGCCCAGTTTTGCACACTTTGTGTGGATAAGATTGTGAGCAAGCATGAAGTACAGCATGCAAGCCATTGATTTACATTGGAATTATCGTGCTGCGCAAAATACAGGCATAGCAGCTTATCGACAGTAGTCAATGTCAATAAGTTAATGTTTGAAGAGTTCTGCACATTTACTGTGGACAAGATTGTGCGCAAAGCAGAGGAATGTAATCAAGCCATTGATTTTAAAGGAAATTAAATCAATGCGTAAAAAAGTGGCAGCAAGCGCGCAATCGGCGCCAGACATGCCCTCAAAGTTCTGCACACAATCTGTGGACAAGATTGTGCGCAAGCGTACGGATACGCGCCAAGTACATTGATTTATATCGTTTTTATTGCCATGCATAAAAATGTGGCATTGGCTGAAAAGCGTGTTTTTCACGGCCCGATTCCACTTCAAAACAGCAGTTTTCCACCGCCAGCGCAGTTCCACACATAAAGTGTGGATAAGATTGTGAGCAAGCCGATTGACTCCATGCAAGAGCATTGATTCTAAAGGGATTTTTTTCTCTGCTGAAAAATAAGGCAGCAATTCAACATGCTCACACGGTGGAAAACCCGGACAAACCACGAAACGGTTTATGCAGTTTTGCACACGTTCTGTGGATAAGATTGTGAGCAAGGCGCACGGTACGATGCTATACCCTTGATTTGTAAGACTATTTTTATGCTGCGCAAAATTAAGGCAAGCCATGCCATGGGCCTTCCCGTGGATAAATCCGGTGCCGCGCCAGAGTTCTGCACATTTTTTGTGGATAAGATTGTGCGCAAGGCCATGCATGACATACTAAGCGCTTGATTCATAGGCACTTTATTTCCGTGCGCAAAAATGTAGCAAGGCACTTTTATCGCTCGATCAGGGCCAGCCCTGCCATGTTTGTCCAAGGCAAAAAGTTCCGCACACTTTCTGTGGATAACTTTGTGCGTAAGTGGCAGGGGCTACACTGATGTGCTTGATATTAAAGGATTTTTTCCCTGTGCACGCAAATCAGGCATACGGGGAATTCATCATGAAATCAATTACTTAGAAATAGAACTTGTTGTTTTGCGCGATATATGACATAAGCATGACCTCGCCGATAATATGTGGACAGTTGCCTTCCCGCTCCCAGCTTTATGATGACCGACAACCCGACTGACAGCGGCTTTGCCGCCCCGCCCGTGCTGACCGTCAGCGCCCTGAACCAGGCTGTCGCGCGCCTGCTCGAGCGCTCGTTCCCTCTGACCTGGATCGCCGGCGAGATTTCCAACTTCACGCGCGCCGCTTCCGGCCACTGGTACTTCACCTTGAAGGACGATGGCGCCCAGGTCCGTGCCGTGATGTTCCGCGGCCGCGCCCAGTACGCGGGCTTCACGCCGCGCGAAGGCGACAAGGTCGAAGTGCGCGCCCTCGTCACCCTGTATGGCGCGCGCGGCGATTACCAGATCAACGTGGAAGCCATCCGCCGCGCCGGCGTGGGCGCCCTGTACGAAGCGTTCCAGCGCCTGAAGGAAAAGCTGGCAGCGCAAGGCCTGTTCGACCAGGAACGCAAGCGCGCCATCCCCATGTTCGCGCGCAGCATCGGCATCGTCACCAGCCCGCAGGCGGCCGCCCTGCGCGACGTGCTGATCGCGCTCAAGCGCCGCGCGCCGCACGTCAACATCATTCTGTACCCGACACCCGTGCAGGGACAGCAGGCGCCGGAAAAGATCGCGCACGCCATCCGCACGGCATCGACAAGGGCCGAGTGCGACGTGCTGCTCGTGTGCCGTGGCGGCGGCAGCATCGAGGATCTGTGGTCGTTCAACGATGAAACCGTCGCGCATGCGATTGCCGATTGCTCCATGCCCGTGATCAGCGGCGTGGGACACGAGACGGATTTCACCATCGCCGACTTCGCGGCCGACCTGCGCGCGGCCACGCCGACGGCGGCGGCCGAACTGGCGGCCACGCCGCGCGCCGACTGGATGGCATCCCTGCGCGCCGATGCGGCCGACCTACGCCGCGCCATGCGCCGCAGCCTCGATGACGCGGCGCAAACCTTGGACCGCCACAGCCGCCGCCTGCTCAACCCGAAGGCGCAGCAGCAGCAGCAGCGATTGCAGCTGCTGGCCCTGTCGACGGCCATGACGCATGCGGCGCGCGCGCCCGTGAACCAGTCGCAGTACGCGCTCGAACGCCTGCGCTCGCGCTGGGCCAACCTGCGGCCCGACGTCACGGCATCGCGCACGCGGCTCGTAGAAATGCAGCGGCGCAGCGGCGCGGCCATGGCGCAGCAGCTGGGCCAGCGGCGCCACCGCCTCGACGGCCTGGCGGCGCAGCTGGAACTGCTGAATCCCCAGCGCACCCTGGAGCGCGGCTACGCGATACTGCGCGATGAAAAAGGGAATATCGTGCGCTCGCCGGCGCAGCTGCAGGCGCGCCAGAACGTCAACGTGCGCCTGGCCGAAGGCAGCGCGCAGGTCGGCATCGCCAGCGTGCAAGCCAGCCTGGAATAAGCGCTGGAATAAAAAAGGCCGGGGAAGAACCCCGGCCCAACACCTTCCCTACTGAGTGGACTGCTACCGCAACTGCTCTTTCACACTACCTGACTTAGAACTTCATCGACACGCGCGCGCCAAACGTGCGCGGCGCGTTGTAGAAGGCGCCGTAGATCTGCTGCGTCGGCTGGCATGGCATGCCCACGTCCGTGCAGATTTCATTGACGTCCAGCTTGACCGCCTTGTCCGTGGCGTTCTGCACGAACGCTTCGACCGTGTAGGCCTTGTTGGCCGGCTGGAAGCGCAGGCTCAGGTCCAGGGTCGTGTAGGCTTCCTGGCGCTTGACGCCGGCATGGCCCGGCACGTCGCCGTTGAACGCCCCCGCCCCCACGTACGACATGGTTTCATAGTGCACCGAAGCGCGCGGCGTGATCTGGCCGCCGGCGACATTGAAATCATGCTCGTACTGCACGGTGGTGGAAAACTTCGGCGCATGCTTCATGGTGCTGCCGCCCACGTTCACCAGTGGCGCCGTCGAACCGCAGGACTGGCCATTCGCGCGCGCCGCATCGACGTCGCACGACATGAAGTCGTCATACACGGCTTTGAGCCAGGTGGCATTGCCCGTCAGACGGTCGACCTTCGTTGGTCGCCACACCCACTCCGCTTCCAGGCCCTTGACGGTGGCGCCGGCCGCGTTGAAGTTGGCCAGCACGCTGTTGACCACCTGCGACTCGAGCTTGTCCTTGTACTTCATCAGGAAGGCGTCGAGGTTCAGGGTCAGTTCGCGGTTCAGCAAGTCCGACTTGAAGCCGATTTCATAGCTGGTCAGCTTTTCCGGCTTGGTGGTGGCGCCGCCGTCGCCGATGGCCGGCGAATGGAAGCCCGTCGTCACGGAACCGAACAGCAGGATGTCCGGGCGCAGCTTGTACTCGATGCGGCCCAGCCAGGTGGCCTGGCCGTATTTCAGGTCGGCCGTATTGTCGCCTGGCGTATTGCCGCAGGTGGCGGCCGTGATGGCGCCGCCCGGGCCGATATTGTGCGTGTTGGCCAGGCCCGTGCCCGGCGTAACGAGTTGGCGCAGCTGGTCGGCAGTGAGGACCGTGGTGCCCAGCGGGGTATTGGCCGGCCAGTTCGGGCATGCCCAGTTCTTGCCGCCGATGTCGAATTTATGGTCTTTCGTGTAGCGCGCGCCGGCCGTCAGCTTGATCTGGTCCGTCACTTGCTGGCTGACCTGGCCGAACACGGCTTTCGATTTGAGCTGGCGGTCGCCCTGGATGAAGGACATCGACGACGCATACTGGCCCACGGTCGGCTGCACGAAGATCACGGCGCCGTTGGCGATATCCTGCTGCACGGCCGCCTGCGAAATCTGGCTGCGGTCGATATCGAAGCGCACCTTGTTCTTTTCATTGAACAGGAACAGGCCGGCCACCCACTGGAACGGCGCGTCGTCGTCCGAGCGCGCCTGCAGCTCGTGCGAATAGCTGTCGAACTGCGCCCAGTCCGTGCGGTTCTCCGACTTGAAGCCGGGGAACAGGCCCGCATCGGAGTCGTTGCTGTTCTGGCGCTTGTAGCGGCTCCAGCTGCCCAGGTACGTGAAATCCAGCGCGTCCGTCGGCTTGTAATTGAGCTTGCCCTTGTAGGTCAGAATCGACTGGTCCAGGGTGCCCGGCGTGTCGATCAGGGCCGAACGCAGCTTCTCGCCCCGTTTCGGTTCGGCCGCCAGGTAGACGTTGCCGGCGCCCTGGTCGAGGAAGTAGTCGGCGATGAAGGTGCCGCGCAGCTGCGGCGTGAACTTCCACAGCAGCGAGGCGCGCACGCCCATCTGGTCGCCGGCGCCATACTTGGCCGTGCCCGGCATGACGTTCGAGCCGCGGCGGAAGTCCACCGTGCCGTCATGGCTATCCTTGATGGCGGCGATGCGCAGCGCCACGTCGTCGGAAAACGGGATATTGATCATGCCCTGCGTCTGCAGGTGACGCTTGTCGCCCACGGTGATGCCGGCCGAACCCATGAACTTGGCCGTGCTAGGCGCGGCCGACACGAGGTTGACGGCGCCGGCAGTCGAATTGCGGCCGTTCAGCGTGCCCTGCGGTCCGCGCGCCACCTCGACGTGCGACAGGTCATACATCAGCGCCGTGGCGCCCTGGGGACGCGGCGAATACACGCCATCGACATAGAAGGCGACGGCCGGGTCGCCCAGCTCCGTGTGGTTGGCCGAACCGACGCCGCGCATGTAGACGTGCACGCCGCCCGAGTCGCCATGCTGCTCGACGACGAGACTCGGCACCATGGTGGCCAGCGACGCCAGATCCTTGACCTGGTTGTTTTGCAGGGTGTCCTGGTTGAAGGCGGTGACGGCCAGCGGCGTCTCCTGCACGAAGGTATTGCGGCGCGTGGCCGTGACGACGATGCGGTCCATCTGTTCGGCTGCCGGTTTTGCCGCGTCGGTGGCGGCTGCCTCCTGGGCCATGGCGGCGCCGCTGCCCAGCAAGATGAACTGGGCGAAGGTCGCATGCGCCAGGCTGAGGGCGATGGTATTGCGTTTGAGCTGTTGCATTGTTGTTGTCTCCTGTACCGCTGGTTGATTGATGATCACATAGCTCTTTGGCTATTGCTGCACATTTTTTGGGTGTCAATCTGAAGTCATGTCGCCTCCGTGCGGGGTCAATGGGTAGCCACGGCGCGACCGGCCGTGTCGAATAGAAAGGCATGGCCTTCTTCCGGTGCAAAGCCGATGGCGCTGCCCTGCGCCAGCGCGTGGCGCGCCTCGCCGTGCAGCTTGATGGCCACCGCGTGCGGGCTGCCGTCCAGCATCGCGTGAATGATTTGCGCGTCGCCCAGCTGCTCGATCAGGGTCACCGTAGCGCCATAGCCCTCGTGGCGCGGCACCAGGCGCAGGTGTTCGGGGCGTATGCCAACCAGCATGCCCGCCTCGCCGCCAAGCTGGCTGGCCAGCGCGGGGACGGCGGCGCACGGCAAGAAATTCATGCGCAGCGCGCCGATGAAGCCGGCCACGAACTGGCTGGCCGGCTGGCGGTACAGGTCCAGCGGCGCACCCACCTGCTCCAGGTGGCCGCCGTGGAAGACGGCGACCCGGTCACCAAGGGTCATGGCTTCGACCTGGTCGTGGGTCACGTAGATCATGGTGGTGCCCAGTTCCTGGTGCAGCTTGGCCAGCTCGATGCGCGTCTGCACGCGCAAGGACGCGTCGAGATTGGACAGCGGCTCGTCAAACAGGAACACCTTGGGCTGGCGCACGATGGAGCGGCCGATGGCCACACGCTGCCGCTCACCGCCCGACAAGGCCTTGGGCTTGCGGTCAAGCAGGTGCGTGATCTGCAAGATCTCGGCCACCTTGCCCACGGCCGCGCGCACTTCCGCTTCCGGCTTGCCCGCCAGTTTCAAGGCAAAGCCCATGTTGTCGCGCGCCGTCATGTGCGGGTACAGGGCGTAGCTCTGGAAGACCATGGCGATACCCCGCTCGGCCGGCGCCACGTCGTTGGCCAGCAGGTCGCCGATGCGCAGCTGGCCCGCGCTGATGTCTTCCAGTCCCGCGATCATGCGCAGCAGGGTCGACTTGCCGCAGCCGGATGGCCCGACGAAGACCATGAATTCGCCGTCGTGGATATCGAGGTCCAGGCCCTTGACGATTTCCGGGCCGTCGCCATAGGTCTTGCGGATGCCGCGCAGGGAAATGGCGGCCATGTCAGTGCTCCTCGGCCAGGACAGCGGCGTGGGACGCGCGCTGCGCGGCGATGAAGTCGCGGTACCACAGGGCACTGTCCTTGAAGCTGCGCTGCTGCGTGGCGTAATCGACGTAGACCATGCCGAAGCGCTTGGCATAGCCCGAGTTCCACTCGAAGTTGTCCATCAGGCTCCAGTAGAAATAGCCGCGTACGTCGATGCCCTGCGCGATCACGGCGCGCAAGGCGTCCAGGTGCAGCTGCACGTACTCGATGCGCGGCGCGTCGTGGATCTTGCCGTCGACGGGCTTGTCGGCCACGGCCATGCCGTTTTCCGTGATGTAGACGGGCGGCAGCCGGTATTCGCGGTGCAGGCCGACGAGCAGTTCCGTCAAGCCCTGCGGATAGGTTTCCCAGCCCATGTCGTTGACACCGAGCTTGCACTCGGGCTTGCGCGGCGGCGTCTCGGCACTCATGAAAGCGCGCGTGTAGTAGTTCACGCCAAGGAAATCGATGGGTTGCTTGATATCTATGAAATCGTTTTCAAAGATAGCTAAAGCAGAAGCGTCGACGTGTTTCAGGGCCAGCGCCGGGTAACGGCCCTTGAAGATGGCGTCCATATACCACTGCACCGAGCGCGCATATTCGAGTTCGGCCAGCTCGCGGTCCTGGGCGCTGTCAGTGGCCGGCGTGGCCGTCCATTGATTGAGCACGATGCCCAGTTTCGCGGGCGGATTGACGGCGCGCATCGCCTGCATGGCCAGGCCGTGCGACAGCAGCAGATGGTGCGACACTTGCACGGCGGCGGCCGGGTCGGCCATGCCGGGCGCGAACTGGCCCGTGCCGTGGCCCAGCACGGCCGTGCACCACGGTTCGTTATGAGTAGCGATGCTGGCGACCTTGTGGCCGAAGCGGCGCGCCACTTCGGCCGCGTAGGCGGCAAAGTGGTAGCAGGTGGCGCGATTGAGCCAGCCGCCCTCGTCCTGCAAGGCTTGCGGCAAGTCCCAGTGGTACAGGGTCAGATGGGCGTCGAGCCCCTTGGCGGCCAAGGCGTCGAGCAGGCGTCCATAGAAATCGAAGCCGGCCTCGTTCCAGGCGCCGGAACCCGTGGGCTGCACGCGCGACCAGGACATGGAAAAGCGGTAGGCGTTCACGCCCAGGCTGGCGATCAGCTCCACGTCCTCCGCGTAGCGGTGATAGTGGTCGCAGGCCACGTCGCCATTGCTGCCGTCGATGATCTTGCCATCCGTATGGCTGAAGGTATCCCAGATGGATGGGCCGCGGCCGTCGATGGCGGCGGCGCCCTCGATCTGGTAGGCGCTGGTGGCCACGCCCCAGGTGAAGGTGGCGGGAAAGTTGGTGTCAATATCGTCGTTATGCATGGTGGTCATGTCAGTGTGAGTGGATGAAAAAAAGTGCTAGCCTTTGACGGCGCCCTGGGTCAGTCCTTCAATTAAACGCTTCGAGGCGACAAAAAACATGAGCAGCAGCGGCAGCACGGCGATGGCGGCGCCCGTCATCAGCGCGCCCCACTCCGTGTTGTTCGGCGCCTGCATGCTGCGCAGGGCCAGCGGGATCGTGTAGTTCTCGACCGAGCGCATGACGACCAGCGGCGTGATGAAGTTGTTCCACGAGTTGATGAAGGTGATCAGGCCCAGGGTGCCCATGGCGGGACCGATCAGCGGCAGCACGACTCTCCAGTAGATGGCGAATTCGCCGCAGCCGTCGATGCGCGCCGCCTCGATCAGATCCTTCGGAATCGCCGTGCCGATGTACTGGCGCATGAGGAAAATCCCCAATGCGCCGGCCGCGCCAGGCACGTACAGGGCGCGCGGCTGGTCCAGCCATCCGAGGAAATCCATCAGCATGAAGGTCGGAATCATGTTCATGAAAGACGGGATGATCATCGACGCCATCACGAGGGTGAACAGGGGCCGCTTGAAGCGGAACTCGTACATGGCGAACGCATAGCCGCCCAGCGAGCAAAAGAACAAGGTCAGCGCCGTCGTCATCAGGGCCACGTACAGGCTGATGCCGATATTGCGCCAGAACGGCAGGCGCTCCTGCAGCAGCTCGATGTTGTTGAGCAGGGCCGTGCCGAACCAGCGCGGCGGCGGCAGGCTGTAGATCTCGGCGCTCGTGTGCGTGGCGAAGACGAACATGAAGTAGAACGGCGCGACCATGATCAGGGCGCCGATGGCCACCATGGCGTAGGCCGTCCAGCGGGTGGTTTTCATCGGACCTCCTTGCGTTCATTGCGGCTGAAGATGCGGTTGTTGACCCAGGTGGTGCTGGCGATGATCAGGAACAGCAGCCAGGAAATGGCCGACGCCGTGCCGAAGTCGCCCGAGGAAAACGCCGTCTTGTAGACGAAGATGGCCGTCGTCATCACCGACTGGCTCACGCCGCTCGATTCGGCCACCAGCACGAACGGTTCCTCGAACAGCTGCAGGTTGCCCATGATGGTGAGTGTCACGGCCAGGTAGATCATGGGGCGCAGCTGCGGCAAGGTGATGTACCAGAATTGCTGGCGTTTCGACGCACCGTCGATGGTGGCCGCTTCATACAAATCCTTGGGGATCACCTGCAGCGCGGACAGATACAGCACCAGGTTCCAGCCCAGGTAGCGCCAGAAAATGACGAAGGCGACGGCCGGCTTGATGAACAGCGAGCTGCCCAGCCAGTCGATCGATTCCGCCGGAAACAGGCCGCCGACGAGCGGCAGGCTGGCGCACCATTGGATCAGCACATTGATCTGGCCATAGTCGCGCGAGAACAGGGTATTGAAGACCATGGCGATGGCCACGCTGGACGTGATGAACGGTAAAAAGTAAATGCCGATCACCAGGTTGCGCGAGCGCTTGAAGCTGTTGTGGATGAACGCTGCCAGCGGAATGGCCACCAGGTGCTGCGGCACGCCCGAGGCCAGCGCCAGCCAGACGGTATTGCCCAGCGAGCGCAAGAACCACGGGTCGCTCAAGGCATACTTGTAGTTGTCCAGCCCCACCCACTGCATGGCTTCCACGCCGCTGGCCGCTTCCCACTGGTTGAACGACAGATAGATGGAAAACAGCAGCGGGAACAGGCTGAAGACGGCGAACAGGATGAAGAAGGGGCTGATGAAAATATACGGCGCCCACTTCTTCATGTTGAAGCGTTTCCTGGCGGGCCTCGCTGCAGCAGCAGCGGGCGCGCCATCGGTACAAGGCATGGAAGTAGTCATGCTGCTCCTAGCGCCGCGCGCGGTGGGTGATCAGGGCCTTGGCGTCGGCCAGCGCCGTCTTGATATCCTTGTTTTGCGCCAGCACGCTTTCCAGTTCCATGTTGACGATGTCGCGCGCCACGGCGTCGAACTTGTCGACGCGGATGACGGGGATTTTCGCCGCCGTGTCGCGCGCCAGCAAACGCGTCTTCTGGCCGCCGAAATACGGCTGCGGCTCGTCCATCATCGGGTCCGCATACGCGGCCTTGAGGGCCGGGAAGGCGCCGATCTCTTTGAGCGAGTGCAGCTGGATATCCTTGTTGACGGTCATGAACTTGATGAATTCCCAGGCCTGGGTTTTATTCGCCGCCTTTTTCGGGATGCCGTAGAACGAGCCGCCGTAGGATGCCAGCGCGCCGGCCGGCAGGCTCGCCGCGCGCCACTGGCCCTTGGAATCGGGCGCCAGCCACTTGGCCAGGTGGCCGCTCAACCACGAACCCATCATCTGGCTGGCCACCTTGTCGCGCTTGAAGCCTTCGGCCCACTCGCCCGTCCAGGCCACGGTGCGCGCATCGATGCCGGCGACCCGCGCCGCCTTGGCCAGTTCGAACGCCTTGACGAAGCGGGGCGAGTCGACCAGCACCTGGCCCTTGTCGCCAAAATAGATGCCTTCGCCATCTTTCAAATTGGCGCGGATATAGATATCGGCCAGGTCGCTGGCGCCGGCCAGCAGATAGGTGCCGGTGGCGGCCTTGAGCTTCTTGCCGGCGGCGATATATGACTCCCACGATTGCGTCAGATCGGTTTCCTTGATGCCCGCCTTGTCCATCAAGTCCTTGCGGTAGAACAAGGTGCCAGGCCCCAGGTCGGCCGGCATGGCGCCCAGGGTGCCGCGCGAACTGGTCGCCTGCACGAACGTGAACGGCACGAACTGGGCGCGGTACTGCCCTGCCCCGTATGGCGGCTGCAGCAAATCTTCCATGCCCTTCGATTCGGCGAAGCTGCCGACATAGCGGAAGTCGATGGCCATCACGTCGGGCAGGCGCGCACCGGCCGCCAGCGCCGTCGTCATCGAGTTATGGTGGTCGTCGATCTGCAGGCTGACCAGCTTGACCTTCACTTGCGGATACAGCTTTTCCCACAGGGGCAAGGCTGTTTTCACGGCGCGGTCCAGGTCGGGGAACGAGGCGACGGTAATCGTGGCCGGGGCCAGCGCCGGCAGGGCGGCGGCCGGCGGGACGGCTGCGGGTGCGGCGGCCACACTGGCGGCCAGGGTCAGCGCTGCCAAAGGGGCGGCGCCAAGGATGCTTGACTTCATTATTTCATCTCCGTTTATTGAGCGTCTTCTATCTTGAAAACGTTTTCACAACATGTGCTCATTTAACACCGCAAAGAAAATCAAGTCAATCGAAAAAGTTGTCATTTTTATTGAGGGCAGCGTGGCAAGGTCCATGCCATGGCGCGTGTTCTCCTATGAAAAGACACAAAAATCCGCCATTTCAAGATGCTGTTGTTTTTCGTGAAAACGTTTTCAAGCGTAGGTCGGATTAGCGCTACGCGCGTAATCCGACAACATTGTTGGCGCAAGAGGCATGGTCCCGACGCATTGTTGGCTGCGCTGTGTCGGCTTACGCCCTGCGGGCTAACCCGACCTACTCCGACCTACCCCGACCGACGGCCCTGTAGCCATTTATGGTAATCTTTCGATGAAAAGGTTTTCAGAGCACTGAGAACCAGTCATCTTGATACCCAGGAATCACCTTGAACGATAGCGCCCGCCTTGCTCCCCCTTCCACCCTGCTCGACGTGGCCCGCCAGGCCGGCGTGTCGCCCAGTACCGTCTCGCGCATCCTCAATGGCACGGCCAGGGTCTCCGACGACAAGCGCGATGCCGTGCTGGCGGCCATCGCGCACATGAAATTCGCGCCGAACCAGATGGCGCAAGGTCTGAAGAAGGGCCGCTCGATGACCATCGGCATCGTGGTGCAGGATATTTCCAGCCCCTTCTTCGACGAAAGCCTGCGCGGCGTGGACGACGGCTTGAAGGACACGGGCTATGCGTCCGTCATCGTCAGCGGGCACTGGAATGCCCAGGAAGAGGCCGATCGCATCCGCTTGCTGCTGGCAAGGAAGGTCGACGGCATCATCCTGCTGTCGGGGCGCATCTCGGACGAGAGCGTGCTCGATTTCTCGCAACAGCGGCCCATCGTCTCGACGGGCCGCTTGCTGGCCACGAAAAGCGCCATCGGCTTCAAGCTCGACAACGAATACGGCGCCTACCTGGCCGTGCGCCATCTGGTGGAACTGGGCCACCGCCGCATCGCCTTCGTGGCGGGCCCCGCCAACAACACGGATGCGGCCGAGCGCCTGACGGGCTACCAGCGCGCGCTGCGCGAAGCGGACATCGCCATCGACCCGAAGCTGATGGTGGAAGGCGATTTCCACGAGGCAAGCGGAATGCTGGCCATGAACCATTTGTTCGATACGCAGCAGCAATTCAGCGCCGTCTTCGCCGCCAACGATCTGTCCGCCTACGGCGTGCGCCTGTGCCTGTACCGCAAGGGCATCCGCGTGCCCGACGATATCTCGCTCGTCGGTTTCGATGACTTGCCCGGCTCGTCCTACACGACGCCGCCGCTGACGACCATCCACCAGCCCCTGTACGACATCGGCCGCATCGCCACGGAAGCGCTGCTGGGGCTGATCAATGGCGAGGCCGTGCAGGCGGCCATTCCACCGCTGGAACTGATCGTCAGGGAAACCACCCGGCGCATCCGTTGAGGCTTGCGACCGGGAACTTTTCCGCCCGATTCAGGCTGAACGAGAATCACTACGCCAAAGGCATCCGCGACGCGTGCCGGAATCTGCAGCAATGGCGCATCCGCTTTACAATAGTGGCTCGTTCAGCAAGAATGCCTGCTTCAAGCAAGCTTGGCTCAACCCTCCGGCCACAGGCTGGAAGACTCCGAACACTCACCATAAAGGGACATCACATGGAACATACTCTGCCACCACTGCCATATGAAATGGACGCTCTGGCGCCGCATATTTCGAAAGAAACCCTGGAATACCACTATGCCAAGCATCACCAGGCGTATGTCACCAACTTGAACAACCTGATCAAGGGTACCGAGTTCGAGAACCTGTCGCTGGAAGAGATCATCAAGAAATCGTCGGGCGGCATCTTCAACAATGCAGCCCAGGTATGGAACCACACCTTCTACTGGAACGGCATGAAGCCGGCCGGCGGCGGCGCGCCTGCGGGTGCCGTGGCTGACGCGATCAACGCCAAATGGTCGTCGTTCGACAAGTTCAAGGAAGAATTCACCAAGTCGTGCGTGGGCAACTTCGGTTCGGGCTGGACCTGGCTGGTGCAAAAAGCCGACGGCTCCGTCGACATCGTCAACACCTCGAACGCCGGCTGCCCGCTGACCACCGGCGACAAGCCGCTGCTGACCTGCGACGTCTGGGAACACGCCTACTACATCGACTACCGCAACCTGCGCGCCAAGTACGTGGAAACGTTCTGGGGCCTGGTCAACTGGGACTTCGTTGCCAAGAACTTCGCGTAAGCGCGGAACCTTGTCAACGTAGGGCGAAAAGAAGCCTGCGCCACCCCGCGCAGGCTTTTTTTTGCCTGCTGAAAGGCCCGGCGCTGCGCTACAATCACTGCCCCGCCACCGCTATCTCCCTCTGCCACGATGTCCGCCCGCCTGCTGCGCCGCCTGTTGATCCTACCCCTGCTGGCGTGCCACCTGCACGCGTGCGCGGCCGCCCCATCGCCCCTGCTGTCCGATTACACCCACAACGCCTGGGGTGCCCTGCAAGGCGCGCCCGTCGATGTGCTGAAATTCGCCCAGGGCAACGATGGCTGGCTCTGGATCGCCACGGCCACCGGCTTGTATCGCTACGATGGCGTGCGCTTCGACAGGGTCGACAGCGTGTACGGCCACCGCCTGCCGTCGAGCAATGTGCTGGGCCTGGCCACGCCGGCCGACGGCGCCGTGTGGGTCGGCTACCGCCTCGGCGGCGTCAGCGTCTTTCGCAAGGATGGCACGCGCACCTACCGCGAAGCGGACGGCTTGCCGCCGGGCGCCGTGTTCCACATCGAAGTGGCACCCGACGGCGCCATCTGGGTCGGCACGCGCGATGGCGCGGCGCGCCTGGCGCCGGGTGCGGACCGTTTCGTTGCGCAAGCGGCCAACGTGGGACTGCCCGACAAGCGCGTGTACCAAATCCTGTTCGCCCGCGATGGCACGCAGTGGGTGGGCACCATGCTTGGCGCCTACTTCCGCAAGCCGGGCGAGACGCGCTTTTCCCACGCCTGGCCGCGCACCATCCTCACCGGCATGGATGAAGCGCCCGACGGCGCCATCTGGGCCGTCGATGCGCAAAGCAATTACTACCGCGTGCGCACCAGCGCGCCGCGCGGCGATGCGCCCATCCGGCCCGACGCCAGGGGCAACAGCATCCGCTTCGACCGCGCCGGCACCATGTGGCTGATGCAGCCCGATGGCATCGAACGCAAGTTCGACCCTTCCGGCCCCAGCCTGCCGGCCCAGCGCCTGACGCGCCAGAACGGCATCAGCGGCCCGCTGCCGCAGACCTCGTTCCAGGACCGCGAAGGCAATCTGTGGTTCGGCACCTCGACGGGCCTGGACCGGCTGCGGCCGAACCGCCTGAAGACCCTGGCCGTTGCCGTGCCCTTCGACCATCCCGGCATGCTGCCGGGGCCCGACGGCGACGTGTGGATCGGCGACTACGTGAGCGACGTGCGCAGCTTTACGGCCGATGGCATGAAAAAAGTGATCTTGAAAGGGGCGCTGGCGGCCAGCCACTGGGCGCCCGACGGCACGCTGTGGCTGGGCAACGAGCAGGAACTCCACCACCGCGCGCGCAACGGCGCCATGACGCGCGTGGCGACGCCCGTGCAGGGACTCGATCCGCAGGCGCTGCAGCAAGACCGCTCGGGGGCCCTGTGGGCCTCGTTTTCCGGCGGCGGCCTGTTTCGCCTGAGCGAAGGAAAATGGAGCGCGAACGGCGGCCTCTCGGGCTTGCCGACGGTGCTGACGACAGCCATGGCGATGGATGGCGCGGGCACCGTCTGGCTGGGCCATGCCGACAATACCATCAGCCTGGTGGCCGACGGCCAGCGCGCGGGCGCCGTCAGGCGGCTTGGCGCGCCCGAGGGACTGCAAGTGGGCACCGTGCTGCAGCTGTACCGCGATGGCGACACGATGTGGGCCGGCGGCGAAAACGGCGTGGCCCTGTACCGCGCCGGCCGCTTCCACACCTTGCGCGGCGCGCGCGGCACGGTATTTCGCGGCGTGTCGGGCATCGTGCGCCTGCCGGACGGCGACCTGTGGCTGCATGGCGCGGACGGCATAGCCCATATCGGCGCCGCCAGCCTGGCCGCGTGGATGCGCGACGGCAGCGCCGTCGCCTCCGAACGCTTCGACGCGCTTGACGGCTTGCAGGGCCATGCCTCGCAGCTGCGCCCCGTGCCGTCGCTGATCCATGCGCCCGATGGCAAGCTGTGGTTTTCCACCTCGGCCACCATCGGCATGCTCGACCCGCTGCATATCCGCCGCAACGCCCTGGCGCCGCCCGTGCAGATCCACAGCCTGCTGGCCAATGGCGTGCGTTACGCGCTGGACGATGGCAAGCCGCAGCACCTGCCGCAAGGCAGCAAGACCCTGCAGATCGGCTTCACGGCCCTGAGCCTGTCGATGCCGGAACGCGTGCGCCTGCGCTACAAACTGACGGGCGTGGATGCCGGCTGGCAAGAAGCGGTCGGACGCCGCGAAGCCTACTATACCAACCTCGCGCCCGGCAGCTACCGCTTCGAGGTCACGGCCGCCAACGAAGACGGCGTGTGGAACACGCAAGGGACAGGGCTAGCCATCGTCATCGCGCCCGCCTTCGTGCAAACGCCGTGGTTCATCGTGCTGCTGGCGCTGGGCGCCGCGCTGCTGCTGTATGGCGGCTATGTGCTGCGCATCCGCCACCTGACGCGCAACATGCAGGAGCGGCTGCAGGAACGCTTGCAGGAACGCCTGGCCGAACGCTCGCGCATCGCCCGTTCGCTGCACGACACCCTGCTGCAAAGCGTGCAGGGCCTGATCCTGTCATTCCATGCGCATGCGGACATGCTGCCCAAGGGCACGCGCGAACGGGCGCGCCTCGACGGCACCCTCAACCTGGCCGACCAGCTGCTGATCGAAGGACGCGACCAGATCATGGACTTGCGCGCCTCGGCCGAACCGGACGAACTGCGCCTCGCGCTGCAGCAATTCGGCAAGGGCCTGGCCGAGCACCGCGCGCACGCGTTCACCGTGCATGTGAGCGGCACCTGCCGGCGCCTGCAGCCGCGCGTGCATGACGAGATCTATGCGATCGCGCGCGAAGCGCTGTTCAATGCCTCGCGCTATGCCGAAGCGGCCAACATCGTGCTGGAACTCGACTATGCGGAACAGGCATTCACCCTGCGCGTGCGCGACGACGGCTGCGGCCTCGATGACGCCGTGGCGCAAGCGGGCCAGCGGCCCGGCCACTGGGGCCTGGTCGGCATGCGCGAGCGCGCCGCCGGCATCGCGGCCAGCCTGCGCATCGACAGCCGGCCAGGCGCCGGCACGCAGATCGAAGTAAGCGTGCCGGGCCGCCTCGCTTACTGAGGGCGCGCTGGCCGCCGGGCTGGTTTTATGTGGACCGCGATCGCGCCACACCGTGAACTGCATCTGCGCCAGCGCAAACGGGAGCGGGCGGCAAGCGCCCATACTGGCCGCTCCGATGTCTTACCCGTTTGTGCCATGAGCAAACTCATCGATATTTCCCTGGACAGGTGGGACGCCAGCGGCAGCGCCGCACAGCAGGCGGCGGCGCAGCAGGCACTCGAAGATGGGCAGGTGCTGCTGCTGCCCGCGCTGGGCTTTCCCCTGCGACAGGAAGAGCATGCGCTGCTGAACGGCGCTGTGGGTAGCGCCAGCAGCGCCAAGAACATCAGCTGGGAACCGGTGCGCGGCGTGCGCGGCCATGGCGACGCCTACGATGCGACCCTGCTGGCCGCGCTGATGCAGCGCTATGCGCGGCACACGCAGCGCCTGCTGGCCGGCTTGCTGCCTGGCTATTGCCCCCATCTGCAGCAAGGCAAAGGCAGCTTTCGTCCCGTGGAAATCGCCGGCCGCGTAACTTCCTGGCGCAAGGACGATACGCGCCTGCACGTCGACAGCTTTCCCTCCTCGCCCACGCAGGGCCGGCGCATCCTGCGCGTGTTCACCAACATCCATCCCCGCGACGCACCCCGCGTGTGGAAACTGGGCGCGCCATTCGAGCAGGTCGCGCAGCATTTCCTGCCCGTCGCGAAACGTCCGCAACCGGTGCTGGCGGCCCTGCTGCAATGGCTGCGCGTCACCAAGTCGCGGCGCACGGCCTACGATCACTACATGCTGCAGCTGCACGACGCCATGAAGGCCGACCTCGGCTACCAGGCGCAGGTGGAACAGCACACGCATGCGTTTGCGCCGGGCCAGACGTGGATCGTCTTCAGCGACGCCGTATCGCACGCGGCCCTGCGGGGACAGCATGCGCTGGAGCAAACCTGGCTGCTGCCCGTGCGCGCCATGGCCGCTCCGCACAAGTCGCCGCTGGCCATCCTCGAGCGCCAGTTGCAACGCCCGCTGGCCTAGCCGGGCTCAGGCCGGCAAGCGGGCCGCCTTGAAGCGCCGCCAGGCCTTGTGCATGCGGCCATCGCTGCCTTGCGCCTGCGCGCGCGCCGCCAGATAGCCGCGCACGAAGGCCGCATGCAGCCGCAGCCCGTCCTGTACGGACTGGTCAGCCTGGCCGGGCTGGTCAGTCTGAACTTCGGGCAATTGCCGCAGCAGCCGGTCGGCCACCTGCACATCGTTGAGCCAGCCCAGTTCATCCTGCAAGGCCGACAGCCGCCCCACGTACGGTTTCACGGCCCTGCCCGCAAACAGCGAGGCAAAAAATTCCGTCGCGTAGCGCGTCTTCTTGGCCGCGATGCGCACCCGGTGGCGCTGCTGCGGCGTCGCATGCAGCAAACGCTTGCCACGCTTTATCAGGCGGCGCTGGTCCTTGCGCAAGGTCGCGCGGGCAAATGGCGAAACGCGCGCATCCAGGCGCCGCAATTGGCGCGCGGAACAGCTGTCGCGCCAGGCGCGCGCCTGCAGCCAGCGCTGCAAGCCCAGCATGCAGGCCGTGTAGCGCGCCGAGGTGACGGCCTGGGCCGCTTGTTCGTGCTTGAGGCGCGCCTGCGCGTGCGCCGCCTCCGCCAGCGCAGCCGCATCCGTGGCCGCCTCGCCATCGAGCTGCGCCAGGGTATTGCCCGCCAACACATCCCAGTCGCGCGCCTCGCCCAGCGCGCCGCCCAGCCACTCGAGTTCGCCCTTCAAGGCGTCCGGCAGCGCCAGCAGCGACTTGAACATGCCCAGCGCCGAGCGCAAACGGCGCAGGCCCACGCGCATCTGGTGCACGCTTTCCACGTCCTCGCCTCCCGCCACGCCATCCTGGTTACCGCTCACTTGTTCGAGGCAATTGCTGGCGATGGCCAGGAATACCTGTTCCACGGACATGGCCGCGTCCAGCGCCAGGGGCTGTGCCTTGACCGCCTGCAGAGGCTGTGCCGCCGCCAGCCGGTAACCGCGCTCCGCCTTGCTCATATGGCCCAGCTGCAGCGGCACCTCCTGCAGCAGGGCCAGCGCCACGTCGAACAGGCTGGACGCCTGCCCCTGCTTCAATTCCAGTTCGATCTCGCTGACGGGCACGCTGCGCGCGGCGCCATCCGCGCCGCTTTCAATGACACCCTGGTCCAGCACGCATTCGATCTCGTCGCCCTGCGGCGTGCGCAACTGCCATACGGTGCGCTCCATGCGCGTGGTAAACACGGGCCGCAAGGCGTCGCGGATGGCGTCCTGGCGCAGCAGCGCGCGGATGGGCTGCTTGCGGCCGATGACCGAGTCGAGCGCGGCCAGGTCCGGTTGCGGCCCCGGCACCTCGCCCTCCCATTCGTGGCGGCTGTGCAAGCCGCCGCTGACCGTGCCGCCCGCCTTCAGGGTTTGCACCCAGCGGCCGTCCACCTGGCGCACGCGCAAGCCGGCCTGGTGGCGGCACAGCTGCAGATCGGGTGTGTCGACATAGATATCGTGCATCCGCAGCAGTTGCGGCTCACCTTGCGTGGATTGCGCCAGCAGCGGGTGCGCGCGCAAACGCGATACATCTTGCTGTGCCAGCAACAATTTCAATTCAATTTCCATGACCACTCCTTGCGAGACTCCTGATCGCCCATTGTAAGGCGCGTCCGGCCACGCGTACGGCGCACGCACACGGACCTTGATTTTGCGCGAAAATAAGCGCTTCATTCAACCAGGAGATGCCATGACCTACCACGCCGCCGAGAACCGCTACGACAGCATGCAATACCGCATCTGCGGGCGCAGCGGGCTGAAACTGCCGCTGCTGTCCCTGGGACTGTGGCATAACTTTGGCGACAGCAACAATCTGGCTTCGCAGCGCGACATGCTGCGCACGGCGTTCGACCTGGGCATCACGCATTTCGACCTGGCCAATAACTACGGCCCGCCGTATGGCAGCGCGGAAAGCAATTTCGGCAAGCTGCTGCGCGACGATTTTCTGCCCTATCGCGATGAGCTGATCATTTCCACCAAGGCGGGCTGGGACATGTGGCCGGGCCCGTACGGCCAGGGCGGCGGTTCGCGCAAATACGTGCTGGCCAGCCTGGACCAGAGCTTGCGGCGCCTGGGTCTCGATTACGTCGACATCTTTTACTCGCACCGTTACGACGCCGACACGCCGCTGGAAGAAACCATGGGCGCGCTGGCCACCGCCGTGCAGCAGGGCAAGGCGCTGTACGTGGGCCTGTCGTCGTATTCGCCGCAAAAGACGGCCGAGGCGGCCGCCCTGCTGAAGGAATGGAAAGTGCCGTGTCTGATCCACCAGCCTGCCTACAACATGCTCAACCGCTGGATCGAGGAAGACGGCTTGCTCGACACCCTGCAGCAGGAAGGCATGGGCTGCATCACGTTCACGGCCCTGGCGCAGGGGCTGCTCAGCGACAAGTACCTCGATGGCGTGCCGCAGGATGCGCGCGTCAACCGGCCCGGCGGCGGCTCGCTGATGCAACAGCATCTGAGCGCGGACAACCTGGCCCGCGTGCGCGCCCTGAACCAGATCGCCGCGCAGCGTGGGCAAACCCTCGCGCAGATGGCGCTGGCCTGGGTGCTGCGCGATCCCCGCGTCACTTCGACCCTGATCGGCGCGAGCAGCAGCGCGCAAATCCGCGAAAACGTAGCCGCGCTGCAGCAACTGTCGTTCACGGCCGACGAACTGGCCGCCATCGACGTGCAAGCGCGCGAAGGCCATATCAATCTGTGGAAAGGTCCATCGCGAGCCACCTGAGGACCGTCCTGCGCTTGTGGAGGCGGCAGCGGGCAGGTAGACTGCCGCCGCCCCCAACTTCCGCGACAAGATTCCATGCACGCCATCCCCGCCATCACCTTTTGCCTGCTGCTATCCTGCGCAGCCAACGCCCGCGCGGCCAACTATTGCGACTCGCCGCAATGGTCGATCGTGCACAACAAGAGCTACGACGAGGTGATGCAGATCGCCACGAAGCGCGACAAGATCCGCGACGCCGAATGCAGTTTTACCGATGTGATCCTGAGAATCCAGAACGAGGAGGCGGGCATCGGGCGCTATCCGGGCATCCTGCTCATCGCCGACCAGCAGGATGAAAACTTCGTCGTCACCAGCCGCGTCGGCGCCTACACCATCTTCAGCTACCGCTACAACGACAAGCGCCTGCTGCAGTTTGCGATGAAAGATCACAGCTGGGCGGAAGGGGAAGCGTTCCAGGCCGGCGCCTACAAGATCACGGGCGTGAAGGAATTCAAGACCATCACGGGCTTCCCCACCACCTTGCTGGTGGTACAGACATTCCAGTTTTACGGGCCCAAATAGGGCGGCAGCAACGCGCCCAGTTCCTGCGCCACTTGCCAGCGCCGTTCCGGCGTGGCGAAGACGCCCACCGCCACGTGCCGGGTAGCATCATACATATCGTTGATGTGTATCAATTGGCGCGGCCCTTGCGGCATGGCGATGCGCGTGCGCCACGGCGCAAAGTGGTGGCGCCGGCAATGCCCGCCGCTGACCTGTTCGATGATCAGCTCGCCATCGCGCAGGGCGATGTGTTCATAGTCGCGCGCGTGGCGCAGGTAATGCAGCAGGGCGGTGGCCACCAAGCCCAGTTCAACGAACGAAAAGACGGGAATGTACCAGAGGCCGCGCAGCGCAAAGGCGGCGGCAATGACGAGGGAAAACAGGCATAGCAAGCCATAGGCGCGCAGCAACTGGCGCGCCGTCAAGGCACTGTGGCGCGCCAGCAGCCATTGCGGCTGCTCGCGCGAGTGATCGCGTGGCATGGCGCCTCCCGCACTATCGCTCCATCACCGCAGCGGCCCTCGCCGCCGCCAGGTTCAGCCAGCTTGCGCCAGGGTCAGGCGCCCATGCGCACCAGCGCATGGCCCACGTGCTGCCACCAGTGATCGCGCGACTTGACCTGTTTCAGGCAAGACGTGTCGATTTCCGTGGGAAACACGTGATCCTGGCAAGCCTTCGTTTCCAGGGCATAGCGCTGGTTTTCCGCCGCCGCCAGGGCTACGATCAGCCAGAACGCCAGCGCCAGCAAGACCACCAGCAAACTCCAGGCCAGGTGGTTGGTATTACTTTTTTCGCCAAAAAACTCGCGTGGCCGCGTCTCGCGGTACATCGACATCAAGTCTTTTTCTTTCTCTTGCGACATCTGCGTTTGCATCCTCTGACATCCTATCCTGTGCCGGCCGGCTGGCCATGGCGGCGCGCACGCCGCCTTGCCGCCATTTTACGCTGATGGCGCCACAGCGGCGGCAATTTGCGGCCGGCCACTGGCATCAGGAGCGCGGCGCTGGCGCCTGGGGAGCGCCGGGTTCGCCATCGCCGTCCTCTGCAGGCCGCACGGGCGCCATGCTTTCCACGTGGTCGACGTCGATATCGCCGCCGTCAGGCGCCGTATTGCGCGGCTCCACGCCGGCCCGCTCGCCCGTGCCCGCGGCATCGCTGTCGTTATCGAGCTCTTCCGGGTCCTGGCCCGGTACGCCCTGCATGTCGCTGCCGCTGTCGGAACTGTCGCTGGGGCCCAGCGCCCCCTTGCCATGGCCGCTGCCCAGGACGCGGTCGGGGATGACGGGCAAATTGTCCGGATCGAGTGAACTGCTGCTCATGGCGGCCTCCGTTAACAAAAAAACCAGCTTACTCCCCTGGCCCGGCCAGTGGCGCACGCCTGCACGGCCTTTCCCCCAAGGAATGCGGCGGCGCACAACTATTTTCATAAATTACTTCACAAATGTACTATTCATTGCTATAGTTAATTCAAGTAAGCATCTTCTCACCCAGAAACTGCTTCATCGTCGGCATGGCGCCCACCAGCGCCATGCCGCCGAACCGACCGGTACGTGGCGATCCGGCCCATCCACCCAGCCATCAAGCACATTTTGGAGTCTTATCATGCAAGCCAAATCCCTTATCGCAGCATTGTTTGCCGTCACCACCGCCACCTCGGCTTTCGCCCAAAGCGCCGCGCCTGCCACCACGGGCCAGCAATTGTCGCGCGAACAAGTCACGGCCGAATACGTCCGTGCCCGCAACGCCGGCGAAATCGCCACCAGCGAAGTCGACTACCCGAAAACATCGGCCACCGCCGCCAGCCAGGTGACGCGCGAGCAAGTCATGGCCGAGTTCTACGCCGCCCGCAAGGCTGGCCTGATCCCGCAAACGGAAGCGGACTTTGACGTCGCGCAAACGGCAAAACACGTCGTGCAATAAGAAACCAGTCAGCCGGTTTCAGTCAGTAACAACTCAGTTGCGGCGCAGCACCCGGGCCACTCCCGGCGCTCACCGCGGCGAGCTGTCAGCAGTACCCCAACACCTTCTTCCGGAGTTCCTGCATGTCCCTGCACCGCCGTTTGCTTGCCGCCAGCCTGATCCTTGCCTTGAGCGCGTGCGCCGACATGGGCCATATCGCGCCGCAATCGGCCATGCTCGACGCCAACAAGCTGCAGGCGAACCAGGCCATGGATGCCGCCGCCAGCGCAGCGATCGCCTGGCCGCGTACGCAATGGTGGCAAGACTTGCACGACCCCCAATTGAACCGTTTGATGGAGCAGGCCCTGGCCGACAGCCCCACCCTGCGCGGCGCCCAGGCGCGCGTGCGCCAGGCCGAGGCGCTGGCCGGTGCCGCCGAGGACAAGACCCGTCCGCAGGCCGACGCGGCCGTCTCCATCAACCGCGAACTGTATTCGCAGCACGGCAGCACGCCGGCGCCGCTGGCCGGCAATTACGCGTGGCGCAACCAGGCCACCGTCACGGCTTCGTACGACCTGGACCTGTGGGGCCGCAACCGTGCCGCCCTGTCCGCCGCCTTGGGCGACGTGCAGATGGCGTCGGCCGAATCGCAGATGGCCCGCCTGGCACTGGAAACGGCGCTGGTGCGCACCTACATCCAGCTGTCGTACGAATTCCAGCTGCAGGACGTGATCGAACGCAGCCTGGCGCAACGCGCCCGCATCCTCGACATCACGCGCCAGCGCAAGGCGGCCGGTATCGGTACCGACATTGACGTGGCGCAGATCGAAACCACCTTGCCGGCCGGACGCCGCCAGTTGGAACAGTCTGCCGAATCGCTGGCCCTGCTGCGCAACCAGCTGGCGGCCCTGGCGGGCAAGGGCCCGGCAGCCGGTGCGGCGCTCACGCGTCCCGTGCTGCGCCTGGACCAGCCGCTGGCCATTCCCGCCGCCCTGCCCGCCGACCTGATCGGCCGCCGGCCCGACATCGCCGCCCAGCGCTGGCGGGTCGAAGCGGCGGCGCAGCGCATCGACGCGGCCAAGGCCGAGTTCTACCCGAACGTGAACCTGGTGGCGTTTGCCGGCTTCCAGGCCTTCGGCTTCAGCCATTTTCTTGACGCCAATTCGCAGGTGCGCGGCGCCTCGCCCGCGCTGAGCCTGCCCATCTTTGCCGGCGCCCGTCTGCGCGCCCAGCTGGGCAGCCAGACAGCCGTGTACGACGGCGCCGTCGAGCAGTACAACGCCACCGTCATCAACGCCATGTCGGACGTGGCCAACGCCGTCACCAAGGCGCAGTCGCTGGCCAAGCAACACGAGCTGACCGTGCAGGCGCTGGCCACGGCGCGGCGCGCGCGCGACTTGGCGGAAAAGGCGTACAAGGCGGGCATGAGCGACGCCATCGCCATGCTCAACACGCAAGTGGCGCTGCTGGCGGAAGAACAGCAGCAGGCGCAAAATGGGGCGCGCGAGCTCGATCTGTACGTTTCCTTGATGAATGCACTGGGAGGCGGCATATAAGCTTGCAATCCTGGCATTGCCCTAGCTCAACAAGATACAATCGGAACTTTATTCACACATGAAGGAATATGACATGACCGCTTTTGACGCCACCGCCAAGCGGCTGCAAAACATCCGCACGCGCATGCCAGGCTTCCCCATGGAACTGATGCGCCTGTTGCGCATGACGTACCACATTCAAAAAGGCATGAAGGACCTGACCAACGCCGCGCTGAAAAAGCACGACCTGGTCGATGCCAGCTACATGGTGCTGGCCGTGCTGTACGGCACGGACGACGAAACCTCGAACGCCTGCACCCTGGGCATGGCCTGCCATGAAAAGCCGGCCAACCTGACGCGCGTGTGCAACGACCTGGAAACGCGCGGCCTGATCCACCGCGGCACGCGCCCCGGCGACCGCCGCTCCGTGATGATCTCGCTGACCGACAAGGGCCGCGCGCTGATCGAAACGGCGCTGCCCGACGTGTACCAGGAAACCTCGGCCCTGTACGAAGGGTTCACGGAAGAAGAGCTGCAAGTGCTCGACAAGCTGTACATGCGCCAGCTGCGCAATTTGAACAATCTCAACAACCAGAACTGATAGCCTATCGATGACGCCAGCCACAGCAACAACACCTATAGACGGCCCCCTGCCCCGGGCGGCCCGCTGGCTGGCGCTGGCGCTGCAGGACTGGCGCGCGACGGAAGGCGAACGCTGGATCTACGTCGGCAAGACTCTGATCGCCGCGTTCTGCGCCCTGTGGCTGGCTTACCGCCTGGGCCTCGATTCACCGAGCACGGCGATGACCACCACCATCATCCTGGCCCTGCCCAGCAGCGGCATGGTGCTGGAAAAAAGCTTTTACCGCCTGTGCGGCACCCTGCTCGGCTGCACGGCCGCACTGACCCTGATCGGCCTGTTCCCGCAGCAGCCCGTGCTGCTGTTCGCCGGCCTGGCCCTGTGGGTGGGCCTGTGCACGAGCGGCTCGGCCCTGCACCGCAACGCCCAGTCGTATGTGTACGTACTGGCCGGCTACACGGCTTGCATGATCGTGCTGCCCGCCATCGAGCAGCCGATGCAGGTCTTCTCGCTGGCCGTCACGCGCGTGGCTGAAGTGAGCCTGGGCATCATCTGCTCGGCAGCCGTCTCCAGCGTGCTGCTGCCGCGCCACCAGGGCACGCAGGTGATGCGCACGGTGCAGGCGCGCTACGGCAAATTCCTCACCTTTTGCCAGGACGTGCTGCAGCAAAAACTCACGCCGGCGCAAGTGGAACTGACGCATCTGCAGTTTGCCGCCGACGTGGCGGCGCTGGAACTGGGCCGCTCGGCCGCCCTGTTCGAAGTGACGAGCAAGGTCAGTCACGTGCGTGCGCAAAACCGCAAGCTGCATGCCTTCAACGCCACCTTCATGACGGCGCTGACGACCTTCTATACCTTCCACCGCCTGTTCGACCGCTTGCAGCGCGATGGCGAAACCCAGGTCATGCAGGCCTGCGCGCCCCTGTACGCCATCGTCGCCGAAGCGCTGCAAGCGACGCCGTCGCAAGACTCGCTCGACACCATGCAGCGGCATCTGCAAACGGCGCTGGGCCAGGCGCGCGCGGACATCGATGGCGCGGCCATCGCGCATGCGCAGCGCATCGATTTCGACACCGTGTGCGAATTGCTCGAACGCTTCGCGCGCGACATGAGCCGCTTTCACGAAGTGTATTTCAGCCTCGTGCACGACACGCCGCTGGACGTGAGCACGCCGCAGGCATATGCGCCGAAGACGCCGCCCGCGCTGGTGCTCGCCAGCGGCGCGCGCGCCGGCATCAGCCTGGCCCTGCTGGCGCTGGGCGCCTACTTCCTCGCCTGGCCCTACGCCAGCACGGCAATGCTGATGGCGGCCGTGTTCTGCGCGCTGGCCTCATCCTCGCCGCGTCCCATCCTGATGATCCGCCAGGTGCTGGCGGGCTTTTTGATCGCCATGCCGCTGTCGCTCGTCTGCGTGTATTTCGTGCTGGTGCACGGCGACGGCTTCCCCATGCTGGTGCTCAGTTTTGCGCCGTTTCTCGCCGTCGGCCTGTACCTGATGACGAATCCGGCCAAGCTGGGCGTGGGCCTGGGCGTGTCGACCTTCATCACGCAGATGGCGCCGACGAATGTGATGCATGTCGATGGCGCGGCTTTCCTCAACACGGGCATGGCGCTGATCGTGGGACTGATGCTGGCCGCCCTCGTGTTTGCCGTGCTGCTGCCCGAGCACACGATGGGCCACAAGGACCATATCGGCCGTGCCCTGTGGCGCGAAGCGCTGCATGCGTGCACGGCGCCCGCACGCCGTGTCAAACACCGTTTCGACAACCGCGTGCGCGACTTGCTCAGCCAGCTCAATGCGGCGGCCGGCCCGGCGCCGGGCGAAGCCACGCGCGCCGTCGTGCGCCAGGCATTGACCCTGCTGGAAATCGGCCACTCCGTGATCGAACTGCGCGAACTGATCGCCACCGCCAGGCCAGGCGCCACGCGCCACGCGCTGCAGCAGTGCGTGGACCACATCGCCGGCTGGCTGCGCACGCGCAGCGATACGGCACTGCAGGCGGCGCTGGCGGCCACCCTGCAGGCGGGCGCCGTCGTGCGCACGGCCCAGACGGAAGCCGATGCCACCGGCGAGCGCAGCGCGCGCCTGCAGACGGCGCTGGCCGACCTGCACTCGATCTATACCTCATTGCTCGACCACATGGCGCCTGGCGCCGGAGACCACCATGCCGCGTGAATTCGCCCTGTTCGGAATTCTGATTCCTACCCTGCTGCCCCTGTTCCTCCTCAGCATAGCCCTGCAAACCCTGCTCGACCGCGTGCTGGGCTGGCTGGGCGTGTACCGCATGGTGTGGCACCCGTCGCTGGCGCGGCTGTGCATCTTCATCGCCATCTTCGGCGCGCTGGCGCTATCGCTATACAAATAAAAAAAACCGTTCAACCCGATCAAGGAAAGGCTGCCGACATGGTAAGCAAACTGACCCGCTATGCAATCACCGTGCTGCTATTGGCAGCCGCCCTGTGGATAGGCAAGACCGTCTGGGACCGCTACATGGAGTCGCCGTGGACGCGCGACGGCCGCATCAAGGCCGACATCGTCAACATCAGCGCCGACGTGGCCGGCACCGTCACGGACGTGCTGGTGCGCGATAACCAGGTCGTGCAAAAAGGCGACGTGCTGTTCGTCGTCGACAAGGAACGCTATGCGAGCGCGCTGGCGCAGGCCGACGCCGTGCTGGCCGCGCAAAAAACGGAACAGGGCCGCCGTGGCAAGGAAGCGCAGCGCCGCGCAGGCCTTGACGCCAGCATCATCTCGACGGAAAGCCGCGAAAGCGCGGCGTTCGCCGCCACCTCGGCCACCTCGCAAGTGCAGGCCGCCATGGCCGCCCGCGCGCTGGCGCAATTGAACCTGGAGCGCACCACCGTGCGTGCGCCCGTCAGCGGCTACGTGACGAACCTGAACGTGCACAAGGGCGACTTTGCCGCCGTCGGCGCGGCCAAGCTGGCCGTCATCGACAGCGCCTCGTACTACGTCGTCGGCTACTTCGAAGAGACCAAGCTGGGCATGCTGGCGCAGGACGACAAGGCGGAAATGAATCTGATGAGCGGCGGCACCCTGCACGGCCACATCGAGAGCATCGCGCGCGGCATCACCGACCGCGACGCCGCCACGGGCCGCGAACTGCTGGCCGACGTCAACCCCACCTTCAACTGGGTGCGCCTGGCGCAGCGCGTGCCCGTGCGCATCCACATCGACGAGCAGCCGAAGGGACAACTGCTGGTGGCCGGCACCACGTGCACCGTGGTGATCACGCCCCACTCTGCACCGGCGCCGAAACCAGCGGCCGCGCACCCCGCATGATACGCGGCGGCGCCGGACGCCTGGCGGAAATCGCCCTGTTCCTCGACGCCGCGGCGCTGGGCAGTTTTTCCGCGGCCGGCCGCAAGCACGGCCTGTCGCCGGCCGCCGCCAGCGCCGCCATCGCGCGCCTGGAAGCGGCACTGGGCGCCACCCTGTTCGAACGCACCACGCGCCAGCTGCGCCTGACGGAAGAAGGCCTGCACTACCGCCGCTACAGCGAACAGGCGCTGGACTTGCTGGCGCAGGCCGAAGACGGCTTGCACGCGGACGGCGGCGCCGTGCGCGGCGTGGTGCGCATTTCGGCGCCGTCCGACATCGGCCGCCAGTTGCTGCTGCCCATGCTCGACCGCTTTGCCGCGCTGCACCCGCAGGTGCGCCATGCGCTGACCCTGACGGACGCCACGGCCAACCTGGTGCAGGACGACGTCGACCTGGCCATCCGCTACGGCGAGCTGCCCGACAGCGACATGGTGGCGCGCCTGCTGCACCCGGGCCGCCGCGTCGTGTGCGTGGCGCCAACGCTGGCCGCCAGGGTCGGCGTGCCGGCCGCGCCGCGCGACCTGGCATCGCTGCCGACCCTCGTGCTCAAGGCCGGCGACGGCGCGCCGCAGGAATGGCGCTACCGCGAAAACGGCAAGCGCCACGGCCTGCGCCTGCAGGGGGACTGGCACAGCAACGACGGCGAGATCATCCGCCGCTGGGCCGTGGCCGGCCATGGCTATGCCTACAAATCCCTGCTCGACATCGGCGACGACCTGCGCGCGGGGCACTTGCAAACGGTGCTCGACGATTACTTTGCCGACAGCGTCCCCCTGAACCTGCTGTACCGGCGCAGCCGCTTCCAGCCGCCGCGCGTCACCCTGCTGGTCGACTTCCTGCTGCAGCAGTTTTCCGCGCTGCCGGCGCACGGTTAGCGGAGCATCATCACGGCGCCAGCACGCCCATCTGGCGCAGCAGGGTCAGATTGTCTTCCAGGTGCCAGTTGTCGCTGATGCGTCCCTGCGCATTCACGCGGTACAAATCAAACGCATGGAAATCGATGGCTTGCCCCTGGCCGCGCAGCTCGCCCTGCGGCGTGGGGAAGACGCCCGTGAAGCGGCCCGTGAAATGCAGGCGCAAGGTGACCCGGTCGCCCGCCACCAGCATCTGCTCGATGGCGACCTTCAAATCCGGCACCGCCGCATGGAATACCTGCGACGCCTGCAGCGGACCGGCCAAGCCCTGCGGCCGGCCGGCGGGCAAGGTACGGTCGGTGAAATCGTCGGCCAGCGCCAGCCGCGCCAGGGCCGGATCGCCGCTTTGCCAGAACGCGGCATAGCGGCGCGCGGCCAGCGCCACGGTGGCATCGGCTTTCGCGCCGGACAGGTGGGCCGGCATGGGCAAATCCATGGCGGCATGGGCTGGCGCGGCGGCCAGCAGCGACAGGGCAAGGATGGCGGGGACAAAAGCGGGCATAGTAGTTCCAAATGAGTTGATCGGCGTGCACATGGCACACCGCCATTCTGGACTCGCTTGCCGTACTTGATAATTGGCCCCGCACTTGAAGCAATTACTTGCAGGATTTGAAAATCAGCGCCCGCCCGCCGCGTCGAGGATGCTGCCCGTCACATAGCTGGCGCCCGGCCCCAGCAGGTACAAAATGGCGTCGGCGATTTCTTCGGGCTGGCCGCCCCGCTGCATCGGCACGCCGGGCGCCAAACGCGCCACCCTGCCCGGTTCGCCGCCCGAAGCGTGGATCTTCGTATAGATGATGCCGGGCCGCACGCCGTTGACGCGGATGCCCTCGGCCGCCACTTCCTTCGCCAGGCCCAGGGTCAGGGTATCGACGGCGCCTTTCGAGGCCGCGTAATCGATGTATTCGTCCGGAGAGCCGAGGCGGGCCGCCGCCGACGACACGTTCACGATGCGCCCGCCCTGCCCGCCATGGGCCGTCGACATGCGCCGCACGGCTTGCTGGCAGCACAGGAAATAACTGATCACGTTGGTGCGCAGCACGCGTTCGAGGCGCTGCGCGGACATGTCGACGAGCCGGCATTTCTGCTCCAGCACGCCCACATTGTTGACCAGCGCCGTGAGCGTCCCCAGGCGCTCGTCGACTTCCGCAAACAGGCGCGCCACGTCCGCTTCATCGCTGGCATCGGCCTGCACGGCGATGGCCTCGCCCCCGTCGGCCACGATGCGCGCGCACAGTGCCTCGGCCGCCTGCGCGTCGCGCACATAGTTGATGCACACGGCATAGCCCTGGCGCGCCGCCAGCAGCGCCGTCGCCGCACCGATGCCGCGGCTGCTGCCGGTAATCAAGATCACTTCCTTCATCGTCCCTCCTGAATAGTTGTGGCTTCATCATACGCGGACGAAAAAAAACCCGCGCGCGGCGGGTTTTTCCTACTAACACATTCAATTTCGGAAATGCGTCATGGCGTAAGTGAGGTGCTGCCACCAGTGTTCGCGCGACTGCACGGACGCCAGGCATTTCGCATCGACCTCGTTCTTGAACGCGGGGTCCACGCACGCCTTGGTCACCAGCGCATTGCGCTGGTTTTCCACGTTGACGATGGCAATCGCCAGCCACGCCACGAGGGCGAGGGCCAGTACGCACAGGGTCCAGGGCAGCTGTTTCATGACGTCTCCGCTTACTTCTTCGCTGGCGCCGGTGCGCGCTCTTTCAGCACGCGCGCCACCAGTTCATCCATCACGCGCAGGGTCGCCGCCTGGGTCTGCGGCTCGGACTGGCCAGGACGCGACAACTGCGCCGGCGACGTGACGAAGCGGCCATCGATGACGATGGTCGGGGCGCTGTCGATCTTGCTGGCGGCGATCAGCTGCTCGTTGCGTTTCAGCTTGGTCTGCACGCCGAAGGAATTGAACATGTCCAGGTATTTGGCCTTGTCGATGCCATTCTTGACCAGCAGGTCGAGGATGGCGTCATCGCGGTTCAGGCGGTTGCGCTCGACGTGGATGGCGCGGAAGATCTTGTCGTGGAACTGGTCCAGCTGGCCCATCGCTTCCAGGGTGGCATAGGCGTGCGCCTGCGGGTCTTTCGGGCCGGTGGCAGCCAGGTGGACGCGGCGGAAGGCGATCTTGTCGCCCTGCTTCTTGACCCAGTCGTGCATCAGCGGATCGAGCGCGTAGCAATGCGGGCACGAATACATGAAGTACTCGACCACTTCCACCTTCTTGCCCGTGTCCGTACGCACTGGCGTCGTGAGCGTGGTAAAGCCGGTATCGGCCGCCATGGCGCCGCCGGTGGCCGCCACCAGGGTGACGGCGGCAAGCAGGGGACGCAAGAAACGCAGAAAACGCATATAAATCCTTCATCATAAGTGGTCGTGAACGGGGCGAGATTACCACTTTTTGCGCCGGACGATGTCGCCCGGCCGGAAAAAAAGCGCTTTTATCCGCTCCGTTTGCGCCCGCTTAAGCCGCATTTAAGCCCCGCCGCGCCCCTGCCTCAAAAATGGTAGCGCGCCGACACGCGCAACTGGCGCGCGTCATTGAGGTAAATGCTCGAGCGGCAGCCCGGCGCATCGCCGTAATGGCGGCGGTTGGCCAGGTTGCTGCCGGCCAGTTCCAGCTCCCAGGCGCCCAGCTTGCGCACATAGCGTCCGTCCACGGTGGCAAACGCTGGCACTTGCGCCAGACAGCTGCTGGCGAAATCGGGGCCATAGCGCAGCGCGCGCAGCCATTGCACGCCCACATCGGCACTGGCGCCCGCCTGCCCCGTCCAGTACAGGCGCAGGCTGGCCAGAGTCTTGGGCACGAGAGCGATGTCCGGGCCATCGTAGGCGTAATCGTCATAGCGCGCATGCACTTGCCGCAGTTGCCCGTCGAGGCGCCAGTCGCGCGCCAGCGCCATGCTGGCCTCGATGGCGACACCGTCGCGGCGCGAGGGATCGAGGTTGCCCGCAAAGCCCAGCTGGCCCAGGTTCTGGTCGAAGACGATCTGGTTGCTCAGGCGCTCGCTGAACACGCGCACGGAAGCGCTGCGCGCCGCGTCGCCAAAGGTGGCGCCCACTTCCATTTCGCGCCGCAGCTGTCCCGCCAGCGGGCGGTAGCCGGCGCGGGTGTAGCCATCGTCGTCGATGCGGTAGCTGCGCGCGGCCTTCGCATATACGCTCAGTTGCGGGCGCAGCTGCAGGCTGCCCTGCACGTCCCAGGCATTCTGGTTTTCCCAGTCGCTGCCGCCGGCAGGCATATCGGCCGGATCAAGCTGGAACTGTTCATGCCGCAGCCCCAGCAACAGGCGCGGCGCATACGCACCGCTGAAGGCCAGCTCTTCGCGCAGCAGCAGCGCGCGCGAATACTGGCGGCGCTGCGCATCGCCCGCGCGGCCCGAGCGCCGCTGCCACTGCATCAGGTCCAGGCCCACTTCCGTATCCGTGCCCACGCCGCCCACCTTGCCGTAATGGCGCAGGCGTGGCGCCAGCTGCCGGCGGCGGCTGCTGTACGTCGATTCGCTGCTGCCGTCCTCGCCCGCATAGTGAGCCGTGGCGCGTTTTTCCCGCTGCGACAGTTCGACACCCAGCTCGAAACTGCCCACATAGCGCTGCACGAAGGCGCTGGCGCGCCGCACTTCATAGCGGTACAGGTCTTCCGGACGGGCCGCCAGCAAGGCCAGGAACGGCGCCTCGGGCGCGGGATAGCGGGTGTCCTGGTTCAGCTGGTCGGCGCTGAAACCGAAGCGGCCCTGGCGCAGCTTCCATTCCGCGCCGCCGTTGAAGCCGCGCTGGTGAAACACGCTGCCATCGCGGTAATTGCCGTTGCGCAGACCATCGATGGCCACATCGAGCACCATGCCGCCCTGGTCGCGCGACAAGGCGCCGCGCACGCTGTGCTGGCCGCCCTGCGCCAGTTCGGCGGACAAGTCGCCATGCGTGACGCCGGGCGCGCTGGCATCCGCGCCTTCCTGCGCACACGCCGGCATGGCCAGGGCGCACAACAGCAAGGTGCGCGTGGCGATGGTCAGGGCGGAAGGGACAGTCATCATGGCGGAAAGCTGGATGCGCTACCGGAGCGCGCACGCACGGCAGCAGGAGGGATGGCAAAAGCGAATCATTATACGCACGGCGCGCGGCGCCGCAACAGCCGGCAAAGCTGCCAGCACAATTCATTGCTTATTTGTAATTTTTACAGGTATATTAAGGAACGCCCGGCGATCCTGGGCGCAGCCGACTGCATTTGAAGATCATCAATCAGAAGTCACTGTGGGAGTCACGCATGGAAAGTCGTAGCACACCGCGCCGCCGCATTTCCCTCATCCCGGGCAAGCTCAAGGCCCTTTCCATCGCCGCCCTGCTGCTGGCCGGCCTGGCCCTGCAAGCCGACCTGTTCGCCCAGCCGGATCAGGGCAAGCCCGCCAGCGCACCCCTGCCGCCGGCACCATCGGCCGACGGCATCGCCCTCGCTTCGCCGCATGCGTCGGCCGTCACCACGCCCAGCGCCAGCAACGCCTGGGGCGGTGCGCGCACGGGCGCGCAAGCGACCCTGTCGGACCGCGTGGTCGACTACCAGATCGAAGCGACGCTCGATCCCGTCAAGCACACGATCGACGGCCGGCAGAAACTGCGCTGGCGCAACCGCAGCGCGCAAGCCGTCAGCAGCGTCTACCTGCACCTGTACCTGAACGCGTTCGAAGGCGAGCATTCGACTTTCTTCACCGAGAAGCGCAAGCTCGACACGGGCTTCCGCTCGGGCGTCGATACGCGCGACGGCGAGTGGGGCTACATCGAACTGCGCAGCATGACGCAGAACGGCGCCAGGGCGCCCTGGCATTTCGTCCAGCCCGACAACGGCCCGGCCACCGACCGCACGGTGGTGCGCGTCGACTTGCCGCAGGCCGTCGCGCCGGGCACCGAGACGACGCTCGACATCGGCTTCTTCGACCAGCTGCCGCGCGTCATCGCGCGCACCGGCTATTTCGGCAGCTTCCACCTGGTGGGCCAGTGGTTTCCCAAGATCGCCGTGCTGGAACTGCCCGGCGAACGGGGCGCCACCGCGCCGCGCTGGAACGCGCATGAGTTTCACCTGAACTCGGAGTTCTACGCCGACTTCGGCCACTACGACGTGAAGCTGACCGTGCCCAAGGAATACACGGTGGGCGCCACGGGCGAGCTGCAGGGCGCGCCGCAGGAAAAGAACGGCATGCTCACGCATCACTACGTGCAGGGCGACGTGCACGATTTCGCCTGGACGGCCGACAAGCGCAGCGCGCCGCCGCTGCTGGACAGCTGGAACGGCCCTGGCAGCCCGCCCGTGGCCATCAAGGTGCTGTACCCGCCCGAGTACGCGTCGAACGCGGCGCCCGCGCTGCAGGCTGCCAAGGATACACTCACGTATTTTTCGCGCACCCTGGGCCCGTATCCGTACAAGACCCTGACGGTGGTGATTCCGCCGTTTAACGCGGCCGAAGCGGGCGGCATGGAATACCCGACCTTCTTCACGGCCTCGGGCTACGCCGGCCTGCAGCCGAAGACGGCGGCCGAATTCGGCCTCGATTTCGTCACCATCCATGAATTCGGCCATGGCTATTTCTACGGCATCCTGGCCTCGAACGAATTCGAGGAACCGATCCTCGACGAAGGCTTGAACGAGTACTGGGACCAGCGCATGCTGCGCGCGCGCGGCCAGGATATCCACGCCACCACGCCCCTGCTCAAGCGCCTGGGCTTCGCTCCCGCCTTCAAGGTCTTCGAGTTCGAGCGCACGGCCGCACCGCGCCAGGACGCGGCCGACCCGCTGGGCCAGAACGCGTGGGACCGCCTGCAGGGCGTGGGCCCCGTCTACACCCGCACGGCCACCACCCTGCGCGACCTGGAAGCGCGCATCGGCAGCGAGGCCATGGAACGGGGCTTCAAGGCCTACTATGAACAGTGGAAATTCCGCCACCCGAGCGTGGCCGACTTGCGCGAAGCGCTGGCCGAAGCGACAGGCCAGCGGCGCATCGTGGAACAGGTCTTCGCGCAGCAAGTGTATGCCAGCGCGAATATCGACGACCGCATCGGCAGCTTTACCAGCGACGAGCAGACGCCGCTGGCCGGCATGGCGCTGGTGAACGGCAAGCGCGTGGAACGCACGCCCGAGGCGCTGGAACAAGAGGAGGACAAGGTGCGCGAGGCGTGGAACAAGGCGCACCAGGACGCCAAGCCCGGCACGGGCCCCTATCCGTATCTGACCAGCGTGGTGCTGCGCCGCCGCGGTGCGCCCGTGCCGCAGGTGCTGCTGGTGAAGTTCGCCGACGGCACGTCCGAACGCGTGGTGTGGGACAACGACCAGCTGTGGCAGCGCCACACCTGGAGCAAGCCCGTGAAGGCCGTCTCGGCCGAACTGGACCCCGACCGCGTGCACTACCTCGACGTCAACAAGCTCGATGACAGCCGCACCCTGAAAGCCGACAAGTCCGCCGCGCGGCGCTGGAGCATCGACCTCGCCGCCGCCTTCCAATACCTCCTTTCCCTGATCGCCATCGTATGAGCGCCATTTCCACGACACGGGCCAGCGGCCTGGCCCTGACCACGCGCGCCAGCCGCGCCGCCCTGCAATGGCGCTTGCTGCTGCTGTGGGCCGGCCTGCTGCTGATCCCCGCCATCGTTGCCGTCATCCCCATCTGGCGCACCTTGAGCGCCAGCCTCGATCAGGCCGTGCATGCGGCGGCCCTGGCGCAGCAGCTCGACCTGATGACCCTGGCGGACCTGGCCGCCAACGCCAGCCGCAATGGCGCCGCCATCAGCCAGGCCGCCATCGCCGGCATCGTCCTGACCCTGCTGCTGTCGCCGCTGCTGAGCGGCCTGGTGGTGACAGCCGCGCGCGCGCCGGCCCCATTGGGTTTCTGCCCCCTGCTGACGGGCGCCTTCAGCGCATACGGCCGCATGCTGCGCATGCTGTTGTGGAGCATCGTGCCGCTGGGCCTGGCGCTGGCGATCGGCGCCGGCGCGCTGAAACTGGCCGACAAGCACGCGGCGACAGCCATCCTGGAAGCGGACGCCGACCTGGCCCGTCACCTGGCCTTGCTGTTCGCGGGCGTGCTGTTCCTGCTGGCCTGCGCCACGCTCGATGCGGGCCGCGCGGCGCTGGCCATCGACCGGCGCCGTACGTCGGCCGTCAAGGCGTGGTGGCGCGGCCTGGGCATGCTGCGCCGGCGTCCGCTGGCCTGCCTGGCCATCTACCTCGCCATCACCGTGCTGGGACTGGCCCTGTATGCGCTGCTGGGCGTGGCGCGCCTGAACCTGGCTGGCCCAAGCCCGCTGGCCATCGTGGCCGGCTTGCTGGCAACGCAGCTGGCGGTGCTGGTGCTGGCGTGGATGCGCAGTGCGCGCCTGTTCGCGCTGATCGACGTCAAGCGCTCGCTCGCGTAATCAAGCCCCCAGGCGCCCTTCATCGGCGAGGAAGTCGATGAAGGTGCGCACTTTCGAGGACAGGTAGCGGCGGCTCGTGTAGACGGCATACACCTTGCCGCCCGCCAGCTGGTAAGCGTCGAAAAGGCGCACCAGCCGCCCCGCCGCCAGGTCCGCATCCGTCTGCCACGATGGCAGCAGTGCGATGCCCATGCCGTCGAGCGCGGCCGCGTGCAGCAGGCTTTCGTTATTGCATTGCAGGACGGGCGAGAACTTCACCGTCTCGCGTCCCTGCGGGCCGTCGAACGTCAATTCGTTGCCGTTCGCCAACAAGGAATAGCTGATCATCGCGTGCTGCGCCAGGTCTTGCGGCAGCTGCGGCTGGCCCGCGCGCGCCAGGTAGGCGGGCGCGGCCACCAGGTGAAAGGCGATGCTGCCGATGGGCCGCGCGATCAGGGCCGGCGATGGCGCCTGGCTCACGCGCAGGGCCAGATCGAAGCCCTCTTCCACCAGGTTGACGACTCTTCCGCTCAAGTCGATGTCGAACGTTACTTCCGGGAAGCGCTCGCGGTAGGCCACGAGGGTGCGCGTAAAGATGGCGTTGGCAAACCAGACGGGGGCGCTCAGGCGCAGCATGCCGCGCGGCACCACGGTCGTGCGGCCCACCGTCGCTTCCACCTCGTCGAGGTTGTCGAGCATGTCGCGGCACTGTTCAAAATACACCTTGCCGATTTCCGTCAGGCTCAGGTGGCGGCTGCTGCGGTTCAGCAACCGAGCGCCCAGGTGGCGTTCCAGATGCATCACGTGCTTGCTGACCATGGCCGGCGACAGGTCGAGGCGCTCGCTGGCGCGCACGAAACTGTCCAGTTCCACCACGGCGCGAAACACGCGCATGCTGCGCAAGGTATCCATGACGGCCCGATCATCAACAAAATGGAAATGATATATCAATAATGATGATCTTGATCAACTGGCTGGCCATGACTATCATCGATAGCATCAGCCATTCCACTGCGGAGCCGCCATGCAAGAACACACCTTCCCCACCTACTTCCTGTCGCACGGCGGCGGCCCGTGGCCGTTCATGAAAGACCAGTTCGGCGGCCGCTACGACGTGCTCGAAGCGTCGTTGCAGGATATCCCGCGCCAGATCGGCGCGCGTCCGAAAGCCGTGCTGGTCGTCACGGCGCACTGGGAAGGGCCGCAATTTCTCGTCTCGGCCAGCCCCCGGCCGGGCATGATCTATGACTATTCGGGCTTTCCGCCGCACACGTACCAGATCCAGTACCCGGCACCGGGCGCGCCGGAACTGGCTGCGCAGGTAAAACAGTTGCTGGACGCGGCCGGCCATCCGGCGCGCCTCGACCATGAACGCGGTTTCGACCATGGCACCTTCAGCGCCCTGTTTCCCATCTATCCGCAGGCGGACGTGCCGCTGGTGCAGCTGTCGCTGAAACACGGCTACGACCCGCTCACCCACGTCGAGGTGGGCCGCGCGCTGGCCAGCCTGCGCCGGCAAGGCGTGCTGATACTGGGCAGCGGCCTGTCCTACCATAATCTGCGCCAGTTCGGCCAGGCGGGCGCCGTCGCCTCGCACCAGTTCGACGCCTGGCTGCGCCAGACGATGGCCTTGCCGCCGGAACAAAGGTTGGAGCAGCTGCTGGCCTGGGACCAGGCACCGGGCGCACGCCAGGCCCATCCGCAGGAAGACCATCTGCTGCCGCTGATGGTGGCGCTCGGCGCGGCCGAGCAGGAAGCGGCGCACGTGGCGTATCACGAGGAGGATTTTTTTGGGGCGCTGGCGGTGACGAGTTTCCGGTTTGGAGCGACTGGCGGAAATTAGCAACGAGCCGGGGTCAGACGGGGACGCCGAGTCCCTCGACACCGCTAACGGCTGGTTCAGCGCCAACGTCACCGGGGGTCTGACCCCAGAATTTAAAAAAGCCGCTAACAAGCGGCTTTTAGTTCATTACGTACCGCGCTTGCCCCGCGCCGCATTCTTCGCCTTCTCGGCAGCAATCTCGGCCGCCTTGGCCGCTTTTTCCGCCATCTCGGCCGCATGCTGGGCCATCAGGGCGGCGCGCGTATCCGGCGTTTCCAGCGAGATGCGTCCCAGGATACCGCTGCGGTAGTCGAGCAGCAAGGTGTGCGACGCTTTCTCGAAATCGTAGTCGCCACCCTTGATGCGGAAGCCGCGCTTGGCGGCGATGCCTTCGACCACGCCGATGGCGTCGACTTCACCGATCTTGGTGCCGTAGCGGGTTGCCAGCAAGTCCGGGTAGCGTTTGAGCAATTCCTCGGCCAGGAACACGGCCACTTCCTCTTCGATCAGCGCGTTCGAGCCGATGGCGTGGCTGGCGGCCAGCATCAGACCGTCGCTGGGGATGGCGATCTTCGGCCACAGCATGCCGGGCGTATCGACGAGGATGGTGTTCTTGTCCAGATACAGCTTTTGCTGCATCTTCGTCACGGCCGGCTCGTCGCCCACCTTGGCCACGCGCTTTTTCAGCAGCGCGTTCATCAGGGTCGACTTGCCCACGTTGGGGATGCCCATGATCATGATGCGCAGCGGCTTGGTCGGCACGCCGCGGTGCGGCGCCAGCGACTTGGCCAAGTCCGGAATGCGCGCCACGTCGCCCGGCTTCTTGGTCGTCATCGCATACGCGGTCACGCCTTCCTGCGCATTGAAATACGCCACCCAGGCGGCGGTCGCGGCAGGGTCGGCCAGGTCGGTCTTGTTGAGGATTTTCAGGCAAGGGCGCTGGCGGAACAGGCGCAGCTCGTCCACCATGGGATTGCAGCTGGCTGCCGGCAGGCGCGCGTCCACCACTTCAATCACCAGATCGGTGTTTTCCATGGTTTCGGCCGCTTTCTTGCGGGCCGCGTTCATGTGTCCTGGGTACCATTGTATCGCCATGCTCTTGCCTTCAAAATCGTTCAGTCAATCCGCTATTTTACGTGGTTGCCGCCACGACGTCCCATTTTCCGCCGCCAGCGCCAGCCGTGCGACGCGAACGAGACAATTGGTGATAATTTAGCAGTTACTCGAATGATAAGATCCGCAGTCCGTCCAGCCTGGACGGTTTCCCCATTGCACGCTCAACCTGGCACGCATTCCATGCATCTTCCCCGCTTTTGCCTCCTTGCCTCCCTTTCCACTTGCCTGCTGCCCGCCATGGCCCAGGAACAAGCAGCGGCGCCAGGCGACCCGGTGAACCAGGAAATGCAGCAGATTGTCGATGTGCAAGGCACGCGCGATCCCGACCTGCGTCCCTACCGCACCATGCTCAAGGGACTCGACGCGTATGCCGACCACCAGCGCCTGGCGCCGGACGCGCCGCTGCGCTTCATGCTGATCCCCGCCACGCCGAAGGCCAAGCTCGATGGCGTGACCCTGCACTTGTCGGCCGACAATCTGTCGATCCCCGTGCCGCTGGCGGCGGACGGCGGCTTCATCCTGACGCGCGACAAGACCGCCTACGATGCGAATGCCGACCTGGTCAGCAACAAGAAGCGCGCCACCCTGCGCTGGCGCGCCGACATCCACACGCCGGGCCTGCCCCACAACGTGCGCCGCCTGGGCGACTTGCGCCTGGAATGCGAAATCCGCTGGGCCGTCGAGCAGGATGACTTGCCGTTTGTGCGGCGCAACCTGTTCCGCCTGGCGGGCGGACCGTGCCACTCGTCGCTGATCCACGTGCCGTATCCCGTGTTCCGCAAGCTGCTTGCCGTCCAGGCCCGCTCGGGCGAGCGCACGCTGGACGTCCGCATCACGGAAGACCGCCAGCGCTACGTGCCGCCGCTGCACGACGTGAGCTGGGACGACAATACCCTGCTGACCCTCACGTATGCCGATGACGGCAACATGGCGCAAGCCGCCCCTGCGGGGGCACTGCGCCAGTGATACGCGCGCTGGAAACCAGGTCAAGTATTTCCACATGGATTCTTTTATTTACTGAGAGTAATAAAAAAGTGTGCTCTAATATCGCCTCTTAAATGAAAAGCAATAATTTTCCAGGCTGGCTCCCGCCAGATGCAGGGAGATAGGCGATGGGGAATAGCTCGATATGATGATGGAACACACTGGCAAGGCGCCCGAGCGCGTGCCGCGCAATGACTGGAAGAAGGAATGCCGGCAGTTGCAGCAGCAAGTGGCGCAGCTGGAAGAGCGCCTGAAACGCCAGAGCGCCGACAGCTATGGCTTGCAAATGCTGTATGACCAACTGGTCAATGAAATCAAGCACCACCGCGACATGTTGCAACTCGACAGTTTTGATGCGGATAAATCATCGCTCGTCTACACGCAAGCCTGGCACCGCTTCATGGCGGGCGACGCGCTCGACTACCAGACGCACCGCCACACGAATTCCAGCAGCCGCCCCACCTTGCTGTAGCGCGCAGGGCCCTTACAGTTCCGCCAGCGCCTTCACGTGCGCCGCCACGCTGCGGCCCAGCGACGACAGGTTGTAGCCCCCTTCGAGGCAGCTGACGATACGGCCTTTGCCATACTGGCTGGCCACGGCCATCATCTGCTGCGTCATCCACGTATAGTCGGCCTCCACCAGGCCCATGCCGCCCACGTCGTCTTCGCGGTGGGCGTCGAAACCGGCGGAAATGAAAATCATCTGCGGCTGCTGCCGGTGCAGCGCGGGCAGCCAGTGGTCGAGCACCAGCTGGCGCACGGCGTCGCCCTTCGAGCGGGCTGGTACGGGCACGTTGACGCGCGTGTCCGTATACGATTCCACATCGCTGTACGGATAGAACGGGTGCTGGAAAAAGCTCACCATCAGGATGCGCGGATCGTGCGCAACGGACTCGGCCGTGCCATTGCCATGGTGCACGTCGAAGTCGACAATGGCGACCCGTTCAAGCCCGCGCACGTCGAGCGCATGCTTGGCGGCGATGGCGACATTGTTGAACAGGCAAAAACCCATCGGTTCGCTGGGCCGCGCATGGTGGCCGGGCGGGCGGATCGCGCAGAAGGCGTTGCTGATCTCGCCATCGATGACGGCGTCCGTGGCCGCTACGGCCGAGCCGGCGGCGGCCAGCGCCGCCTCGTAGCTGTGCGCGTTGAGCAGGGTGTCGCCATCGAGCGGATAGTAGTCGCCCTCCTGCGGCACATTGTCGCGCACGAGGCCGATGGCCGTGGCGCTGTGGTTGCGCTCGATATCGGACAATTGCGCGCGCACGCCATCGCGGTGCTCGACCAGGTCGCTGATGTGCGCGAGTATCAATTGATCATTGATGGCCTGCAAGCGGGCCGGCGATTCAGGGTGCCAGTCGCCCATTTCATGGCGCTGGCAATCGGGATGGGTATAAATGGCTGTGCTCATGCGCTGTACTGGTTACCTCTGTCTCTGTCCATTCTCCGGGAACACTGCATGGCATTCCTGTTCGCCCTGCGCGTTCTCGCATAAAATCACTGGCCGGTCTGTGCCGCTACCGCACTAATCTACCACGTGCACGGCACGGGCGGGCGGCACGGCTTGACCTGGCCAAAGCGATTGTAAATTAAATAATCCGTCTTACTGTGATAGAAATAGCATGTTTTCGAAAATACACCAGGCCGCACAGCAGATCGGCGAAGTTCTCGTCGGCAAACACTTGCAGATCCGCCAGACCCTCGCCTGCGTGCTGGCCGGCGGCCACCTGCTGATCGAAGACGTGCCCGGCGTAGGCAAGACGACCCTGGCCCACGCGCTGGCCATCTCGCTGGGCCTGCAATGGAAGCGCCAGCAATTCACGAGCGACCTGCTGCCCGCCGACGTGGCCGGCATGAGCGTGTATGACCGGGGCAGCGGCAGCTTCGTGTTTCATCCCGGCCCCCTGTTCACGCAAGTGCTGCTGGCCGACGAGATCAACCGCGCCACGCCGAAGACGCAATCGGGCTTGCTTGAAGCGATGGAAGAGCGGCAAGTGACGCTCGATGGCGTCACGCACGCGCTGCCGCAGCCGTTTTTCGTCATCGCCACGCAGAACTGCGCGCACCAGCTGGGCACCTTCCCCTTGCCCGAATCGCAGCTCGACCGCTTTCTCATGTGCGTAACCCTCGGCTACCCCGATGCGGCCGCGGAACGGGCGCTGCTGCTGGGCGCCGACCGCCGCGCCATGCTCCACACCTTGCCTGCCGTCATGAACGCGGAAGAATTGCTGCAAGCGCAAGCGGGCCTGCGCGCCATCCACACCGCGCCTGCCGTCGTCGACTACGTGCTGGCCCTCGTGCATGCCACGCGCGCGCCCGGTGTGTTTGCCGATGGCCTGAGCCCGCGCGCCGCGCTGGCCCTGCTGCAGGCGGCGCGCGCCTGGGCCGCCCTGGAAGGCCGCGACCACGTCACGCCCGACGACGTGCAAGCCGTGCTGCTGCCCGTCTGCGCCCACCGCCTGCATGCCGCGCAAGGGGCCGTCGATAGCCGCAGCCTGCTGCAGCACATGCTGTTGAGTATCCCCGTCTGATCGGCATGCGCTGGCGCAATATCCAATGGCTGCCGGCTCGCCCCTGGCTGGGCGCGCAGCGCGTGCACATCCGTCCCTCGGGCGCGGGCCTGGCGTTTGCAGCGCTACTGCTGGCGCTGTGGATCGCCGCCGTCAATTACCGCCTGGGCCTGGGCTATGCGCTCACGTATTTCGCGGCCTCCTGCGCCATCGCCGACATGCTGTTTGCCAGCCGCAATTTGGCGGGCCTGGCCCTGGCCGCCACGCCGGGCAGCCCCGTGTTCGCGGGCAGCCAGGCCACGTTCACCTTGCGCCTGATCAACCGCAGCGCGCGCCCGCGCCATGCGATCCACGTGGCCATCCGCGATTCGGCGGCAGCGCCCAGCCTGGCCGACATCGCCGCCCACGGGGAAACGGCCGTCAACATCGTCGTGGCCGCGCCGCAACGGGGATGGCTGATTGCCCCGCCCGTGCGCCTGTCCGGCAGTTTTCCGCTCGGTCTGTTCCTTGCCTGGTGCCACTGGCAGCCAGAGGCGCGCGTGCTCGTGTATCCGCAGCCCGAACACAATGCGCCGCCGCTGCCCTTGCCTGCCGGCACGCTACAGCAGGCACGGCAGCCACGTACGCAAGATGGCGCCCTGGAACTGGCAGGCGTGCGCGCCTACCAGCCCGGCGACCCCTTGCACCGCCTGGCCTGGCGCCAGATCGCCCGCCATGATGGCGAGCATGTATTCAGCAAGCAATTCCAGCCTGCCGCCGACTCTCCCGCAGGCGCAGCCCATGGCAGCATCATGCTCGAGCACGCTTCCCTGCACGCGCTGGCGCCGGAAGCGCGTTTGTCGCGCTTGGCCGCCTGGGTGCTGCAGGCGGAACGCACGGGCCTGCCATATGGCTTGCGCCTGGACACGCTGACTGTCGCGCCTGCCCTGGGCGCCAGCCACCGCGACGCCTGCCTGCGCGCACTGGCCCTGCACGGTTCGCCACACGGTTCGCCGCACGATTGGCGGCACGATTTTCCGCCAACGCAGGCGACGCCATGAAAGCCTGGCTGAGCAACTTGCCGCGCGACAAGGCCGACATCGTGCTGCTGTTGCTGGCCGCCGCCATGGTGCTGGCGCCGCACGCGCTGCACCTGCCTCCGTGGCTGTCGGCCGCCGCAGCAGCCCTTCTGCTGTGGCGCGCCGTCATCACCGTGCGGGGCAAGCGCCAGCCGCGGCTGGCCCTGCTCGCGCCGCTGGCCTTGCTCGGTATCGCCGGCGTCTACGCCAGCTATGGCACCGTGCTGGGACGCGATCCCGGCGTGGCCATGCTGGCCTTGCTGCTGGCCTTGAAATCGCTGGAAATGCATGGCCGGCGCGACATCTTCGTCTTTGTTTTCCTCAGTTTTTTCCTCCTGCTGGCAAATTTCTTCCATGCGCAAGGCATCCTCAGCGCCGCCTGGATGCTGGCCACCGTCATCGTCTTGCTGGCCGCCCTGCTGTCAGCCCAGTACGGCGCCGTGCAGCCCCGCCTGGCGCAACGGTTAAATTTACTGGGACGCATGCTGGCGCTGGCCATCCCCCTGTCGGCCGTGATGTTTTTTGCCCTGCCGCGCGTGGACGGCCCCCTGTGGGGTACGGCACCGGAAGGCGCGCAGGCACGCACGGGCTTGTCCGACAGCATGCAGCCGGGCGCCATCGCCTCGCTGGCCCTGTCAAGCGAACCCGTCTTCACGGCCCGATTTTCCACACCGCTCCCGCCGCAAGACCAGCTGTATTGGCGCGGCGTAGTGCTGGGCGACTTCGACGGCGCCACCTGGACGCGCCGGGGCGCAAAGGGCCGCGCGCCTGCCAGCGACAGCCGGATAGATATCGCGCTGGAAGGCCAGCCCAGCCACTACGAAGTCACCCTGCAAGCAAGCGGCCAGCGGCGCATCTTCGCGCTCGACGTGCCGCGCAGCATCGAACGCTTGCCCGGCAATCCGTACGTCGTGTCGTCCGCGCTGGAAGTGCTGACCATACAGCCTATTACTTCGACCGTGCGTTACCGCGTCAGTTCCCAGCCGCGCTACCGGCTGCAGGCAAACCTGTCGCCAGAACAGCAGCAGCCATGGCTGGCCTTGCCCGCTGGCAGCAACCCGCGCAGCGTGGCCTGGGCCCGCGCATTGCGCGGCAGCGGCGCGCGGGCGCTGGCGCCCGCCGGCGCGATCGCCGCCGTTCTCGGGCACTTCCGCCGCGCGCCGTTCCGCTACACCCTGCAGCCGCCGCTGCTGGGCAAGCAGGGCGTCGACGACTTCCTGTTTGGCACGCAGGCGGGCTTTTGCGAACATTACGCGGGCAGCTTTGTCGTGCTGATGCGCGCCATGGGCATACCCGCGCGCGTCGTCACCGGTTACCAGGGCGGCGTGCGCAACGGTACGGACAACAGCTTGACGGTGCGCCAGTCCGACGCCCATGCGTGGAGCGAAGTGTGGCTGGCGGGCCGAGGCTGGGTGCGCGTCGACCCGACAAGCGCCGTCGCCCCCCTGCGCACGCAGCGCAACCTCGACGCCGCCCTGCCGCCGGCCCCGTCGCCGCTCACGGCGTGGCGCGCCTTGGCCGGCCTTGATGGCGGCGCGCAAGGGGCGGTTGCCGCGTGGCGCCAGCAATGGCAGCAGGCCGAGCACGCCTGGAGCAGCTGGGTGCTCGACACCACGCCGCAGCGCCAGCGCGCCATGCTCGAGGGCTTGAAAAACGTGCCGGCGAAAAAGCTGGCACTCGCGTGCGCCGTGCTGGCCCTGCTGTCCGCCGTGGCGGGCGCACTGGTCTGGTGGCGGCAGGCGCGGCAAGGCGATCCGCTTGAAGCCCTGTATGCGCAGTTTTGCCATTTACAGGCGCGGCGCGGGTACAGCCGTGCGCCGCACGAAGGCCCGCACGGTTATGCTGCGCGGTTGGCCGCGGGCAAGGCCACACAAGAGGCACACGCCGCCATCGCACAGTTTCTGGCAATCTATGCCGCGATGAAGTATGGTAATGCCAGCCCAGACGAACAACTCCGCGCGCGGCGCCACTTGCGCCGCCTGTTAACCCAATGCCGATGAGACGCTCCTTGTTACCGATCAAATACCCCGCCCTGTCCCTGCTCCTCTCCCTTCCCCTGTGCCTGGCCACCGCGCACGCTGGCGAAAACAGCAATATTTCCGCTGCCGACCGCGCCCGTGCCGTGCGCGCGGCCAAAGCGCCGCCCGCCAAGGCAGCAGCCAAAAAGGCACCGGCGAAATTCGACTTCGAAGGCGAATTTGTCGACTATGCCAACTGGAAGGAAGTACGCGCCTTTCTCGACGACATGTCCGCCAAACACGGCTTTGACCGCGCCGAACTCGATACCCTGATCGGCAAGGTCCGCTATGTCGAGTCGACCGTGCAACTGATGAAGCCCGCGCCGCCCGGCAAGCCGAAGAACTGGCAAGCGTACAGCTCCCGCTTCATCGAACCGGTGCGCATCAATGCGGGCGTGAAATTCTGGGAAGAGAACGCGGAAGCGCTGGCGCGCGCCGAACGCGAATATGGCGTGCCGGCCGAGATCATCGTCGGCATCATCGGCGTGGAAACTGTATATGGACGCAACACGGGCCGTTTCCGCGTGCTCGACGCACTGACGACCCTCGCGTTTTCCTATCCGGAAAGCCCGACCCGCGCCGCGCGCATGGAATTTTTCAAGGGAGAGCTGGAAAACGCGCTGCTGTACGCGCGCAAGGATGGCATCGATCCCCTGACCCTGCTCGGCTCGTATGCGGGCGCCATCGGCCTGCCACAATTCATGCCTAGCAGCATCATGAAATATGCGGTGGATTTCGATGGCGATAGCCACATCGACCTGCGTAATTCCACATCCGACGCCATCGGCAGCGTCGCGCACTTCCTCGTCGAGCACGGCTGGCGTCGCGATGATCCAGCCATCAGCACCTATCCCGTCACCGTCTCGGCCAGCCGCGCGTGGGAAAAGTTCATTGGCCAGGGCTTGCAAGCGAAGTACCGGCTGGGGGAATTGCAGGAAGCCGGCGTGAGTGCCGCCCCGTCCACGCCCCAGAACATGCTGTTCGGCTTGATCGACTTGCAAAATGGTTCAGAAGCAACTGAGTATCACTTGGCAACCAATAACTTCTTTGCTATAACTCAGTACAACAGAAGTTATTTTTATGCCATGTCGGTGATCGACTTGGGCAAAGCCATCAGTCAAGTGCGCGCACGCTAACCGAAAGTCAGTGTAAAGTTATAATATTACTTGTAAGAAAGCGTAAGGGATATTGAATCGACCAGCAAACAGGTCTATGGTAGGCCCGATAACATGTGCCAGCCTCGCTCGCCAGCCTTTGTGCGGCACGGAATGCAGTAATGGTTTTATACTTAACTTTTGTCAAAGTACAATTTTTGTTCTATCATAGAGCATAATAAAGAATAAATAGGTGTTGCAGCTAGACAACACCGGTTCTGTACCAAGCAAGATTATTGGGCTTTCCCGCCTGAAATTGAATCCTGTTGTACAATTGTGTATATATCATGAAAAACTGTATCCCGGATCGTACCGTGTGTGAATTCGTTCCTTTTAGTAAAGAATGAACATGAACGCAGCAAGAGCGAGCTCCGAGTGTTTTTTACTTTGCAGTGCAACTACAGAAGGAACAATAACATCATGACAAACCAAGTCGGCATTGATATGAACAGCGATTCGGACTCCGACGATCTGCTTCAGTACAACCCAAACAGACTGCTCGATACCCTGATCGAAAACCTGCGCCTGAAAAACGACGCAGCCTTGTCCCGCGCGCTGGAAGTGGCGCCACCGGTCATCAGTAAAATCCGCCACCACCGCCTGCCGGTCGGCGCATCGCTGCTGATCCGCATGCACGAAGTCAGCGACCTGAGCATCCGCGACCTGCGTTACCTGATGGGTGACCGTCGTAACAAATTCCGTATCAGCGACAAGCAATTCAAGCCAAAAGAAGGCGAAACGCCACAAGGCTGATCCTGCCAGTTTTGCAGGTTTTCCCTCCCCGCCATGGGGAGGGGGTCTTTCCAGCAGTTCTCAGGCCGTTCTGGCCGATATATTTCCCGTATTAACTATCAGGCAGGAAACACGCCCGTCGAGAGATAGCGGTCGCCGCGGTCGCACACGACGAACACGATCGTCGCGTTTTCCACCGTTTGCGAGATGCGCAGCGCGATTTCGCACGCGCCGGCTGCAGAGATGCCGCAGAACAAGCCCTCTTCCGCCGCCAGGCTGCGCGCCATGCGCTCGGCCACGCCCTGGCTTACGTATTCCACCTGGTCCACGCGCGACTTGTCGTAGATTTTCGGCAAGTACGCTTCCGGCCACTTGCGGATGCCGGGAATCTGCGAACCTTCCTCGGGCTGGGCGCCGATGATCTGGATGGCGGGATTCTGTTCCTTCAAATAGCGCGACACGCCCATGATGGTGCCCGTCGTGCCCATGGCGCTGACGAAGTGCGTGACGCGGCCTTCCGTATCGCGCCAGATTTCCGGGCCCGTGCTTTCATAGTGGGCGCGCGAATTGTCTTCGTTGGCGAACTGGTCGAGGATCACGCCGCGGCCATCCTTCTGCATCTGTTCGGCCAGGTCGCGCGCATATTCCATGCCGCCCGTCTTCGGCGTCAATAAAATGTCGGCGCCGTAGGCGGCCATGCTCTGGCGACGCTCCACGCTCAGGTTATCAGGCATCAAGAGCAGCATCTTGTAGCCGCGCAAGGCGGCGGCCATGGCCAGCGCAATGCCCGTATTGCCGCTGGTCGCCTCGATCAGGGTGTCGCCGGGCTTGATGACGCCGCGCTCTTCAGCGCGCTTGAGCATGGACATCGCCGCGCGGTCCTTCACGGAGCCAGCCGGATTATTGCCCTCCAGCTTGCCCAGGATGACGTTGTTGCGCGCAAGCGCATCGGCACCCGGCAAGCGCGTCAGCTGCACCAGCGGGGTATTGCCTATCGTATCTTCAAGTGTCTTGTAAGCCATCGTGTCTGTTTGAGTAGATTCAACAAAGACCCATTCTAATATGAGATGCTGGACGGCGTATCGCTGATCGGCAGCAGCAGCCGGGCCCGTTTGTGCGTCCGGCTGCGCCGCCACTTGCCGCATGGCGCCTGCCGCGCTGCCATTTCCGGGCGTGCGCAAGGGGTATTGCGGCAGGCGCGCACCGCATGCGCTAGACTCGTCACTATTAGTTATTTTTGTTATTTGCTTATTCAGCCTCCGAACGGACTCGCCATGGCCAGCAGCACACCCGAATTCATTCCCGAAACGACGCAGGACGATCCCGTCCAGTTCGCCACGCTTGACTTGCATGGCCGCAGCCATCAGATCTCGCCCGTCTTCACTGGACCCGAACTGCAGCGCTTGCAGCGTTATGGCACGCGCCATCACTTTGCCGATGGCGAGACGCTGTTCGAGGCGGGCAGCAGCAGCTTCGGCATGCTGGTGATACTGTCCGGACGGGTCAGCATCAAGCGCCATGAAGTGATGGGACAGGCGTCCGTGCTGCGCGAAGTGGGCGTTGGTCACTTCATTGCCGAGGTGGCGCAATTGTCGGGCCGCCCCACCCTCGTCAACGGCAGCGCCGTCGGCGCCGTGGAATTGCTCGACATCAGTTCGGAATCGCTGCGCGCATTGATCGTGGCCGAGGCCGAAATGGGCGAACGCATCGTGCGCGCCCTGATCCTGCGCCGCGTCGCGCTGATCGAATCGAATTCAGGCGGCCCCGTGCTGGTGGGACCGCGCGGCAATGGCAATCTGTTCCACCTGCAAAGTTTCTTATCGAGCAATGGCCACCCGCACACGGTGCTCGATCCAGCCACGGATGCGGCCGCCGCCGCGCTGGCCGAACGCTACCAGCCCACGCCGCAGGAATGGCCGCTGGTCGTCTGCCCTGACGGCAAGATCATGAAGAATCCCGGCAATGCGGAGCTCGGACGCTGCCTGGGCATGCTGCCCGATTTGTCCGGCAACAAGATTTTCGACGTGCTGGTGGTGGGCGCCGGACCGGCCGGCCTGGCCACGGCCGTGTATGCGGCCTCCGAAGGCTTGAGCGTGCTGGCGCTCGAGCAGCGCGCGTACGGTGGCCAGGCGGGCGCCAGCGCGCGCATCGAAAATTACCTGGGCTTTCCGACAGGCATCTCCGGCCGCGCGCTGGCGGGGCGCGCCTATGTGCAGGCACAAAAGTTCGGCGTCGAAATCGCCACCCCGGCCAGTGCCGCCAACTTGCTGTGCGACACCTGGCCCCTGCGCGTCAATCTGTGCGACGGTACGCAGGTACGCGCCCGCACGGTCGTGCTGTCGTGCGGCGCGCGCTATCGCCGCCCCTCGCTGGCCAACCTGAAAACGTATGAAGGACGGGGCGTGTATTACTGGGCCTCGCCCATCGAAGCCAAGCTGTGCCGGCAGGAAGAGATCATCCTCGTTGGCGGCGGCAATTCGGCCGGCCAGGCGGCCGTGTTTCTATCCGGCCACGCCGCCAAGGTCCACATGGTGATCCGCGGCGAAGGTCTGGCGGCCAGCATGTCGAGCTACCTGATCGAGCGCATCGCCGCCACGCCCAACATCATCTTGCACACGCACACGGAAATCATCGCCCTCGAAGGCGACGACGATGGCTTGACGGAGGTGCGCTGGCGCAACAACCGCACGGGCGAGGAAGCCGATTGCGCCGTGCGCCGCGTGTTTCTTTTCGTCGGCGCCGACCCGAACACGGACTGGCTGCACGACTGCGCCGTGGCCGTCGACGAACAGGGCTTTATCCGCACGGGCTTCGACGTCACGCGCGCCGAATGCCGCGCCCACGGCCACGCAATCTATCCGCCAGACTTGCCGGACCGGGCCGCGCTGGAAACGAGCGTGCCGGGCGTGTTCGCCATCGGCGACGTGCGGGCCGGCTCCACCAAGCGCGTGGCCGCCGCTGTCGGCGAAGGCGCTGCCGTCGTTTCCCAGATTCACGGCTTTCTTGCGCGCCTGCCCGTCAACAGCGCTTAACGCAAGGGCATGGGATACGTGGCCACGCTGACATTGCCGTCGCTGTCGATGGCCTGGACGCCAAAGAAATAGTTGTCTTTCGACAGCTTGACCCTGGCTTCGGTGACATTGCCCACGTCCTGTGCGCCCTGCCACTGGTCCGCCGTCGTGGCGCGCCAGACGATGCGGTAGCCGGCCAGGTCCGGTTCCGTATTCGGCTGCCATAGCAGCGAGGTGGCGTTTTCCAGCTGGGCCGTGCGCACCTGCACGCCGGCTGGCGCGGCCGGCGCCAAGGCCAGCGACGCGAGCGCCGCCGCATTCACGCGCGCCACTTTCGCCACGTAGTCATAGTCGACGAATTGCGGCAAGTCGCCGTACTGCACGCCGTTTTCCACGCGTACATCCTGGTGCTGATGGGCAAAATCTTCGTGCGGTTCCGTGAAACGCAGCGCCGCGTACCCTTGCGCGAGGAAAGGCATATGGTCGCCGCCGCGCAGGTAGCGGTCGGCGCGCTGGATGACGTTGACCGTAAAGCCGGGCACATAGCGCTCGCCCACCTGTTTCACATGGCGCGCCAGCTGGCGCGAAATCGAATCGTTTTCGCCGCCCGTCGCCACCAGGGCGCGCACGCCGTCGCTCATCTCCTTCACGGCCGGGATGCCTTCGGCAAACAGGCGCACCTGGCCGCCATCGACCGTGCCGTCTTCCGCGCGCGAACTGCCGATGATGTCGTTATTGAGCATGCCGGCGATATTGAGATTTTTCAATTTTGCCTGCTGCGCCCAATGGCCGGAACCCAATAGTCCCTGTTCCTCGGCCGCCACGGCCATGAAGACGATGGTGGCGTCGAACTGGTAGCGCGCCATGGCGCAAGCCGTCTCGATCACGGCCGCCGTACCGGACGCGTCATCGTTGGCGCCAGGCGCGTCGCCCTGCGCATCCATCACGTCGGTGGCGCGCGAGTCGTAATGGCCGCTGACGACATAGATGCGCCCGGCCGACTGCGGCTGACTGCCGGGCAAGGTCGCCACCACGTTGACGATGTCCGTCGGCCGCGCAATGCGTTTCGAGACGGGCGCGATATGACTGTCGAACGCCACCTGCAACCGACCGCCCGCCTGCGCGCCGCAGCGCTCGAGCTCGGCCTTGATCCAGCGCCTGGCCGCGCCGATGCCGCGCGTGTCGGACACGGTATCGGACATCGTATGCCGCGTCTGGAAGCCCACGAGCTTGCGCACATGCGCCTCGATGCGCTGCGGCGAAATGTCGGCCACCACCTGCCTGATCTGCTGCTGCGCCGGTTCGGCGCCCGGTGCAGCCGCCGCGCCCGCCGACAGCATGGCTGCCGTCATTGCCGTCAAAATCCGTCCCATGCGTGCATCCCCCGGTGATTGATTGAGCTGGCCATTCTCGCATTTTTGACGACGGGCAAGGATGTTCCTGGACGAAAATCGTGCATTATAGAAACTGCTACAATCGGCTGTTGCCCCGCTCACGAAAGACACCGCATGCGCCTGACCACCCATCACCCCGCAAGCAGCAGCCTCAGCCTGCGCGCGGTCCGCTGACGGTGCGCCGCATGCTCGTCAAATTGCTGCTGCTGGCCACCTTGTTTGCCGTGCTCAGCATCGCCACCCTGTACAGCTACGGACGCTTCGCCGAACGCTCGCTGGGGGCGCCGGGCACGGCCTTGCCCGTGGCGATCGATGCCACCCTGCTCGACCGCGTGCTGGCGCCGCAGCTGGCGCAGCGCCCGGACCACAGCGGCACGGCCCTGATCGACGACAATCTGGAAGCGTTCGCCCTGCGCGCCCTGAGCGCGCGCGAAGCGGGCCGCAGTCTCGACCTGCAATACTACATCTGGCATAACGACGTCACGGGACGCCTGCTGGTGCGCGAACTGCTGCGCGCGGCCGACCGCGGCGTGCGCGTGCGCGTGCTGCTCGACGATATCAACGCACGGGGCCAGGACGCGGCCATCCTCGCGCTCGACAGCCATCCGCTGATCGATGTGCGCATCTTCAATCCGGGCCGCAACCGCGACGGTATCTGGATGCGTGCCGTGGAAATGGCCTTGCGCGCCGTCAGCCTGAACCGGCGCATGCACAACAAGGCCTGGATCGTCGACGGCAGGGTCGCCCTCGTCGGCGGGCGCAATATCGGCGATGAATACTTCGATGCCGCCGAACAAGTCAATTTCCAGGATGCCGACCTGCTGCTGGTGGGACCCGCCGTGCGGCAGACGAGCGACATCTTCGACCGCTTCTGGAACAGCCGCGCCGTCATCCCCATCGGCGCCTTGCACGAGGGGAAAGACGCTGGCGCGGCTGAACTGCAGGCGGTACGCGCCCGCCTCGATGCGCTCACGGGCGAACTGGGCGCCTCACCCTACCTGCGCCAGCTGACCGATGCGGGCCAGTTGCAGGCCCACCTCGATGGCCGCGTGCGCCTGCACTGGAGTACCCAAGTGCAAGTATTGTCGGACCCGCCGGAAAAAGCCGCACCCGTGGCCAGCTTGCAGCGCAGCGAGCACTGGCTCATGCACAGCTTGCTGCCCCTGCTGACGGACGCACGCGAGGAAGCGCTGCTGACCTCGCCCTATTTCGTGCCCGGCACGGAACTGACGCAGACCCTGGCCGGCAAGGTCGCCGCTGGCGTCAAGGTCCAGGTACTGACCAACTCGCTGGCCGCCACCGACGTGGCCCTCGTGCATGCGGGCTATGCGCGCTACCGCCAGATGCTGCTGGGCGGCGGCGTCGACCTGTTTGAATTGAAGACCCAGCACCGCAAGCGCATCAGCCTGATGGGCTCAAGCCGCGCCAGCCTGCATACCAAGGCCGTGGTGGTCGATGGGCAGCGGGGCTTCGTCGGCTCCTTCAACCTCGACCCGCGCTCGGCCCAGCTGAACACGGAAATGGGCGTGCTGTTCGACGATGCCGCGCTGGCGACCGACATGCGCACGCTGTTCCTGCACTCGACGGCGAGCGACACCAGCTACCGATTGTTCCTCGACAACGGCGCCCTGCGCTGGTCCGATGCCACCGAAGTACCCGCCAAGGTGTGGACGCAGGACCCGGAAACAGGCTTCTGGCGCCGCATGCTGGTGTCCGTGATGCGCTGGCTGCCGATCGAGTCGCAGCTGTAGCCGCATAAAAAAAACCCCGCGCGGCCGGTACCACGCGGGGTTTTCTTCTCGTGCTGCGCGGCACCACCACGCAGCACGCCTTACAGCAACACGCTTACTTTTTCTCGGCTTCGGCCTTCTTCGCATCGGCCGCAGCCAGCTTGGCTTCCTTCTTCGCAGCCGCTTCCGCAGCCTTGGCTTCTTTTTTCGCTGCAGTAGCCGCCTTCTTCGCGGCGGCTGCTTCCTTCTTCGTTTCGGCCGCCGTTTTCACGGGGACGGCATCGGCGGCGGCTGGCGCGGTAGCGGCGGCAGGCACGACCTTGGCGGCGGCTGCTTCTTTCTTGGCGGCGGCAGCGGCGGCCTTGGCTTCTTTCTTCGCGGCAGCAGCTTCTTTCTTCGTTTCAGCGGCTGTCTTGGCTGGCGCCGCAGCGGTGTCGGTCGCAGCAGCTGGCTTCGCTGCGGCTTCTTTCGCTGCAACTTCCTTCACAGCAGCTTCCTTTTTAGCTGCGGCAGCTTTCGGCGCCGGAGCGGGCGCCGCTGGCGCGCCGGACATGGACTGGCCATTTACTTGCAAGCCCGCTTCCGACAGTTTCACGGAACTTTTCGGGCCGATGCCCTTCACGCGGGTTTCGAAATCGGCCCAATCCTTGAAGGCGCCGCCCTTGGCACGTTCATCGATAATGGCTTTCGACGTGACGGGGCCGATGCCCTTGACGCTGTCGAGTGCCGCCTGGTCCGCCTTGTTGACATCGACCTGGGCAAAGGCAAAGCCCATCGTCGCAATCAAGGTGGCGATGGCCAGCAGTATTTTTTTGAACATGGGTATCTCTCCGTGGTGTGGTTTCAAGTTGACTCGAACGCAAGGGAAGAGCAGCGCCTTAACGGCTTTAACGGCTGTGGCGTGATACGGTTGACAAGACGGGACAGCGGAAGGACGGGAAAACCTGCGCCAGATCAAACGGACTGGCGCAGGTGAGATGCGGAATACAGCGGCATAGTTACTGCGGGAACAGCTCGTCACGGGTGACGGTGGCCGTGCCCAGCTTGCCGACGACGATGCCGCCAGCCCGGTTGGCCGTGCGCACGGCCTCGCCCAGGCCCATGCCGGCGCCCAGCATGGCCGCCATGGTGGCGATCACCGTGTCGCCGGCGCCCGAGACGTCGAACACTTCGCGCGCATCGGTGGGCATGTGCAGCACCTCATCGGCCGTGTACAAGCTCATGCCTTCTTCGGAACGGGTCAGCAGCAAGGCGTCCAGGCCCAGCTGCGCACGCATCTGCTGTGCACGTTCCGTGAGTTGCTCTTCCGTGCTCCAGTTGCCGATCACGCGGCGCAGTTCCGATTTATTCGGAGTGAGCACTGACGCTCCCGTATAGCGGCTGAAATCATCGCCTTTCGGGTCGACCATGACGATCTTGCCGGCGGCACGGGCCGCCTTGATCATCTCGGCCACGTTCACCAGGCTGCCCTTGGCGTAGTCCGACAGGATCACCACGTCGTAATGCGGCAACAGGGCATTGAACTGCTTGAGCTTGTCGCGCAGCACCGTATCGCTGGGCGCATCCTCGAAATCGATGCGCAGCATCTGCTGCTGGCGGCCGATCACGCGCAGCTTGATGATGGTGGAAATGGCCGCATCGCGCTGCAGATAGCTGTGGATGCCGCCGCCCTCGAGCAGGCGTTCGACCTGGCTGCCGGCCTCGTCGTCGCCGACCACGCCCAGCAAGCTCGTCTTCGCTCCCAGCGCGGCCGCGTTGCGCGCCACGTTGGCCGCCCCGCCCAGGCGCTCTTCGCGCTTCTCGATGCGCACGATGGGCACGGGCGCTTCCGGCGAAATACGGCTGACGTCGCCGAACCAGTAGCGGTCCAGCATCACATCGCCCACCACCAGCAGGCGTACCTGGGCCAATGCGGCCGGCGCCGTCAAGGCGACCACCTCTTGGGCGCTCATGCGCGCGTCAGGATCGAGCGACCGATCCCGTGGTATTCGATGCCATTCTCGGCCATGACGGCCGGCTCGAACAGGTTGCGTCCGTCAAAGATCACGGCCTGCTTCAGGCGCGCCTTGACCTGCTCGAAGTCAGGGCTGCGGAAGGCTTTCCATTCGGTCACGATGACCAGCGCATCGGCGTCCTGCAGCGCATCCTTCGAACTGTCGGCAAAACGTACCTTGGCCAATTGCTCCGGCGTCAAGTCCAGCTGCAGCACGCGGCGCGCCTCGGCCATGGCGACGGGGTCGTACACGGCCACAGTGGCGCCGCGCGCCAGCAAGTCGGCCAGCAGCACGCGGGCCGACGCTTCGCGCATGTCGTCCGTATTCGGCTTGAAGGCCAGGCCCCACACGGCGAAATGCCGGCCCGTCAGATCTTCGCCGAAGCGAGTAACCACTTTGCGTCCCAGCACCTGCTTCTGCTGGTCGTTGACGGCTTCGACGGCACGCAGGATCAGCAATTCCTGGCCGTGGCCGCGCGCCGTGCGCTCAAGCGCCTGCACGTCTTTCGGGAAGCATGAACCGCCATAGCCGCAGCCGGCGTACAGGAAGCTGTAGCCGATGCGCGGGTCGGAACCGATGCCGTGGCGCACGGCTTCGATGTCGACGCCGACCTTGTCGGCCAGGTTCGCCAGTTCATTCATGAACGAGATGCGCGTGGCCAGCATGGCGTTCGCCGCATACTTCGTGAATTCGGCCGAGCGCACGTCCATCCAGTAGGTGCGCTCGTGGTTGCGGTTGAACGGCGCGTACAGGCTTTTCAGCAGTTCGCGCGCGCGTTCGCCTTCCGGCGTGGCGTCGACGCCGATGACGATGCGGTCGGGGCGCATGAAGTCTTCGACGGCCGCGCCTTCCTTGAGGAATTCCGGGTTCGACGCGACCGAGAACGTGGCGGCCACGCCGCGCGCATCGAGTTCGCCCTGGATGGCGGCGCGCACTTTTTCGGCCGTGCCGACGGGCACGGTGGACTTGTCGACGATGACCTTGAAGTCCGTCATGTACTTGCCGATGCCGCGCGCCGCAGCCAGCACGTATTGCAGGTCGGCCGAGCCGTCTTCGTCGGGCGGCGTGCCGACGGCGATGAATTGCATCACGCCGTGTGCTGCCGCCGCTTCAATGTCGGTGGAAAAGGTCATGCGCCCGGCGGCGCGGTTGCGCGCCACGACTTCTTCCAGGCCCGGTTCATGGATGGGAATGCCGCCGCTGTTGAGCAAGGCGACCTTCTGTGCGTCCAGGTCGAGGCAAAAGACGTCGTTGCCCAGCTCCGCCAGGCAGGCGCCGGTCACGAGGCCAACATAGCCGGTGCCGATAATAGTGATTTTCATGGATGTACCGTATGGATAAAAAGCAGGTCTTACATAGAAGTACACGCCACATTGCTCAGGGCAAGGTGACGTGTACGAATCAGTTCATGACATTGAGTTCTTCTGTGCGGCGTGGTGGGTAAGTCTCCCACTTGTTGCAGCCAGGGCAGTGCCAGTAGAACTGGCGGGCCTTGAAACCGCAGTGGCTGCACTGGTAGCGGGCCAGCTTCTGCGTGTAGCCGTGCACGAGGTTTTTCACCATCGACAGCTCGGACCAGATCGCGGCCGGCGCGTCCATCATGCGCGCTTCCAGCAGTTTATCGAGGCCCAGCAGGGTCGGTGTGCGGCGCAGCTCGGCGCTGACCAGCTGCTTCGCCGCTTCCACGCCGTCGAGTTCGATGACGGCCTTGAAGACGACTTCGATCAGGTCGATCGACGACGCTTCTTCCAGGTAGGAACGCAGCAGGTTGACGCCTTCCTGTGGACGGCCCAGCTTGGTATAGCCATCCATCAGGCGCTGCGCCACCAGGGCCACGTGCGGCACGCTTTGCTGCTCCACGCGGCGCCAGGTGGTCAGCGCGCCTTCCACGTCGCCGCGCGCCAGCAGCACGTCGCCCGTCAGGATGGTGGCGCGCACGCTCTTGCGGTCCGTCTGCAGGGCTTTTTCCAGCAGCGGCATGGCGTCGTCCGGCTTCATGTGCACGAGGGCGTCATGCGCCAGTTCGCAATAGAACTGGGCGATTTCCTTCTGGCGCGCGCCGGCGCCCGATTCTTGCAAGCCCACGGCCGCTTCGATGGCGCGTGGCCATTCCTTTTCGCGCTGGTAGATTTCCAGCAGCGCGCGGCGCGCCTGGGCCGCATATTGCGTGTCGATCAGGCTGTTGAAGGTTTCTTCGGCGCGGTCCAGCAAGCCCGCCTTCAGGTAATCCATGCCCAGCTCGTAGGCGGCGTGGCCCTGCTGTTCCAGCGGCAAGTCCGGGCGCGCCAGCAAGTTCTGGTGCACGCGAATCGCGCGCTCCGTTTCGCCGCGGCGGCGGAACAGATTGCCCAGCGCGAAATGCATATCGGCCGATTCCGGGTCCAGCTTGACGACTTCGATGAAGGCGTCGATGGCCTTGTCATGCTGCTCGTTGAGCAGGAAATTCAAGCCCTTGAAATAATTGCGCGGCAGGCTGCGCGATTCGGACACCAGTTGATGAATGTCCACGCGCGCGGCGATCCAGCCCAGCGCGAAAAACATCGGGATACCCAATAGCCACCAGAGTTCAAAATCCATGCGATTGTTTTTATTCGAGTAAGAGAGATAGGAGCGACGGCGGCGCTTACTGCGCGCTCACGCTGTCCGGTTGCGGCTGGACATTGCTGGCCACGCCAACGGTCTGCAGCGCGGCAATGGTGGTTTTTTGCTTGGTCGCTTCGCGGCGGTGACGGAACACGGTCGGCGTCAGGGCCAGTACGCCCAGGCTCGCGCCAGCGACAAAAAAGCCCAGCAGCATCAGGACCAGGGGGCCACGAATTTCATAATTGAGGAAAACATGCAGGTCGACAACCTGCGCATTCTTCAGCGCAAAACTGAAGAACAGGACGAAAAGAACACAGCCAACGATGGTGGAGATGATTTTCATCGATAGGTCCAGAGTGAACAAAAAAATACCAGTGCGACATGGCAAATGGCAAATGGCGCAAACGTAGAGTGCTGACCAAACCGTAGCGAGCGGCAGTGATTTGTGGCCGAGAAGCGCAACCGTACTGAAGTACGGTGAGCATCGCCGGCCGCAAAGCGCGCCGCGCAGCAGGTTTAAGCAGTGCTCTACAGCATATTAACAAAAAAAAGCGGCATCCAAGGACGCCGCTCTTTATTTTCCGCCTTCCAGCAGACGATTAATCCTCGATAATCGGTTGCCCGACCATCGCGTCCACGCGCTCGCGCAACTGTTTGCCCGGCTTGAAGTGCGGTACCCGTTTTTCGGGAACCATCACCTTGTCGCCGGATTTCGGGTTGCGGCCGATGCGCGGGGGCCTGCTGTTCAGGGCAAAACTGCCAAAACCGCGGATCTCGATACGCTGACCGGTCGCCAGGGCGTTGGTCATCGCATCGAGAATGGTCTTGACGGCATACTCCGCATCTTTCGCCACCAGCTGAGAATAACGCTCAGCGAGGCGGTTGATCAGCTCGGACTTTGTCATCTGCCAGTATCCGCGAAGTCTTAGTTCTTGTTATCGAACTTAGCTTTCAACAAGGCGCCCAGGCTGGTGGTGCCCGAAGCTGCATTGTTGTCGGTAGCTGCCATCTTCTGCATGGCTTCCTGGGTTTCAACGTTGTCTTTCGCTTTGATCGACAGTTGGATACCACGGGCTTTGCGGTCGATGTTCAGCACCATTGCTTCAACGGTGTCGCCGACTTTCAGGTGCGTACCAGCATCTTCAACGCGGTCGCGCGAGATTTCGGAAGCGCGCAGGTAGCCTTCAACTTCTTCGGACAGTTGGATCACGGCGCCTTTAGGCTCAACCGATTTAACGGTACCGGTTACCAGCGAGCCTTTGTCGTTCATGGCTGCGAAGTTGTTGAATGGGTCACCTTCCAGTTGCTTGACGCCCAGGGAAACGCGCTCGCGCTCAACGTCGATGGCCAGAACGATGGCTTCCAGTTCGTCACCTTTCTTGAAGCGACGCACGGCTTCTTCGCCGGTTTCGGTCCAGGACAGGTCGGACAGGTGCACCAGACCGTCGATGTTGCCGGCCAGGCCGATGAACACGCCGAAGTCGGTGATCGATTTGATCGCGCCGCGGACTTTATCGCCCTTCTTGTGGGTTACGCCAAAGTCATCCCAAGGGTTGGCTTTGCACTGTTTCATACCCAGCGAGATACGACGACGCTCTTCGTCGATTTCCAGAACCATCACTTCTACTTCGTCGCCCAGTTGGACAACTTTGTTAGGAGCAACGTTTTTGTTCGTCCAGTCCATTTCGGAAACGTGTACCAGACCTTCGATACCCTGTTCCACTTCAACGAACGCGCCGTAGTCGGTCAGGTTCGTTACTTTACCGAACAGACGGGTGCTTTGTGGGTAACGACGGGACAGACCGGTCCAAGGATCGTCGCCCAGTTGTTTCACGCCCAGCGAAACACGGTTTTTCTCTTGATCGTATTTCAGGACTTTGGCGGTGATTTCCTGGCCAACCGTCAGGACTTCCGACGGGTGACGTACACGGCGCCATGCCAGGTCGGTGATGTGCAGCAGGCCATCGATACCGCCCAGATCCACAAACGCGCCGTAGTCGGTGATATTTTTGACGACGCCGGTCACGACCGTGCCTTCTTTCAGCGTTTCCATCAGTTTCTGACGCTCTTCGCCCATCGAAGCTTCGATGACGGCGCGGCGGGACAGAACCACGTTGTTACGCTTGCGATCCAGCTTGATCACTTTGAATTCGAGGGTTTTGCCTTCGAATGGGGTCGTGTCTTTGACAGGACGGGTATCAACCAGCGAGCCCGGCAGGAATGCGCGGATGCCGTTAGTCAACACGGTCAGACCGCCTTTGACTTTACCATTGACGGTACCGACGACGATTTCGCCCGATTCCATCGCTTTTTCCAGAGCCAGCCACGAAGCCAGACGCTTGGCTTTATCGCGCGACAGGATGGTATCGCCGAAACCGTTTTCCAGCGATTCGATCGCCACGGAAACGAAGTCACCAACTTTGACTTCCAGTTCGCCGTGGTCGTTCTTGAATTCTTCGACAGGGATGAATGCTTCGGATTTGAGGCCAGCGTTCACGATCACGAAATTGTGGTCGAGGCGCACGACTTCAGCGGAAATAACTTCGCCGGAGCGCATATCTTGACGCGACAACGATTCCTCGAAGAGCGCAGCAAAACTTTCCATACCGGTAGATTCGTTAGTTGTAACAGTAGACATAGGGTTCACACAGGTTATCCAGCAGAGATCGCACGATGCGACTTAAACTGGGTTAGGTTTTTGACACACCCGGACAGGCCAGGAGCCGTCAACGGGCACCACATAGCACAACAACACGCTATTTTGCTGCGGCGGCATACCATTTCAACACGGTTTCAACGGCAACATCTGCCGTCATTTCCGACGTATCGAGGACATGCGCCCCTTCCGCAGGGACCAGCGGCGCAATCGCACGGTGAGTATCACGTTCGTCCCGCGCCTGCAAATCCATCAGAAGGTCTTCCATATTAGCAGAAAAACCCTTGTCTATCAATTGCTTGTAGCGCCGTTGCGCGCGCGCCTCGACGCTGGCCGTCAGGAACACCTTCAATTGGGCGTGCGGGAAGATCACCGTGCCCATGTCGCGCCCGTCGGCCACCAGGCCCGGCGTCTTGCGAAAGCCCAGCTGCAAGCTGACCAGCGCCTGGCGTACGGTTGGCAACACGGCAATCTTCGACGCCGTATTGCCCACTTCTTCGGCACGGATCTGCTCGGTGACGTTTTCCTGCGCCAGCAGGATCTCGCCATTAGCAAAGTGGCAAGGCAAGTGCTCGGCCAGCTTGGCCAGCGCGTGCTCGTCGCGCAAGTCCGTGCCGCGGCGCAGCGCGCTCAAGGCCGTCAGGCGGTACAGCGCGCCCGAGTCCAGGTAATGAAAGCCCAGCTTGTCGGCCACGCGGTGCGCCACCGTGCCCTTGCCGGAAGCGGTGGGGCCGTCGATGGCGATGACTGGGATGTGGGAAGTCGGCATAGTATGAGCAATCAATTAAATCAGGGTGTCTTTGGCAATCCCCGCAAACGCGGCGAAATACTCGGGGAAGGTCTTGGCCACGCATTTCGGGTCGTTGATGCGCATCTCGTTGCCGCGGCGCGCGGCGCCATCGAGCGAGGCCAGCGAAAAGCACATGGCCATGCGGTGGTCGTCATACGTGTCGATGGTGGCAGCCTGGATTTCGGCCGGCGGCGTCACGCGCAGGTAGTCCGCGCCCTCTTCCACTTCGGCACCGAGTTTGCGCAGCTCCGTGGCCATGGCGGCCAGGCGGTCCGTTTCCTTCACCCGCCAGCTGGCGATATTGCGCAAGGTCGAGGTGCCGTCCGCGTACAGGGCGGCCACGGCGATCGTCATGGCCGCGTCGGGAATGTGGTTGAAATCCATGTCGACGGCTTTCAGCACGCCGTTTGAGCGCGCTTCGATCCAGTTCTCGCCCATGGTGATGGTCGCGCCCATCTGCTGCAAGGCTTCGACGAAGCGCACGTCGCCCTGGATGCTGTCGCGCCCAACGCCTTCCACGCGCACGGGACCGCCGCCGATGGCGCCGGCCGCCAGGAAGTACGATGCCGACGAGGCGTCGCCTTCCACATGGATCGTGCCCGGGCTTTGGTATTGCTGGCCCGGCTGCACGGTGAACGACTGCCAGCCGTCATGCTCGACCGTCACGCCGAAACGGCGCATCAGGTTCAGGGTGATCTCGATATACGGCTTCGAGATCAGCTCGCCCGTCACGTCGATGGTCACCGCATGGTCGCGCGCCATCAGCGGCGCCACCATCAACAAGGCCGTCAAGAACTGGCTCGACACGTTGCCGCGCACGGCGATGCGCTGCGCGTGGATGTGGCCGCGGCGGATGCGCAGCGGCGGGAAACCCTGCTCGCCCGTGTATTCGATCTGCGTGCCGACGGCGTTCAGCGCGTCGACCAGATCGCCGATCGGACGCTCGTGCATGCGCGACACGCCGTGCAGCGTGTAATCGCCGCCGATGACCGCCAGCGCCGCCGTCAGCGGACGGATGGCCGTGCCGGCGTTGCCCATGAACAGGTCCGCCTCGTGGTGCGGGAATACGCCGCCGCAGCCTTCCACGTGGTGCACCTGGTGGGCGGTGGCCGGGTCGCCCGTCAATTCATCCTGCGTCCATTTCACGCCCAGCGACGTCAAGGCCGTCAGCATGACGAAGGTGTCGTCGGAGGCGAGCAGGTCGATGATCTTCGTCGTGCCCTTGGCCAGCGCGGCCAGCAGCAGCACGCGGTTGGAAATGCTTTTCGAGCCGGGCAGGCGCACCGTGCCTTCGGCGTGCATCACCGGTTTCAGATCGATATGGTGGGGGTAGTGCTTGGTCTGGGTCATGCTGGAATCCTTGAGTATTTATCGTGTGGGCGCGGCCGGTATTTCCGCCGTTTCAATCGCCTCGATCCATTGCTGCCGCGCGTGCTGGGCGTTCGCATACACGCCCTCGATGGCGGCGCCGTCGTTCGCGGCCAGGTGGGCGCGCAAGGTCGTCAACTGCGCCAGGTAGGCGTCCAGTTCGTGCAGCAGCGCCGGCTGGTTGGCCAGGCTGATGTCGCGCCACATTTCCGGCGATGAGCCGGCGATGCGCGTAAAGTCGCGAAAGCCGCTGGCCGCGTATTGAAACAGCAGGCCCGCGTGCGGTTTGTTGGCGATGTCGTCGACCAGCGCAAAGGCCAGCAGATGCGGCAGATGGCTGACGGCGGCAAACACCTTGTCATGTTCTTCGGGGCTCAAGGTGTGCAGGATGGCGCCGCAGGCGCGCCACGCGGCCGCCACCCGTTCCACGTCGTCCGCGGCGTTTTCCGCCAGCGGCGTGAGCACCACTTTCTTGCCTTGATACAGGTCGATGATGGCGGCATCGGGACCATTCGTCTCGCGCCCGGCGATCGGGTGGCCGGGCACGAATTGGGCCACCTTACCACCGAGCGCCGCGCGCGCGGCCGCCACCACGTCGCTCTTCGTGCTGCCCGCATCGGTGACGATGGTGCCCGGCTGCAGATGCGGCGCGATGGACGTCAAAATAGCGCCCGTCTGCGCCACGGGGGCGGCCAGCAGCACCAGGTCGGCGCCATGCAAGGCTTGCGCCATGTCGCCGCCGATGGCGTCGATGATGCCCAGTTCGAGCGCGCGCGCCATCGACGCCGGCGAGCGGCCCATGCCGACCACGGTTTGAACCGCGCCCGCGTGTTTCAGGGCGCGCGCGAACGAGCCGCCGATCAGGCCTACGCCAAAGATCACTACCTTGTTCAGTGCAGGCGTCGTCATATCGTCAGGCCAGCGCTTTCGTCAGCGCGGCGATGAAGATGGCGTTTTCCTGCGGCAGGCCGATGGAAATGCGCAGCCATTGCGGCAAGCCGTAGCTGCCGACGGGACGCACGATCACGCCCTGCTTGAGCAGCGCCAGGTTCACGCGCGCGCCCGCTTCATCGTCGTCGCCCACTTTCACCAGCACGAAATTGCCGTGCGATGGCACGTATTCCAGGCCCAATTGCGCAAACGCTTCCGTGAACTGCTGGTAGCCGGCCGCGTTGTTGCGCGCGCTTTGCTCGAGGAAGGCCTTGTCGTTCAGGGCGGCAATCGCGGCCGCCTGCGCCAGCGAGTTGACGTTGAACGGCTGGCGGATGCGGTTCATCAGGTCCGTCAGCACGGGCTGGGCGATGGCAAAGCCGATGCGCAGGCCGGCCAGGCCGTAGGCCTTCGACAGGGTACGCGATACCACCAGGTTCGGATACTGGCGCACCCACGCCGTCGACTCGTACTGGTCGTCGGCGGACAGGAATTCGTTGTAGGCTTCATCCAGCACGACGACGACATGTGCCGGCACTTTTTGCAGGAACGCTTCCAGCTGCGCGGCCGTCAGGAAGGTGCCGGTCGGGTTGTTCGGGTTGGCGATGAAGACCAGACGCGTGTCGTCGGCAATGGCCGCCGCCATGGCGTCCAGGTCATGGCCGTAGGCTTGCGCCGGCACGACGATGTGACGCGCGCCCAGGCCTTGCGTGGCCAGCGCGTACACGGCGAACGAGTACTGCGAGTAGACGACGGATTGGCCATGCTGCACGAACGCGTGCGCGGCGATTTCCAGGATGTCGTTGCTGCCATTGCCCAGGGTGATCCAGTCGGCCGGCACGTCGTAGCGCTTGGACAGCACGGCTTTCAAGTCGAAGCCGTTGGCGTCCGGATAGCGTCCCAGGTCGTCGATGGCGGCGATCATCGCCTGCTTCGCCGATTCCGGCATGCCGTACGGGTTTTCATTCGACGCCAGTTTGACGATGGCTGCCTCGTCGAGGCCGAATTCGCGCGCGACTTCCGCGATCGGCTTGCCGCTCTGGTAAGGGGCGATGGCGCGGACGTATTCTGGACCGATATTTTTAGACATGGTGTTCTTTAAAAGTTGGTGAATGAATGGCAGTCAATGGAGGTGGTTTGTTGGGTTACGCTGCGCTAACCCAAGCTACAGCTTACCGTATGTCGGGTAGGTCGGATTAGCGGAGCGTAATCCGACACCACCACAGGCATCAATCGAAGTCACAGACTGACCGGATACGACCCCAGCACCTTGAAAAACGCCGCATTGCTCTGCAGCTCGGCCAGCGCCTGTGCGACGGCGGCATCGTGCACGTGGCCCTCCACGTCGACATAGAAATAATACTCCCAGCTGCCCATGCGCGCCGGGCGCGACTCGAAGCGCGTCATCGACACGCCGTGCTTGGCCAATGGCGCCAGCAACTGGTACACGGCGCCCGCCTTGTTCGGCACGGCCAATACCAGCGAGGTCTGGTCCTTGCCCGACGGCGCCGTCTGCAAGGTGCCGACGACGGCAAAGCGCGTGCGGTTGTGCGGGTCGTCCTGGATATGGCCCTTGACCACGCCCAGCTTGTACTGCGCACCGGCCAGTTCGCTGGCAATCGCGGCCACCGTGCCATCTTCGCCGGCCATGCGGGCCGCCTCGGCGTTCGAGGCCACGGCGTGGCGCGCCACGTGCGGATAATTCTGGTTCAGCCACACCTGACATTGGGCCAGCGCCTGAGAATGGGCGCAGATGGACGTGACGCCCTCCATGTTGCCGCTCTTCGTCATCAGGCTGTGGTGCACGGCGATCGCCACCTCGCCGCTGATGATGAGGCTAGTCTGCAGCATCATGTCCAGCGTGCGGTTGACGGCGCCTTCCGAGGAATTCTCGATCGGCACGACGCCGAAGTCCGCCGTGCCCGCCTCGGCGGAACGGAATACCTCGTCGATCGACGCGCACGGCAAGCCTTCGACGGCGCTGCCGAACTGCTGATACACGGCCTGTTCGCTGAAGGTGCCGGCAGGGCCCAGATACGCCACGGTGACCCTCTTTTCCAGCGAGCGGCAGGACGACATGATTTCGCGGAAGATGGTCTGCACTTCGCGGTCGCCCATGGGGCCGGGATTGCGCTCGGCCACGCCGCGCAGCACCTGCGCTTCGCGCTCGGGACGGAACACGGGCGCCTGCGTCTCGGCCTTCACGTGGCCCACCTGCTGGGCGATTTGCGCACGGCGGTTCAGCAGCTCGAGGATTTGCGCGTCGATCGCATCGATCTGTTCGCGCAGCGGTTTCAATTTATCGGTCATGGTGGTTTGTTTCGTCAGCTGTACTTCAATCATGGCCGCACGGCCTGCGCCGGCGGCGGGCCGGCGCGGTCGTCTAGGCGACTCAGCGTCCGGCAAACTCGTTCAAATAATTGACCAAGGCTTGCACGCCTTCGATCGGCATCGCGTTATAGATCGATGCACGCATGCCGCCGACGGACTTGTGGCCCTTCAGTTGCAGCAGGCCGCGCTGCTTGGCGCCGGCCAGGAATGCGTCGTTCAGACTTTCATCGCGCAGATAGAACGGGATGGTCATGCGCGAGCGGTATGCGGGCTCGACCCGGTTCTGGTAGAAGTCGTCCGCATCGAGCGCTGCGTACAGCAGAGCCGCTTTCTCAATATTACGCTGTTCCATGGCCGCAACGCCACCCTGGCGTTTGAGCCACTGGAAAACCAGGCCGGCGATATAGATGCCGTAGGTGGGCGGCGTGTTGTACATCGACTCATGTTCGGCCACGATGGTCCAGTCGAAAGCGGACGGGCAAATCGGCAGCGCCTTGCCCAGCAAGTCTTCGCGCACGATGACGAGGGTCAGGCCGGCCGGGCCGATATTTTTCTGCGCGCCGCCGAAGATGACGCCATATTGCGACACGTCGATCACGCGCGACAGGATGTGCGAGGACATGTCGGCCACGATGGTGGTCCCTGCCGGCACGTTCGGCGCCTGCTGGAATTCCACGCCGTCGATGGTTTCATTGGTGCAGATGTGCAGGTAGGCGGCGCCTGGCGTCAGCTTCCATTCGGAGACGGGCGGCACGCCCGTGAAATGGGCGGCCTTGGACGACGCGGCCACGTTGACGTTGGCGTACTTGGCCGCTTCCTGGATCGACTTGCCCGACCACGAACCCGTATGCACGAAGTCGACGGTGGCCGGCTGCTGCGCGGCCAGGCCCGCCAGGTTCATCGGGATGATGGCGTTTTCGCCCAAGCCACCGCCCTGCAGGAACAGGATCTTGTAGTTGTCGGGCACGGCCAGCAGTTCGCGCAGGTCGGCCACGGCCTGCTTGTAGATGGAGATGAATTCGGGACCACGGTGGCTCATTTCCATCACCGACATGCCACTGCCATGCCAGTCCTGCATCTCGGCGGCCGCTTGCGCCAGCACTTCCTTGGGCAGGACGGCGGGGCCGGCTGAAAAATTGTAGATATGGGTCACGATACGATCCTTGGCAAAAATGAAAATCTTATTGGGGCGACTGCGTGGCCGCCCGCATGACCTGGTCAAGCACGGCATTCACCCGCGGGATCAGCACGCGCTGGCTGATGGCCATCGATTCGGCGGACAGTTGCGGCATGGTGGCCAGCATCTTGCGGCCCAGCGGCGTCCTGTAGAAAGCCGTCAGCTGCTCGACTTCCTGCACCGTGTAAAAGCGCGCATACAGGGGCACCATTTCGTCGCCCAGCTCGTCGATCAGGGTCGGGTCGGCCAGTACCTGCGTCAGGGTGGCGATGGCCAGGGGGATTTCTTCCTCGGCGCTGGCCAGCGCGCGCGCCTTGCGCTGCTCGTCCAGTTTCGGGTTGCTGTTGATTTGCTGCTGCGCCGACTGGCGGATCATGGCGGGCACCGATTGCAGCATCTGGTCGAAGATGCTGCGCGTCAGTTGCGGGAACTGCATCGCGTCGAGCATGCGCCGCACGGCCACTTTCATGGCGGGGCTGGGCGCCGCCTGGCGCACGGGCGTGGCTTGCGTGCTCTGGGCCAGGGCCGGCAGGGTCGCGAGGAAGGCCAGCGAAAACGCGGCGAAGAAGGTGGCGACGATTTTTCTCATGGCGTGCGGGGTCTTGAATGACTGGTAAAAGGGTGGCGGCCGGAAGACCTGTCGGCTTACGCCCGACGGGCTAAGCCGACCTACGCAATTCTGCTGGCGGCATAAGCACGCGCCAATAGCAATTGGGGCTCCCGAAAGAGCCCCAATCATCTTACTCCGGCTGTGCCGGATCGACCGGATCGGCTGGCTCAGCCGCTGCCGGCGCAGGCGCGGCATCCGCCTCCGTCGTCAGCTCGACTTCGTCGATATCCGTTTCCACCACGCGCTGCAGGCCGGACAGCTTGGTGCCGTCCTCCACGGCGATCAGGGTCACGCCCTGCGTCGCGCGGCCCATCTCGCGGATTTCCGACACGCGGGTGCGGATCAAGACGCCACCGGTGGTGATCAGCATGATTTCATCGCTGGTATCGACCAAGGTCGCGGCAACCACTTTACCGTTGCGCTCACTGGTCTGGATGGCGATCATGCCTTTCGTGCCCCGGCCATGGCGCGTGTACTCGGTGATCGGCGTACGCTTGCCGTAACCGTTTTCCGTTGCCGTCAGCACCGACTGCTGCTCGTTCTCGGCCACCAGCAGGGCGATCACATGCTGGCCTTCTTCCAGGTTCATGCCGCGCACGCCGCGCGCCGTACGGCCCATTGGACGCACATCGTTTTCGTCGAAGCGCACTGCCTTGCCCGAATCGGAGAACAGCATCACGTCGTGCTGGCCATCGGTCAGCGCCGCGCCGATCAGGAAGTCGCCGTCGTCCAGGTCGACCGCGATGATGCCGGCCTTGCGTGGATTGCTGAAGTCCTTCAGCGGCGTCTTCTTGACGGTGCCCAGGCTGGTCGACATGAAGACATAATGGTCTTCCGGGAACGTGCGGTTCTCGCCCGACAGCGGCAGGATCACGGTGATCTTTTCGTTGTCCTGCAGCGGGAACATGTTGACGATCGGCTTGCCGCGCGAATTGCGCGAGCCTTGCGGCACTTCCCACACCTTCAGCCAGTACATGCGGCCACGATCCGAGAAGCACAGGATGTAGTCGTGCGTATTGGCGATGAACAGCTGGTCGATCCAGTCTTCCTCTTTCGTCGCCATCGCCTGCTTGCCGCGGCCGCCGCGCTTCTGCGCGCGGTATTCGGTGATCGGCTGGGCCTTCATGTAGCCGGTGTGCGACAGGGTCACGACCATGTCCTGCGGCGTGATCAGATCTTCCGTTTCCAGGTCGGTCGCATTCAACTCGATCTGCGAGCGGCGCACGTCCTTGTTGCCTGCGCCGTATTCGTTCTTCGCCGCCGTCATTTCATCGGTGATGATGACGGTGACGCGTTCCGGCTTGGCCAGGATGTCGAGCAAGTCGGCGATATGTTCCATCACGTCCTTGTACTCGTTGACGATCTTGTCCTGTTCCAGGCCGGTCAGGCGCTGCAGGCGCATCTGCAAAATTTCCTGCGCCTGGTCGTCCGACAGCTTGTACAGGCCATCCGTCTGCATGCCGTAGTGCTTCGGCAGGTTTTCCGGACGGTAGGCATCCACGCCGCCCGGCGTCGTGCCGTCGCCCGTGCGGGCCAGCATTTCGCGCACGACGGACGAATCCCAGGCCTTGGCCATCAGCTCGACCTTGGCGATCGGCGGCGTCGGCGCGGCCTTGATGATGGCGATGAAGTCATCGATGTTGGCCAGCGCGACCGCCAGGCCTTCGAGCACGTGGCCGCGTTCGCGCGCCTTGCGCAGTTCGAACACGGTACGGCGCGTGACCACTTCGCGGCGGTGCGACAGGAAGCATTGCAGCATCTGCTTGAGGTTCAGCAGCTTGGGCTGGCCATCGACCAGTGCCACCATGTTCATGCCGAAGGTGTCTTGCAACTGGGTCTGCTTGTACAGGTTGTTCAGCACCACTTCCGGCACTTCGCCCCGTTTCAGCTCGATCACCACGCGCATGCCCGACTTGTCGGATTCGTCGCGGATGTCGGAAATGCCGTCGAGTTTCTTATCGCGCACGTTTTCAGCGATGCGTTCCAGCAAGGACTTCTTGTTGACCTGGAATGGCAGCTCGTCGACGATGATGGCGATGCGACCGCCATCCTTGCCGTATTCTTCGAAGTGGGTCTTGGCGCGCATGACGACGCGGCCACGGCCCGTGCGATAGCCGTCGCGCACGCCGGACACGCCATAGATGATGCCGGCCGTCGGGAAGTCCGGCGCTGGGATCAGCTCGATCAATTCATCGATCGTGCACTCGGGATTGCGCAGCACGTGCAGCGCACCGTCGATGACTTCGGTGATGTTGTGTGGCGGAATGTTCGTCGCCATGCCGACGGCGATACCGGACGAGCCATTGATCAGCAGATTCGGGATACGCGTCGGCAAGACCGTCGGTTCCTTTTCCTTGCCATCGTAGTTGGGCTGGAAGTCGACGGTGTCCTTGTCGATATCGGCCAGCAGCTCGCTGGCGATCTTGTCCAGGCGGCACTCGGTGTAACGCATTGCCGCGGCGCCGTCGCCGTCGACGGAACCGAAGTTGCCCTGGCCATCGACGAGCATGTAGCGCAGCGAAAAATCTTGCGCCATGCGCACCAGTGTGTCGTAGATCGAGGCATCGCCGTGGGGATGGTATTTACCCATGGTTTCGCCGACCACGCGGGCGCACTTGACGTAAGGGCGGTTCCACACGTTATTCATTTCATGCATCGCGAACAAGACGCGGCGGTGCACTGGCTTCAAGCCATCGCGCGCATCGGGCAAGGCGCGACCGACGATCACGCTCATGGCGTAATCGAGGTAGCTCTTGCGCATCTCTTCTTCGAGGGAAATAGGAATTGTTTCTTTTGCGAATTGATCCATTGGCGGTTCGACTGATCTCAGGCTGTGGTTAACTTATCTGTTACGCAATGTATGACGCAATACTGCATATCCTGGGTGGCTGTCGTCGTGGACGCCGCGCCGCGCGCTGCTGGCGTGGCCCGGTTTCCATGTCGCAGAGTGCCTGAACAAATCGGCGGGCTGGCGGCGCGGCCAGTACGGGTACCGCAAGGGTACGTGCTGGCCGTGCAGTGCCGCCGTGGGCATTTGCTCGACACTCTTAACAGTCAAGCGCACGATTTTAGCATGCGCGCCCAGCTACCTGTACAAATTGGCCATACCGGCAAGATTGGCAGTTTGCATCGGAGCCGTGCATGTTGCCCTGTCGATAATGCACAATGGCAATGTCAGTTCAAGCCACCTGCCCTTAAAAGAGGCAAAAAAAGCGATCAATTGTTACAGATGCGTTACAAATGGGCATTTTCGTTGCGCAAAAACAACGCACGGTCTAAAATCGGGCAAGCTTTGATTTAACCACGGTCGTGTGCCCCTGATGCGTGTGGCAAAATGACTGGGAAGTTAATTGCTAGTTTCGCAATCTGAAACGAGCGCATATGGTCTACATGATAAAATCTTGGCACGTAGCACCAGTAGCGCAGTGTTGTTCTGCGGATATCACCCCCCGAAAGGAAAAAAGAATGAATAAATTTGTAACGCTGTTTTTCGCTGCATCCGCAGTGATTGCTGGCTCGGCTTCGGCCCAAACCCCAACCTCCCCACCATTCGCGCCAGTTACCACTGACATCAAAGCACCAAGCCCAAAAAGCGCTTATGTGCAAGATGCTCGCGGCGTAATCGTGCGTGACCCATTCGGCCTGTGCTGGCGTACCGGCTACTGGACACCTGCTGACGCAGTGCCAGGTTGCGACGTACCACTGTGCGTAGAGCCAGAAACCCTGCAAGACGGCAAATGCGTGGCTCCTCCAGCACCAGTCGTACCTGCTCCAGCACCAGCACCAGTCGTGCCAGTGCCAGTCGTAGTTGCTCCTACCTCGGAAAAAGTCAGCTTCGCTGCTGATGCATTCTTCGATTTCGACAAAGCTACGCTGAAGCCAGAAGGCAAGTCCAAGCTGGACGAGCTGGCCGCACAACTGGGTGGCATCAACCTGGAAGTCATCATCGCTGTGGGTCACACCGACTCCGTCGGCACCGATGCTTACAACCAAAAACTGTCGGTACGTCGTGCTGATGCTGTCAAAGCCTACCTGGTCAACAAAGGCGTTGAAAGCAACCGCGTGTACACCGAAGGCAAAGGCGAAAAACAACCTGTTGCTGATAACAAAACTGCCGAAGGCCGTGCGAAAAACCGTCGCGTGGAAATCGAAGTTGTTGGTACCCGCAACAAGTAATTGCTGAACCCCTGGACTTGCCGCAAGTCATCGCGCAAGTCAAGAACAGCATGAAAAACCCCGCTACGGCGGGGTTTTTTTTCGTCCGTGGCTGCCCAATTGTAAAATTGCCGCTATTATTCGACCTATGAACGCCGACCCTCTCGAAATCCAAAAATTCAGTGAGCTGGCCCACCGCTGGTGGGACCCCACTTCCGAGTTTCGTCCCCTGCACGAAATTAACCCCCTGCGCCTGGAATGGATCAACGCGAAAGTGCCGCTGGCCGGCAAGCGCGTGATCGACATCGGCTGCGGCGGCGGCATCCTGGCCGAATCGATGGCCCGCAAGGGTGCCGACGTGACGGGCATCGACCTGTCCGACAAGGCCTTGAAAGTTGCCGACCTGCACAGCCTGGAATCGGGCGCCAAGGTACGCTACAAGCTGATCGCCGCCGAAGCCATGGCCGAGGAAGAGCCGGGCCAGTACGACGTCGTGACGTGCATGGAAATGCTCGAGCACGTGCCAGACCCCGCCGCCATCGTCAAGGCTTGCGCCGCGCTGGTCAAACCGGGCGGCCACGTCTTCCTGTCGACCCTGAACCGCAACCCGAAAGCGTATCTGTTCGCCATCCTGGGCGCCGAATACCTGCTGCGTTTGTTGCCGAAAGGCACGCACGACTATGACAAATTCATCACCCCGGCCGAGCTGTCGCAATACCTGCGCAGCGCCGGCCTGGACGTCAACAGCATGCGCGGCATGGGCTACAATCCGCTGACCAAGATTTACTCACTTAATAGCGATACCAGCGTCAATTACCTGGTGGCCTGCACCCGGCCGCTGTAACCATCACGCACAATACAAGGCGGCTGCGGCCGCCATTTTTCATTCCCACTTGACACACTTTGCCCGCCATGATCACTGACCATCTGCCAGCCCCGCGCGCCATCCTGTTCGACCTCGACGGCACCCTGGCCGACACCGCGCCCGACCTGGCGGCGGCCATCAACCTGCTGCGCGCGCGCGCCGGCCTGACGCCGACCCCGTATGAGATCCTTCGCCCCACGGCCTCGGCCGGCGCGCGCGGCATGATAGGCGCGTCGTATGGGATAGCCCCCGGCGAAAGCGGCTACGAAGCCCTGAAAGACGGTTTCCTGAACAATTACGAAGCGGCCCTGGCCGTGGAAAGCCGTTTATTTGACGGTATCCCCGCCATGCTGGAAGGCTTGACCGCTCTGGGCCTGGCCTGGGGCGTCGTCACCAACAAAGCCGCCCGCTTCACCGACCCGCTAGTCGGCCAGATCGGCCTGGGCGCCGCCGGCTGCGTGATCTCGGGCGACACCATGTCCCACCCGAAACCGCATCCCGCCCCCCTGCTGGAAGCGGCCCGCCGCCTGGATCTGGCGCCGGAAGACTGCTGGTACGTGGGCGACGACCTGCGCGACATCCAGGCCGGCCGCGCCGCCGGCATGCGCACGGTCGCCTGCGCCTGGGGCTACTGCGGCCCCGTCGAGCCGCAGCACTGGAATGCCGACCATTTGCTTGATACGCCACTGGCATTGCTGGAGCTGGTGACCGGCGTGGTGAAGGCGGCGCAAGAGCGGCAGTTGGCGGCTTGAGGCACATCCCTTTTTGCAGCAGAAAGCTGGGATCTGACCCGGCGGGTCAGATCCCTTTGCCTATGGCACGAATGCATCATGCAAGAGTGGGCAGATTGCGCTACAATGAAGGTTCTGTGGGGACGACCTGGTTTCGACGTGGGTTGCAAAGCAGCGCAGGGCATACCGAGGGCGGGCTACCTCGTAAATACAACCTGAAAAAACTTAACTGCAAACGATAACTCGTACGCACTGGCAGCTTAATCGCTGTTAGCTCTAGAACACCTCGTCCCTGGGGTGGGCCGTCAAAAGCTCTAGAGTCATTTACAGGGACTCGTCGTATGCTGGGTTACTTAGCGTCCGACTAAATAATAGGTAACTCGCTTGCCCATAACGTGCACATCCGTGCTGGCTGAGTTAAATTAAATGATAGTGCTAAGTATGTAGAACTGTCTGTAGAGTGCTTGCGGACGCGGGTTCGATTCCCGCCGTCTCCACCACCGAATAAATAAAAAGGGCTTCCCCGTTTTGGCGGGGAGGCCCTTTTTATTTATTCCATGCATGCAGAACGCGGGCGTCGCATCCGCGTCCGGTACGGACGCGGGGGTTTTGCGGGACTTCGGCGAGCGCAGCTCGGCGCCGCAAAACCGGGTTGCGCTTGCAAGCGCAACCCTCTCCTATTCCTCTGACCAGCTTTTGCGCCGCAGGCGGTTTTCCTATATGCAACATCATCTGATCAAGCCGTGTACGAATGACGGACCTGACCCTCGCCCCCCCCTTGGATGCCGGATGCAGATCAAGCGGCCGGATCAAAAGCGGAAATAGTGTTCGGCCGTTAAGGATAAAGTTTATCTGCTGGCTGTCGTGCAACATTACCTATCCTGACTGATAGGCAGGAAACGTCCAAAAGCGGTCTGTCGAAAAAATGGAAAAGCGGGAGCTCTTGGCAGAAAAACTTTGAAAATAACCGGCTCGACTTATTGAGCCCGGTTAACCTATTGACAATCCCCACTCCCCCGAGATAAAGACAAATATCCAGCTTGAAAACCATCACTAAATGCATATATTTTATATATTAAGCATTTATTTCGATTGGTAAGTACACTCTCGATTACGGGAACAAACTTATCGTGGCTGCTGAAATTATTTTTGTAATCATAATCCGCAAGCGTTGCAGATATTAAGTCAGGCACTCTATTGAAGGAGTCATACCACATCTTACCGGTTTCTTCGGGCACCCCAAAAACGAACCTTTCCGTGTAACCACTATTTTCTGACAACATTAGATTGTGAAATAAATTATTGGCCAAATCAAATATTGCCGGCAGGGGAAATTTTGCTTTTTTATGGTTTAAAATGCTGTCCCTATCAGAAAACCAACCAATAATATCAACATTTACCGATTTACAAACCTGAAATGCTATATAAGCAATGAGATTAGATACAATTTCAATGTTTCTTATATTTCTTAAGTTCGCCCCTGGCTTAGACACTTCGCGAAGTAGAGTTTTATAAGCCTTTTGTAATCGTATGTAGTTTTCTTTTTCGCCTTCATTGCTTATCCAGAAACTTATTTGATTAAGGGCTGTCCTATAGCAAGTCTTTAACAGCTCGCGCTCGTTAAAAGGATCAAGCTTCATATTTTTATCCATTATTATGGATATATTCAAAATCTCGCTTTCGTTGATGAATCGCAAGAATTCGAGATTTACTTTTTTAAGGCTCTTTATATCCTTGAAAGAAATTTTATCAATCAGCTTACTGAGCTCTGTGAACTTAGACGTGTAAGGAAAAATGGAAAAGGTAATTGCGTCATTCGGTTTATTTCTGTCGTTTAGTGCGTAGTCACTAAATATCATCCATTTTGATATGCCTTTGTTTTTTTTGAAAAAATCCAAAAATAAATCATGACTTGATGCGTTAAAAGTTTCATCCAAATGACAGAGAAAGTCATGCATCACAATTCCAGATTTTGACTCGCCATGATGAACCATGTCACGTTCACCTTTTATTACTCTCATATTTACACTCTCTCGATTTCCAGCTTACCGATTTCAAATTAGGTGAAAGAATTACTACTAAAATTAGCAAGCCGTCCACTTATTTTGGTTCGCCAATTCGGCTGAACTAGCCGAATATTTTATTATTAACAATAAACTAAAGCTGCCGTTACGGGTTGATTGTACGTATTTTGCCAGCAAAACCTTCAAGACACCTAAAAAATCTAAGTTTACGGTAGGTTCGATTCCCGCTGTCTCCACCACTGAATAAATAAAAAGGGCTTCCCCGTTTTGGCAGGGAGGCCCTTTTTATTTATTCCATGCATACAGAGCGCGGGCATCGCATCCGCGTCCGGTACGGGCGCGGGGGTTTTGCGGGGTCTTCGGCGAGCGCAGCTCGGCGTCGCAAAACCGGGTTGCGCTTGCAAGCGCAACCCTCTCCGATTCTTCTGACTAGGTTTTGCGCCGCAGGCGATTTTTCATAACGACAACATCAGTGGCTCAGGCCGTGTACAAATAGAGGACGTGAATCTCGCTCCTAAATTTCTACCTTCTTGCAAGACATTCCTTCTCAAACGCAAGTGCCGCCTCTAAATTCCTGTTAAGGCGAGAAACACCTTCAATTGCCATAAACCCACCAATTCTATTTTCATGATACCCAACAATCAGACCACCCGAACAATTATGAGCGCTGCAATTTGATATAAATGATGCATTATTTACAATTAAAATATTAGTTGGCCGAACCAGAATCTCAACGCCATTCTTTAAAAATCTACCTCGATTTATAGTTATTTTATTTGGGGGATTGAATATAATTTCAATCAATATATCCCCCTTTCCTTCTCTTATCGTAAGGCACGTTCCAACAAGCTGAATATCCCATGGAATAGCTGACTGAAACAATTGGTTATTTTTAATGTGCATTACTGGAACATTAAATTCATTAAAAACCACCATATTGAGAAGCAAATGTCCATCAGTAAGTACAAAACCTACCAAAGGGATACCATCAACGCTTACAGGTATCATGACGGTTCCATACCCTTGATCCTTACAGGTAAATCTATTTCCACCAATAACTATTTCTGCTTCATCTCCTTGAAAGTGTAAGTCGTAGGGTTTTTTTACACCTTCACGCAAATTAAATGGATTTCTATTAGCCTTCTCCACAACCTCACGTGGAAGGAGTCCCCCAGTCTTCTCCCTATGATGCTGATCACAAAGCAAGGTTATTTCATCTGCCACATGTCGTTTAACTTCTGCCCACTCCATCATATGCTCATACTCATAAAGTGGCATTCCACAGATCACGCATCCAAAACCGCACCTTTGGCGTACCTCTCGCTGAATAGGAAGTGGAATATTTCTATTCGTACATGTGACCGCATCGTTCATCTCAGCACCCAATAAGTTAAAAAATATATTACCTATAGCCTACCCCAAGTTCCGACTCAGTTAAAGCTCTGAGTAACCAAGGAATCAAATAATCAGCTACAACGTAATTTGTATACTGCATAAACGAGTATTACGATAGATTACGTCGTCAGAATGTCCCAACTGGTCGTCGCGCGTGACGCTCTTGATGTTGAAAAACTCGTCTTTCGCGGCTACGTCCGACACGGGAAAAATCTAGATGTCGTCCTTCTTGCCGTTCGGCGCGTACATGAACAGGTTGCGAAAGTTGCCCGGCCCCTTACTGTCGCGCATGGCCTGGCGCAGGTTGTCCACGTCCTGGGTGTTGGCGGCCGCGTCTGTCATGTAAAAGACGAAACCGGCGTGCGAACCGTTCTTGTAATACTTGCGGCGGAACAGGGTGGCCGCCTCGTTGAGCCAGGCCGATTGCAGCGCGCTCAGGTACTGCGGCACGCCGTACAGCTCCTGGTTCACGTCCGGTTCCATCAGGTAGAACACGCGGCCCTTGTCGAACTGGTGCGCGACCTAGTAGCCGTTCACGACATAATAAGTATCCAGATCGACGCCGCGTCGCATGTGCTTGCTCAGCGCATGCTCAAACTTCAACGCCTTGCCGCTGCGGCTGGACAGGTCTTCCATGTATGCACTACCAAATGTCAGGAAGTCCAAGGCCTTGCGTTTGAAGACGTCGAACGACAGGTATCTGCTGGGAATCAGGGTGGACGTCAATAGAATTAATAAATATGCTACATTTACCAATTCTAAAAACTTACACTTTCATGCCCGGTGAAATCATACGCAGGGGCGCATCGACAAGTCATGGCGACGGCGAGAAAAACAGAATCACAGACGCAGCCAGCGAACCACATCCACCAAAGGCAAGATCATCCAAGTAACCAAGCAAAAACGCCACCTGGCCGAGCGCGATCTCGAAGCATTGGCAAAGAAAACCCAACCATGAAAATTGCTCGCCTGCTTTCCTCCAGTTTCCTCGTGCTAGCTGTGGCCCTCGTCGCTTATGGTCTTTTCGGCCTCTCCCATTTTGCCTGGTACACCGGCGCATACTATGACGAGCGCATGATCTTGTTCGACCACGGATTCTATCCTTTTGCGTGGGGTATCGCACTGCTGCTGATGGGGCAAATCGCCCGCTTGCATCATCGCCGGCCGGCCATGCTGCTCGCCGCCGGCGCAGCCCTGCTGCTCCTTCTCTGGAAGCGTGCGACAGTGCCCGTTGCCATCGCCAATCAGCAACTTTTCCCGGATCCTGCTTTACTGGAGGGACTGATTGTTACCTCTATCGTGTTCATCGTCCTGGCGCTGATAGACCGCCCCGTCGAGCAGGCTATCCGCAAGGCTCTGGGTCGTACCCGGTGACCCCGGGGGCAGATCACCCGGATACGATCTCGGCACTCAAGAATCATTGCTGCGACATAAGTTGCTGAATCGCCCTCCGATACTTCTCCACCCGTTCCAAATCCTTCTGCGTCGGCCTATCTATCCTCGACAAATCGCTATTCTCAGCCAGATCAGCCAGCTTGACGGCCTTGCCCACCGGGTTCAAGGCCGCGCGGGCGATGAACGCCTCATACGACTCGCCTTCGATCTTGGTCACGGCGCGCACGCCGTCGATGACTTCTTGGGAAAATCCTTCACGCGCCAGGTCGTCGAAGGTGACGTTGCCGTCGCTGTCTTCCACCACGTCATGCAGCACGGCGACTATCTGCTGGGCGCCGGGGGCGACGCGCAGCATGACGCGCAAGGGGTGGAGGATGTACGGCGCGCCGCCCTTGTCCGTCTGGCCGGCATGGGTGGCGGCGGCGATTTCAATCGCGCGCTCAAGGGTGCCGCGTCGTGCGTTTTCAGTCATCTTCACTCCACGTTGATTGACGTTCCCGTTGCGCGCCAGCCGCGGCGCTGCAAATGGCAAACGCTGGTGCACAGCAAGGCTGGCAGCAGTAAATTAAGAACCGGGACGAGCATCAGCAAGCACAACAGCAGTCCCAGGGCGAAAATCGCCGGACGCTGTGCGCGGCGCAAGGCCGCTTGCTGTTCTGCGCCGAGCACCTCTTCAGCCACCGCGCCGTAGACCATCTGGACGTTCCAGGCCAGCAAGTACGAAATCAGCACGCACATGGCCCACACGGGAATCAGCAGGGAAAGCAGCAGCAACAGGCGATGCCGCCAGACGGGGCGCGCGGCGGATGCATCCAGGCCGGCCGGGGGCGCCCACGCGACATAGCGCCGCGCCACCACCACCTTGGCGCGCTCCAGCAACAGCCAGCGCAGCGGCAGGCGCGCCGTGCCGATGGCGCCGACGATAAAGACCATGACATAGAAAAAAGCAGCCAGCGCCAGCAATGCCAGGGCGATCTGGCCGATCGACAGCATGGCCTTGACAGCGCTGCCCAGGCCGCCAGCGATATTGCCCATCTGCGACACCGTGGCAGGCCCGTTGGCCAGCGCCCCGACGCCATCCATCACACCCAGGCCCAGCAAGCCGGTGACGGACACCAGCGCCAGCATGGCGCTCAGCTCGACAAAAAAACGGCCGAAGTAGCTATACAGTCCCAGCCACAGCGCCACGACCGCCATGCACCACAGCGCGGAACGCCACCACAGCCCCGCATGACGCGCATCGCGCAGGCCCAGGCCGACGCACGTGAAGGCTTCCCGCCAGGCCCGCAGCCAGGTTTGCAATGTTGGTGTCACGCTAGTGCGTACTCCGCAGTGAAGGGGCGGATACGTCGATCCGGATGTTGCCGATTGTACATGGACAAGGCTGGCGCACGCGCCACCGAGGACGCAGCGCAACGCCGCCCCGGCGCATGCGCCATCAACAATGGCTATCGAAACGCAAAAGCAGTCGCGGCCTGTTCTGCGGCAATTTCGCTAGAAGATTCATAACAGACCTGATTTCTCCCCAATGCCTTGGCCTTGTACAGTGCAGTGTCAGCCAGTTCAACCAGCTCGACCGCCTGGTTTTCAAGGTGCTTCGGCATAAATGCCGCCACGCCGACGCTGGCCGTCACCACGCCGAGGGCATTGCCGCTATGCTCGATTCCCAGCGATTGCACGGCCTGGCGGACGCCTTCCGCCACCGCCAATGCGCCCGGCAACTCCGTACCTGGCAATAGAACGACCATTTCCTCGCCACCGTAGCGCGCCGCAAGGTCGCCCGGCCTGCGCATGCTGTAGCCGACCACTTTGCCGATTTTTCTCAGGCACTCGTCGCCAGCCACATGGCCATAGATATCGTTGTATTGCTTGAAGAAATCGACATCGATCAACACCAGCCCAAGTGAGCTGTCTTCACGCTGCGCACGGCTGAACTCGGCAAGCAGCGACTGGTCGAAGTGGCGCCGGTTCGCCAGCCCCGTCAATCCATCCTGGCTGGCAAGGCGGGCCAGGGTTTCATTGATCATTTCCAGTTCATTGCGCGCCTCGACCAGTCCCGCCTCGCTCTTGACCCGCAAATCGATCTGCCGCACCACGCGGTATCCGATGAAGGCAATCAGCAGTACCAGCACGCCGCCCACCGCGTTTTGCATCACCGTATCGAGCCGCCACGCAGCGAGCACTTCATCCTGCGACAGCGCGGCGGAGACCACCAGCGGGTATTCCTCGACTCTTCGATAGCTATTGATACGCGTCACACCATCGACTCGCGACCGGATCACGGCCGTCCCGACAGGACCTTTGGGCAAATAATCATGAAATACGGGAAATTGCGACAGATCGCGTCCCAGCAAACTTTCGTCGAACGGCCGTCTCAATAAAAGAATGCCCTGTCCATTCGCAATGAAAATGGCGCCTTTTTCACCTATCGAAAAGCGTTCATAAAACAGCCTGAAATAATTCATGTCGATGGTCGCCAGCGCCACGCCGCCGAAGCTGCCGTCAGGCATATTGATACGCCGCGACACGGTGACTATCCAGTCGCCCGTCGATTTGCTGCGCACGGGAGGGCCGACATACGGCCCCCGATCAGCATGCGTTCGATGGTAGTTGAAGTAATCCCGGTCGGCATTATTCAGATTGCTCAACAGCGTTTTCTGAGAATTCACGAGCCAGCTGCCATCGCTGGCATAAATGAAGATGCCGTGCAGCTGGCGCAGCTCGGCGACACGGTTCACCAGCAACTTGTGCATACGGGCCAGTTCAGGATCGGAAACACCGTCTGTTTCCACCCGCTCCACCAATCCGACCAGCACCGTATCGGCTTCCTTGATGGTGTCATAGGCATGCTGGGCAACAGCTTGCGCCAGGTTGGCGCTTTCGCGCCCCGCTTCATCGAGTTGCACTTCGCGTGCGCGCAAGGTCATCCATAGCTGGATCGCCAGCAGCGACAGGCACACCAGCACGACAAATGAGATGGCCAGCGGCAGCAAGGAAAAGCCACGAAAGCCAGCTCCCAGCAATCGTGGCGGCAAGCTGCGTGACCTGGCCATGGCGGCACTCCCGGATTTATATCCGGCAAAGTGTGCACCAAATAGGCGGCAACATACTCACACATCGTCACAAACACGATATAAAAAAGTCACTACCATGGCATCGATGAATCCGATTCATGCTTGCCATTGTTTGCGATACCCTAATTCCAGCCACCTGCACAGCATGAACGCAAGATTTCTTTCATGGTCAAGGGGCCGTTGGCAAGGACATGTGTGACGCCATGGCGCCGGGTCACACGTAGATAACACCCGGCACAGGGAAGCAATCCCCCATCCCCGCCTCAACAGCGTACACTGGCTCCTCTTCCATCAACGCATTGGTCCTCCGTGAAACTATCGCGCTTTATTACCGGCCATCTGGAGCCGATCCTGGAAGAGTGGGAACTCTTCGCCAGGTCGCTGCCCATTCCGGGAGCCGCCATCTCGAAAGTGGAATTGCGCGATCATGCCAAGCAGATGCTGCAAACCATCGTGCGCGACATGGACGTCATCGAGAACGCGGCGCAGCGAAAAAAGAAATCGACCACGGGCGTATCGGAAATAACGGGCAAGGAAACGGCAGCCGCCACGCATGGCTCGCTGCGCCAGCAGATCGGCTTCACGCTGCCGCAGCTGACGGCGGAATTTCGCGCGATGCGGGCCAGCGTGCTGCGCCTGTGGATGGCACAGGTGCCGGTAACATCGAAAACGGCAACGGACGACATCTTGCGCTTCAATGAAGCGATAGACCAGGCGCTGCAGGAATCAGCCATACGCTACTCGCAGCAGAGCGACCGCACCCGCAATACCTTTCTCGCCATCCTCAGCCACGATCTGCGCAGTCCGCTGAGCACGATGACGATGGCCGGTGCGCTGCTGAGCAGGCCAAGCGCGACCTCCGCTTCCACGGTGCAGATCGGTGCGCGGGTCGCCCGCAGCGCGGCCACCATGACAACCATGGTGAACGATCTGCTGGAGTTCGCCAGGACGCAGCTGGGGGGACACATGCCCATTTCACCCGCCTTGGGCGACCTGGGGGAAATCTGCAAGACGGCCGTCGAGGATGCATCGGCCGCTCACCCGCAATGCAAGTTTGAACTGAGCACCACGGGCGAAATGATTGGCGACTTCGATGCGGCCCGCCTGTCCCAGCTTTTTTCCAATTTGCTCAACAATGCCGCGCAATACCGCACCGACGACCAGCCGGTGACCATCACGGCTTTCGGCGATGCCGATACGACCGTGGTGCAAGTGAAGAATTTCGGCCGCCAGATCCCGGAAGCGTCGCTGAAGAGCATTTTCGATCCGCTGGTTCAGCTGGCCAGTTCCGACGATCAGAAGGCGCCCAATGCCACCAGTATCGGCCTGGGTCTGTTTATCGCGCGTGAGATCGCCAGCGCGCACGGCGGCACCATCGGCGCCGAGTCCAGCCTGGAAAGCGGCACGATATTTACCGTGCGCCTGCCCAGGGTATCGCTGAACGACAGAGGGAACGGCGGCTAGGGACTATCCCGGCAGATATCTGCATCCCCTGCCGGGACAGGCTCGCCCTACCTGCGGCTGAGCGGCACATATTCCCCCGGCAAGCTGGCCGCTTCCAGCGCATCGGCAAAGGCCAGCAGAAATTTCGCCGGGCCATGCTCGGACACGAGCAGGGAGGCGCCCTTGTGGCGCAGCAGTTTCAGCACTTCCTGCTGGTGCGCCTGGTACTCGCTGGAGTGGCCGTAAAACGTTTGATACATCTCCAGCGTTTCCATGGCCTTGGCGGCCAGGATGAATTCGGGTTTGTCCATGATGTCTCCTCGTTGTCACTACTGCCAAAACCACGAAAAAAACCTGCAAGAGGTACGGCCGGCGCCGGTCGCACTGCCTTGCGGCAACCACATCCGTATTTCCATCATACGCCTCAACCCGGCCATTGCGCTGTCCTGTCGCGCATCTTTTTCCACCTCGCCCGCGCGGCACCGCCACCATGCATCCATGGCCAGCACCATTCCTCGCGTGCGCGCTAGGCACAGGGGGGCCGCGCATGGCATCATGCGCGTTGCCCATTTACTCTGACGACACATGGATCAATATCACTTCCTGGTAGGCGAATTCAAGAAAGATAGCCCCTTCATCGCCGCCGCGGCAAGCGCGCAGCTGTTTGCCTGGTTCGCACACATCGGCGAACCCGTCGAGCGCTATGGCAACAAGCGCGGCAAGGTAGTCAAATTCTCACAGCGAAATTACGAGAAGATGCTGTTTGCGCCAGAGACCGACAGCATCGAGCTGTTTTCACCGCGCATCGTGCCGCCCGACGAAGCCGACGAGACCACCAACTGCGACGCGCTTGTCGTGTATTCATCGGGCTCGTTGTTCGTGCTGGCCATACGCGCCAGCAAGCTTGCGCTGGCGCCGTTGTTCGACGCTGCGCGGGCCATACCCGGTCTGTTCGAGCATTGCGAGTATATGTACTGCTACGCTGAAACGCAGGGCTATGGCACCGGCTACGCACTCGGCTACCGGCAGCTCGACGAGGCCCATCCGATGACCTTTGGCATTCCTTGCCCCGCAAATAACTGGGCCGCCATCAAGCGGCGCGGACTGCAAGACTCGCACCTGCGCGATGTATATCCCATCAATGGTTTTACGCAAGCCCGACTGGATGCGCTGCCGCCCGAGCGCCGACAAGCCCTGCGCGACGCAATGCAGGCGTATGGCCGCTGCGAAGAGCATGCCGACTGGATCTTCTGGTACCTGCAGCCAGGGGAATTGGAAGCGGCCCGCGCCGCACTGAACGCACACACCATGCTGGGCGCCTATATCAACAACTGACACCCATGAGTACACATTTATCGCTGCACTGCTATCTGCAAGACGAGGCCGCAGAACGTCCCAAACGCTGCTCCGACGTGACCATCCACGCCGACCCGGCCACCCTGCGCGCCATCGCCCATTTTCTGCTGGCTAGCGCGGACACCTTTGATCAGGCGCAGGAACGCGCCGGCATGCATGCCCACCTGCAAGACGAGTGGGACGGCTGGCAAGACGACTTCCCCGACCTGGTCGTCGTGGCCGCCTAGCCAGGCGCCCCGGCTGGCGCACGTCGGGTAACATACGCCACCTTTGCCACACAGAGAACACTGATGTCCCATACCCGATACGCCCTGCCGTCGCTGCGCACGGCCGTGCTGGCCGCCGCGCTGGCCAACCTGTCCGCCTGCGCCAGCCCGCCCGCGCACGAGGCGCTGTTCCTCGCCACCACGTTGACTCCCGCGCATTCCTTTACCAAGGGCATCGAAGGCCCGGCCGTGGATGCGGATGGCAATATCTATGCCGTCAACTTTGCGCGCCAGCAAACCATCGGCAAGGTCAGCCCCGGCGGCACTGGCGAGGTGTACCTGACCCTGCCCGGCACCAGCATCGCCAACGGCATCCGCTTCGGCAGCCGGGGCCAGATGTACTTGGCCGACTACATGGAACACACGATCTACCTGGTCGACCCGGCCACGCGCGCGCTCACCATCCACGCGCGCGAACCGCGCATGACGCAGCCGAACGACATCGCCATCACGGCCGACGACGTGCTGTATGCGAGCGACCCGAACTGGAAGGAAAACACGGGCCGCGTGTGGCGCATCGCGCAGGACGGCACGGTGACCCTGGCGCTCGACACCATGGGCACGGCCAACGGCATCGAGGTCAGCCCCGACGGCAAGATCTTGTATGTAAATGAAAGCGTGCAGCGCAATATCTGGATGTACGACATCGCCGCTGATGGCAGCCTGAGCGGCAAGCGCCTGCTGATCAAGTTCGACGATTTCGGCATGGACGGCATGCGCGTGGACGTCGACGGCAACCTGTACGTGACGCGCTACGGCAAGGGCACGGTGGTCAAATTGTCGCCTCAGGGACGCATCCTGCGCGAAATCAGCGTGCCAGGCACCAAGCCCAGCAACATCACCTTCGGCGGCCCCGATGGGCGCACGGCGTATGTGACGGAAGTGGTGCAGGGACGGCTGCTGCAGTTCCGCGTCGACCGTCCGGGGCTGGAGTGGCAGCGGGCGCAAGAACGGCGCAAGCCCGAATAGCATGTCGGCTTACGCGCTTGCGCGCTAAGCCGACCTACGCACTACCACGACGGCCCGGTACGACATGGTTGGCCGCAATCAGGTCAGCGGGGAGTGACGCGCTCCGCCTTCAGCCCGGTAGGTCGGCTTAGCCGGAACGGCGTAAGCCGACGACATGGTTGGCCGCAACCAGGTCAGCGCGGAATGACGCGCTCCGCCTTCAGCTTGTCGAACAGATTGAAGAAGGCATCCTGGGTATCCTTGTAATCGAGGAACCCCGCCTTGCGGCTTTTGCCCATGTCCGTCATCACTTCCATCGGCCGCCCCAGGTCGGCATCCGTATGCCACCAGGAAGCAAGGCGGCTGACATCAGCCTCCACCAGGCCGTGCTGCTCGGCGATGGCGCGCCACTGCGCGGGGGCGTCCTGCATGCGGTCGGCCAGCGGCGCCATAACCTCCGGCAGATCGGCTGCCTCGACGCCGAAATAAGCGGCCAGGCGCGGCCACAGCCACTTCCAGCGGAACACGTCGCCATTGACGATATTGAAGTCTTCGTTGCGCGCGGCGGGACTGTCGGCCGCCCACGCCAGGTGGCGCGCGATCTGGCCCGCGTCCGTCATGTCGGAGAGGCCATGCCATTGCGCAGGCGAACCGGGAAAGACGAAGGGCTGGCCGCCGGCCTTGCACAGATTCGCATACACGGCCAGGGTCAAGCCCATGTTCATGGCATTGCCCAGCGCGTAGCCGATGATGGTGTGCGGGCGGTGCACGCTCCACGTAAAACCGTACCGCGCGGCCGCGTCGAACAGCCGGTCTTCCTGCTCATAGTAAAAATTCTCGACCGCTTGCCGGCCCTGCTCTTCGCGGAACGGCGTGACGGGCACGCTGCCCTTGCCATAGGCGTCAAACGGTCCCAGGTAGTGCTTGAGGCCAGTGACCAGCGCCGCATGGCGCAAGTGGCCGGCGGGTCCCAGCGCAGCCAGCACATTGGCGACCATGGCGCCATTGACGCGGATGTTTTCCTGCTCGTTGGCCTGGCGTGCCCAGGCCGTGAAAAAGACGTGGCTGGCGTCCAGGCCCGCCAGGGCGGCGCTGACCGCCGCGCCATCCGTGGCATCGAGCGGCAGGCATGCGCAACCGGCGGGGACTGGCGTGCGGCCGCGCGAGACGCCCGTCACCTGCCAGCCCTGCGCCAGCAAGTGCGTAGCCAGATTGCTGCCGATAACGCCGCTGGCGCCGATAATCAATGCGTGCTTATTCATGAATGCTCCCATGCCTGTGTAAAAAGCCATGATATAACGGACAGAAATTCTTATCCGCGATAGTATTTCACCTTATTCATGAAAAATATTCTGCAATCATGTCCGAACACTTGAAAGGCATCGCACCTTTTCTTGCCACCGCCGATGCCGGCAGTTTCACCAGGGCGGCCGAGAGACTGCACCTGAGCAGCTCGGCCGTGAGCAAGAGCGTGGCGCGCCTGGAAGCGCGCCTGGGCGTGATCTTGTTCGAGCGCAGCACGCGGCGTTTGCAGTTGAGCAGCGCGGGGCATGCCTATTACGCCACTTGCAAGCGCGTGCTGCAGGAACTGGTCGAGGCGGAAAACGTGCTGGCCGAGCAGGATGGGGAACTGGCTGGCAAGGTGCGCATCGGCGTGCCCGCGTCATATGGCCGCATGCGCGTGATGCCGGCGCTGATTGATCTGTGCGAAAAATATCCGCAGCTGCAGCCGTCCATCAGCTTCAGCGACCGCTTTGCCGACCTGTTCGAAGAGCGCATCGATATCGCCGTGCGCATCGGCGCACCGGGCAGCTGGCCACCAACGCTGGGGCAGATGCCCTTGGGCGAAGAGCGCCTGATCTTTTGCGCGGCGCCCGCCTATCTGGCGCGGCGCGGCACGCCGCTCGCCATCGCGGATCTCGATGGCCACGATTGCATCGCCTACGGCCGCGGCGACGGCACGGCGGCGCCGTGGCTGTTTTCCGGCAAGGACGGGGTGGAACGGCGGACGGTCAGTCCGCGCCTGACGGTGGGGGACGCCGAGGCGCAGACGGCCGCCGTGCTGGCCGGCCTGGGCATCGCGCAGCAGGCGACCTGGCTCGTGCACGAGCACCTGGCCAGCGGCGCCATCGTCGAAGTACTGCCGGCCTGCGCCACGCCAGGCTTGCCGCTGTCCCTCGCGTGGCCGCTGGCGCGCCAGCTGACCACCAAGACCGGCACGCTGCTCAATGAATTGAAGCAGCGCCTGACGATCAGCTGATACGCAATATGGAACTCAATACAAAACGTTCTTCGCTTCCGGCAGGTCCACATTGGCCTTGGTGACGATCACCACGCCCGTGTTGACGAACGGTGCGACCTTCTTGCCTTCGATCAGGCTGACGAGGGTTTTCACGCCCAGCGCGCCCATCGAGTACGAACCCTGCACGGCGGTCGCATACAGGGTGCCGTCCTTGACGAAGTTTTTCAGGTCTTCATTTCCGTCGAAGCCCACGGCGATCACCTTGCCGGCCTTGCCCGCCTGCGCGATGGCGCGGCCCATGCCCACGGCCGTCGGCTCATTGGCGCCAAAGATACCCTTCAAGTCAGGGTTCGAGGCCAGCACGTCGGTCGTCTGGTTCAGCGCCGTGGCCATTTGCGACTGCGAGTAGTACGTGCCGACGATCTGCAGCTGCGAATTCTTTTCGATATAGCGCTTGAAGCCGCCCACCCTGCCCGTCTCGGAACCGGCGCCCGCCACGTACGACATCACGGCGATCTTGCCCGTCTTGCCGACCTGCGAAATGAGAGCCTTGGCGCTTTGCTCGCCGGCCGCTTCATTGTCGGTCGACAGGAAGGACTGGTAATAGCGCTTGCCGCTGTCGGCCACCAGCGAATCGATCAGCACGACGGGAATCTTCGCTTCCCACGCCTTCTTCAGGGCCGGCACCAGCGCGTCCGGATCCGACGCGGCCAGCACGATGCCGGCCACCTTGCGCGTGACGGCGTTTTCCACCATGCTGACCTGATCGGCGATCGCCGATTCCGAGGCCGGTCCCTGGAAGGTCAGGCTGTAGCCCTTGGCGTCTGCCGCGCTGGCCGTGGCGCCCTTTTTCACGTTTTGCCAGTAGTTGGAATTGGTCGTCTTGACGATCACGGCGATCTCGCCCGGCGCGGCGAAGGCAGCGCTGGAGCTCAGGGCGAATGCTGCGGTCAACAGACCGAGAGACATGGCTTTGATGGTTTTCATTGTCGTCCTCATTTAATTATAGATTTATGGGTGTGACTACTTTCAGCTGCTGCTTCAGGCGCGGTTGCGCTTCTGATCGATCCAGACGGTCAGCAAGATGACCAGTCCAATAATGATTTGCTGGATAAAGCTCGATACCCCGTTCATGTTCAAGCCGTTGCGCAGGATGCCGATGACGAAGGAACCGATGACGGTGCCGGAAATGGTGCCGATGCCGCCGATCAGCGAGGCGCCGCCGATCACGGCGCTGGCGATCGCATCGAGTTCGTACATCACGCCCTCGTTCGGCTGCGCCGTCACCAGGCGCGACATCAGGACGCAACCCGTCAGGCCGGACAAGGCGCCGGACAGGGTGTACACGAGCAGGGTCACGCGGCCCACCTTCACGCCGGACAGGCGCGCCGCTTCCGCATTCGAGCCGACGGCATAGATATGCCGGCCAAAGGTGGTGCGGCTGAGCATGATGGAGACGGCCACGGCGATCACCACCATCAGCACCACCGGATACGGAATGCCGGGAAAGACGACTTCGGGAAAGGTGCCGCCCGTGTCGCGCTCGATGCGCCACAGCACGCCGTTACCGAGTTCGCCGAACGAGTCCCCCAGGCCGGAAATGGCGCGCGCACCCGTCACCTGCAGCGCCAGGCCGCGCGCGATCAGCATCATGCCCAGGGTGGCGATGAAAGGAGGCAGCTTCAGTTGCGTGATGCAAAAGCCGTTGACGGCGCCGCACATGGCGCCCACCACGACGCCGCCCAGCATGGCGACCGGCACGGGCACGCCGCTTTTCACCAGCAGCGCGGCGGCCACGCCGGCCAGCGCCAGCACGGAGCCGGAACTCAAGTCGATGCCGCCCGTGATGATGACGCAGGTGGCGGCAATGCCCAGGTAGGCGATCGACGTCACTTGCAAGGCCACGCTCATGCCGTTGCTGACGGAGAAAAAGGCGTTGCTGGTCAGCGAAAACACGAGCAGCAACAGCGACAGGCTGCCCAGCGCGGCGAATTTTTGGATCAGTTCTTTGTTCATTTTCTTGTGGCTTTCTGATGTTAATGCATTGCTGCCTGGCGGCCCGATGCGAGATGCATGATCTCTTCCTGCGACGACTCGCGCGTGTTGACGATGCCGCTGATGCGCCCTTCATGGAACACGGCCACCCGGTCCGTCATACCCATGATCTCGGGCAGCTCGGACGTGATCAGCACCACGCCGATGCCCTCCGACGCGAGCTTGTCGAGCAGCTGGTAGATGGCGAACTTGGCGCCCACGTCGATGCCGCGCGTGGGTTCGTCGAAGAAGATGATTTTCGATTCGCGGTACAGCCATTTGCTGATGACGATCTTTTGCTGGTTGCCGCCCGAGAGATTGCGCGCGATCTGTTTCGAGGTCGGCGTCTTGATGCCCAGCGCCGCGATGTACTGCTTGGCCACCGCCTCTTCTTTCGCAAAGTCGATGAAGCCGAAACGGTTCGCCAGCCCCGACACATTCGTCAAGGTGAGATTGGCCGCCACCGACATGCGGATCGCCAGGCCGTGGCTCTTGCGGTCTTCCGACAGGTAGGCGATGCCGTGGCCGATGGCGTCGATGGGACTGTCGATAGTGACCGCCACGTCGCCCAGGTGGATGGCGCCGCTGGTGAGCGGATCGGCGCCGAAGATGGCGCGCGCCACTTCCGTGCGCCCTGCCCCCATCAGGCCGGAAAAGCCGAGGATCTCGCCGCGCCGCAAATCAAAACTCAGCGGGCCGAAGACATCCTTGCGGTGCAAATCGGTCACGCGCAGCAGCACTTCAGCCGTCGGCGCCGAGACGCGGTCGGGAAATTTTTCATCGAGGGTGCGGCCCACCATCTTCGCCACGATGGCGTCCAGGGTGGTGGCGGCAAAATCGTCGGTGCAGACGAATTTACCGTCGCGCAGCACCGTCACCCTGTCGATGATGTGCTGCATCTCTTCCAGGCGGTGCGAAATGTAGACCACGCTCACGCCATTGCGCTTGAGTTCATTGATGATGTCGAACAGCTGGCCCGTCTCGCTTTCCGTCAGCGACGATGTGGGCTCGTCCATGATCAGCACTTCCGTATTGAGCGACAGCGCCTTGGCGATTTCCACCATCTGCTGCTGCGCACAGGACAGGTTTTTCACCAGCTGGCGCGGGTCGATGCGCAGCTTCAACCGGTCCAGCAGCGCCTGCGCATCGGCACGCATCTTCTTGCGGTCGATGAAGATGCCGCGCACCGGTTCACGCGCCAGAAAAATATTCTCGGCCACACTCAGGTGCGGGATCAGGTTCAGTTCCTGGTGGATGATGGCGATGCCGGCGGCCTCCGCGTCCACGCTGCAGGAAAAACTGCACACCTTGCCCTTGTAGACCAGTTCTCCCTCGTCGGCCTGGTACACGCCGCTCATCACCTTCATCAGGGTGGATTTGCCGGCGCCGTTTTCGCCGCACAGCGCGTGGGCTTCGCCCTTGCGCAGGCTGAAACTGACGTTGTCCAACGCCAGCACGCCGGGAAAGCGCTTGCTGACCTTGTTCAGGGCCAGTATCTCTTCGGATTGATTCATGGTGTGTCTCCTCCACTCCACTGCCATAGGCCGGCGCGCCGATGTCTGAGCATCTTGGCGGCACGCCGGTCTGCTACTCGTTTAACTGTCGATCAGTTCCGGATTCCACGCATGCACGGTCTGGCTCTGTTCACCGAGACCGCTGATCCCCAGGCGCATGGTGTCGCCCGGCTTCAGGTACACGGCCGACGGCTTCTGCCCCATGCCCACGCCCGGCGGCGTGCCGGTGCTGATGATGTCGCCCGGGTACAAGGTCATGAAGCGGCTGATGTAGCTGACCAGATTGGCCACGCCGAAGACCATCGTTCTGGTATTGCCATCCTGGACGCGCTTGCCGTTCACTTCCAGCCACAGACCCAGGTTTTGCGGGTTCGCCACTTCGTCGCTTGTGACCAGCCAGGGGCCGATCGGGCCGAAGGTATCGCAGCCCTTGCCCTTGTCCCACTGGCCGCCGCGCTCCAATTGGTACTCGCGTTCGGACAAATCGTTCACCACGCAGTAGCCGGCCACGTGCGACAGCGCATCGGCTTCGCTCACATAGCGCGCGGTGGTGCCGATCACCACGCCCAGTTCCACTTCCCAGTCGCTTTTCTTCGAGTCCTGCGGCATCACCACGGCATCGTTGGCGCCGATGATGGCGCTGGTGGCTTTCATGAACAGCACCGGCTCAGCCGGCACGGCCATGCCTGATTCGGCCGCATGGTCGGCATAGTTCAGGCCCACGCACAAAAACTTGCCCACGCCCTTCCACGGCGGCGCGATGCGGCCAGGATTCGCCACCACCGGCAGGCTGGCGATATCGAGGGCGGCCAGGGTCGCCAGGCCATCCTTGCCCAGGGTCGCGCCCGTGATATCGGACAGCACGCCGGACAGGTCGCGCACGACGCCATCGGCATCGATCAGTGCAGGTTTTTCAGCGCCCTTGGCGCCATATCGCATCAGTTTCATGTGTGTCTCTCGTTGTTGTAATTAATTGGACCAACCACCATCGATGACATGAGTCATACCGGTGGTAAAAGCGGATTCATCGGAAGCCAGATACACGGCCAGCGCGGCGATTTCTTCTGCCCTGCCCACTCGACCCATCGGCTGGCGGGCGACAAACGCCGCCTGCACTTCATCGATGCTCACGCCCGTCGCTGCCGCCTGCGCCGCAATGCGTTCCTTCAGCGACGGCGACTCGATGGTGCCGGGACAGATCGCATTGCAGCGGATGCCGCGCGTGACGAAGTCCGCCGCTACCGATTTCGTCATGCCCACCACGGCCGCCTTCGAGGTGCCATAGATAAAGCGGTTCGGCGCGCCCTTCACGCTCGACGCCACGGACGACATATTGACGATGGAGCCGGCGCCCCTGGCCAGCATGCCGGGCAGCACGGCGCGCATCAGCCGGTACATGGAGCGCGCGTTGATGTCGAAGGAACGGTCCCAGGCCGCATCGTCGCAGTCGAGGATGGTGCCGCCGTCGACGAAGCCGGCGCAGTTGAACAGGATATCGACGGGGCCGATCTCGTCGGCCAGCGCGGTGATCGCCGCGCCATCGGTCACGTCGAGCCGGCGGATGGCGCAACCCGTTGCTTCCTTCAGCGCGTCGAGCTGGGCCTGGTTGATATCGGTGGCGATCACGGTGGCGCCTTCGCGCACGAACGCTTCGGCCGTGGCGCGGCCGATGCCTTGGCCGGCGGCGGTGAGCAGGGCGATTTTTCCTTGTAGTCTGACGGTCATGTTGTCTCCTTTTATTTTTTAACCCAACACCTTAACGGCTGGGGTCAGACCCGGCGGGTCTGACCCCGGATTTTTGCTAACTGACGTGAAATACCTGCTCCATCATCGCCCAGTGTTCGCCCTCGGCACGCGAAGCCAGCGGCTCTTGGCACGGTGCGCAAAAGGTCCACCAGCGCTGCGTTTCCGGGTCGGCGGCGATCGCCGCCATGTCGGCCTCAAAATCCTCGCCGTGGTATTCCCAGTAGCCGAACAGCAGGTTTTCCGGCTCGCGCAGGAAGATCGAATAATTGCCGACATGCGCGGCAGCCAGTCTGGCCAGCACCTGCGGCCAGACGGCGGCGTGCAGGGTTTTGTATTCAGCGATGCGCTCCGGCGCGATGCCGATGACCATGCCCATTCTTTGCATTGCGGCTCCTTTTTGCTGGCTTACGCCAACCTGCCAATACCGTTGACGATGACCGTAGGTCGGCTTAGCCGGAACGGCGTAAGCCGACACGCCCGCCACCTCATTCAAAACCATAAAACCGGCACGCATTGCGTCCGAAAATATCGTCCCTGTCCTCTTGTCCCAGATGCGCCAGCAGCGCCTCGCTGGCGGCCAGCCACGCCGCATAGCCGCCGGCCAGGTCGACCACAGGCCAGTCGCTGCCCCAGATCATGCGCCGGGGGCCGAACACGTCCAGCACATGGGCGGCATAGGGGCGCAGGTCGTCCACGTTCCAGCCGGGCCGCGCTTCCGTCACCAGCCCGGACAGCTTGCAGTGCACGTTCGGCAGCGCGGCCAACAGCGCCATGTCTTCGCGCCAGGCGCCGAAGCCGGCATCGGCAACCGGCGGCTTGGCCGCATGGTCGATCACGATGGCCAACTGCGGATAAGCGCGGGCGCAACGCAGCAGCGCGGGCAAGTGGCGCGGCAGCACCAGCGCGTCCAGCCGCAAGCCGTGTTCCACCATGGCGGCCAGGGCCGGCGCCAGCGCGGGATTGGCAATCCACTGATCGTCGTCGAGATCCTGCAGCATGGGGCGCAAGCCTTTGAGCTTCGCCTGCGACGCCAGGCGGGCGATATTGGCCGGCGCGTCAGGTGCCAGCAAATCGGTCCAGCCCACGACGGCGCGAATGAAGCTGGTCTTTGCCGCCAGCGCCAGCAGGTAATCGGTATCGGTAGCCGACGGCAGCGACTGCACCAGTACCGTGCCGGCGATGCCGTGCGCGGCCAGCAGCGGCGCCAGGTGGGCCGGCGCAAAATCGCGGTGGATGGCGGCCAAGGATGGCGGCGGCCAGCTGCCGGCACGCGCGGCCAACTGCCAGAAATGCTGGTGGGCGTCGATGCGCATCATGCGGCCACTCCCGCAGGCAGCGGCGCGCGCGCATCGATCAACTCCGCGTCCCGCAGCGCCAGCCACAGGGCGTCGGGCAGCGGCGTGGCGAACCAGTCCAGGTTTTGCCGCAGCTGCGCCAGGTCCTGGCCGCCCGGGATGCAGGAAGCGACGGCCGGATGGGCGAGCGGAAACTGCAGCGCGGCCGCTTGCAAGGGCACGCCGAATTCACGGCAGACGGCGTCCAGGCGCGCCACGCGCTTGAGTATCGCGGCCGGCGCATCGGCGTAGTTGAATTTGCCGTTCCCGGCCAGCACGCCCGAATTGAACGGGCCGCCGATCACGATGGCGTTGCCGCGTTCCACGCACAGGTCCAGCAACGGCGACAGCGAGGCTTGTTCCAGCAAGGTATAGCGGCCGGCCAGCAAGGTGCAATCGAGGTCGAATTCCGCCATCGCGCGCAGCACGATTTCGCATTCATTGACACCTAGGCCCACGGCCTTCACCTGGCCGCTGGCGCGCAGTTCATCGAGGGCGCGAAAACCGCCACCGGCCGTCAGCTGGCGCCAGTAGTGCTGATCGTGTTCGCCATGCGTGGCCTTACCGATATCGTGCACGAACAGAATGTCGATGCGGTCCAGCCCCAATCTTTGCAGGCTGTCCTCGTGCGAACGCAGCACGCCGTCATACGTATAGTCGTAATGGGGGCGGAACGGCAGCGGCGCGGCAAAGCCGTCGTCGCCGGGACGCACGGAAGCGTCGGGCCGCATCAGCCGTCCCACCTTGGTGCTGATCACAAATTCATGGCGGGGCCGCTCGCGCAGCGCCGCACCGAGACGGCGCTCGGACTGGGTATAGCCATAGAACGGCGCCGTGTCGAAGAAGCGCACGCCGGCATCCCACGCGCCATCGAGCGTGATGCGCGCCTGCGCGTCGCTGACGGGCTGGTACAAGCCGCCTATCGGCGCGCAGCCCATGCCGATGCAGGGCAGCGACAGGCCCCCGCGCGGCAAAGTATGCAATTGTGTGACATCCATGAATCCGGCCCTCAAGCGGCGCGCAATGGGAAGCAGCCTGGCCCCACCGCATCGAATTGTTTATAGGTCAGCACGAATTCCTGGTGGCCCAGGTCTTCCGAGCGGCTCAGTTCTCCGTTGGCGACGTTCAGCACGGCGGCGACGATCTCCGCGCCCACTTCTTCGAGGCTGGCTTCGCCCGTGAGGATCTTGCCAGCGTTGATATCCATGTCGTCGGCCAGGCGCTCGAAGGTTTGCGGATTGGCGCACACCTTGATGACGGGCGAGATCGCCGAACCGACCACCGAGCCGCGGCCCGTGGTAAACAAGGTGATGTGGGCGCCACAGGAAATGAGTTCGACGATTTCCGCGTTGTCCGACACATTCGGGAAGCCGAAGCGCGGCTCGCCGTCCGGCACCACGTCGAGCAGGTACAGGCCGCCGCCGGCCGGCTGGTCGCCCGGTTTCAGAATGCCGACGATGGGTGAAGAACCGCTCTTGGCGTAGGCGCCCAGCGACTTTTCTTCCTGCGTGGTCAGGCCGCCATCGGCGTTTCCCGGCGAGAAGCTGCCATGGCCCATGATGGTGTAGTAGCGGGCGGCCTTGGCCACGGTCTCGACGATGGCATTGCCCAGGTCCGGACTGACGGCGCGCCGCTGCATGTGGTATTCGCAGCCCACCAGTTCGCCCGTCTCTTCGAAGATGCATTGGCTGCCGGCCGCGATCAGGGTGTCGAACGCGACGCCGACGGCCGGGTTGGCGCTGATGCCGCTGGTGCTGTCGGAGCCGCCGCAGATGGTGGCGACGACCAGTTCATCGATCCCCATCGGCACACGCTCCTGCCGCGCCAGGTGTTCCAGCGCCCAGCTGATCCACTCAACACCGCTGCTCACGCTGGGACGGGTGCCGCTGTTTTCCTGGATGGTAATCGTGTGCACGGGGCGGTCGCTGTTGGCCACGGCGCTGGAGAGGCCGTACTTGTTGAAGCCTTCGCAGCCCAGGGAGACCAGCAGCACGGCGCCCACGTTCGGGTGCGTCAGCAAACGGCGCATCACCTGGTCCGCGTATTCATTGGGGAAGCAGCCCGTAAAGCCGATCAGGTGCACGGGCTGGCCGGGAAAGGCGTTGACCATCAGGCGCGCCACATGGTGCGCGCATTCGACCATATAGGCCACGACCACGATATTGCGGATGCCCTTGCGGCCATCGGCACGCAGGTAGCCCGACAGGGCGGGTGTCGTTACGGGAGCGTTCATGCTTGGTCGTCCTTGTCCAGGAAATGGTGGCCGTCCTGGCCCAGGGTAAACGTGGGGATGTAATCGCTTGCCAGGTTGTGCGTGTGGATATGTTCGCCGATGGCGACGGGGGCCGTGATGCTGCCGATCAGGGCGCCGTAGCGCAGCACCTTGTCGCCGACGGCCAGCGCGCGGCGCGCCACCTTGTGGCCGATGTGGATATTTTGCGCCAGGGTGACGGGCACGCCGTCGATGGCGACGACGTCGCCGCAGGCCAAGGCTGTCCTGGCGATCAGGCAGTTATCCTCGGGCGACATCAGCAGCAGGCTGCTAGGCTGGGAAGCGAGGCTCATGGCGCACCCTCCCCGGCAAAGACGGCTAGGCGGCCGGCTGGCTCAGTTTTTCCCGCGTGCCGATCGACGACAGCATGGTGCTGCGCGAGGAATCGAGGTGCGAACGCATGCACTCGAGCGCCTTCGGTATGTCGTGCTCCGCCAGCGCGTGCAGGATCGCCAGGTGTTCCTGCACCGCGTATTTGTTGCGGCCCTTTTCCTCGCCCTTGTCCCACTGGTAGTGATAGTGAAACACGAACGAGACGATATCGTAGAAGCCCTGCGCGAAGCGGTTGTTCAAGAGGCCGATCAGGAAGGTGTGGAACTCGCGGTCCAGCGCCGGAAACGCGTTGTGGCGCGTATCGATCCTGGCGGCCAGCTTCTCGTGCTGTTTGATCAGCCGCGCCAGTTCCGCATACGCCGGATCGCCAAGCGGCAAGTGCGCAAACTGCTCCACGGCCGCCATCTCGAACATGCGCCGCATGTCCGCCAGTTCGGTGGCGAACGAGCGGTCGAACGCGCACAGGCGCCAGCCGCCGCGCGGTTTCTTTTCGATCAGGCCGAAGCGCGAAAAGCCGATCAGGAATTCGCGCACGCTGACGGTACTGGCACCCGCCTCGCGCGCCAGCTCCGCTTCCGAGAATTCCGCGCCGGGCGGCATGTCGCGCTGGTACACGCGTTCCATCAGCACTTGCTGGATGCGCTCGGCCCCCGACTGCAATTCGGAGATATCGAAGTAGTCGCCCGGTATGGGTTTGCGCAGCAGGCGCCGGTCCGCAGGACTGGCGATCAGGCGCCGCGTCGACAGATACGCGATCGCGCTGCGGATGGCCGTACGGCTGCCCTGGCAGATCGTGGTCAGGAACTGCTCCGTCGGCAGCATCTCGCCCACTGCGACATTCTCGGCGAGAAATTGCAACAGCAGGTTGGTACTGCGCTTGAAGACGGTGGCGGGTTTGGACATGGATGAATGAACGCGCTATGCCAGCGAAAGGGAAAGTGGATGAGTGGGCCATTTTAGTCGATATCGGATTGGATCGGCATGCTAAAAAAGAAACAACTGCGCTGAGCGGGGCGTTCATGGCTGCGCTCCCGGCGCCAGCATGGCGCGCAGGCGCGGCTGCGCCAGGGCGGGACACAGCTGCCGCGCCAGCGCCGCCACGGGCGCCATGCGCCGCTCGATCTTGCCGGCGTGGTGCTGGGCGATGTCGGCCAGGCGGTGCGCGAGGAAGGGATTGCCGAAGCGTTCCCTGACCTGCGCCACATACGCCAGCGCGGCGTCGCCGTGCCGCGCGCCCATGGCGGCAAACACGGGCAGCACTTCCTCGTGCCACAGGGCTTCCAGCGCGGCGCGCATGGCGCCATCGTCCATCGCCTCGCGCACCGCCATGCCGGCCGGGCTGCCCCGTTCCATCCACAGCTGCGCCAGATACGTGTGACCGAGGTTGAGCAGGAACAGCTTGCGCTGCTCATACTCGCGCAGGCTGTCCGTCACCACCAGCTGCGGGTGGCGGCACGGCAGCAGCATGCCTTCCTGCGCCTCGATGGCCCACAGCGCATACGGTTCGGCCACCGCGCCTATCGGTTCAATCGGTTCGGAAACGATGCGGTCGACGAGGGAATTGATCCACAGGCAGCCCGTTTGCAGATACCCGATGAACGCGGCATCGCAGCGCCACTGCCACGCCAATGTCACGATCACCTGGCGCAGTACATGACCGTTGTCGGCCACCAGTTCGCACGGAAAAATCGAGACAGGTGCGGCGCCGGCCAGGTAGCGGTCATGCAGCAGCACCAGCAGCTTGGCGGGAAAGCTGGCGGGAACGGTCGCGCCATCGAGCATGCCGGCGTGGTCGCCGTCATCGAGCTGGTAGCCCGTATCGCCCGTATTCGAGATGATCACGCGCGCGGCCACGGCCGCATCGCGCACCTGCCGCCAGTCGCTGCCGGCCTGCCACGCCTGCGTGACGGCGTCGGCGCGGCGCTCTTCATCGACTTGCGCGCCGTCCTGCCAGCCGCGGATGCGCACCGGGTAGCCGCCGGCCTGGCGAAACGCCGCCACCCGCGCCGCGCCCTGCCCGCTGCCGGTCGTTTGCACGATGGTGATATGGCCCAGCGCCTCGCCTTTCTTGGCCGCTTCGCTGACAAACAGGTCGGCGTGCGCCTGCAGGAAGCGGCTGGTGCCAAATTGCAGTATGGGGTTGAGATCGCTCATCTCAGACCTCGACGATGGCCTTGATGACACCGGCCTCGGGCTGCATCCAGCGATCGAGCACGCCCGTAAATTCATCGAGCGTGGTGCGGTGGGTATTGAGCAGCGCGGTGGGAACTTTGCCCGCCTTCATGGCCGCCACCACTTCCTCGAAATCGTCGACGGTGGCGTTGCGGCTGCCCAGCAAAGTCGTTTCGCGCTTGTGGAATTCCGGGTCGGAAAAGGACAGGCGGTCGCGCACGATGGACACCAGTACATAGGAGCCGCCATGGGCGACAAAGTCCAGGCCCCGCTCCATGGCGGCGATATTGCCGGTGGCGTCAAACACCACGTCGAAGAATTCGCCACCGGTGGCATCGGACAGCTGCTCCTTGTCGCCGTCGCCCAGCTGCACCGTGCGGGTGATACCGAGCGCGTCGCGGCAGAACTGCAAACGGTCGGCGCGGCCGTCGAGCACCGTGACGTCGGCGCCTTTCAAGGACGCGAACAGCATCACGGCCATGCCGATCGGGCCGGCGCCCACCACCAGCACGCGCTTGACGGCATCGACCGCGCCGCGCTTGACGGCGTGCGCGCCGATGGCGAGAAATTCGATCATGGCCGCGTCGTCGAGCGAGATGCCTTCCGTCTTGAAGACGAAGCGCTCGGGCAGCGCCAAGTATTCCGTCATGCCGCCGTCGCGGTGCACGCCCAGCACTTCGATGCGGGTGCAGCAGTTGGTCTTGCCCTGGCGGCAGGCCACGCAAGTACCGCATGACAGGTAGGGCATCACGTAGACCTGGTCGCCCACGGCCAGGCGCGAGCCGGCTGGCGCGCTGTCGATATGGCCGGACAATTCATGGCCCATCACGCGCGGATAGCTGAGGAAAGGCTGGGTGCCGCGGAAGATATGCATGTCGGTGCCGCAGATGCCGACGCGGCGTATGCGCAGCAGCACTTCACCCTCGCCTGGCACGGGCACGGGGCGCTGTTCCATGCGCAAACTGCCGGGCGTATCGCAAACGATACTTTTCATCATGGTCGTCTCTCTCGCCGCCCGGATCTTGCCGGTGGCATATTATATTTAACGTACAAACCAACTGTGAAAAAAATCCGTCTGTGCGGATTGTCTTTCCAGCCCTGCCAATGGCGCGTCTTGCTGCGCCGCACAACGATTAATCCGTCATGCCGCCTGGCCCGAACCTGTTTGTTTTGCTGTAGCTGTCGTTCGGTTTTATAAATATACCGTACAAAAAAATGAAGGTCAACGGATTCTTTTGCGGGTTTTTTCGAGGCCTCTGCTACATTCCTGCTTGACCCTGACGTTACGTCAGGCGCCATCGTGGCGGCACGCACTGAAGACAAGGAGAAGACGATGCTGTTGAAAATCGGTGAACTGGCCAGGCTCACGGGCCTGACCATCCGCACCCTGCACCACTACGACAGCATCGGCCTGCTCTCGCCTTCGGCGCGCACGCAAGCTGGCTACCGCCTGTACCAGCACGGCGACATGGACCGGCTGCACCGGATCATGGCGCTGCGCAAGTTCGGGATGTCGCTGGCCGATATCGCCAACGCCCTCGCCGGCCCGGAGCTGCCGCTCTCCTCCATCGTGGCGCGGCAAATCGCCATGCTGGAGCGCCAGATCGCACAGGCTTCCACCCTGCGCGAACGCCTGCGCACCCTGCAAACGCAACTGGTGCAGGGGCAGGCGCCGGAACTGGCCGAGTGGCTCACCACTATGGAGTTGATGACCATGTACGACAAATACTTTAGTCACGAAGAACTGCAACAACTGCCGCTGCTGTCCGATGCGGCCGTGGAACAGGAATGGAAAGCACTGGTAATGAGAGTGCGCGCCGTCAGGGACGCGGGCGCGGGCCCCGGCGATGCGCCAGCGCAGGCGCTGGCCACGGAATGGATGGTCAAACTGGTGCGCGACACGAGCGCCCATCCGGGCCTGTTCGCGCGCCTGAACGACATGCATGCGCAGGAACCATCGATGCAGACGACGACCAGCATCGACGCGGACGTGATGCAGTTCATCCTCGCCGCCTTCAATGCCTCGCGCATGGCGCTGTACAAACCCTTCCTCGACGAGCACGAATACGCGCACCTGGTGGCCAACTACGGCAAGCGTTCGGGCGAGTGGCCAGCCCTGATCGCCGCCGTGCGCGCCGCCATCGATGCGCGCACGCCGCCCACCGATCCGGCCGTGCTGCAACTGGCGCGCCAGTGGCTGGAACTGTTCCGTTCCTACGCGGGCACGGACCCGGCCACGCAGCTGAAATTCCGCCAGGCGCACCAGCAGGAACCGCGTCTGATGGAGGGCAGCTTCGTCGACGCGGCCATGCTGCAATACCTGGGCGCGGCGATGGCTGTCGTGGCGCAGGAGCGCCCCGGCGCATAGGTTCAGGTGTGGCATCTCGTGGGCGCGGCAATGTAGAATCGGCCTTCGCCCACGAGAGGATTAACCGATGCGCCGCTTTCTGTTTGCTTGCCTGACCCTGCCCGCCCTGAACCTCGCCATGGCTGGCGATGCGCCCGTGCAAGGGGTGTGGCAGGGCACCGTGGGCAAGGCCAATATCGTCGCCTGCTTCAACCAGCCCAGCCCCACGCAAGGGTCTGACCGCAGCGGCAGCTATTACTACACGCGCTACAAGACGCCGATCATGCTGGCCAAGCCGAACGGCAAGACCCTGTGGCAGGAACTCGACGCCAAAGGCAATACGACGGGCACGTGGTCGCTGAACGCGCCGCAAGGCGAAAAGGTCACCGGCACCTGGACGGACCCGAAAAGCGGCAAGACCCTGCCCCTGGCCTTGACCCTGCTGGAAGCTGCGGGCGACCGCGAACACCCGTCCTGCGCCAGCGACGCCTACAACCTGGCGCTGGAGACGTTTCCGAGCACCAAGGTAAGTAAACCCCTTACCTTCGAAGGCAAGCAATACCGCAACCTGCAAGTGGGCGACACCATCACCGTGGAACTGATGGCGCCCGGCGATGGCATCGCGAAAATCAACGCGCAGCTGCGCGGCGTGCTGGCGAAGAACAAGAAGGATTTGGAAGACTTCTATGCCACGCGCCGCGAATACCTGGGCCGCAACGGTTTCACGACGGAAGACGAAGTGTATGCGGATCCCACCTACTGGTCGCCGCGCTGGGTGACGGTGAAGTTCTACCGCTGGGCGGCCGGCTATGGCGCCAGCGGCATCTCCATCAAGTTCCGCACCTGGGACGTGAAAACGGGCCAGGAAACGGACGTGTGGAACTGGTTTGGCGCCAGCGCCAGCGATGGCGACGACAAGGCCGAATTGCCGGATCGCCTGCGCCAGGCCCTGTTCAAGGATGTGAAAATCGACGCCGAATGCAAGGGCACGGATTACGACGGCCGCGGCCGCTTCCACCTGTCATTGAAACCGGAAGGCGTATCGTTTTGGCAAGACCCGAACGGCAGCGGCTGCGAAAACGACTTTTTACTGCCCTACAGCAAAGTCGGCCCCTTCCTCACCGTCAAGGGGCGCGCCGCGCTCAGCGACTTGCTGCCGAAGAACTAGCCAGCACCAATCATCGCGGCTACCATCTCCGCCGTGGCGGCCGCCAGGGTCCAGCCCAGGTGGCCGTGGCCCGTGTTGTAGTACACGCCCGGCGCCTTGCCCGGCCCCACTTTCGGCAGCATGTCGGGCAGCATGGGACGCAAGCCGGCCCAGGGCACGACCTTGCGTGTATTCACGCCAGGAAAGCACTCTTCGACCCACTGCAACAGCGGGCGGATGCGGTCGGCGCGGATGTCGTGGTTGACGCCGTTGAATTCCGCCGTGCCCGCCACCCTGAGCCGGTCTTCGCCGAGGCGGCTACTGACCAGCTTGGTCGCGTCGTCGAGCAGGCTGACCTTCGGCGCCGCCGCGCGGCTGGCGGCGTCATCCAATTGCACGGTAATCGAATAGCCTTTCACGGGATACACGTTGACATGGTCGCCCAGCATGGCCGCCATGGCGCGGCTGGCCGTGCCCGCGCAAATGACGACGGCATCGAACACAGTGCTGTCCTCGCCTATGCTGACGCGCACCCCGCCGTGCTCGCGCGCCAGCGCCGTGACTTCCTCGCCATAGCGGCAGGCCACGCCCAGGCGCACGCAGGCGTCGGCCAGGCCGCTGGTGAATTTGTGGATGTCGCCCGTGGAATCGCTGTCCGTGTAGTAGCCGCCGTAGAAGTCGCCCTGCAAAGCCGGTTCGATGGCGCGCATTTCCTGCGGCGTGACGGCGCGCCGCTGCAAGCCGCCCCGCGCCAGCAGGCGCGAGACGCCGGCCGCCCGCTCGAAGCCGGCCTTGTCACGGTAGACGTGCAGGATGCCGGCGCGGCGGTGATCGAAATCAATCTTCTCTGCTTGCGCCCACGCAAACAGATGTTCGCGCGCGGCGATCGCCATGCGGGCCGTGGCGATGGTGTTGCGCTCGTAAGCCGGCATGGCGGCGAGAAACTCGGCAAACCAGCTCAGCTTGTGCCAGCTGGGCCAGGGATGAAGCAGCAAGGGCGCATCGCGCCGCGCCATCCATTTCAGGGCATTCAGTATCGTTGCCTTGTGGTTCCACACTTCCGCGTGCGAGGCCGACAATTGTCCACCGTTCGCATACGAGGTTTCCATGGCAGCATAACGGTGGCGTTCGACCAGGGTCACGTGCACGCCCCGCCTGGCCAGCGCATACGCCGTCGTCACACCCGTGATGCCTGCGCCCAGCACGGCCACGCGCTTCATGCCTCAGGTTCCATTTTCTGCTCCACCTTGTGCACGACCGTGTCGCCCGCCTGCAACACGCGGCCGTCCGGCGCCAGCACGTCCATCCTGCGCACGGGCGCGTGCGTATCACGTTGCAACAAGGTCGAATGCGCCTCGCCCGCTTCAAACAATTGCGCCTCGCTCCACTGGCGCAAACCGACGACGACGGGAAACAGCGCCAGCCCCTTTTGCGTCAGCACGTATTCCTGGTAGGCCGTGCCGTCCGAGGCGGGCGCAACCGTAAAGATACCCTCTTCCACCAAGGTGTGCAGGCGGTCGGCCAGGATGTTCTTCGCCACGCCCAGGCTTTTCTGGAACTCGCCAAAGCGGCGCATGCCGTCGAAGGCGTCGCGCACGATCAGCAGCGACCAGCGCTCGCCGATCACGTCGAGCGCGCGCGCCACGGGACAGGGGTCGGTTTTCAGGCTCTTGCGCTTGGCCACGGGCATTCTCCAGGATTGAGTGGTTGCATTTTAAAACTTCTCGGCGTAGACTCCAACTGGTTTTAATTTGAAACCACTTACAAGACCATGCGCGATACGAACTCCCCCATCACGACAACACTTCCTCCCACCCTCGTCTGGCTGTTTGCCACGGCGGCCGGCCTCAGCGTGGCCAATGTGTATTACGCCCAACCTTTACTCGCCACGCTGGCGCACGAGTTCGGTATGACGGAGGCGGCCAGCGGCATGGTCATCACGGCCACGCAGATCGGCTGCGCGCTGGCCCTGCTGCTGCTCGTGCCCTTGGGCGACATGCTGAACCGGCGCCGGCTGACCCTGTTCCAGCTGGGCATGCTTGCCATCACCCTGGTGGCGCTGGGCTGCGCCCGTTCCACGGCAGCCTTGCTGGGCGGCATGCTGATGGTGGGTTTGCTGGGCACGGCCATGACGCAGGGTTTGATCGCCTACGCGGCCAGCGCGGCGGCCAGCCATGAGCGGGGAAGAGTCGTCGGCATGGCGCAGGGCGGCGTGGTGATCGGCTTGCTGCTGGCGCGCACCCTGTCCGGCGTGGTAGCCGATGTGGCCGACTGGCGCGCCGTGTATTTTGTTTCGGCCGCCATCGCTTGCGCCCTGTTGCTGCTGCTGTGGCGCATGCTGCCGCCGGCCAAGTCGCAAGGCCAGAAGCTCGCCTATGGCGCCCTGCTCGCCTCGATGCTGGACATGCTGCTGCACAACAAGGTATTGCGCGTGCGCGGCATGCTGGCCCTGCTGATGTTTGCCGTCTTCAATATTTTCTGGAGCGCCCTGGTGCTGCCCCTGACGGCGCAAGGCTATAGCCATGCGGCCATCGGCGCGTTTGGCCTGGTCGGCGTGATCGGTGCGCTGGGCGCGGCGCGCGCGGGCGCCATGGCGGACAAGGGCCGCGCGCAATGGACGACGGGTGCCGCCCTGCTGCTGTTGCTGGCCGCGTGGCTGCCGCTGGGCTTTGCCGGTGCAGCCCTGTGGCCGTTAATCGTCGGCATCATCGCGCTGGACCTGGCGGGCCAGGCCATCCACGTGACGAACCAGAGCCTGATTTTCAAGCAGGACAGCGACGCGCACAGCCGCCTGGTGGCGTGCTACATGCTGTTTTATGCGGTGGGAAGCGGACTCGGTGCGATTGCCGCCACCAGCGTGTATGCGCTGGCGGGCTGGCATGGGGTATGCGCGCTGGGCGCGGCGGTCAGCTTGCTCGCCCTGCTGTTCTGGCGGCTGACCTTGCCTGCTGAAAAAGCTGAGTGATAAACGCTTAATTCAGCATGGCCGTGGCGGAACCATGGCGATAGGTTTTCAAGGCATCGGGCTGGATCTGGATCAGCGAACCGCTGACTTTAATCAGGTGCAAGTCCGTCAGCTGGTGCAGCACGCGCGACAGGGTGGCGGGCGCCAGGTTCAGGAACGATGCCAATAAACTTTTCTTCAGGTCCAGCTTGACCTCGTTCGAGCGCTGCTGGTCCGATGCCTGCAGCAAATACTCGACCACGCGCTGGGTGGCGTTCTGCACGGAGCAGCGCTCCACGTTGCGGATGAAACCCATCAGGTGGTGCGACAGGCTGTTCATCATCTGGCGCGCGATGCGGGGCGACTGGTCCAGCAGGCGCAGCAGCGCGTGCGGCGGGATGCGCAGCAGCAGGCAGTGCTCGAGCGCTTCGGCGCAGAACGGGTACGGTTCATCGAGGAAAATCATGGCTTCGCCGAAGCTCTGGCCTGGACGGATCAGTTCCAGAACCTTGTCGGTCCCTTCCATGGAAAACACGCTCAGCTTGACGAGGCCGAAGACCACCACGTAGGCGCCTTCCGCCACTTCACCCTTGCGGAACAGCACTTTGCCTTTTTCCACTTCGACACGCACGACATCCTGGCGCAATTGCTCTAATTGCGAAGGGGAAATATGGCGGAACAGAGCCTGGCTCGATAGCAAGCCATCGACGTTGACCTTATGCATGACACTCTCTTATTAGATTAGCGAATGACTAAGAGTGTAATGCGCAGGCACGGTCAAGGCCATACGTCAAAGGAACTAGGGTTGTCTAGGCCGGAACGCCATGCAGATCAAACAATCGCGGATTCCTTGCCCACTATTTGCGCTTTGTTTGATCTCTATTTGCTTAACTCGCGCTCGACGGCGTAGACGGCGATCTGCACGCGGCTGCTGAGCTTAAGCTTTTTGAGGATGTTTTGCACGTGGATTTTCACCGTGCTTTCGGCCACGTCGAGCTGGCGCGCGATTTCCTTGTTGCTCAGTCCTTGCGCCAGGCAGGCCATGGCTTCGCGTTCGCGCGGCGTCAGTTTGTCATAGTCTTCCTGGGGCGCATTCTGCCCCGCGCGGAACTGCGATACGAGCTTGGCCGTCATGGCGTCGGCGATCACGGATTCGCCGGCGGCGGCGCGGCAGATGGCCTGGCCCAGCTGTTCGGCTTCGATATTTTTCAGCAAGTAGCCGCGTGCGCCCGCGCGCAGGGCCGCGCCGAGGTCGGCCGCGTTTTCCGACACGGTCAGCATCAGCACCACCATCTGCGGCAGGTCCTGCAGGATCAGCTGCAGCGCCTCGACGCCAGTCACGCCGGGCATGTTCAAGTCCATCAGCACCACGTCGGGCTGCAGTTCGGCCGCCAGGCGCACGCCGTCCAGCCCGTTCGATGCCTCGCCCACCACCTGGAATTGAGGATTGCGCTGCAGCAGCAGCTTGACGCCGCTGCGCAGCAAGGTGTGGTCGTCGACCAGCAGGATTTTGATTGGTGCGTTCACGTGTTTGTTGCCTGATAAAGATGATTCATTTGTTACGCGGCCTGGCGCCGGGCTGCCGGCAAGGCCAGCGAGATCGTCGTGCCGCCGCCGGGCGTGCTGTCGATGGCAAATTGCGCACCGAGCCGCTCGGCTCTTTCCTGCATGATACGCAAGCCGATCTGCAATTCCGTTTTCTTGTCGCGCAGGTTGGCGGCGAAGCCTTCGCCATCGTCGCGCACCTGCAGTGCAAAATCGCGCCCGTTTTCCACGCGCAGCGCCACGTTGCTCGCTTGCGCGTGCTTGCGGATATTCGACAGCGCTTCCTGCACGATGAACAGGATCTGCAACTGCTGCTCGGGCGCCAGCGGCGCGCCATTGCCGCTCATTTCCAGGGTGCCGATCACGCCCGTCTGCAGCTCGAACTTGGCCAGCACTTCCGACAGCTTGCTTTCGAGGTCGCTGCCATGCCAGCGCGTGCGAAAGTTGACGAGCAATTCGCGCACGTCCTGGTAGCTTTGCTCGACGCCCATGCGCATCAGCGGCAACACTTCGGCCGCTTCGTCGAGCTGGCCCCGGCGCACGGAATCGTCGAGCATCTGCACTTGCAGGCTGATGAAGTTCAGGCTTTGCGCGATGCTGTCATGCAAGCCTTCGGCCAGCAGGCTGCGTTCGCGCGCGACGGCAAATTCCTTTTCGCGCGCGATCAGGCGCTGGTTTTCGATGGCGATGCCCAGACTCTGGCCCAGGGTTTCCAGCCAGCCCTGCTGCTGCGCCTGCACGGCTTGCGGCTGCGCAAAGTGCAGCGAAAAGCTGCCGACCACCTGCTCGCGCGCAAGGATGGGAAAGACGGCGATGGCAATGAACCCTTCGTCCTGGCAACGGTAGCGCTGCAAGGCTTCGACCTGGCGGAAATCGCGGATCTGGATCACGCCCTGCGCCACGGCCGCGCCGCACAGGCAATCGTTGTTGCGGATGCAGTGCTCCTCTTCCACCATGGCCTCGGAAATGCCCTCGTGCACGATGATGTGCACGGTGTCCTGCTGCGGATCGAGGATGCGCACGGTGCCGCCTTCGGCCTGCGCGAACTCCATCACGTGGCGCAGGAAGCCACGGCACAGCGCATCGATGGCGTGCTGTCCCGCCAGCAAGGTGGAAATCTCGTGCAGGGTGGCCAGCTGGCGTTCCTGCGCGGCGCTCAGGCCCGATGCGGCTTGCGCCAGGCGGCGCTGGCGCCAGCGCGACGCTGGAAGTTGTTTGCGGGAAGGTTGACTGCGCGGCGCATGCATGAAGAACTCGAATCTGAAAAGTGGAGCGCCCGGCAAGCGCTGCGGCCTGCCGGGCTGGTGAAGGTTACAAATGAATCTCGGTACCGAGCAGCTTGACGAACTGCGCCAGCCAGGCCGGATGCGCGGGCCAGGCGGGCGCCGTGACGAACTGGCCATCCGTGACGGCGTCCGTGACGGCGATATCGGCATACGTGCCACCCGCCAGTTTCACTTCCGGTGCGCAGGCGGGATAGGCGGAAATGCGCTTGCCACGGATGACGTCGGCGGCAGCCAGCAATTGCGCGCCATGGCAAACGGCCGCAACAGGCTTGCCCGCCTCGGCGAAATGGCGCACGGCGGCGATGACTTTCTCGTTCAGGCGCAGGTATTCGGGTGCACGGCCGCCGGCGATCATCACGGCGTCATAGTCGGCAGGGTCGATCTCGTCGAAGCTGGCGTTCAGGGTGAACAGATGGCCCGGCTTTTCCGTGTAGGTCTGGTCGCCCTCGAAATCGTGGATGGCCGTCTTGATCGTCTCGCCGCTTTTCTTGCCGGGGCAGACGGCATGCACGGTATGACCGAGCATCAGCAGGGCCTGGAACGGCACCATCGTTTCATAATCTTCTGCAAAATCGCCGGTCAAAAACAGAATTTTTTTCGCTGCCATTTGGTTCTCCTATGAAAGATTGATCCCGCAAGACGTATCTTAGCGCGACTTGGCAGCCATACTGGATATTTATCAAACTTTTGCGCCTTGATCGAGGATTTTACAGGCTGAGGCGGAATTATTTGCAGCCTCGCAGGTCAAATCAAGCACACCTCGTTGAAAGGCAGGGCCATGGACAGCAGCACACTGATACGTATCTTCGACCATTTAGCCGATGCAGAGCGCGCCCGCAACCGGCTGCTGGCCGAAGGTTTCCCTTCTCACGCCGTGCAGCTGGACGCGGGTGACGACGAGGCTGGCCCCGTGCAGGGCAATTTCACGGTCGGCAATTGCGACACCCTCACCAGCCGGCTGGAACGGGCGATCAATGCCCTGTTCGGCGGCGACAACCATATGTACCGGCGCAACTACGGCAAGACGGCGTTCCGCGGCATGGTCCGCCTGGTGGTGGCCACGCGCCACGCCGAGGAGCAGCAGCGCGCGCACGCCATCCTACAGGCGTGTGGCGGCAGCGATATCGAACAGCGTACGGCCCGCTGCGGCCAGGACAGGCACGACGCGATGGCGGCCCTGTCCCACTAGCCGGCGCGCGCAGCAAGGAGAACAAGCATGGACGTCACATGGGTGGTAGTGGCCGACAGTAGCCGGGCGCGGCTGTTTGCGCTGGGACAGCAAAACCAGCTGGGCGAGCTGCAAGATTTTGTCAATCCGGCGGCCCGCGAAAACGAGAACGCCTTGAACAGCGACGCCAGCGGACGCTTCGGCAGCGGCATGCGCGCGGGGACCCAGGCGGGCACGCAGGCGCACACGACCGAGCCACAGGTGACGCCAGTCGAGCATGCGAACGCACAGTTTGCAAGGCATATCGCGCAAGTGCTGCAACAGGGCTTGCAGCAACAGCGCTACAACAAGCTGTGCCTGGTCGCCGCACCGAAGTTCCTGGGGCAGTTGCGTCTAAGCCTCGATGCCCAGGTGGAAAAACGGCTCAGCCATGCCCTGGCCAGGGATGTCGCCAGCATGAACGTGCCCCAACTGGAAGCCTATTTGCAGCAAGCGCTGGACAGGAGCGGCGGCGACAGCTGAACGGCAGTGGCCTCATCGCCATCCGCAAGCGGGCACAATCTGTGGCAAGATCTGCGTTCTTTCTTTCAAAACCGGAACTTGCCATGATTTTTGAAATTGCCCACATCCAGATCAAATCGGCCACGCACGCAGCCTTCGAAGCGGCCGTGACGAAAGCCGTCCCCCTGTTCCAGCGCGCACGCGGCTGCGAGTCGATGCGCCTCGAGCGCTCGATCGAAAATAGCGATGCCTACCGCCTGGTGGTGGGCTGGACAACCCTGGAAGACCATACCGTGCATTTCCGCGGCAGCGACGACTTCCAGGCATGGCGCGGCCTGGTCGGTGAATTTTTCGCCGCCCCGCCGCAGGTCGAGCACATGGATACGGTGGTCACAGGCTTCTAGACCGGCACCTACACTGCGGGGTGGTGAAAGACCTGTCGCAGGTAGGCGAGGAAGGTCTCATCCTTGCACAGGGTCTTGCCCGGCGAATCCGACAGTTTCGCCACGGACTGGCCATTGCAGCGCACCAGTTTCATGACGATGTTGAGCGGCGTCAAGCCGACATCGTTGGTGAGATTGGTGCCGATGCCAAAGCCCGTCATGATGCGGTCGGCGAAGTGCTGGTACAGGGCAAACGCCTTGTCCAGGTCCAGGCCGTCGGAAAACACGAGGCGCTTGGTATTGGCGTCGATGCGCAGGGCCGCGTAGTGGGCCAGCGCCTTCTCGCCCCACTCGACGGGATCGCCCGAATCGTGGCGCAAACCGTCGAACAGCTTGGCGAAATACAGGTCGAAGTCAGCCAAAAAGGCATCCATGCCCACCACGTCCGTCAGGGCAATACCCAGGTCGCCCCGGTATTCCTGCACCCAGTCTTCCAGTGCCGCCTTTTGAAAGTCGCGCAGACGTACGCCAAACGACTGGAATGATTGCATGTATTCATGCGCCATGGTGCCGATTGGCACGATGCCGAGCTTTTTCGCCAGGTAGACATTCGACGTGCCCTTGAAGTACTCGGGCACCTCGCGCGCCAGACGCTGCACCACTTCGTCGTGCCAGGCGCCGGAAAAACGCCGGCGCACGCCGAAGTCGGAAAATTCAAACGGGTGCTTGCGCCGCGGCAGTTTACCGAATTCCTTGACCGCTTCCACTTTCAAGCCCAGGCGGTGGCGCCCTTCGCGCATGGCCACATCGAGGTCGAAGCGGCGGAAATACAGTTCGTTGATGATGTACAGCACGAAAATCTCAAAGCCCATCACATGCACCTGCGGCCCGGCCGCGTGCACGAGCAAGGTGTCGCCATCCGTGCTCACGTCGATGAACTTGCGCTGGAAACGGAACACCGTCAGGAAATCGACGAAGTCGCTCTTCATGAAGCGCAGGGTGCGCAGATAGGCCAGCTCGTCGTCGGCAAACGACATCGAGCACAGGTGGTCGAGCTGTTCTTCCAGCTCGCCCTTCAGTTCGGCCAGGGGAAAGGCGGTGGCGTTGCGGCAGACAAATTCGTATTCGGTATGGGTATTCGGATGACCGTGCAGCAATGCTTGCCACATTGTAAATTTATACAGATCGGTTTCCAGCAAACTGCGCACTATCGGGGTCATGTGTGTTTTCTCCAACTTCCTGAAGCCAGAATAGTACGCCACCGCAAGCATTTCAGCAGGGTTCGCTTGCAGGAAAGCATCAATCGCCTGCGTTTGCCAACAACTCGGGCAAGACGTCGGCGGATGTCGCCAGCCGCGCGCCGCGCTCGTGCATGGCTGCAAGGAAGTCGCGCTGCTGTGCTTCAAAGCCCGTGACGGGGCTCATGCAGTCCGTCAGCAAGATGAGGCGCGACAGGGCCGTCTTGCCTTGCTGCGCTTCCAGGTAGTCGGCGATGTGCTCGGTGCTGGCTTTCACGCAGTGGCTGCCCGCTTCGCCGGTGACATAAATCTGCTGTGCCGGCAGCAAGGTGGCGAGGAAGTCCAGGTTGAGCTGGGTGGCCGCATCCTGTGCGTCGGGCACTTCCGCCATGACGGCCGAGTAATGCTCGGTCCACGGATTGGAACCCTTGCTCAGCTTGGCTACCACTTGCAGGTGATCCACTTCCCACGCGTTGTAGGCGGCGCGCACGGCCGCATGGATATTCTGGCCCCAGCTGCCGATCTCGCAGTGCACGGGCCACACCATCAGCTGATAGCGCCCCGCCTTCTGCAAGGCGTCGAGGTAAGCGAGCGCACGCGGCAAGGCATCGCTGGCGGCGGGCAGGAACAAGCGGTCGCGCACCTGCTGCGCCGTGATCTGCGTGAACGGCGGCACGGCGGCGCCATCGCCCGTGCGCCAGAAAGCGGGGTGGGCAATGTCGTAGCGGTGGTGGGCGTCGAGCGTCACGCTGATCTGCGTCAAGCCATTGCCCCCTTCACGGATCAGCTGCGCCACGCGCAGCATGTCGGCATGGGCGCCGGGCACGGCCAGTGCCGGTGCGGCGCCGGCAGGCAGCCATTCGGCGGGCAAGTCGCAAAAATCGTTTTGCGGGTCGATCACAAGCAGGTGCAGCTGGCGTTTCATGGCGGTCCTCGTGCGTGGCGGGAACTTGCATGATAATGGCAACATCGCCATCACGCCAATCCCGGGCCCGCCATGCACCTTCCACATCGCAATAACTTGCGTCCAAACAAATTACTCAACAGCAAATGGACAGCGGTGACACCCGTCAACAAGGAAAAACATTTTCTCGTCATCAAGGTATGCGCCGCAGCCACGCCAGATGAACCCGTCACGCACGTGGAACTGGAAGCCGTGCATTCGGGCAGAGTGCAGATCCTGCCCTGGCGCGCGCTGCAGGATGCGGCGCAGTGGCATCAAGGATGGAAAACGTAACGGCGCTGGCGCCGCTCGACCAGCTTCAATGCCACCTCGGCCGCTTCGCTGACGGCTTCGGCTTCCGTCGCAAACGGATGGTCGGCCAGCACGCGGTGCTTTTTGACGATATTGTTCCTGTGCATGGGATTGCTCGATGGGGTGTACAGGGACACATAGGCGCCCCACAGTTTGCAACCGCGTAAGGGTTCCGCCGTGTAATTTATTTCATACGTATCAACGTACTTTATCGGCACGATGTTTGCTCCAAAAATGACATCCCCGGGTAGCCTGTCTCAACGGCCCTACCCGGCGTAGGGTTGGAATACATGCAATCGCGCTTGCTCAGGATACTGACTCACTTATCTGCTTTTTATTACGCGGCACAGGGAAAAACTTGAACGCCGACCTCACCTTGAGGCATGGCGGCACGCCCACTGAAAGTATAGACGATGCGAAAAAATTATGAGAAGGCAACTCTGTACTGAACGCCGCTGGCGCCTGCCCTATTTCGCCGCCTCGGCCGCGGCATGCATGGACCAGACGACGCTGAGGATTTTCCATTGACCATCGCGCTTGACCATCTGCCACGCTTCGACGCCATAGTTGGACAATGTGTCGCCGACGAGGAATTCGTAGTCGAAGTTGACCCACGCGACATGGCGGTCCTGGGTGATCTTGACGTTGTAGAATTTTTCTTCCGTGCGCAAGGGTTCGCGCTTGATGTAGTTGGCGAAGCCGACGTAGCCGGCCGCCGGGACGCCGTCGAAGTGGACGTCCGTCGTGTCGCGCATTTTCTGGATGAAAGCGTCATCGGCCGGCGAGGCGAACAGGATGTTCGTGTGCAGCAGCAGCGACGACAGCAGCTTGACATCCTTGGCGATCAGCGCCGCCTGGAAGTCGGCGACGACTTTTTCAATGGCGCGGATATCCTCGGGCGTGGAGGCGCGGCGGCCCACGTGGGACGGCGCGGGAGGCGCGGTCTGTGCCAGCGCAATGCCTGCTGAAAACAAAGAACATCCGAACAATACTGCACTGGCCAACTTGTGGTGCATGAGGGACTTTCATGGCGAACGGCTCGCCGGGCTGGCACGGGGCGTGCCGCCGGCAAGCTTATGCCAAGCATGCCAGCTTGGCAATCCCTCGAAAGGCGTATATCAGGCAGCCAGGGCTTCGATCGACGCGCGGCCCTTGGCGATCGCGCTGGTGACGGCATCGTCGCCCATGGCCACGCCTTCGGCTTGCACGAACTCGATGTCCGTGATGCCGATGAAGCCCAGCGCCGTGCGCAGATAGGTGCTCAAGTAGTCATACGCGGCGCCCGGGCCTTCGCTGTAGACGCCGCCGCTGGCCGTGAAAATAACGGCTTTCTTGCCCGTGGCCAGGCCAACGGGGCCATTGGCCGTGTACTGGAAGGTGCGGCCCGCGCGCGCCACGTGGTCGATCCACGCCTTCAGGGTCGAGGGCACGGAAAAGTTGTACATGGGCGCGGCCAGCACCAGCACGTCGGCGGCCAGCAATTCATCGACCAGGGTATCGGACAATTGCACGGCCGCGGCCGCCTGCGCGCTGCGCTGCTCGGCCGGCGTGAAGAAGGCGCCCATGACTTCTTCCGTCAGGTGCGGCACCGGTTGCGCGGCCAGGTCGCGCACGACGATGGTGTCGCCTTGCGCGGCCAGTTTGGCGACGAATTCGCCCGACAGTTGACGCGACAGGGAACCGCTGTTGCGCACGCTGCTATTGATGTGTAGTACGTTTGCCATGATGCACTCCTTCAAGATCGATAGATGGGGTGCGGCGTTTGCTGCACTTGCACACATCATAGTTCGGGTCTACTATCGATGAAACCGTGTAAAAATAAATGGTTAGCATCGAATTTTTAGATATGGAGTTGTCATGAGAGAACCGGGCCAGCCTTCGCTCGACCAGTTGCGCGTCTTCGTCGCCGTCATCGACGCGGGCGGTTTCGCCCACGCGGCGCGCCAGCTGCACCGCACACAATCGGTAATCAGCTACACCATCGCCAACCTGGAAGAACAGCTGAACGTGGTGCTGCTCGACCGCGGCAAGCGCAAGCCCACGCTGACGGACGCGGGCAAGGCCCTGCTGGCCGACGCGCGGGCCGTGGCGCTGAAGGTCGATGGCATGCGCGCGCGGGCCAAGGCGCTGGCCGGCGGGCTCGAGGCGGAAGTGTCGGTGGTGGTCGACGTGATGTTTCCCACCTGCGTGCTGGTGCGCGTGCTCGAAGCGTTCCAGGCGCAGTTCCCCACCGTCGCCCTGCGCCTGCGCATCGAAGCGATGGGCGCCGTGGCGCAGCTGGTGATGGATGGCAGCTGCCACATCGGCCTCGGTGGCTGGATGACGGCCACGGCCAGCGTCTTCGAGCGTATGGCCGTCGGCCACGTGCGCCTGATTCCCGTGGCCGCGCCCAGCCACGCGCTGGCGCAGCTGGCCGGGCCGATTGCCTCGAGCGTGGCGCGCGAACACGTGCAGCTGGTGCTCAGCGACCGCAGCGTGCTGACGCAGGGCCAGGATTTCGGCGTGCTGGGATTACGCAACTGGCGCCTGGGCGACCTCGGTTCCAAGCACGCGCTGCTGCGCGCCGGCCTGGGCTGGGGCAACATGCCCGAAGCGATGGTGCGCGAGGACCTGGCCGAAGGCCGTTTGGTGCACCTGCCGCTGGCCGTCGACAATGGCGAGAATTACCCGATTTATTTGATCCAGCGCGCCGACACGCCGCCGGGGCAGGCGGGCAAGTGGCTGACGGAGCGGTTTGCGGAGCAGTTGCCGTTGCTGGTGCAGGGGTTTTAGATGCGCGCGGGGACAGGTATCATGCCTCAGCAAACCCCAAACAAGTGCTGGGGTCAGTCCCTGCGGGATCGCAACCCGTCCCATTGGGACTGGTTGCCCCGACGGGTCTGACCCCGAATTCAGATACAACCTTGAAGAGACTTACCATGGCCGGCATCGACGACTTCGTCAACAAACAAAAACCTGGCGCGCGTTTCGTCATCACGGCGCAGATGCTGCGCATGACGCCGCAGCAGTTCGACTCGCTGGCACAGGAATGGATGGAAGACGGCGGTCCCGGCTTCGACGTGGCCGGCATACCGCACCGTGTCGTCGTCGATGGGCAGTTTTATATCGGCAGGATCACCGTGCAGCGGCACGGCGACCCCGCCTGAGGTTTACTCGACGCCCAGCACGTGCAGGCGCCGGCGCAGGCGCGCCACTTCTTCCGACAGGTCGACCACCAGCGCGGCCAGTTCGGCGTTCGCGTCGAACACGGATTCGATTTCATGCAGGCGGCGCGCACGCACCAGGTCCAGACTCGTGAAGCGCCAGGCCGTCAGTTGTCCCGCTGGCGGACCGTCCTGCAGCAGCACGCCCGTCCGCACGTGCTGCACCACCCAGTCCGGCTCCACGGCGCAGGCGCGCGCCAGTTCTTCCAGACTCAGGGCACGGTCTTCCAGCAATTCGCCAATTACCTTGTTTGTCATGATTTAGCCTCCCAGCTTCTGGCGTGGATTGAAAGCCATCTCGCGCGCCATGGTTGCATACAGTTCGCGCGCCTTGTCGTCGTTCGCCGGCGGCAGCACCACTTCCAGCAGCAGATACAGATCGCCCGGCTGGGCGGCGGGAATGCCGCGCCCCTTCAGGCGCAGCTTGCGCCCCGTCTGCGAATTGGGCGGCACGGTGACGGTCACCGTGCCAGATGGCGTGGGCACGTCGATGTCGCCGCCCAGCGCCGCTTCCCATGGAGTGACGGGCACCGTTTCGAAGACGTCGCGCCCTTCCACCTTGTAGCGCGCATCGGGACGGAAGCGGATTTCCAGGTATAAATCGCCAGCGGGCGCGCCGCCGCTGCCGGGATTGCCCTGCCCCTTCATGCGCAACTGCTGCCCTTCCGTGACGCCTTTCGGTATCGTCACTTCCAGGGTGCGCTCGCGCGTCACCACGTGGCCTTGCGCATCCGCTTCGGGCACGCGCATGACAATGTGGCGCTTGGCGCCCTGGTAGCTGTCCTGCAAGTCGATGGTGATGGCGGCGTGGCTGTCCTCGCCCTGCATCTGGAAGGTGCTGTTGGCACGGCGCCGTCCGCCCACGTGGGCGAACAGGTCGGCAAAGAAATCGCTGTCGTCGGCGCCCGACGATTCGTAGCCCGCCCCCCAGTCCGGCGGTGGACGGAATGGCTGGCCTTGTGCGCCAGGGTTGCGACCCAGTTCATCGTAGGCCGCGCGCTTTTCCGCGTCGCCCAGCACGCCGTAGGCCTCGTTGAGGGCCTTGGTGCGCTTGTCGGCGTCCGGCTCCTTGCTCACGTCGGGATGGTATTTGCGCACCAGCTTGCGGTACGCTTTCTTGATATCGGCCTCGGACGCCGTCTTGTCGACGCCAAGCTCCTTGTAGTAGTCCTTGTATTCCACCGTGCATGCTCCCCATGGTTGAACTGCCTATGGGAAGAGTACACGAATTGGACGCCAGGCAGCGTGCGCACAATACAAGGCCGCCCGGCAGCCGGATCAGCGCACGCGGCGCACCGAAGAAATGCGGCGGTCGAGGCCACCGTGCAGGCGGCCGTAGCTGCCAGGTCCCATCACCACGCAGCGGCCGCGGAAGTTGGCGTCGACGCAGAACTCCCAGCGACCGTAATTGACGACGAGCGATTCGGCGCGGTCATTGAAGCCATAGCGGCTCAAATCGTGCACTTCGCGGTCCAGGCGCACGGGCCGGCCGCGCATGCCGGCATCGGGGAACAGCAGCACGGCGCCATTCGCGTCGGGACGGTGGCCGCCGCCGTGGCCCGGATAACCGGGATAGGGGCGCTCCGGCTCCGGACGCGGCGGGCGCGGCGGGTAGGGACGGTGGTCGCCGCCGCCATGGCCCGGGCGGCCCACTTCGCGCACGGAGGAAACGGCGTCGTTCATGCCCGGCATGCTGCCGTAGCGGCCAGGTCCGAAAGTACGGCAGTTGCCACGGTAATTGGCGTCCTTGCACACTTCCCACGTGCCCGAGCGCACGATGATGCTCGAGGTCTTGTCGTTAAAGCCCATGCGCGACAGGTCGCCCGTGTCGTAACGCAGGGTCACGGGGCGGCCACGGAAACCGGCGTCCTCGAACAAGGTGATTTCGCCTGCGGATGCAGCAAGGGGGGCGAGCAAGGTGGCGGCGCACAACAGCGCGGGCCGGAAAGATAAAACCATGACAACTCCAATACTGATGACATTTTCGCCAGTGTAGACCAGGCGGCAGGCGGCGAGTGTAACAAAGGGCAAGCAAATGTCAGCGCACGGCAGCGAATGTAAAAACCGCCTGGCGGGATGAACCCGGCAGGCGGCCTGTCCGCATGGCGGCAGAAGAAAATCAGCGTACGCGGCGCAGTGAAGAAATCTGGTTTTCCATGGCGTTCAGGCGGCCATATTCTCCCGGCCCGATCACTTCGCAGCGGCCATGGAAGTTCGAATCGCTGCACATTTCCCACTGGCCTTCGTTGACGACGATGGACGAGGCGCGGTCGTTGAAGTTGTAGCGCACCAGGTCTTCCGCATTGCGGTCCAGCGCCAGCGGTTCGCCGCGCATGCCCGCTTCGGGGAACAGCAGCACGGCGCCGCGCTGCTGGTACTGCGGCTGCTGGTATTGCGGATACTGCGGCTGATCGTACTGCGGCCGCTGGTACTGATTATCGTACTGCTGCTGGCGGCGCGCTTCGCGCTCGTCGACCATGCGCGCCGACGAGACGCGCCCATCGAGGCCGCGTCCCAGGTCGTCGTGGCGGCCAGGGCCGAAGATGCGGCACACGCCGTTGTAGTTCGAATCGCTGCACAGCTGCCAGTAGCCGTTATAGATGACGATGCTGCTGGTGCGGTCGTTGAAACCGATATTGACGAAATCGTCCGTGTCGCGGTTCAGGCGTGCCGAGCCGCCATTCTGGCCCGCGCCCGAATACACTTCCAGGGTACCGCCACGGCCATAGCCGCCATGGCCCCGGTCCGGATCGCGTCCGGGACGTCCCGGGTTGTAGCCATCGCCGCGCCCCGACTCGCGCACCGAACTGATGGCGTCGTTCATGCCCGGCATCGAGCGGTATTCGCCTGGCCCCAGGGTGCGGCAATTGCCGCGAAAACCGGCATCCGTACACACGTCCCAGGTACCCGAGCGCACCAGGATACTCGACACCTTGTCGTTGAAGCCCATGCGCGACAGATCGTCCGTCGTCTCGCGCAGGTTCACTGCGCGGCCACGCAGATCAACATCTTCGAACAAGGTGATATCGCCCGCATGGGCGGCCGCATGGGCCCCCAGCGAAAGCAGCAAGGTGGCCGCGCATGCCAGCGTGTGTTTGAAAGGGCCCGTCATGATTAACTCCATTCTTCATTCTTTGCTGATGATTTGCCTGGCCAAAACGCCAGGATGCTAGTGTAACAAATACAAGGCTGCGGGAAGGCCCGATCATGCGTTCAGTACAGGCGGCGCAGCGAGGAAATGCGCTTGTCGAGCGCCGTGTCCAGCACTTCATACTTGCCCGGCCCCATGCGCTCGCAGCTGCCGTTGAACTGCGAGTTCGTGCAGACTTCCCAGGTGCCTTCGTTGATGGCGATGGATTCGGCCTGGTCGTTGAAGTTCAGGAGCACCAGGTCGCTGACGTCGCGGTTCACCTGCAGCCCCCGCCCCTTCAGGAATGCGCGGCCATACAGCACCACCAGGCCCTCGTCATTTTGCGGACGGTTCTCCTCGCGCGGATCGACCATGCGCGCCGACGACACACGCCCATTCAGGCTACCCAGGTCATCGTGGCTGCCAGGCCCGAATACGCGGCAGCTGCCATGGTAGTTGGAATCGCTGCATAACTGCCAGTAGCCGTACTCGACGCGCGCGCTGCTGGCGCGGTCGTTGAAACCGATGTCGACCAGGTCGTCGCGGTCCGAATTCACGCCGGCCGACGCGCCACGCTGGCCGGCGTCGGCGTACAGCTCCAGCGCCGGGCGGCGTCCGCTACCGCTGCCCTGCCCGGCGCCGATTTCGCGCACGGATGAAATTTTATCGTTCATGCCCGGCATGGAGCGGTAGTCGCCCCGTTGCAGCGTCTTGCAATCGCCCTTGAAATCACCATGCGTGCACACTTCCCAGCTGCCCGATTCAACCTGGATGCTCGAGACGGTGTCATTGAAATTGACGCGCGACAGGTCGTCCGTCGTATCGCGCAAGACCACTACCCTTCCCTTGAAATTGTCATCGGTGTACAGGCGGATCTCGCCGGCCTGCGCCGCGAGATGGACAAACAGCGAACTGGCGCACAGCAGAGCAAAGGCGAACGGGCGATTCATGGGAAGGTCTCCGGTGGCGGCAAAGGCAAGTGATCGACATGACAACTGATGTCAGTGTAGCCATCCGTAGAAAAAACGGTGTAACAAAGTATGGGAAAAGCACAATAAATTGTTACCAAAAGCAATAGCCGGCCCTGCACGAACCGGTTATTGCGATTTGAGGTACTAGCTGACCCGCATCAGCGCACTTCGCGCACCGACGAGATGCGGTTGCTCATGCGCTCCAGGCTCGCGTACTCGCCCGGTTCCAAGGTGCGGCAGCGGCCACGGAAGCCCACGTCCTCGCACACTTCCCAATAGCCGGAGCGCACGCGCACGCTTTGCACCGTGTCGTTGAAGTCGCGCTCGCGCAAGTCGGCTGAAGCGTTGCGCACGCTCAAGCTGCGGCCGGCGAAATCGTCGCGCGTATAGAAGGTCAGTTCGCCGCCCAGCGAGCGCCCTGGCAAATGGCCGTGCTCGCGCTCGCGTTCCCAGCGGCCGTCCCGGTCGCGCCCACGGTCACGATCGCGGCCCGGATGACCATCCCAGCCGCCGCGCACTTCGCGCAGCGACGTGATCTTGTTGGCACGGTCGTCGAGCGACGGATACTCGCCCGCCTCAAGCAGGAAGCAATCGCCACGGAAATCGGCTTCCTCGCACGCTTCCCAGCGGCCCGAGCGCACGCGGATGCTTTGCGTCGTGTCGTTGAAACGGATGTCTTCCAGGTCGGCGACGGCATCGCGCACGGTCTGCGAGCGGCCGTGATAATCGTCGCGTGAATACAGGGTCAGTTCGCCGGCGCCGGCCAGTTCGGCCGTCATGGCGGCGCCCAGCAACAGGGCGCAGTTCAGGGTGTGTCTCAGCATGGTCTTGCTCCATAGTCAGGGTACTGCGGTTGACTATTTGGTCATTTTGCCAAATAGAGCGCGCAGTCTATCCGCGACTGGCCCATTTAGCTGTAACAAATGATTACCGCGCCCGAGCGCCCGGGGCGCCACGGCGGACAAGCACGGCGAATGCCGGTAGAATCTTGTGTTTAGTCAAGCTTTCCGCCCATGCCACACACTACCTCGTTCACCCTGCCCGCCATCCGCACTGAAGTCTCGTCGCTGTGGAAGCTGGCCTGGCCCATCCTGATCGGCCAGCTGGCCACCGTCGGCATGGGCGCGGCCGACGTGGCGATGACGGGCCATACGAATCCCGAGGAACTGGCGGCCGTGTCGCTGGGCGCGGCCATCTGGTCCATCGTGCTCGTCACGGTGAGCGGCATCATGATGGCGATCAATACCCTGGTGGCGCATGAAATCGGCGCCGCGCGTCACGACAAGGTGCCGCACATCGTGCGCCAGTCGCTGTGGAAGGCGCTGCTCGTGGGCCTGGTCGCCTGTCTGCTGACGAACATGGCGGCGCTCGTGTTCGACCATCTGATGCTCGAACCGGCCGTCGCAGCCAAGGCCAAGCTGTTCGTGCACATCATCAGCTGCGCGCTGCCGCCGTTCGCCGCCTACCGCGCGCTGTACGGCTACAGCACCAGCATCAACCAGACCAAGCCCGTGATGGTGATCGCGCTGGCCGCGCTGGCGCTGAACATTTTCGTCAACTACCTGCTGATCTACGGCCACTGGGGCATGCCGAAGCTCGGTGGCGTGGGCTGCGCCGTGGCCACCACCTGCTGCGTATGGATGATGCTGCTGGCCATGCTGGCCTGGATCAGGATCGCGCCCGCCTACCGCGCCACGTATCCATTCACGCACTGGGAATGGCCCGAGCTGTCGTCCATCGGCCCCATGCTGCGCCTGGGCCTGCCCATCGGCGTCACCTACTTTGCCGAAGTGAGCGCCTTTGGCGTCATCAGCCTGCTGGTCGCGCGCTTCGGCGTGATCCAGGTGTCGGCGCACCAGATTGCCCTGAATTTCTCGTCCGTCGTCTTCATGGTGCCGCTCACGTTCGGCATCGCGCTGGTCACGCGCGTGGGCCATGCCGTGGGCGAAGCCAATTTGCGCAAGGCCCGTTTCATTTCCTGGGTGGGCGTGGCCATGTCGCTGACGGCGGCCATCGTCTCGGCCGCCGTCATCACCCTCTTCCGCCACCAGATCGCGCAAGCCTACACGTCCGACCCGCAAGTGCAGGCGCTGTGCGCGCAGCTGCTGCTGTTCGCCGCCCTGTTCCAGCTGTCCGACGCGACGCAGGTGGCCACGTCCTGCGCCATCCGCGGCTACAAGGTGACGCGCCAGCCGATGCTGATCCAGCTGCTGGCCTTCTGGGGCTTCTCGCTGCCGATCGGCTATGTGCTGGGCCTCGCGCCGGCTGGCTTCATCTGGTCGCCGGCCGAGCCGATGGCCGCCGCCGGTTTCTGGATCGGCCTCGTCACGGGCTTGACGGTGGCCGCCGTGCTGTTGACCTGGTATCTGAACCGGCTGTCGCTGCAGCGCCTGCGCGCGGTGCCATAACTTTCAAGGAATTCGCCATGCCGCAGCCGCGCCCCTTCAGGCAAGTCGATGTGTTCAGCAAGGTGCCCTTCATGGGCAATCCGCTGGCCGTCGTGCTCGACGCCGACGGCCTCGATACCGCGCAGATGCAGGCCATCGCGCGCTGGACGGGCCTGTCGGAAACCACCTTCGTGCTGGCGCCGTGCGACCCGGCAGCCGACTACTGCGTGCGGATTTTTTCGCCCGAGATGGAATTCCCGTTCGCCGGCCACCCGACCCTGGGCACGGCGCACGCCCTGCTCGACTCGGGCATGCAGCCGAAAGGCGCGCGCATCGTGCAGGAATGCGGCGTCGGCCTCGTGCAGATCGAGCGGCAGGCGGGCGGCGGGCTGGCGTTCCAGGCGCCGCCGTGCACGGCGCGCGCGCTCAAACCCACTCTGCTGCCGCTGCTGCAAACCGGGCTGGGCGGCACGCCGGCCGCTGCCGGCACCGTCGTCGACATGGGCATCCGCTGGCTGTGCGTGTCGCTGGCAAGCGCCGCCGCCTGCCTGGCCGTGCGCGCCGATATCGCATCGCTGACGGCCTTGCTGGCCGCAGCCGGAGCGGACGGCCTGGCGCTATACGGCCCGCACGGCGCGGGTGGACCGGCCGACTACGAAGTGCGCGCGCTGCTCAGCGAACATGGCGCGCTGGTGGAAGACCCCGTCACGGGCAGCGCCAACGCCTGCATCGCGCACCTGCTGGCCGGTGGCGACTACACTGTCCGCCAGGGCACCTGCCTGCAGCGCGACGGCCGCGTGTCCGTCAGCTTCCGCGATGGCCACGCCTGGATAGGCGGCGCCTGCCTGAGCGTCGTCACGGGGTCGATATTGGCCTGAACCGGGCAAAGCGCCATCGAATGGATGGTGCCTGGATATTTTTCACGAAGGAAATACGGCCGGCATGCTCATATTCCGTGGCCGGGGCTATCGCATAAAGAGGCACGCTCTGGTATCGTCTTACGCTTAGGCAACGCTCAAGTTCGCCTATGCATGCAGTGCCCTTCATCCTTCCAACTACCGAGACATCCATGCGTTTTATTCTTTGTTTTCTGGCCGCGATGGCCAGCGTTCCCGCATCGGCTGAAAAGCTGACCCTGGAACGCATCCACGCCGATCCGGCGCTGGCCGGCCCCGGCGTGCGCAACCTGAAGGTCTCGCCCGATGGCGAGCGAGTCACATTCCTGCGCGGCCGCACCGACAACCAGTTCCAGCTCGACCTGTGGGAATTCAAGCTGAAAGACAAGAGCACGCACCGCCTGGTCGACTCGAAGGCGCTGGTGCCGAATGAAACGATTTCGCCCGAAGAGCAGGCGCGCCGCGAACGCGAGCGCACGGCCAGCCTGAACGGCATTCTCAGCTACAGCTGGTCGCCCGATGGCAAGCAGCTGCTGGTGCCGCTGGCCGGCAATCTGTACCTGGTCGACGCGGCCCGCCCTGACAAGGCGCGCCTGGTCGCCAAGGGCAATGTGCTCGACCCGAAAATCTCGCCGAAAGGCCGCTACGTCTCGTTCGTGCGCGACCAGAACATCTATGTGATCGACCTGAAGTCGGGCCAGGAACGCCAGCTGACCACCGATGGCAAGGGCACAATACGCAACGGCGAAGCCGAATTCGTGGCGCAGGAAGAAATGGGCCAGCGCACCGGCTACTACTGGGCCCCGGACGATTCCGCCATCGCCTACAAACGCTACGACGAAGCGCCGGTCCCCGTCGTGCGCCGCTTTGAAATCTTCGCCGACCGCACGGACGTCGTCGAACAGCGCTACCCTGCCGCCGGCGACCCGAACGTGCTGGTGCAGCTGCTGATCGTCTCGCCGGAAACGGGAGTGCAGCGCCAGGTGGACCTGGGCACGAACCCGGACATCTACCTGGTGCGCGCCGACTGGAGCGCGGACAGCAAGTCGCTCGTGTACCAGCGCCAGTCGCGCGACCAGAAGACCCTCGACCTGGTCGCCGTCGATGCCGGTACTTTGGCACAGCGCACCCTGCTGACGGAAACGTCGACAACCTGGGTCAGCATCCATGACGACCTGCGCTTCCTGTCGAACGGCACCTTCCTCTGGTCGTCCGAGCGCACGGGCCGCAACCACCTGTATTTGTACGACATGAGCGGCAAGCTGCTGCACCCGGTCACTTCCGGCGCATGGGGCATCGACAGCGTGCTGGCCGTGAACCAGAAGACGGGTAAAGTGTTCGTCGCGTCGAACCGCGACGCCGTGATCGACAAGCAAACTTACGCCCTGGCGCTCGACGGCAGCACGGCCGACAAGCCGCAGCGCGTGACGAAAGCCGATGGCTGGCACGACACGACGTTCTCGCGCAATGGCGAAGTCTTCGTCGATACGTATTCGGACCCCGCCACGCCGCCGCAGGTGAGCATCCGCCGCCCGGACGGCGCCATGGTGGGCTGGCTGGAAGAAAACGCGCTGAACGCGAGCCACCCGTACGCCAAATACAAGGCGGACCACCTGCCGACGGAATATGGCACCTTGAAGGCCAACGATGGCCAGACGCTGTATTACTCCATCGTCAAGCCGTCGAACTTCGACGCAAGCAAGCGCTACCCCGTCTACCTGTCGACGTATGGCGGCCCGCACTCGCAGCATGTGGCGCGCCGCTGGGGCAACAATTTCGACCAGTACATGGCGCAGCAGGGCTTCGTCGTCTTCCGCCTCGATAACCGCGGTTCATCGCGCCGCGAGCGCGCGTTCACGGACGCCATCTACCACAACCTGGGCGCAGCCGAAGTGGCCGATCAACTGGTCGGCATCGACTGGCTGGGCAAGCAAAGCTTCGTCGATGCCAAACGCATCGGCGTATTCGGCTGGAGCTATGGCGGCTTCATGACCCTGCGCCTGCTGTCGGCAGCGTCCGACAAGATCGCCATGGGCGTCTCGGTGGCGCCCGTGACCGACTGGTCGCTGTACGACACCCACTACACGGAGCAATTCCTCGGCATGCCGAAGGAAAACGTCGACGGCTACAAGGCCAGCACCGTGTTCGCCCACCTCGACGGCCTGAAGTCGCCGCTGCTGCTGGTGCACGGCATGGCCGACGACAACGTCTTGTTCAGCAACAGCACGCGCCTGATCGACGCGCTCGTGAACCGCGGCGTGCAGTTCGACCTGATGACGTATCCGGGCGCCAAGCACGGCATCTCGTCGCGCGCGGGCCAGCGCCACGTGTACAAGAAAATCGAGATGTTCTTCAAGCAGAACCTGGGCGTAGCGAAGTAAAGCGCGCCCGCAAATGAAAACCGCCGCCTGTCTCGCGACAGGCGGCGGTTTTTTTATGCGTGCGTCAGATTACGGTTTGCGCGTAACGGTTTCCACCGCATCCTTGACGTCGCCAACCTTCTTCTGCACTTTGCCTTCGACCTGGTTTGCCAGGCCCTTGGCTTGCTGTTCTTCGCTGCCGACGACCTTGCCAGCGGCTTCCTGGATTTTACCGCCGACTTCCTTCAGTTTACCTTCGACTTGATCTTTGTTCATGATAAATCCTCACTGTAGTTGGTACATCTGTTGTCCGGCGCCCGAAGGGCCGGTACTGCGGCTCACACGCCGTTGCAAACTGCTTGCTGCGTGTCGATGTGTCCATATTACGCTTGAGGTTGCAAAAACTATGTACGGTCCCTAACACATGCCAAAAATCAGCTAATTACGCGGAATCAGCCCGCTTTGCGCCATACCGTCGCCAGCCAAGGCTGCTGCTCGCGCGGCAAGCCGGGCGGGCGGTAGTACTGCTCGACCAGGCTGAAACCGGCCGCCTGCACGTATGCGGCCCACGTCGCTTCATCGTGATAGCTGCCGTAGCGCGCGCCGTTCCAGCCCTCCTGGTTCTGTCCGCGCGGATTCGAGCTGAACAGCACGCCGCCCCCCTTCAGGCTCGCGTGCAAAGCGCGCAGCACGCCGGGCAGAACGGCGCTGGGCACGTGGAACAGCACGGCATTCGCGAACACGCCGTCGAAGTGCGCGGCAGGCAAGTCGAGGTCGACGAAATCCTGCTGCCATACGGTGCAGCCGCTGTAGGCGCGCGCCATCTCGACGAAGCGGGCGCTGCCATCGACACCGGTGGCGTGGTGGCCCATGGCCGTGAACGCTTTCAGATCGCGGCCCGGGCCGCAACCGAGGTCGAGAATCTCCACAGGCGCCGGCTTGCCGATGGCATTAAGCAGCGCGCTGATGTTCTGGCTGACGTCGTGGTCGCGCGTGCCTTCGAAAAACTGCTCGGCGCTGGCGTCGTAATGGGCCAGGGTACGTTCGGTGATGGCGTGGATGGGGTCTTGCTGATCTTGCGGTGGGGTCGGCTTCATGGCGGTCCTGTCGATATGTTCCGCCATTTTACGGTGCCGGCGCGCTGTGCGCCGGCACCGTCACCATTTGCTACCAGACGCGCACGCGCTGCTCGGGCGCCAGGTACAGCTGCTGCCCCGGCTTGACGTCGAAGGCCGGGTACCAGGCGTCGAGGTTGCGCACGGTGGCGGCGCGGTATTGCGCCGGCGCATGGCCATCCGTGAGGATTTGCTGGCGCGCCGCTGCCTCGCGCGCCTTGCTGCGCCAGCTGACGCCGTAACCGATGAAGAAATCGCGGTCCGCGCCCGGCTGCGCCGGCTTGCCCTGCTGCGACAGGGTGAACGCGTCATGCGCGGCCGCCACGCCGGCCAAGTCGGCCAGGTTTTCGCTCAGGGTCAGCTGGCCATTCACAGCCAGGTCGGAAAACGGTTTGTAGGCCGCGAACTGCGCCACCAATTGCTTCGAGGCCGACTGGAAATGCGCCAGGTCGGCTGGCGTCCACCAGTCGCGCAGCTTGCCCTGGGCGTCGAACTGCGCGCCCTGGTCGTCAAAACTGTGGCTAATCTCGTGGCCGATGGTGGCGCCGATGCCGCCGTAGTTGGCCGCGTCGGACGCTGCCGGATCGAAGAACGGTGGCTGCAGGATGGCGGCCGGGAAGTTCAGCGCATTTTGCAGCGGCAGATTGACGGCGTTGACCAGCTGCGCCGGCATGGCCCAGGCCTTGCGGTCGGGAGACTGGCCCAGCTTGGCCAGCTCCTGCCGGTAATGGAACTGCTCCGCCCGCTGCACATTGCCCAGCGCATCGCCGCGCACGACGCGCAAGCCCGCATAATTTTCCCAGCGCTCCGGATAGCCGACGCCCACGTACAGGGTCTTGAGTTTTTCCTGCGCCTGCGCCTTGGTGGCGGGCGCCATCCAGTCGAGCTTGTCGATGCGGCGCGAGAAGGCGGCGACGATATTCGTCACCATCTCCTGCACGCGCGCTTTCGATTCAGGCGGGAAATAGCGTTCCACGTAGAGCTTGCCGACGGCGTCGCTCAAGGCCGCATTCGTCGCGGCCAGCGCGCGCTTGCTGCGCAGCGACTGCTGCGGCGTGCCGCTCAGGGCGCTGCCATAGAAAGCAAAGCGCTGGTCGGCGGCCGCCTTCGGCAAGGTCGTGCTGAAATGGTTGATCGCGTGGAAGGCCAGAAAATCCTTCCATGTGGCCAGCGGCACGCTAGCCACCAGGGCCGCGCTGCCCGTCATGGCCGTCGGATGCCAGACGATGAAATCCGTCTGCTGGCCCAGGCCGGCCGCCTGGAAGAAGGCTTTCCAGTCCAGGCCAGGCGCCTTGCTGGCGAAGTCGGCGGCGCGCCACGGATTATTGCCCTTGGCGACATCGGCCGAATCCTCGCGGCTGGCGTGACTGGCGGCAATTTGCTGCTCCAGCGCAAACACGCGCGCGGCCCGGGCCGGCGCATCGCTGTAGCCGGCCTGCTTGAGCATGGCGGCGATATGCGCCTGGTAGCCTGCGCGCAAGCCCTGCATGCGGGCGCTGTCGCTCAGGTAAAAGGCGCGGTCGGGCAAGCCCAGTCCGCCCTGCAGCAGATAGGCCACATTGCGCGTGGTGTCGTTCAAATCCTGCGCCACCCACAGGCCGAACAGGTTTTCCGTATAAAAATTGGTGGAATTGAGCGGGTCGACATCGGCGCGCAGGCTTTCGCCCAGCGCGCGGGCCAGTCCCGCCTGGTCGCGTATGCCATCGATCCTCTTCAGCAGCGGCTTGATCGGCGCCCAGCCCTTCGCTTCGATAGCCGCTTCGTCGATCCAGGAACGGTAAAAATCACTGACCTGGCGCGCGGAGGCATCGGTCTGTGGCGCCGCCGCCAGGCCTTCGACGAGGCCGATGATGCGCTCGTTGGTGGCGTTGGCGAGGATGGCGAACGAGCCCCAGCTGCTGCGGTCGGCGGGAATCTCCGTGTTGCGCAGCCAGTCGCCATTCACGTAGTCATAGAAATCGTCGCCGGGCAAGACAGCCGTGGGCGCCGCCATCGCCGCGGCGGGACTGGCGGCCGCCTCCTGGGCATGCGCGTGGACGGCGCCCCCGGCCAGCGCGATGCCGGACAGGGCCAGCACCATGGCGCGCTTGCGCCAGGGACCGGGGAAAGAGGAAGCGGCAGCAGTGGCAACGCGCATGGTGATCCTTTCAGGCAAAGTAACGACAGTAGTGTGCAAAATCATAACGCGTTTTGAGGCGCCGCAACACACTCCCCTACCACCACGACGCCAGCAGGCATGCGGCTTGGCGGGCGATGTCGGCAACAGCCAAGCAATCATCTAAATTATTTTCACTTTTTTTTCAAAAATACCCTCAAGTTCCCCTTGGACCTGCCGTTAATCTGGACAAGCGGTAATCCATTCACTAGTTACGGGTGTGCTCATGACCTCCAACGACGTTCTTTCGATGTATGAAAATATTGCAGGAATGACCAATAAAATGGTCGTGGCCGCACGTTCGAGCGACTGGGATGGCCTGGATACCCTGGAAAACCAGTGCGCCAGTGCCGCCAGCGCGACCATGACAGGCAAGGTGCCCGCTCTGGCCGGCGCCTCGCGCCTGCGCAAGATCGACTTGCTCAAGCAAATCCTGGCCAACGACCGCGAAATCCGCGCCATCACGGAACCATGGATGACGCAACTGCCGAACGCCATGCAGGGTTCGCGCGCACGCATGTAAAGCTTGCCGCGCCAGAAACGACAAAAGCACCCGCGGGTGCTTTTTTTACGTCTGCCGCCATGCCAGCGAGCGCGCCATCTGCGGCGCCCGGAAAACAAGGAGGGGGAATTGGGAAGGCGAGCCCCAGGTATCTCCTGGCGTCGCCTCGCTGCCGGTTGCATCCGGCGTTCGCGAGCACATCGTCGGCATCGCGAACCGCTTCCAGACCCAGGCGTTTATGCAACGCTACACCCGTTTGCCGCGCCACACTATCGTTGGTGACTGCGCCAGGCTGAGGCTGTTTTGTCGTAGAGCAAGTCCACTGAATTAATCATATCACCATCTTTAAGAAATAGGCAACGCGATTGGCCAGCGTTTCCATGTATTTTTTCAATATCTTTTTTTATATCAAATTTCGGCGCCGCCTTGCCATGTCTTTAACGCGAGAACGGCTCCGGTTCCGGCTCGGCCGCCCCTTCTTCCACGGCTTCCGTCAGCACGGGCACATCCTTCTTCTTGCGGCTAAACGGCTTGCGCAGCAAGACCCAGTACTTCGACGGCGCGCGCGACCCCGCCGCCTGCCTGCGCTTGCGCACGACATACACGATGACGGCCGTCAACAGCAGGAAGAGCAAGGTGCCGATACCGAGCCACAACAGACCGTTGCCGCCCGCCTTCTTGTCCTTGTCCGCGGCGGGCGCCGCGTGCAGTGGCTTGGGCTTGGCATGGGGCACTTCCGCCGCCACCGGTGCAGCGGCAGCCGGCAGTGCCAGCGCCTTTTGCAAGGCGCCGATCTTGCCCTCCAATTCGCCGAGCTTTGCATTGAGGGCCGTGTTTTTCTCATCCAGCGCCACGCACGCTTGCGCCTGCTCCATATCGGCTTGGGGCGCGCAAGCGGCCACGGGCGCCGTGGCGCGGCGCGGCGGTGCCGGGCGCTGCTGCACCGTAGCCGCCGGCGTGGGCGCGGCGGGCGGCGGCACGAACACGCGCGCCGGACGCACGAGGCCCTCGGCGCGCGCGCGGGCCGCCAGCGCGGCGGCGTCGGGCGACGGCGCCAAGGGAGCAGGACGTGGTAACGGCAACGGCGCTGGCACGGGCGCCGGAACGGCAGGCCGGACTGGCGCACTGACGGGGGCGGCGGCGGGCGGCGCCGGCGTCAGCCACAAGGTGCCCAGGCGCACGACGGCGCCGCTACCATTACCCAGCAATAAATACAGATGCACGTGGCCCGCCTGGATCGCTTGCCGCGTACTCACGCGCACATAGTGGCGCCCACCGCGTTCCAGCGGGCTGATCGTCAATGTCTGCAGGGCCGGGTCCATGCCGATGCCGCCACCGCGGTACACATCGGGCGAAGCCAGGCGCACGGCCACGCCGCTGGCTTCCTCGGGTGCCAGGGCCGTCAGTTCGATCTCGGCCAGCAGGGGCTGGCCCACATGCGACAGCACGGCCATCTCGCCCAGTTCGGCCGCGCCCGCCACAGGCGGCAAGGCCAGGCTGGCGGCGGCGCACGCGATCAAAGACCAACGGGGAAAGATGCTGCTCTGCATGGACTGATCGCTTTGATAACAGGATAGATAATCGGGACTCGCCTGCCTTTAACGGCAGGAAATCGCAAAAATATAGATGGGCCAAGGCAAAAATGATGCAATACGGCATCATCCTGTGCATTTTTGACGCCTGGAGTACACTCGATCCACCTCTATCGATGAAAGGGATGTCATGAGTAGCAGAATCGAACGCGACAGTTTCGGCCCGATCGACGTACCCGCCGACCGGCTGTGGGGAGCGCAAACGCAGCGCTCGCTCGAGCACTTCCATATCTCCACGGAAAAGATGCCGCCCGAACTGATCGCCGCCCTGGCCACCGTCAAACGCGCGGCCGCCCACGTCAACCTGGACCTGGGATTATTGGATGGCAAGAAAGCCGTTGCCATCACGCAGGCGGCCGACGAAGTACTGGCCGGCAAGCACGACGCGGAATTCCCGCTGGCCGTCTGGCAGACGGGCTCTGGCACGCAAAGCAATATGAACATGAACGAAGTGCTGGCCAACCGCGGCTCCGAGCTGATCGGCGGCTTGCGCGGCGCCGAGCGCCTGCTGCATCCGAACGACGACGTCAACCTGGGCCAGTCCTCGAACGACATCTTTCCGACCGCCATCCACGTGGCGGCCGCCCTGGCCGTCGCCAACACGGTCTTGCCACCGCTGCGCCAGCTGCGCGCCACCCTGGATGCGAAAGCGACGGAATTTGCCGACATCGTCAAGATCGGCCGCACCCATTTGCAGGATGCGACGCCACTGACCCTGGGGCAGGAATTTTCCGGCTACGTGGCGCAGCTGGACTTCGCCGAACACATCATCACGGCATCGCTGCCGCCGCTGCTGCAGCTGGCCGCCGGCGGCACGGCCGTCGGCACGGGCTTGAATGCCCACGTGGAATTTGCCGGCCGCATCGCGCAAGAACTGGCGCGCCTGACGGGCCAGCCATTCGAGACGGCCAGCAACAAGTTTGCCGCGCTGGCCGCCCACGACGCCCTCGTTGCCGCCCATGGCGCGCTGAAAACCCTGGCCACGGCCCTGATGAAAATCGCCAACGACGTGCGCTGGATGGCGTCCGGCCCCCGCTCCGGCCTCGGCGAAATCACGATCCCCGAAAACGAGCCGGGTAGCTCCATCATGCCGGGCAAGGTCAATCCCACCCAGTGCGAAGCGCTGACCATGCTGTGCTGCCAGGTGTTCGGCAATGACGTGGCCATCACGGTGGGCGGCGCCTCGGGCAATTTCGAGCTGAATGTCTTCAAGCCTTTGATTGCACACAACTTCCTGCAAAGCGCGCGCCTGTTGGGCGACGGCATGCGCAGCTTCGACGAGCATTGCGCGCACGGCATCGCGCCGAACCGCGAGCGCATCGCCGAACTGATGGAGCGTTCCTTGATGCTGGTCACGGCGCTGGCGCCGCACATCGGCTACGACAAGGCGGCGCAGATCGCCAAGCAGGCCCAGCACGAAGGCACGACCCTGAAGGAGGCGGCGCTGGCCTTGGGCTTTGTGACGGAAGAGCAATTCGGCGCGTGGATCGTGCCCCTGGAGATGACGCGGCCCAACAAAAGTTAAGGCTCAGCCTGCATTCTCCCTGGCTTCATGTAAACTATGACCTTAGTTGATGACGTCATCAAGTGTTGAAAACACATCATTGCAATAAGGGATACAATGCAAAAAGTAAGCTTTGATTTAACATCCGAATTCGTCGAGCTGAACCAGCTATTGAAGCTGGTCGGCTTGTGCGACAGTGGTGGCGCAGGCAAGGTCATGGTCGATAGCGGCGTGGTGAAGGTCGATGGCAAGAAGGAATTGCGCAAGACCGCCAAGATCCGCGCCGGCCAGGTCGTCAGCGTGGGCGATATCCGTATCACGGTCGTCGCTCCAGTCTGACCCCGGCATGGGGCGCGAAAGCGGCCCCATGCGTCCAGCCAGCACCCCGCCAGCCGGCTGCCTGCATCAAGCTGCAAACACGTCGTTATTGCCAGATAAAATATCGATTGCAGAAGGGGAGCGCCATGGACCATCCCGAACAAGGTACGCGCAGCCAGGAACGCCTGATCGGCGACTTGCGCCAGGTCATAGAAAACGCGGAAGAATTGCTGCGTAACACAGACAAATACACGAGCAGCCTGTACCAGAGCGCGCGCGCCAGATTGGAACTGGCCCTTGTCGCCGCCACGGCCGAGCTGGCCCGCTTTGAAGAAGAGCAAGTGACGCGCATGATGGACGCCACCCTGGCGGCGAATGCCCTGTACCGCGATCAGACGGGCGAAGCGCGCCTTCTGCGGGCTTTCGAATAAACCGTTACGCCGTCAACACCGCATGCGCCAGCCACTGGCGCAAGTGTGCGGCCAGGTCGAATGCCGGGTCCAGCGCGAATGCCGCATCGAGCGCGGCGCCAAACGTTTGACCTTGCCGTAAAGCCAGCAAGGCCGCATGCGCGGCCGCATCGAGTATCAGCACCTGCGCCTTCCAGCGTGTCCGGCAAACCAGCGCGTAGCTGGCCACCTGCATCTCTTGCGGAAACATCCCCTGCCCGTCTCCCTCCTGATGCGCCCACCACAGGGCCGCCACTTGCCAGTTCGATGCCAGCAAGGCGCAAGCGGGATGCAAGGTAAAACAGCGCGCTTCCAGTTGATCGGGATGCAGGGCGGCCAGCGCATCGGGCGCCAGGCCCTGCGCATCGGCCGCGTAATGGGCCAGGTGCACGGCCCATTCCAGGCGCGCCATGTCCGGCAGGTAGGGCAAGTCGGCCACAGGTGGAAAACTGGTCAGAAAATCGGCGAAACGCTCGCCAAACTGATTCAAATCAGCGCTATCGGATGGCATCTGCCGGCCATACGCGCACGCCAGGCCGCCAAAGAATGCCTCGCCCACCAGCGCCAGCACGACGGGATAGGCGTGGCCCAGGGTGCGGCGCCAGGTGGCGCTCAAGTTGCCGCGGTACAGTGAATAACGCTGCGGTACCGATTCTCCCGCGAACGATGGCAGGGTTGCCGCAGTATCGAGCAAGGCCATGGCAAACGCTTGCTGGCTAGCCGCCAGCGCGTCAGGCGACACGGGCGGCGGGGACGGCGGGGACGGCAGCGCCGCTCCCTGCCATGGTGGCTGCGGCGCATGGCGCGCCAGCATGGACTGCGCCTTGTCCGCTTCTCCCAGCAAGACATCGAGGGCGGGCAAATCCGTATCCCATTCGACGAGGGTGGGAATGGCACCAAAGCGCAGCAAGGCGGCCGCATACAAATCCCAGACGGGATCGGCGATGGCGGCACCGTGGTGGTCGATCACGGCATGCGGCGTCAGCAAGTGGCCGCCCAGGTGCAGCTCGCCCACGCTGCCCGGCGCGATGGATTGCATGGCTGCCAAGGCGTCTTCGCCGTGGTTGCACTGGTTCACATACAGATTATTGATATCGAGCAGCAGCCCGCAGCCGCTGCGGCGCGCCAGCTCCGCCAGGAATTGCGCCTCGCTCATGCCATCGTCGGCAAAACGCAGGTAAGTGGAGACATTCTCCAGCAAGATCGGTCTTTTCAGCACATCCTGCACCCGCCCCACTCTGGCGCACAGCAAATCGAGGGCGGCGCCATTCAAGGCCAGCGGCAACAGATCGTTGAGTTGCTGCTGCGCTACGGCGCCCCAGCACAGGTGTTCCGACACGAGGGTCGGCTCGATGCGCTCGACCACGGCGCGCACGCGCTGCAGGTGCGCTTCCGAAAAGCCGTGTGCGGAGCCCAGGCCCAGGCCCACGCCATGCAGGCTGATCGGGTAATCCTCGCGCAGGGTCTGCAGCACGTGCCAGTCCCAGCCCGATGGCTGCAGATAATTCTCAGTATGCACTTCCAGCCAGCCCGCCCTGGGCCGGCGCGCCAGAAAATCGCGGTAATGCGCGGCGCGCAGGCCGACGCCGGCAAGCGCCTGGATGGGCGGCGGCATGGGCGTGCGGCGGGTGCTTACGGCTGCGTGGCCGGCTTTGCAGCCTTGCCGGCCTTGATGGGCTTGACGGAGCCGCCCGCCTGTTCGCACGTGCCCTTGGCAACATAGGTCCATTCGGTAGGCAGATTGTCCGCCTCGGCCTGGCCTGCGCAGGAATGCGCGCCATCGGACGAGGCGCAATCGTTCTGCCCCGCCTTGGCCACGCCATAGCATTTTTCCTTGTCGCCAGGGGCGGGACCGTCGTGCGCGGCCGCGTTGATGGTGGCGCCGGCACAGATGCCCGCGAGGGCAGCGGCGATGAGAGCTTGACGTTTATTCATGGAAATCCTCTTGCTGGGTCAAAGTAATCGATAAGTAATCATTCAGTCACGGCACGCCCCTGGCTGCACGATGGGCAACGCGAGGTGATGGACGTCATTCTACTGAATCGGCCGTGCCATGGCGAACCATGTTCAATCAGTCAAGCTGGCAGCGGTGGGAAGGAAGGCGGAAGGAAGACAGACAAAAACGCCCACTCGCCACCGTCGATGACGGTGGTGTGGGCGTAGATAGCGCGAGCGCCAGGCTGGCGCCGCCGGACTGCGCTCAGGCAGTCGTATTGATGCGGTTGCCGAGGTGAGCCGGCAGGCTCGGCGCCGACTGTACCGGTGGCAGCGCTGCCAGCAAGGCAGTGGCAGTCGAGCTTTGGATATCCTGGGCTTTTTTCAGGACAGTCAAGCCAACGGCTTGCCGCGTGCCTGTCTCCGCCATCGTGGTTGACAGTTGAGCAATGCTTCCGACGTCCATACGTTTCTCCAATGAGGTTCTACCCTTGTTAACGGATGCCGCCGGCAAACCTTTAGCTTATTTTTCCAGCTTATTTTCCAACTGCAGCAGCAACCAGGCCAGCACGTGCTCGCGCGCATTCAAGTCCAGCCATTGCACGCCCTCGCGCAGGTCGGCCGGCGCCGGACTGTCGGAGGCGACGGCGATCACATGCGGGTCATGCGGATACAGGGGCGCCTGCCCCACTTCCGGGCGGAACACTTCCAGCTTGGGGATGGGATCCGTCTTGAAACCCTCGACCAGGGTCAAGTCTGCCGGCCCCATGCGGGCCAATTGCTGCGCCAGGCTCGGCTCGGGCGCGCCGCGCAGCTCATGCACGATGGCAAAACGGTACGGCGACGCCACCAGCACTTCCGCCGCCCCCGCCATGCGCAGGCGGGCACTGTCCTTTTGCGGCGGTTCCAGCGCCAGGTCATGGTGGCTGTGCTTGACCAGGTTGACGCGCAAGCCGCGCGCCGCCAGTTCCTTCACCACAAATTCCAGCAGGGTCGTCTTGCCGCTACCGGAACGGCCGATCACACCGAGTACCGGGTGGGCGGGCATCGCATCGTGCATGGTCACTCCTTGTTTGAGAAGGAGTGATTATACGCAGCCCCACGGGCGCGACCGCCGGCGCAGGCACCGCGCATTGCCCAAGTCACCACCCAAGTCAAGCGGTTCCGGGTTTTCCGCCATTCCCGGCACTGGCGGGCGCCGGTGTGCCGCCCTGCCGCCGGCGCCTGCCCGCCGGCTTCGGCACTGTCGCGCCTGCCGTTTTACTCGCCGTTTTACTATTTCCCGCCTGCGCATTCCTGGCCGTGCGCGCCAATTGCCGGTGGGCGGCGATCGCGCCCGCCTCGGCATCGGACTGGAACGGCACGGCGGCAGCGGCGGCCACTTCGCCGTCAGGCTGGCAAGCGGGCGCCAGCGGCGCAAAATCCTGCGCCCGCGCATCCGCTTCCCATGCGGCGCGCTGTGCCAGCACAGCAGCGGGCACGGCAGGCGCCGCGCGCGCTTGCGCCAGGGTCAGCACGGCGCCCAGGCCGCTGGCGGCCGCCACGCGCGCGCCCATCTGGGGCAAGCCGCCATCGGCGGCGCGGCAAAAGCGCTGCAGGATGGTTTTGATGATCGACGTGTGGTCGACCACCTCGTGGCTGACGCTGCCCGGCGCGATCAGCGGCGACACGAGCAGCATGGGCACGCGCACGCCGTACTGACGAAACGCGGGATCGTCGTCGATGGCGGGACCAGGCGGCACATGGTCGAAAAAGCCGCCGTGCTCGTCATAGCTGAGGATGAGCAAGGTGCGCGCCCAGGCCGGCCCGCGCGACAGGGCCTGGTAGACCTGCGCCACCAGCGCCTGGCCGGCGCGGATATCGGCCGGCGGGTGGTCGTCATTCTCAAAAAAATGCGGATCGATCCAGCTGACCGAGGGCAAGGCGCCCGCCAGCGCATCGCCGATGAAACCATAGCGGCGCGCGCTGGAACCAAACGGCTCGTACAGCTCGGACGAACGGTAATGGTCGTCCGTCAGCGCCAGGCTCCAGGGTTTCCAGGCGGAATAAAATTTCCAGCTGACCTGGGCGCGGTCCAGGTGGCGCACGAAGGATTTGTTCGTATACAGGGGCACGCGCTTACTGTCGCGGCTGCCGGCAGCCTTGCCGCTGATCGCATACAGGCGGTTGGGCCAGGTGGCGCCCGGAACGGAGCTGTAGCAGCGGTCGCAGACGCAGAACTGCTGCGCCAGGAAATCGTACATGGGTAAGTCGGATGCATTGTAATAGCCCATCACCAGGTCGATGTCGGGGTCGCCCGGATGCGTTTGCGCATAGTCGTCGACAAAGCCGCCATTATTGTTCTGCAATTGCTGCGCCACCGACATGCCCGTATGCGACGGGTCTTGCTGCGGGCCAAACGCCGTGCGCCGCAAATGGTGCACGGGGTAGCTCACGCCCGCATGCACGTTGGCATGGCCGGCCTGCAAGCCGTCGATGTCGGCACGCCCGCCTTCCAGGCTCAGGTAGCCGAGCATGTGATCGAACGATCGGTTCTCCATCATCAGCACGACGATATGGTCGATGCGCGCCAGGTTTCCCAAGCCATGCGCATCAAAAGCACCCTCACCCGCTGCGGCAGCAATCATCGGAACTCCCCGGCCACGCACACGGTCGCAGCGACCCTGGTTCGACCAGGCCAGGCCAGTATGGTTCAGCTACTGCTACCCGGCCTTGATGCACAACAATTCAATACGGCACACGGTAGCGGTAGCCCTTGAAACTGAAGATGGCCGCCTTCGGCTGCAATTTTTCCAGCACCAGGCCCGGCGCCAGTTCCTCGCCTTCGTGGCGCAGGACCTTGTCGATCAGCAGCAGGCGGTCGGCCGGATTCTTCGAATAGATATAGCCGCCGATGGCGACCGGGGGGATTTGCCGCTGTATCGGCTCGGGCAAGTCGCGCATGCCGGGCACGGTCTCTTCGGCCGATGGCGCCGCCGCAGGGACGGGCACGGCCGGCGCCGGAGCGGGGACTGGCGGCTCTTGCTTCGGTTCCGCCACGGGCCTGGCATGCTGCACTGGCGCGGCGACGGCCGCCGGCGGCACGGGCACGGGCACGGGCACAGCCACAGGCGCAGGCGCAGGGACTGCGGGCGGGACTGCTGCCGGCACCGGCGCTGGCACGGCCTGGGCCAGCACGGCAGGCGCCGTGGCCGCCACCTGCCAAGGCTGCCACAACAGCAGTGCGGCAGCCACGGCCACCGCCACGCCACCCAGCGCCAGCCAGACGGGCACGCGGCTCGCCGCGCCCGATGCTGCGCCATCGTGCAGCTGCACTTGCGGTGCGTGGATCGACGGCAACTCGCCCAGCTGGCGCTCGGCTTGCGATTTTTTCAGTGCTTCAAGTATGTAGGACATCTTATTTCCCCGCCACCATCGCCGTCGCAGCGGGCGCTGCCACGGCAGGAGCTGCGCTGCTCAGGCGCGGCTCCGCGTTGTCACCGAGCTGCATCAGGCGTATATACGTTTTCGGGCCCGCCAGGCCATCGGCCCGCAGGTTCTGGCTTTGCTGGAATGCGCGCAACTGGCCTTGCATCTCGGCATCGAGCGGCAGATTGGCGGCCGGCGCCGGCAAGCCTCGCTGTTGTGCCAGGCGCTGCGCCAGCCAGTCCACGTCGGCGCCGCGGGCGCCCAGCGGCACTTCGTCGCGCCAACCGCGCGGGGCGCGCCAGAAGGTCGTGAAACTGCCATCGCTGCGCTGCGCCAGCTGGGCCAGCTGGGCCAGCGGCAGGCTTTGCTGCTTGCCATCGAGCATCAAGGTAGCGCTCCCGTCCTGCACGCGCGTGAGCAGCGCCAGCTGTTCCGCACCATCCGCATCGCGCAAGGCCAGCATGGCGGGTCGGTCCAGCACGCGCAACTCGGCGATACCGCCCCGGCTGTGCAGGCAGCGCAGGCCGGCGCGGGCGCCCGCCTGGCAGGCATCGCCGGCCGGCAACTGCTCGCCCCACAGGGCGGCCAGCTGGCGCAGCACGGCGTTGCGGTCCGGCACCTTGGCGGGCGCGGGCGTGGATGCGGCGGCGGCCGCCACGGCGGAGGCGGCCGGCACAACGGCGGCCACCGCAGGCGCAACAGGCACGGCGGACGGGCGCGGCATGAAATGCCAGGCCAGCGCGGCCGAGACCACGGCCCCGGCCAGCACGCCGCCCGCCACCTGCGGCCAGCGCAAGCCCCGTCCGGCAGCCGGCTTGCCCTCTTCCGCGAACACTTCCTCGGCGGCGCGGCGCAATATCTGGCGCGTCACTTGCGGCTGGTTTTCCACGTAGGCGCCCAGCAGCGCGCGGTCGCACAGCAGGTTGATGCGGCGCGGCACGCCGTGGCTCATGGCGTGAATGTGCGCCATCAGCCGCGGCGCGAACGGCGTCTGCGCCGTGCAGCCGGCCACGGCCAGCCGGTGGCGGATGTAGCTTGCCGTCTCGTCCGCAGTCAGCGAACCGAGGTGATAGCGGGCGATCACGCGCTGCGCCAGCTGCTCGAGTTCCGGCCGGGCCAGCATGGCGCGCAATTCCGGCTGGCCGATGAGGATGATCTGCAGCAACTTGCGCTCGCTCGTCTCCAGGTTCGTCAGCAAACGCAACTGTTCCAGCACGGCGGCGGACAGGTTTTGCGCTTCATCGATGATCAGCACATTGTTCTTGCCCTGCGCATGGCTGGCCAGCAGGTGCGCATTGATGGCGTCGACATAGCCTTTCACGCTGGCCACGCCGGGCGCCAGGGCGATGCGGAATTCCTCGCAGATCGACAGCAGCAATTCCTCGACGGACAGTTTCGGATTGAAGATATACGCGAGCTGGCAGTTTTCCGGAATCTGCTCCATGAAGCAGCGGCACACGGTGGTCTTGCCGGCGCCGATTTCGCCCGTCAGCAACACAAAGCCACCGCCGCTGCCCACGCCATACAGCAAATGCGCCAGCGCTTCGCGGTGGCGTTCGCTCATGAACAGGTAGCGCGGATCGGGGGCGATCGAAAACGGCGATTGCTTGAGCTGAAAATAATGCGTGTACATGGAGACCCTGCGGATGAAACGATCAAAATGCGCAGCGGCAAGCCTATACCCTCATCGGGTGCGGGCGGGCGGCAACGGCTTGTATTTGGCGCAATAGACTTTCGCCTTGCTGCGGAAGTAGACGATTTTACTGCCAGGCACGGAACCACGGACAGGAAAGGCGGAATTGTCGAGTTTATTGAAGCGCAGGCCCGAGACGCCGCGGATGGCCGGCTCCAGCTTTTCCGGTGTCGAGTCCGCCACCACGCCCATGAAGACGAGGGGACTGGTGTCGTCGCTGACGATCACGTCGGTAATCGGCGCGCCCCACAAGGTGGCGTCCGTGCGGAACCAGTAGGCGCCCCCTTCATGCTTGTAGGCGGGGCCGAAGGCCGTCAGCAGATACGCATAGAAGGCCTTGTTGTCGATCTGGTCGATGCACAGCACGGCATTGCCCACCACTTGCCCGAACGTGGACGGCGGCGGCTTTTGCTGCGCCAGCACGCCGGACACGGGCACGCCGCAGGCCAGCAGGGCGAACGCCGCCAGCAGGGCCGGCGCACGCCACGGGCGCATCGATGAACGGCGCACGCGCATGATCAGCGCTTGCGCTCTTCTTTCTTGACCTTCTTGGCTTCCTTCTTTTCCTTCATGGTCTTGGCCGGTTCCTTCTTGGCTTCTTTCTTGCTGTCCTGTGCCTTGCTCATTATCTACTCCATGCCTGGGCGGAAATGCCTGGGCCATTATGACACTCCCCCATGAAAATGCCACGTCATTTCCCCCATGCAATAGATCCCGCCCGGCAAGCACGGGCAGCGCATGCGCTTATTTGCAAAAAGACGTTTGCATTTTTATTTTATTATGTTTTAATACACGAACTTTATAAATAGATATCATTTCGGTGCGGCGTGACCAGCACGGAAACAAGCATACAAACTGGGGACAGGACATGGCCGGCATACGGCACGACCATGTGTAATCGATTTACAGCCCTCGGCGGAAACAGACAATATGATGAGAACAATGATCTTGCTGGGCGCGGCCTTGACGCTCTGGGCCGCTGGCAACACGCAGGCGGCAGAGACGCCGCCGGTTCAGATGGCCGCCTACCAGGCGACACCCCCCACCCTGGCCACGCGCCTGGCCAGTTTCCATTCGCCGGACGCCAGCCTGCGCGTCCCCGCGTCGCATGAACCGGGAACGCATTCGCTGCTGCTGGTCACCATCGTGCTGCTGAGCCTGCGCATGCGCGCCAGCAGCACCACCAGCAGCGAAAAATTCAGCACCTGACGTGAAAACGGCCGCGCAAGGCGGCCGTTCCAGTCACGCGTCAGCGCACGATCAGTGCAGGCACAGACGGCGGCGCGTCTTTTCGATCAGCGCCGCATCGTAGGGATACAGGTTCTCGATAAAGAACAATTCCGTTTCCGCTTCATCTTCCAGGCACATTTCGATCATGACCGGGCCATCGCTTTCGCGGCCCAGGAAATCCTTCGGCCAGCGGTTCTTGCGGTGCGTGCGCATCATTTCCATGCCCAGCGCAGCCAGCGGCGCCGACACGCCAGCGGCCAGCGCCTCTTGCTGCCAGTCGTCCCAGTACTCGCTCTTTGCTGCCTTGTCGTTCATCATGCTCTTCCAACTCAGGTGTAAAAGGCGGACTTTACTCTTCATGGCGTCCCTTGCCAAGCATGCATACAAGCAATATCACACGCCCAACAACAGACCAGTTGCAAAAAATTGGCATTAAACAAGGCCAATTTCAATACCATTCGGCATCCACAAAAAATCCTTTATTAACAAATACTTGCAATCAATCCCTCGGGCATGGCGCGACGCCGCGCAACGCAATTATTAATACCACTTAAATACCTGTTGACAAGCCCTCGGGGCGACAATATAGTGCCTTCAGCTTTTTCGCCGCCCGACAAATAAAAGAACCGAGACAGGCGCACTCAACCAAACGCGGGACTGCACAATATGATCGAATACATAATCGGCGTCGACGGCGGGGGAAGCGGTACCCGCGTACGCCTGGCGCGCCTCGACGGCCACGAGCTGGCACAGGGACAAAGCGGCCCCTCCGGCCTGGGGCTGGGCATCGAACGGGCCTGGAGCTCCGTGGCGCATGCCGTCACCGTGGCCTTCCGCACGGCCGGCCTGGAACAACCGTCATTGCAGCGCATGGCCATCGGCCTGGGCCTGGCCGGCGTGCACAACAAGCAGTGGGCCGCCAGCTTCGTCGAACACAATCCCGGCTACGCCTTGGTGGCGCTGGAATCGGATGCCCTGACCACCCTGCTGGGCGCGCATGCGGGCCAGCCGGGCGCCATCGTTGCCATCGGCACCGGCAGCGTGGGCGAAGTGCTGCACGCGGACGGCAGCCGCCACGAAGTGGGCGGCTGGGGCTTCCCCTCCGGCGACGAGGCGGGCGGCGCCTGGATCGGCATGCGCGCCATCAACCACGCGCAGCAAGTGGTCGACGGCCGCGTGCCCGGCAGCGCCTTCGCCACGGCCGTCATCGACGCCTGCGGCGGCCAGCGCGACGCCATGCAAGTGTGGCTGGCCGCCGCCAGCCAGACCAATTTCGCGCAACTGGCACGGCTGGTGCTTGAACACGCGGTCAGCAATGCCGTGGCGCGCACCATCCTGGTCGACGCAGGCCGGCAGATCGCGCTGATCGCCAGGGCGCTCGACCCGGCCGGCGCCTTGCCCGTGGCCCTGTGCGGCGGCCTGGCGGCGCCCTTGTCCGACTACCTGCCGGCGGAACTGTTGAAACTGGTCGTGCCGGCACAGGGCGACTCGGCCGCAGGCGGTCTGCGCCTGATACGCAAGCACTTGCAGGAGCAATGACCATGCTGGCCAAACTGTCCACCTTCAAACCCAATCCGGCCAGCGACACGCCGCTCTACATGCAGCTGGCGAACATGCTGTCGGACGGCATCGCCAGCGGAGACTGGCGCGCCAACCAGGCCTTGCCTTCCGAGCGCGTGCTGTCGGATATCCTGGAAATCTCGCGCGTCACGGCGCGCAAGGCCATCGACATGCTGTGCGACCGGGGCATGCTGACGCGCAAGCGCGGCTCGGGCACCTACATCACGCCCAAGCTGGAACAGCCGCTGTCGCGCCTGACGAGCTTTTCGGAAGAATTGCGCCAGCGGGGCTTTACGGCCGGCTCGCGCTGGCTGCAGCGCGACATCGGCTCGGCCGCGCCGCTGGAACTGCTGTCGCTGGGACTGTCGCCGCACATGCCGGTGGCGCGCTTGCGCCGCCTGCGCACGGCTGACGAAGTGGTGATGGCGATCGAAACGACCACCATCCCCGCCGTGTACATGCCGGACCCGCAGCAGGTGACCGATTCGCTGTACGGCTACCTGGAGTCGCGCGGCACCATCCCGATGCGCGCGCTGCAGCATATCCGCGCCGTCAACGCGACGGCGGAACAGGCCAAGCTGGCCAATATCAAGACGGGTGAAGCCATGCTGCACATCACCCGTGTCAGTTATCTCGACAACGGCGCAGCGGTGGAACTGACCCACTCGTATTGCCGCAGTGATTATTATGAATTCGTAGCGGAGTCGCGCAGATGAGCAGCACTATCAAAGGCAATATCCTTACCCCCGGCGGCTGGATCCACGGCGCCATCGCCTTCGGCGAGCGCGTCGACAGCATCGAGGGCAACTCCCTCCACCCGTCGAACAACAGCGACGACTATATTCTGCCCGGCTTTATCGACCTGCACGTGCATGGCGGCGCCGGCAAGGACATCATGGAAGGCGGCGAAGCCGTCTACACCATCGCGGCCATCCACGCGCGCCACGGCACCACCAGCCTGCTGGCCACCACCATGACGGCGCCGCCGGAAGATATCGACATGGCCTTGAGCGCCATCGGCATCGCCGCCAACCACCGCCGCCCGAACACGGCGCGCGTGCTGGGCGCCCACCTGGAAGGCCCGTACATCAATTCGGGCAAGCTCGGTGCGCAGCCGAACTTCGCGCGCGCCGCCACCCTGGCTGAAATCGAACGCCTGCAAACCTTGGCCAAGCTGCGCGTCATCACCGTGGCGCCGGAAATCGCCGGCCACCTGGACCTGGTGCGCGCCCTGGCCGACGCCGGCGTGCGCGTGCAGATCGGCCACACGCTCGGTTCGTACGAAGACGGCGTGGCCGCGCTGGAACACGGCGCCATGGGCTTCACGCATCTGTTCAACGCCATGAGCGGCCTGCACCACCGCGAGCCGGGCATGGTCGGCGCCGCCCTGGCGCACGCCGAATACGCGGAACTGATCCCCGACCTGCTGCACGTGCATCCAGGCGCCATCAAGGTAGCCCTGCGCGCCATCCCGCGCCTGTACTGCGTCACCGATTCGACCGCCGCCACCGGCATGCCGGACGGCGAATACATGCTGGGCCGCCACGCCGTGCAGAAATGCATGGGCGGCGTGCGCCTGCCCGACGGCACCTTGGCGGGCAGCACCTTGACCCTGGACCAGGCGCTGCGCAACCTGGTGGGACTGGGACTGGACCTGGCCGACGCGTCCAAGCGCGTGTCGACCAACGCCGCCGATTACCTGGGCCTGGAAGAACGCGGCCGGCTGGCCCCCGGTACTTACGCCGATCTGGTGGTACTCGATCGCGATCTCAAACTCAAAGCTGTGTATATAGAAGGAGAAATCTGTGACCTCAATGATGCTTAAAGAAGCCATTTCCGCCGCCGAATGCGTCGCCCTGCAACTGGCCAGCGACACGGAACGCTACGCGGAACTGGGCCGCAAATTGAGGAGCACCTCGTTCTCGACCGCGCTGACCATCGCGCGCGGCAGCTCGGACCACGCCTGCAACTACGTCGCCTACCTGATCATGGCGCGCCTGGGCCGCGTCGTCGCATCGTTGCCGATGTCGCTGGTCACCCTGAACAAGTCGCCGCTGGTGACGCGCGACACCTTGGCCATCTCGATCTCGCAATCAGGCCAGAGCCCGGACGTGGTCGAGCCGATCCGCTACTTCCGCGACGGCGGCGCCACCACCGTGGCCCTCGTCAACGACATCGATTCGCCGCTGGCGCACGCCGCCGAATGGGCCATGCCCCTGCGCGCCGGCAAGGAACAGAGCGTCGCCGCCACCAAGAGTTTTATTACCAGCCTGGTCGCCGGTGCGCGCATGGTGGCACAGTGGCAGAACGATCCCGAGCTGCTGGGCGGCCTGGAAGCGCTGCCCGAGGCGCTGCTTGAAGCGACCCGCGTCGACTGGTCGCCAGCGATCGACGTGCTGGCCCCGGCCCGCAACATCATGGTCGTCGGACGCGGCATCAGCTTCCCTGTGGCGCTGGAGTCGGCCCTGAAATTCAAGGAAACGTCGGCCCTGCAGGCGGAAGCGTTCAGCGGCGCCGAAATCAAGCACGGCCCGATGGCCCTGATCGAAGACGGCTACCCGCTGCTGATTTTCGCCACGCGCGGCCCAACCCAGGCCGGCCTGCTGCAGCTGGCCACAGAGATGCGCGGCCGCGGCGCCAAGGTCTTGCTGGCGGCGCCCGCCGACGTGGCCGAGCGCGACCTGACCCTGCCCGTGGCGGCCACGCCGGACCTCGACCCGATCGTCGCCATCCAGTCCTTCTACGTGATGGCGGCGAAACTGTCGGCCGCGCGCGGCATGGATCCGGATGCGCCGCGTCACTTGAGCAAGGTCACCAAGACCAACTAGGCACTACCCGGCAGCTACGCCCCCGGCACGGGGCGCGGCTGCCGTCAGAAGTACCCGAATATAAGCGACGGCAAGGGCATGTACCCGCGCCGCGGACTCATGGACATTGGAGCACCACGCTCCAGGATAAAAATGACGATCAAGAGACTGTTGGCGGTTGTTGCCTGCGCGGGCCTGCTCGCGCCGCAGGCATGGGCTGCCGAGAAAATCGAATTCTGGACCTTCAGCATGAAGCCCAAGTTCACGCCGTATTTCAATGCGGTGGTGGCGCGCTATGAGGCGCAGAATCCCGGCGTCAAGATCGAATGGATCGACTTTCCGTGGGACATCATCCAGACCAAGCTGGTCACGCGCATCGTGGCCGGCACGCCGCCCGCGCTGGTCAGCCTGAACGTGCCCTGGGCCGACGAATTTGCGCGCGACGGCTTGCTCACACCCGTCGATGGTCTGATCGGGGAAGCGCGCGCCAGCTACATTCCCAGCGCCCTGGACGACTTGCGCTTCAAGGGCCGCACCTATGGTTTTCCCATGTACAGCAATGTCGCGGTGATCGCCTTCAATACCGCCATCTTCAAGCAGGCGGGCCTCACGCGCGGCCCCTCCAGCCTCGATGAACAGCTGGCGTACGCGCGCCAGATCGCGCAACGCACGGGCAAGGCCGGCATCGCGCCCGCCTTGTCCAAGATCGACGGCCTGTTCATGCAGCAGGGCCTGGCCGTCATCACCGACAACCGCGCCGTCTTCAATTCGCCGCAGCACGTGGCGCTGGTGCAGAAACTGGCCGACACCTACAAGGTCGGCGGCCTGCTGAAGGAAGGCTTGTTCGCCGAAGACAATTTCCCGGCCGTGATCGACGCCTACAAGGGCGGCCGCCTGGGCATGCTGCTGGCGCCGCCGACGGCCATGCAGCGCATCCGCGGCGATGCGAAAGACATCTACGCCATCACCGACGTGGCGCCCGCACCGCTGGGCCCCACCGGCATCGCCGATGGCGGCTGGCTCGTGCACTTCGCCATTCCGAAAGGCGTGCCGGCACGCCAGCTGCCGTCGGTCGGCAAGTTCGCGCGCTTCCTGACGAACGACGAGAACCAGCTGGCCTTCGCGCGCCAGGCCAGCGTCTTTCCCACCACGGTGAAAGCGGCGGCCGATCCGTTCTTCCTCGCCACGCCAGCAAACGCGGGCGCGGCTGAAAAAGCGGTGGCCGCCGGCGCCCTGTCGATGGGCCACTCGCGCACCCTGTACGTGGCCGGCATCGACGACTACGACGAGTTGCGCCGCTCGCTCGTGAAAGCCGTCGAAGCCGGGGTCACGGGCAAGCAGGACGTCAAGCAGGCGCTGGACCAGGCCGTCGCCATCTGGAACCGCAAGCTGGCCACCCTGCCGCGCCACTAAGGACACCATGAAACTCGCCCACCGCCACACCGTGCAAGCCTGGCTGTTCCTGACTCCCGCCCTGCTGCTGCTGGCCGCCTTTTCCTTCTGGCCCGTCGGCTACGGCTCCGTGCTGGCGTTTACCGACTACAGCCTGATACGCGAGACGCGCTTCGTCGGCCTGGACAATTTCCGCTACATCTTCAACAACGAGATGTTCGTCTCGGGCTTGAAAAATTCGCTGATGTTTTTGCTGATGGTGCCCTTCGTGCAGGTGGGCGCCATCGTGCTGGCCGTGCTGGTCAACAACCGCCTGCCCGGCATCCGCCTGTTCCGCGCCGCCTTCTACGTGCCCGTGGTGACCACCGTTTCCGTGGTCGGCATCATGTGGGGCTTCATGTTCCATGAACAGGGCGCGCTCAACTACGTGATGATGACGTTAAAGCTCGTAAACGCGCCCGTGGGCTGGCTGACGAACGACAGCCTGGCCCTGTTTGCCGTCATGTTCGTCACCCTGTGGCGCGGCCTGGGCTGGTATATGGTGATGTATCTGGCGGCCCTGCAATCGATACCGTCGGACATGCAGGAAGCGGCCATGCTCGATGGCGCCAACCGCTGGCAGCGCTTCTGGAAGATCACCGTGCCGATGCTGCGCCCCACCATCATGCTGTGTTCCATCCTGTCCGTGCTGGCGGCCCTGAAGGCGTACCAGGAAGTCGACGTGCTGACCCAGGGCGGACCGATGAATTCCACCTTCACGGCGCTGTACTACGCGTATGACCAGGGCCTCAAACACTTGAAACTGCCGCGCGCGCTGGCGGCCAGCTTCGTCGTCTCGCTGTTCTGCATAGCCATCGCCCTGCTGTGCCTGCGCTATCTGAAACCGAAGCACCGCTAACAGGGAATGACCATGACAAACCGCTCCCGCCCCCTGAAAACGCGCCTGCAGCTCATTGGCCAATACACGGGCCACTACGCCGTGCTGTGCGCGATCGCCGTCGTCTGCATCTTCCCGTTCTGGTGGACCCTGGTGACGGCCATTTCCACGGAAGGCAATATCTTCGCCTTCCCGCCCACCTTCTGGCCGAAGGCGCCGTCATTCGACAACTTCATCGAGGTGTTCAAGGCGATCCCGATCTGGTCGTTCTTCAAGAACTCCGTGCTGATCGCCGTATTCACCGTGTTCTGGAAACTGCTGCTGTGTTCATTGGCCGCGTATCCGCTGGCGCGCCTGAAATTCCGCGGCCGCAAACTCGTGTTCGGCCTGATCCTGGCTACCCTGGTGCTGCCGTCCGAGGTCAACTTCCTCGTCAACTTCATCACCATCACGCAAATGAGCCTGGTCGATACCTACACGGGCGTGATCCTGCCCAACGTGGTGACGGCCGTGGCCATCTTGCTGCTCAAGCAGGCGTTCGAGGAAGTGCCGCAAGACCTGATCGACGCGGCGCGTGTCGATGGCGCGTCCGAGTGGGTCATCTTCAGCCGCATCATGCTGCCCCTGATCACGCCATGGCTGGCCACCGTCGGCATCCTGACGGCCGTCGAATCGTGGAATGAATACATTTGGCCCTCCATCGTCATGAGCAAGCCCGATGAATTTCCCCTGTCGGTGGGCGTGCTGTACTTGCGCGGCACCTTCGGCAGCAGCACGCGCGTGATCGCGGCCGGCACCCTGATCACCATCGTGCCGACCCTGCTCGCCTTCCTGTTTACCCAACGCTTCTTCATGCGCGGCATGGACGGCGCAGTCAAATGAAAACGTCTCTCGATAAGGAAGCCTCCATGCACGACCAGCGCATCAGCATCAGCAAAAAAGCTCGCAGCCCGATTTCCTGGGTGCCCACCCTGTACTTCGCCCAGGGCTTGCCGTTCTACGCCGTGGCCCTGGTGGCCGGCCTGATGTTCAAGAGCATGGGCGTGCCGAACGACCAGATCGCCCGCTGGACGGGCCTGATCGGCTTTGCCTGGGTCTTCAAGTCGCTGTGGAGCCCCTTCCTGGAGCTGACGTCGAGCAAGAAGACCATGGTGGTGCTGTTCCAGTTCCTTGGCGGCCTGAGCCTGGGCCTGATCGCGCTGGCCCTGCAAACGCCGCTGTGGTTCGCCGCCTGCATCGCCGTGCTGTTCGTTGCCGCGCTGGCCTCGTCCACGCACGACATCGTCTGCGATGGCCTGTATATCGCCAGCCTGTCGGACAAGCAGCAGGCGGCCTACGCGGGCTGGCAAGGCGCCTTTTTCAATGCGGGCAAATTCATCTCGCTGGGCGGCCTGGTGATCCTGGCCGGTTACCTCGAGAAGAAAATCGGCGTCAAGCCCGCCTGGTCGGTGATCTTCCTGATCATCGGCGCGATGATGCTGTCGCTGGCCGCCTACCACCTGTGGGCCCTGCCGCAGGTGCGCAACGCGGCCGTGGCAGACAAGAGCGTGGCAGGCATCAGCCGTACCCTGTGGGACGTGCTGGTGGACTTCCTGAAAAAGCCCGGCATCTGGGGCATGATCGCCTTCATCATCCTGTTCCGCGCGGGCGAGGCGCAAGTGCAGACCATCGGCCCGCTGTTTCTGCGCGAAGCGCGCGAGCTTGGAGGGCTGGGCCTGTCGACGACGGAAGTGGGCGCCGTGTACGGCACGGCCGGCACCGTCGCCTTTTTGCTGGGCAGCATCGGCGGCGGCTACTTCACGTCGTGGCTGGGCCTCAAGCGCGCCATGTTCTTCCTGATCCTCGCCATGAACTTGCCGAACCTGGTGTTCTACTACCTGAGCCACAGCATGCCGACCGACCTGACCCTGATCACGGCCGCGCTCAGCGTGGAGATGTTCGGCTATGGCTTCGGCTTCGTCGGCCTGATCCTGTTCATGATGCAGGTCGTCTCGGTCGGCAAATACCAGACGGCCCACTATGCGTTCGCCACCGGCGTGATGCAGCTGGGTTCCGTGCTGTTCAAGATGATCAGCGGCGACATCCAGACGGCGCTCGGCTACAAGACTTTCTTCCTGTGGGTGCTGGTGTCGGCCGTGCCCGTATTGATCCTGTCGCGCTTCATGCGCATCGGCCCGAAGGATACCTCCGACCCATCTGACGCCGGCGCCACGTCCGCGCCGGCCAGCGCAAGCTAGGACAGAAGCACTTCATGGCACATATCGCATTGAAAAATATCGTCAAGCTGTACGACGACAAGCATCCCGTCATCCACGGCATCGACCTCGATATCCGCGACGGCGAATTCGTCGTCTTCGTGGGACCGTCCGGCTGTGGCAAATCGACGCTGCTGCGCATGATCGCGGGGCTGGAAGACATCACGGACGGCGAACTGCATATCGGCGGCCGGCTGGCCAACGATATCGCGCCGGCCGAGCGGGGCCTGGCCATGGTCTTCCAGAGCTACGCCCTGTACCCGCACATGACGGTGTACGAGAACATGGCCTTCGCCCTCTCCCTGGCCGGACATAAAAAGGCCGATGTGCGCGCCGCCGTCGAGCGCGCGGCCGAGATCCTGCAGATCACGCCGCTGTTGAAACGCAAGCCGAAAGACCTGTCTGGCGGCCAGCGCCAGCGCGTGGCCATCGGCCGCGCCATCGTGCGCAAACCCAAGGTTTTTCTCTTCGACGAACCGCTGTCGAACCTCGATGCATCGTTGCGCGTGCAGATGCGCGTGGAAATCTCGCGCCTGCACCAGGAACTGAAGACGACCATGATCTACGTCACGCACGACCAGGTCGAGGCCATGACCCTGGGCGAGCGCATCGTCGTCTTCAACGGCGGGCGCATCGAGCAGGTGGGCAGTCCGCACGAGCTGTATAACAATCCCGGCAACCTGTTCGTGGCAGGCTTCCTCGGCGCGCCGAAGATGAACTTCATCGCTTGCGAGGCTGTCGCCTGCGGCCCCGGTTCCGTGGCCGTGCGCCTGCCCGGCGGCGCCGTCATCGACGTCGAAGCACAGGGCGATGGCGTGGCGCCGGGTGACCAGCTGACCCTGGGCGTGCGCGCCGAGCATGTCAGCCTGCAGCACGGTGCCGATACGGACAACAACGTCGTCGACGCGGCCGTCAGCCATGTCGAATACCTGGGCGACGTGGCCATCGTTTACGCCAGCATACCGGGCGCAAACGAGATGCTGGCGGTCAAGCTGCCGGCCGAGGATGGCTTGCGCCACGCGGGCGACGCCATGCGCCTGCATCTGCCGCCCCAGCGCTGCCTGCTGTTCGATGCAAATGGGCAAGCCCTGGCGCGCACGTTTGCCGCACCCGCTCAGCCGTTTATGTGACAATAGCCGCTTTGTATCATGCCGCTTCTGTTTGACTTATGCAGACAGACTGGCAGAATGTGTTTTTTTCGAGCTTCCTTGCCCCTCTGGCAATGCCACTGCACGATGTTGCGGCTGCCAGCGCCGGTGCGTATTTTTGTTATTGATTGAAGGATTGACCATGTCCCAATTCCGTCTTGCACGCCTTAGCCTGCTCCTGGCCGCCATCGGCCTCAATGTCCTGCCATCCCTGTCGCACGCGCAGGATGCCAAGCCAGCCGCCGCCGCTGCTGCCGCTCCGGCCGATTCGGTACGTCCTGAAGTGTTCAAGCTGCTCGATCCGGTTGCCGTGAAGGCATCGATGGATGCGAAAAACTACGCCGACGTGCAAAGCCGCATCGACCAGGCTGCCGCCATTCCGGCCCTGACGCCGTATGAAACGTTCGTGCTGAACCGCCTGCGCGTGGCGCTGGCCTCGACCACCAACAATGCGCCTATGGCCATGACGGCACTGGAAGCAGTCATCGAATCGGGCAAGCTGGACAAGAAAGCCCAGGGCGACTTCATCCAGGCACTGGCCAACTACCACTACAATGCCAAGGATTATCCGAACGCCATCAAGTGGTTCACCCGTTACCAAACGGAAACAGGCGACGCGACCACCATGCGTCCCTACATCATCCGCGCCTACTACTTCAGCAATGATTTCGCGCGCGCGAAACAGGAATTGATGGCCGACCTGACGGCCAAGCAGCAAGCGGGCAAGACGCCGACCATCGAAGAACTGCAATTGCTGGCCAACACGGGTTCGAAAAGCAAGGATCCAGCCACCTACCTGGTCGCCATGGAAAACCTGGTGCGCTACTACCCGTCCGATGACTACTGGAGCGATCTGCTGAGCCGCACGCAAGGCAAGGCCGGCTATTCCGACCGCTTCGCGCTCGACGTGCTGCGCCTGCAATTCAAGGCCGTGGGCACCATGCCGCCGCAAGATTACAGCGACATGGCTGAAATCGCCTTGCAGAACGCCTTCCCGACGGAAGCGAAAAAAGTCCTCGACGCGGGCTTTGCCAAAGGCGTGCTGGGCACGGGCGCGAATGCCGCCAAACACAAGAAACTGCGCGACCAGGCCAACAAGGCTGCCGCCGATGATGCGAAAAGCATCGCCAGCGGCGAAGCGTCGGCCATGAAGAGCAAGGATGGCACGGGCTTGATCAACCTCGGTTACGCCTTCGTCACGATGGACCAGTTCGACAAAGGTATCGACCTGATCGAGAAAGGCATCGCCAAGGGCGGCCTGAAGCGTCCAGAAGATGCCAAGCTGCGCCTCGGTTATTCCTACGCCATGGCTGGCAAGAAAGATGACGCCATCAAGGTACTGGAAACGGTCAAGGGCGGCGACGGCGTGGGAGATCTGGCCCGCTACTGGATCCTGTGGCTGAACCGTCCTGCCACGGCAGCGGTGGCACCGGCAGCAGCGGCACAGTAATTCCCGCTCCCGCCAGCATGCGCAAGGCAGTTCCCGGCTCACGCCGGGGCTGCTTTTTTTTCGACCTTTGCCCTCCTTCCATGCCGCCAGCCACTGTCGCCACTGCCACCGCCGCCGAACGATTGACCAGCCTAGATGCCTTCCGCGGCTGCGTGATCGTCATCATGATCTGGGTCAACTACCTGGCCGGCATGCCCGGCATTGCCTGGTGGCTCGAGCATGCAGGCCCCCGCGCCGACGGCATCACACTACCCGACCTGGTCTTTCCCGGTTTTCTGTTCATGGTCGGCATGGCCATACCGCTGGCCTTGCAGCGCCATTGCGGCCACGTCACGCCAGCCTTGCTGGGACGCCTGCTGTGGCGTTCCGCCAGCCTGATGCTGGCCGGCGTCGTGCTGGCCAACGCCTACCGCTATGATGCGCAGGCGGCGCCGCTGCCGCACGCCATGTACTTCCTGCTGTTTTATGTGGCGATGATACTGCTGTGGCGCCAGGGCGCGGGCAAGCTGGAGCTGGCCGCCGGCGGCGTGCTGATGCTGGTCCTGCTGGCGACGTTTCGCGGCGAACTGAACGCGGAATTTTCCAGCACCTGGCTGCAACCGTCGTGGTGGGGCATCCTCGGCATGATAGGCTGGTCCTATTTGCTGTGCAGCCTGCTGTACCTGGCGTGCCGGGGTAGCGGCACGGCACTGATGGGCGTATTTTCCCTGCTGCTCGTGCTGTACATGGGCGGCACGGCGGGCAGCCTCGATTTCCTGCCGGCAGGCATCAACGCTTTCGTCAACGTGCCGCAAGTGCTCGGTTCGACGGCGGCCAACGTACTGGCCGGCACCCTGGTGGGCCAGCTGTTCCTGCGCGGCGCCGCCTTGAGCCATGGGCAGCGCATCCGTTTCATGGCGTGGTTCGCGCTGGGCCTGCTGGCGGCCGGCATGCTGCTGCGGCCGTATCACCATATCAACAAGATCGCGGCGACGGAATCCTACACGCTCGTGTGCAGCGCCCTCATCCTGGCCCTGTTCCTCGTGTTTTATGTCGTCATCGACGTGTGGCGCTGGCGCGCCTGGGCCGTGGTGCTCTTGCCCGCCGGCACCAATGCCCTGTTCGCCTACATCGTGCCCGACCTGTGGCAGCAACTGGCGGCCGTGCTGCACTTGCCGCCCGTCTGGTGGCCGTATCTGGCAACGGGCGGCGCGGCCGGCCTGTGGAATGCGGCCGCCGTCACCGCCCTGATGCTGCTGTTGACGGCCATGGCCACGCGCTACGGCCTGAAATTGAAATTCTAGACCTTGATGTAGATCTTGCGCTTGTCCATGGCGTAGGCGATCAGCCAGCACAGCAGCATGAAGCTGACGGCAAACAGCAAGGAGCCCACGCGCGCCGGCGCCCAGCCCGTAAACCAGTGCTGATACAGCCACTGGTACAGGTTGCCGCCACCGGTGCGCACGGTAAACGCGATGATCACCAGCACTTCCGACACGAGGTAGATGAACAGCGTGTTCTTGCCGAAGACTTCAAAAAAGTAGGTCCAGCCCGTGATCTTGCGCACGTCGATGACGAACATCAGCAGCGCCAGCAGCAGCAAGTCCAGGCCGATACCGAGCATCACGTAAGAGCTGGTCCACAGCTTCTTGTTGATCGGGAACACCTCATTCCAGCACAGGGCCACGGCCACGCAAATGACGCCGGCCACCACCAGCCGATACAGCGCCGCACGCAGCTGCGCCGGCGCCGTCTGGCGCAGGAAACTGCCCGCCAGGTAGCCGGCAATCACATTGACAATCGATGGCAAGGTGCCGAGGATACCTTCCGGATCGAAGGCGATGCCTTCTCCGTGGTACAGATGGCTGTCGCCCAGCAAGATCAGATCGAGCTTGGCCGGCGCGTTGCCGTGCAAGCTGTAGTCGCCCCACGTCGCGAGGATGGCCCAGTAGCCGAGCAAGGCGCAGGCGCTGAAGACGAGCGCGCCCCGCGTCTTCCAGTAATGGAGGACCAGGGCGGCGGCCAGGTAGCACACGGCGATACGCTGCAGCACGCCGGGAATGCGCGTGTGCGACAGCGGCGACCAGGCGAACTGGCCCGCATCGTCGATCTTGAAGAAGGGAAACCAGTACAACAGGAAGCCCAGCAAAAAGATCAGCGCACTGCGCTTGCACAGCTTGGCCAGCACGGCGCCATGGCCGAGGTGTTCATATTTCCTCAGCGCAAAGGCCAGCGCATTGCCGACGACAAACAGAAAGCTGGGAAAGACGAAGTCCGTGAGCGTAAAGCCATGCCATTCGGCATGCAGAAACGGCGCATACACGCTGCCCCAGTCGCCAGGGGTATTGACGACGATCATTAGGGCGACGGTCAGGCCGCGCAGAACGTCGAGGGCGAGGTAGCGTTGGGAAGCAATAGTCATGGTCAAACAGTTCCAAAAGATAAAAACCGGCTCCCCGTTTGTGGCGGAAAGCCGGTAAAAAAACCTACAGTTTGGCGCGCAGGCCAAAGTAAAACTGACGGCCGTTCGAATACAGGGCCGTCGGCTGATCCTGGTTGGCGCCGTAATACTTGAGCACCGGGTTATTCAGGTTCAGCACGTCGAACGTTAACGAGTAGCGCTCGTCGATCTTGTAGTTGATCGACGCGGCCAGGTTGCCCACGCCATGCACATACTGGGGAGAGCTGCTGAACAGGCCGGCCAGAAAGCTGGAGCGGTAGGTGTAGGCCAGGCGCGCGCTCAGGCGCTCATCCTCGTAATAGCCTTCGAGGTTGTAGGTGCCGCGCGAGCTGCCCACGACGGCGGCCCCATCGTCCGCCTTGCCATTCGTATAGGTGTAATTGCCCACCACGCCGAAACCGCCCCACAAGCCCTGCTGGTAACTGAGTTCCACGCCCTTGTTCTTGGCGCCGATATTCGTCGGCGACTGGATCACATAGGTGTTGAATTTCTTGAAGGTATTATTGTAGTAGCTCACGGGCGCCGTACCAAACGTCACGTACGATTTCATGTCCATATAGAAGGCGCCCACCGACAGCATGGCCTTTGGCGCGAAATACCATTCCAGGGTGGCGTCGTAGTTGGTCGAGCGTATCGGTTTCAAATCCGGATTGCCGCCCGTGCCCGTCAGCAACTGGTCGTTCAGGTTGACGGCGCCCACCAGTGCGCTGTAGTCGGCGCGCGCCATGGTTTTCGCCACAGCCGCGCGGGCCACCAGGTCCTTGCTCAAGTCAAACTTGATATTCGCGCTCGGCAGCACATCCGTGTAGCTGTGCTTGACGACGGTGGGCGTATAGGTGCCGAAGATGTTTTCCTGCCCGATCGGATTTTCGCCGCCAGGCACGTTCGTCACCGTTGTCTGCTGCGTGCGCACGACGCGCACACCCACATTGCCGCGCCACTTGTTGCCTGCCAGGTTGGCCATGATGTAGACCGCGCTATCCTTTTCCTTCACGTCCAGCTCGGCCGGCCAGTTGCGCGAATTCGGCCCGCCGGAATTGTCGTACTTGTTGGCCCACGCCACCAGGTCGGCCGGATCGAGCTGCCAGTAGCGGCCCTGCGCGCTGCCGCCCAGGCCCTTGCCGTAATCGCCGGGATAGGTGCCGCCATTCCACTTCGGCAAGGGCGCACTCGTCGTGCCATCGCACACGGAGCAACTGCGGTTTTCCGGCCAGGACACATTGCGGTGGTGTTCCGCGTAGCGCGCGCCGAATTTCAACGACTCCAGCACGCCATAATCCATGCTCAGCTCGCCATCGGCCTGGCCATATTTTTCCGTGTCCAGGGTTTCCACATGCGAACCCCAGGCCGATGCCGTGACCGCGTTGGAGAATTTGGAAATGTCGAGACCCGGGAAATTCAGCCTGGCCGGCGACAGGCCGTTCAGCTGGTACGACACGCCCACGCCCGTCAAGCCCGCCTCATAGCCAAGGTCGACGGGCGTCTCGCCAATGCCGCGCGTGTAGCCGAGGCTGCCCGTGATGCGCAGGCGCTCGCTGGCGCGGTAGCTGCCGTTGAAGTCGATGTAGGCCGTCGACGAGTTCGAACCGGGACGGTAGATCTGGTCAACCAGGGCCGGATACAGCTGGCCGTTATAGGGCGTGGTAGCGTTAGCCAAAGGAAATTGCGACGCGGGAAACTCGGCTGCCACCAAGGTATTGTTCTTGACCGTAAACGTGCGGGGAATCACGCCCACGTGCTTGCCGTCATTGTCGACGGCATTCAGGTTGGCGCCTGGCTGGTTGTAAAAACTGCGGTTGTAGTTGGCCGCGTCCAGCTTGGAATAGAAGCCGTTGACGTCCAGCATCAAATCGGAAGTCGGCTTGAATTGCAGGTCGATACTGCCGCCCTGGCGCTTGCGCACCTGTTCGAACAGGGCCGAGTTGATGCCCAGCGGTGCCAGCACGCCGGCCAGTTGCGGGTACTTTTGGGCGGCCGGGCTGTTGGCGTCGATCGCGCCATAGCCGAAGAATTCCTGGCCGTCGCGGCGCTCGTGGCGTTTTTCGGAAAACACCTGGAACAGCACGCCCATGGTCTTCGCTTCGTTCTTCCAGTTGAACAGGGCATTCATTTGCGGATCCGTCTTGCCCGGCAAGTCCGCATAGATCGCCTGCAAGGCCAGCTCGGCAGTAAATGGCTGCTTGAAACTGAGCGGCTTGCGCGTCTCGATATTGATGGAGCCGGCCACGCCCCCTTCCACCAGGTCCGCCTGCGCGCTCTTTTGCACGGTGACCCGGCTGACGATTTCCGACGGCAGCAAGGCAAAGCTGACGCTGCGCCCTACCGTGCCCACCTGGTCCGTGACGAACCAGTCGCCCGTGCCCACGGCATGGCCGTTGATCAGGGTTTGCGTCAGGCTGGGGCTGGTACCGCGGATGCTGACCCGGTCATTTTCCGAGAAGCCGCCCTCGCCGCCAGCCGACGAGGAAATATTTACGCCCGGCACGCGTTGCACGGCGTCGGCCACGTTCTTGTCGGGCAACTTGCCGATGTCTTCCGCGCTGACGACATCGATCACGGAATCGCTGTTGCGCTTCTGGCTCAGCGACTGCTCCAGCGAAGCGCGGATGCCGGTGACGACGACTTCCTGCATGGCCGGAGCGGCGGACGGGGCCTGCTGCGCCTGGGCCGCCATGCTCATGGACAGCAAGGCGGCAGCGGCGGCGATGGGGTGCAATACGGGTTGCAAACGACTGTTCATAGACTCCTCGTTATAGATGTCCGCCACGGTAGCGGAACGGTTTTATATGAGTACAGACGGCAGGTGCCTTGTCAGTGGGCGTCGAAAAAAAAGGCAAGCTCCCGAAACAGGAACTTGCCTTGAAAAGACCGAGGAAGACCAGGCCTGACACGATCGTATCAGGCCGGATCGACTTGCTTACAGCTTGGCGCGCAGGCCCAGGTAGAAGGTGCGGCCGTTGCTATAGAAAGCGCGTGGCTGATCCTTGTTTTCCGCGTACATCTTGATGGTCGTGTTCGTCAAGTTAAGCGCATCGAACGTGATCGTGAAGTGTTCGTTGATCTTGTAGTTGAGCGAACCGGCCAGGCCGCCCGCGCCGGCAACGTGCTGGCTGGCGCCACGGTCCACGCCCGCCTTGTAAGAGGAACGGTAGTTGTAGGCCAGGCGTGCGCTGAGGGCGTTGGCTTCATAGAAGGCCGTCAGGTTGTACGTGCTGCGCGATGCATTGACCAGTTCATCACCATTGTCCAGCTTGCCGTCGGCATAGGTGTAGTTGGCCAGGATGCCGAAGTCGCCGAACAGCGGTTGCTGGTAGCTGAATTCCGCGCCCTTGTTCTTGCCGCTGGTATTGAATGGCGACGTGATCTGGTACACGGCATTGGCATTGCGCTTGCTGTTGAAGTACGTGGCGTTGACGGTACCATTCGACACGACCGATTTCAGGTCCATGTAGAACAGGCCCACCGAGAAAGCCGACCTCGGTGCGAAATACCATTCGGCGCTGACTTCGGCGTTGTCCGACTTGACCGGGTTCAGGTTGACGTTGCCGCCGCTGCCACTCAAGGCATCGTCGTTCAGCGATACCGAACCGCCCAGCGCGCTGTAGTCGGGACGGGCGATGGTGCGGGCCACGGCGGCGCGCACGACCAGATCGTTGCGCACATCGAACTTGATGTTGGCGCTCGGCAGGTAGTCGTTGTAAGTGCGCTCATACAGATGCTGCGAGTATGGGCCCCAGTCGGAACCGGTGATCGGGCCACCAGCCTGGTTCACCAGGGTCGACTGCTTGGTGTGGACGGCGCGCAGGCCGAAGTTACCGCTCCAGTTGTCGCCCGTCAAGTTGGCCATGGCGTAGACAGCCGAGGTTTTTTCCTTCAGCTTGAATTCGTCGGTCCAGTTATGACGACGCACGTAGTCGAACAGGCGGTTGCCAGGTGCGGCACCCCACGCGCCCAGTGCCGAACCGTCGTACTTGAAGTAGTTGCTCGACAGGTTGCCGCCCAGGTTGTTGGCGAAGTCGCTCGGGTACATCGAGCCATTCCACGCTGGACCTGGATTCGAGAAGCCCAGGGCGCCCGGACGGGTTTCAAACGGATGCTCTGCATCGCGCTTGTGATCGGTCAGACGGCCACCGAACTTGACCGAATCCCAAATGCCGGAAGACAGGCGCAGTTCCGCATCGATCTGGGCATATTTTTCCTGGTCGACGGAGCGCGATTCGCCGCCACCGGCCCAGGCCGTCGAACCTGGCTTGTTGGTGGTACCGCCAGGATAGGAGACACTGGCAGGGCTCAAGCCATTCAATTGATACACCATGCCGCCATCGACGTTGTTCTGGTAGTAGACATCGTCGCGGTCATAGCCGACGCCGTGGGTCTTGCCCAGTTTACCGGTCAGTGTCAGGTCCTTGGTGGCACGGTACTTGAAGTTGAAATCGAGATAGTACGATTCGCCGCCAGCGTCAGGGCGGTAGATATTATCGACTTCGCCCGAGTTCCTGGCGAAGGTGGCGCCCGTCAGCGTGCCATTCTTGACCGTGTAGTTGGTAGGCACCTGGCCGGTCGACACGCCTTTATCGTCCGTGCTATTGATCGAGTTGGCAGGCGCAGCCAGCCAGTTGGTGTTTTGATGCGGTGCCTTCAATTGTGAGTAGAAACCGTTCACATCCAAGGTCAAGTCCTTGCTGGGCTTGAATTCGATGTCGAATGCGCCGCCTTCGCGGGTTTTCTTTTGCTCGAACAGGCTGGCGCCGATAAAGGTCGGCACTTTCACGCCGGCCAGTTCAGGATGGGCCTTGGCCGCGTTGCTGCCTGCGGCGATCGGCGTGTAGCCGAGGATTTCCTGGCCGTCGCGGCGCACGGTCGATTTTTGCGAAAAACCTTGCACCATGATGCCCAAGGTATTCGTGTCATTCTTCCAGTTCACCAGGCCGGAGAACTGCGGGTCGGTCTTGCCGGCCAGGTCATTGTGGAAAGCCTGGATCGAACCTTCCGCCGTGATCCGGTTCTTGAATTCCAGCGGACGGCGGGTGATCACGTCGATCACGCCCGATACGCCGCCTTCAGGCAGGTCGGCGGTGGCGCTCTTGTGCACGACAACCGAGCTCACCAGTTCCGAAGGCAGCAAGGAAAAGCTGCTGCTGCGGCCGACGTTGCCGCCGAACTGGTTCAGCACAAACCAGTCGCCCGTGCTGATGGCGTGGCCGTTGAACAAGGTTTGCTGGAAGCTGGGGCTGGTGCCGCGCAGGCTGACGCGGTCGTTTTCGCCGAAGCCGCCTTCGCCACCGGCGGACGATTGGGTATTCACACCTGGCAGGCGCTGGATCGCGTCAGCCACGTTACGGTCTGGCATCTTGCCGATATCTTCAGCGGTGACCACTTCCACCACGGAATCCGCATTACGTTTTTGCTTCAGCGATTTTTCCAGCGAGGCACGCACGCCGGTCACCGTCACAACGGTGGCCACCTCTTCGGCGGGCGCTTCCTGCGCCTGCGCCGAAAAGGACAGACCGGCGACCATCACGGCAACGGCCGCAGCGATCGGCGTACGGCTACGCAAGCCGGATTTCACGACGGCAGCTGCAGGTGTCAAATTGCGTTTCATGTACTCCCCCTTGATTTAGGCCCCAGGATTGGGACCTTTTCATTTTTAACGTAGGTCTTCTTTCCAGCCCGCCTACTCTCGCGGCATGCTGCAGACCCTTCGGCACAACCACTTACAAAACCAATTCAACGCCAATATACTACTATCCAATACCAGAACACTACCAGTTGCAACTTTTTTTTTATAACGTTGTTTGAATCACACAGACCACTTCACCGAAATCAATTTGTAGCCCGTATGGGCCCGTTAAATACCAGCGGGACCACGCATAAATTGCCGGCCTGATAATTCAAATTGGTTTTACAACGGTCTTTTTTGGTATTATCCAGCGACACAAAACAGATACAGAGCGCGTCTGCAACGCGCCGTAACGGAGACCCTCAGCGTATGACAACCCTGGCTCACATCATGCAAGGCCTGGGGCAGACGAGTAGCCTGCCCCTGTACCAGCAACTGCAGCGCGCGCTGCGCGAAGCGATCGACAAGCGCATCCTCGGCCCCGACGAAGCCCTGCCGGCCGAGCGCCAGCTGGCCAGCGACCTGGCCGTTTCGCGCATCACCGTGCGCAAGGCCATCGATGGCCTCGTCAACGAGGGCTTGCTGGTGCGCCGCCCCGGCTCGGGCAATTTCATCAATACGCGCATCGAGAAGAACTTCGCCAAGCTGACCTCGTTTTCCGAAGACATGCGGGCGCGCGGACGCACGCCGCGCAGCGTGTGGCTCAAGCGCGCAGAGGGCACCGTGACGCCGGAAGAGGCCTTGCGCCTGCGGCTGTCGCCAGGCGCGCCCGTGTACCGCTTCCACCGCATCCGCTATGCGGACGAGGTGCCGATGTGCCTCGAATACGCGACCATCGTCGCCAGTTGCCTGCCGGCGCTCGACGCCGTCGACGTATCGATGTACGACGCGCTGGAACAGGCGGGCAACCGGCCCGTGCGCGCCTTGCAGCGGCTGAGCGCGCTTTTATTGACGGGGGAGCAGGCCAGCCTGCTGCAGGCGGAGGAAGGCGACGCGGGCTTGTCGGTGGAAAGGCTGGGCTTTTTGCGCGATGGCCGCGCCGTGGAATTTTGCCGCTCCTACTTCCGCGGCGATATGTATGACTTCGTGGCTGAATTAAGTACCAATTAATACCAGCCTCGCCATTTCAGCAATACCAGATAACACCACTTATTGCGGTGCAATATATATGCCGACATCGCGTTTCAATATGCACGGCAATGGTGCAATCATCGGCGGCGATTATGTGGCGGCCTGCGCGGGAATATAAAAGAAGGCCGCGCAATGCGGTTTTGCGCATTGCAGCAAAACGGTGCGCCACCCATCAGACAGCAGGGCCGGCGCGGCGGCCAACGCACAACAACATCGCACCCAGCGCCACGCACAGCCAGCCGAACAGCGGCCCCAGCCATCGAGCCCAGGTGGCAATGGGCGGGTGCGCCGGCAGCGGCGCCAGCAAGGTACTGCCCGGCATGGCGCTGCTGGCGCGCTCCGCCAGCACGCGGCCATATGCATCGCTGACCGTCAGCACGCCCTCGCGTGCCGCGCGCAGCACCGCATAACCGTTTTCCACGCCGCGCACGACCGTCATGCGCGCCCCCATCCAGGCGTCCAGCTGGAAATCCCAGGCCGGCACCAGCATCGTTTGCGCCCCGGCCGCGCCATACGCGTGCCCCAGGGGCGCGAAATGCATGTCCTTGCAGATGGCCAGGCCCATGGCCTGGCCCGCCACCGGCTGCACGGCATATGCGCCGCCGGCAAGAAACTCGCGCTCGGGCGGCGCCAGATGATGTTTTTGATAGCTGACGGGCGCGGCGCCATCGGGCGCGAACAGCCAGGCCAGGTTGCGCCGGCCGGCAGCGTCCTGCACGCCGACACCCACGGTGATCCACGCGCCCGTGCTGCGCGCCAGCGCCTGGAAACGCTGCCGCACGGCGTCCGCCTGCTCAGGCGCCAGCACCGCTATCTTTTCCGGCAACAGCACCAGCCTGGCGCCCTGCCCGGCCAATTGTTCGATGTGGCGCGCGTACTGGTCCCAGATGGCTTGCGCGCGCGCCGGCGGCGTGGCCGGGCCGATAAAGTCATCGATGGCCGCCAGCCCCGCCAGCGGCCCGCCAGATACAGGGGTACCGTGCACGCGCCAGGCGCCACCGGCGAATGCGGCCGCCAGCAGCAACACGGCCGCACACGCCGCTGGCGCATACGCGCGGCCACCGGCCAACAGCAAGGCCAGCGCGGACGGCGCCAGGCACAGCAAAAACAGCAGGCCAGGTACGCCCGCCAGGGCCGTCACCTGCAGCACGGCAAGGTTATCCGCTTGCGAATACGCGAGGCTACCCCAGTTACCGTCCGGCAGCAAGGCCGCCATCAGCGTATCGATGGCCACCCACAGCACGGGATACGCCAGCACCGTCCAGCTTGCCCGATAGCGCAGCACGAGGCGCCGCGTGGCCAGCACCACCAGCAGCCACAGCAGCGCCTTGACGGTGATCGCGGCCAGCACGGCCGGCAAGGGCATCAGCAGGCGGAAATAGGCGACGTTGGCTGACAGCCCCAGCGCGGCGGCCAGCAACGTCATCCAGGCCGCATCGCGGCGCGACGAGCGCAGGGCCAGCCACAGGACGGGCAGCGGCGCGCACCAGGCCAGCGGGCCCAGCGGCTGTGGCCCCAGCACCCAGTACAGAGGCAGGCCGGCCGCCAGCGCGGCGGCAATTTGCAACAGGCGCTGGCGCAGCGCGGTACTGCCAGCAAACAAGGCTGGTGCAGACAAGGTATTGAACATGCTCATGCTTTCAAGGGGAGCCAGATTTCCACGCCACCAACACCGCTGGCGGGATCGAAATGCCGGTCGTAGCGTTCGAAGTCGGGCGCATCGGCCACTTCCAGCCCCGACAGGGGCAGCCACTCGTTCCACACCGTGCGCCAGGTGGCGCGGATGGTGGAAATATGCCCGCGGTGATGAAACACGGCATAGCGCTGCGGGGCGATGCGCAACCGCATCCAGTTCTCAGGCGCCTGGGGAAAGTCGCTGACCGGCATGGCGCACAGGTAATCGAAATTGCCCGCGTCGTCATTGTTGCAGCACACGCCATACACCAGCTGGCCGGGCGCCACATGGGGCAGGAAGCGCTGCCACAGGGCTGGGATGCCGGCAGCCGTCTCTGCGCGATAGCGTTCGACGAGTCCCGCCACCAGCAAGGCGGGTCCTTGCTCGAAACGGGGCGCTTCCAGGGGAACGCCTGGCGCCACATCCATTTTGATGGCGCCCACCAGCGCGAGGTTGGCGACGTGGCGCTGGGCCCGCACTTTTTCCGGCGTGACATGGAACTGGTCGCGAAAGGCCCGCGTAAATGCTTCATGGGAACTATAGCCTGCTTCCAGGGCGACGGCGAGGATGTCTTGCGCGCCCTGGGCCAGCGCGTGCGCCGCCTCGCTGAGCCGGCGCGCCCGCACATAGCGCATCATGGAGTGGCCCGTGGCCAGGCCAAACGCACGCGTCAGGTGGTACGGCGAGGCGCCGCCCACGCGGGCGATGTCACCGAGCGAGAGATTCTGCGCATAATGCGATTCGATATACCAGAGTGCCTTGGCCAGATAATGCATGAACGCTTCCCGTTGAACGAGCAGCGACTGTAGCATTTTCAAGTAACGAGGATTTGATTGGAATTGCGCAATGCGGACTTATTTGCGCGTGCGCTTTTCATGTACGAGCTGGCCGCTGCTGATGCGCGCCAGCTCGGCCATCTCTTCGGCCAGGAAGGCCAGCAGGTCGTCGATGCTGACGACGCCCGAGAGCGCGCCCAGGCTGTTGACCACAGGCAGGCGGCGGATGCCGTTGATGCGCATGCGTTCGATGATGTCGTAGACGTCTTCGTCTTCGCTGGCCGTGAGCAGCTGCGCGCTCATGATGTCGCCCACCAGCAGGCTGGCCGGGTCGAGGCCCAGGGCGATGACGGAAATGACGATGTCGCGGTCGGTGAGGATGCCGATGGGCACGCGTTCGCCGTTCGGCTGTTCGGCCACGATCAGGTCGCCCACATGGTGCTGGCGCATCAGCAGCGCCGCGTCCTGCACACTGGTGTCACGCTGGCAATGGATGGTGTGCAAGGTACAGATATCGCCGATACGCATGTCGCCACTCCGTTTGAGGCAGAGTGTCCACGCTACGCCAGCCCGCCGTGACGGGTTTGAGGCACATCAATTGAAATGATCTTATTTTTCTTCGGGGGGCGGCAGGAAGCAGGCTTCGACGATTTGCAGGTCGTTATCCTTGGCAAATTCGCGCACGAAGTGAAACGCCATCGGCTCGATCTCGCGCAGCTTGGTGTTGACCACCACCGACTTGACGCCATTGACGACGGTCGGGCGCACGTAGGGCGAATACTGGAGGTGCGCATTGCGCCCGCCAACTTCGGGATTGAAACAGGACATCACTCCACAAAGGCGCTCGGCCCAATCGCTGGGTCGGAATTGCTTGCCATTGCTGGTGAGACCAAGGATGAAGAACTCGTCTGAGAGTTCCCCTGTTTTTTGAGATAACTCGGCCATGTGGCTTGTCGGGACTGGATTGCGTGAATGGCCCCGGCGGGTAGGCCGGGCTGGTAATTCAACTACGTTTGCTGCGGTAAGCCAGTATTATATCTTATAGAAGACTTGGGTTCTACCTCGATCTGCCCTGACGATGCAAACAGGGGCCGGCACGCATCACGCGCCAGCCCCTATTTTAACCTTGTTCCACGCGCAAGGCGCATGGATGGCGCGTGTGCGCCCGCGTCAGCCGAGGAAAACGGCGCCCGACATCAGCAACAGCAGCAGCATCCACAGCAGCAAGGCTCGCCAGACGAGGCCGACCGTGCTCTGCAAGGCGCGCGCGCCCGGCTCTTCGCCAGGCAGGATATCGCTTTCGCTGTCGCTGTCATCGACGGCCATGTCCGGCGTGACGAGCACGCGGGCCGCCGTTTCCGCTGGCGTGCCCAGGCGTACGCCCATGGCGCCGCCGCCGGCTGTCAGGATGATGCCGATGGCCTCGTCCTGCCAGCGCTGGGCGAAATTGCGCCAGGCGTAGATCGCATCCTCGAAATTGCCGACCACGGCAAACGCCACGGCCGTCAGGCGCACGGGGATCCAGTCGATCCAGTAAAAGGCGCGCGCGGCGAACTGGCCGAATGCTTCATTGCGCATGTGCTCGGGTTCGTTCCAGGCGCGCGCCAGGTATTCGGCCACGCGGTACATCACGGCGCAGGCAGGGCCCAGCGGCATGAGGAACCAGAAGAACACGCCAAACACGTTGCGGTGCGTGGTGACCAGGGCTTTTTCCACGGCGATGCGGGCGATTTCACTCGCTTCCATGCCCACCGTGTCGAGCTTGGTCCACTCGGCCAGCAAAGTGCGGGCGGTCGCTTCGTCGCCGGCGCTCAGGGCCAGCTGGATGGACGTAAAGTAATGGCTGTAGTGACGGAAGCCCAGGGTCAGGTAGACGATGAGGACGTTCCAGGCAAAGGCCAGCAGGGTCAGCTGATAATGCTGCAAGAGCCAGTAAATGCCTGCCGTGGGCACCATCAGCACGCCGATCATGAGGAACCAGCCCATGCGGCCGTGGTTGGCGTGGCCGGCATTGAACCAGGTCTCCATGCGCATTGCCAGGCTCTTGATTTCGGCGTAGATCGGATTGTCCGCGCGCAAAGGTTTGAGCTGCTCGATCAGCAATGCGCAAAGTATGGAGAGAAATGTCATCAAACGTCCTTTTTGTCTTTTTCAGCAATACCGCAATGCCCGCTACGATAGCGCAGTGCAGTGCTGGAATCAAACTTATTACGTGCGGGACGCCATTTTACGCGCGCAAGAGGTGAAACAGATTGCGCAGCATGCCGGCGGTGGCGCCCCAGATGTAGAAGCGCTCGTACGGCATGGCGTAGAACGAGCGCCGTCCGCCCGGCAACTCCACCGACAGGCGCTGATGGTTGAGGCCATCCATGAGGAAAGCCAGCGGCACTTCGAAGATTTCCGCCACTTCCGACGGGTCGGCGCGCAGCTCGAACGGCGGCGTCACCAGGCCCACCACGGGCGTGACCTGGTAGCCGGTGCCCGTCAGGTAATCGGGCAAACAGCCCAGCACTTCGATGTGCTCGCGCGCCAGGCCCACTTCTTCTTCCGTTTCGCGCAGGGCCGTGGCGATGGGCGACGCATCGAACGCTTCGCTGCGCCCGCCGGGAAAGCTGACCTGCCCTGCATGGCTGCTCAGGTGGTCCGTGCGCATGGTCAGCAAGATGGTCAAGCCTTGCGGGCGTTGCACGAGGGGAATGAGTACGGCGGCGCGCACGGGCACGGCGCGGGCGGAAAGGAAATCTTGGGTAATCTCGGGCTGCCAGTCGGGCTGTTCGGCCAGGCGCTGGCGCAGCCAGTCCGGCGTCAGGCGCACGGCGTCCAGCGCCGCCTCGCCGGCGATCGAATCGATGGCAAGTTGTTTGGGATCAAATGCGATGGTGGCCATTGCCCCTCCCTCATGATTAAAAGCACTTGGCAAAACCGTCGCGAGCGGAAGGAAGAGGTAGCCGAGACGCGCAACCGTGCTCTAGCACGGTGAGCATCGCAGGCTGCCCATACCGACGCGCAGCAGGTTTGGCCAGGTGTCACCATAAAAAAAAGGGCACCCTGAGGCACCCTTTTCCCAACGCAGACGCTGATATTACGCGCTTGCTTTCGCCACAACGCGGCGATTTGGCAATTTTTCTTTGATACGCGCCGATTTACCCGAACGCTCACGCAGATAGTACAGCTTGGCGCGGCGAACATCACCACGGCGTTTCACTTCGATCGAAGCGATCAGCGGCGAGTACAGTTGGAACGTACGCTCAACGCCTTCGCCGGACGAGATCTTGCGAACGATGAAGTTCGAGTTCAGGCCACGGTTACGACGGGAGATAACGACGCCTTCGTAAGCCTGGGCGCGCTTGCGCGTACCTTCGACTACGTTGACGCTGACGATAACGGTATCGCCTGGTGCGAATTCAGGAATGGTTTTACCCAGACGAGCAATTTCTTCCTGCTCTAATTGTTGAATCAAGTCCATTTTTAACACTCCGAAAACCATCATGCCGGCGCACTGTGGATAGCAAGTATCCGCCCGGTAGAGGATGGGTAACACAATATGGGCAACATGCCCGGCACTACTGGCCATCCTGCCCGCCGTCCGGAGACGGCTTACAGGCTGGCCAAGAATTTTTCGTCGGTCTTGCTGAGCAAGCCGGCGGCGCGCGCACTGACCAAGAGGTCAGGCCGCTTTGTCGCGGTCGCTTCCAGCATGCGCTGGCGGCGCCATTTGACGATCTCGGCATGATTGCCACCCATCAAGACGGGCGGTACGGCCATGCCTTCATATGTTTCCGGCCGCGTGTAGTGCGGCGAATCGAGCAAGCCATTGACGAAGCTGTCCTCGATGGCCGATGCCTCGGTGTTCAAGACACCCGGCAACAGGCGGATCACCGCATCCATCAGCGCCATGGCAGGCAATTCACCGCCCGACAAAACGAAGTCGCCGACGCTGATTTCCTCGTCGACGCAACGGTCCAGCAAACGCTGGTCCACGGCTTCATAGCGGCCACACAGGATCACCAAACCAGGTTCGGCTTTCAGCTGCGTGACGCGCTCGTGCGTCAACGGACGGCCTTGCGGCGACATGAACACCACGCGGGGCGCCGCCAGTCCCAATGCGGTCTGGCGCTGCTTCGCGGCATTGATTGTCGCTTCAAGGGGACGGGCCATCATCACCATGCCGGGGCCGCCGCCATAAGGGCGGTCATCCACGGTACGGTGATTGTCGGTCGTGAAATCACGGGGATTCCACAGCGACAAGCCACATTTCCCCTGCTCGAAGGCGCGCCGGGTCACACCCGACTGCGTCAGCGCGGCAAACATTTCCGGGAACAGGGTCACGACATCAAATTGCATCGTTCACCATCCTGCAAAGTTTGCCCGGCGCATTGTTAAGCGCAGGCGGTTTAATAATCGAGGCCCCAGTCGACCGTGATCTTGTTGGCAGCCTTGTCAACGTTAATGACAAACTGGCCAACAAACGGGATCAGGCGCTCAGGCGCCTTTTCAACGGTCTCATCAGCAGTGGCGACGGGCGTAACGCGCAAGATCGACTGCGGACCATTGCTCATCATGTCGTGCACTGTGCCGAGGCACTCGCCTTGCAAATTCTCGACTGTCAGTCCGATCAGATCGGACCAATAAAATTCATCGGCCGTCAGCGTCGGGAAATGGCTACGCGGAATTTGCACAGAGACGCCTTTCAGCGCTTCTGCGGCATCCCGCCCGACCACACCCACCAGCTGGGCCACGACGTCGCCGCCGTGTAACTTCGCTTGCCTGACTTGAACATCATGCAAGGTCGGTTTATCAAACCACCAGGTTTTGACGCTTAATAATGCATCCGCGTCGTCGGAGAAAGGAGTGATCCTGACTCCGCCAGCAATGCCATAGGCACCGGAGACATAGCCTACCTGTACCAGGTCATCGGGGACTTTCACCCCGGATGCAGTCTTGACCGTCAAACCAGTGATCTAATTAAGCTGCTGCTTTGTTGTTGCTAGCTACCAGGCGAGCAACGGTTGGCGACAATTGTGCGCCAACGCCTTGCCAGTAGGCCAGACGGTCTGCGGTGATACGCAGTGGAACTTCGCCACCTTGCGCCATCGGGTTGTAAAAACCGATACGCTCAATGAAGCGACCATCGCGGCGATTGCGCGAATCAGTAGCGACGATGTTGAAGAACGGGCGCTTCTTGGCGCCTCCACGAGCTAAACGAATAACGACCATAATATTTCCAAAAAGTGTGCTGAGGCGGAAAAAGCCGCAAATTATAGCGCGCTTTACCGCCAGGCAGCAAGCGTTATGATGACGGGCGTGTAATTTGGGCTAATCAAACATTATGACCAGTCATGGCCGAAGACGCAATAGGCGCGTGCGTCTATCGTGCCGCCGATGCCACGTCCAGGCGGTGACGGCATCGCCTGAACACGGCACGAAAGTGCTATCGTTGCGGCAGGGAATGACCGATACTGACAATCTTTACCGATGAGCAACTCTGGAGTCCCATGACCACCGCTACCATTTTGCAACAGTCGCACAAGAACAAGGCATTCACCAGCCTGCTGGCCTTTTTGCTGGGCTGCCTGGGCGCCCACCGCTTCTACCTGCACGGCGCCAAAGACCGCTGGGGCTGGCTACACCTGGCCGCCCTGCCCGCCTCCCTGCTGCTGCGCCAGCTGTTTCCCGAGGCGGACTGGTTTTACCAGATATTGCCGCTGACCCTGTCCGCGCTGGGCGGCTTCCTGGAAGCGCTGGTGCTGGGCCTGATGCCGGACGACAAATGGGATGCGCGCTACAACGCCGCCTCCGGCCGCGCGTCGGACACGGGCTGGCCCCTGGCCGTCGTGCTGGTCGCTACCTTGATGCTAGGCGCGGGCGTGCTGATCGCCACCATGGCGCGCCTGTTCGACTTGCTGTACACAGGCGGCGCCTACGGTTAATTTCCATGCGGCAACCACCGCCATCAAGGCGCGCCGCGCGCACATGTAAGTGTTGGTAAGCAATCATGATTTTCCTCTATACTGCATTCACAATGCCGACATTACTGGTTCATTTAACACCCCCCTAGGAGAAGATCATGATTCGTCGCCCACTCATCCTCGCAGTTGCCGTCACGGCCCTGTTCAGCACCTCCGCCTTCGCGCAAAACCTGTCGCCGAAGGCGCAATACGCGTACGACACGAAGCAAGCCAGCACCCGCTACGCGGACGACAAGAAATTGTGCGCAGAAGAAACCAGCTCGAAAGCCCGCATGCAATGCCTGCGCGACGCCAAGGGCGAATACGACCAGGCCATCATCAACGCCAAGGCCGCGCAAAAGGCTGGCAACTCGTACGCTGGCCAGAACAGCAAGCCTGCCCAGCAGATCTGCGCCGAGTGCGGCAAGGTGCTGGCAGTCAACGTCACTGAAAAAGCCGGCGAAGGCGGCGCCCTGGGCATGATCGGTGGCGGCGTGGCCGGCGCCCTGCTGGGCCGCCAGGTCGGCGGCGGACGCGGCAAGGACCTGGCCACCCTGGCCGGCGCCGCTGGCGGCGCTTACGCTGGCAAGCAAGTCGAAGGCCACATGAAGAACGCCAAGACGTGGACCGTCACCGTGCAATACGAAACGGGCGCCAAGGCTGACTTCGCGTTTGATCAGGATCCAGGGCTGGCGGCTGGCGACCTGGTGCGCAATTCGGGTAATGGCATTGCCAGAAGGTAAGCTGAACCCAAGAGCAAGGACTGGGGTCGGACCCTCAGGGTCCGACCCCGGCACTTACGTTTGGGGTTAAAAAAAGCGCTGGAGAGTGATCTCCAGCGCTTTTTTTGCATTCAGCCTGCCTTCAGCAAACTGCTGGGGTCAGACCCTCGCCAACGCTAACATCAAAGCTCGGCGTTAGCGGACGAGGGGGTCTGACCCCGGTTAAAACTGCTCTTCCGACAGCGCCATCACGCCGGCGCTGCCATCGATGATGGTGGCCCGCAATCCTGGCGCTTGCGACAGGATGTGGTCCGCAAAGAAACGGGCCGTGGCGATTTTCGCCTTGTAGAACGCGGCGTCGCCGCTGCCCTCGCCCAGCTTTTGCTGCGCCACCACGGCCGCGCGCGCCATCTGCCAGCCGCCCAGCACGATGCCGGCCAGTTTCAGGTACGGCACGCTGCCCGCAAACACGGCCTTGATGTCCGCCTTCATGTTCGCCACCACATACTCGACCACGGCTTCCAAGGCCGCGCTGCCTTCGGCCAGGTGACGCTGCATGGCCTGGAAGTCGGCGCCCGTCAGCTCGCCCAGCTGGGCTTCCGTGGCACGCACCTGGGCGATGATGGCTTTCGCCACGGCGCCGCCGTCGCGCACCGTCTTGCGGCCCACGAGGTCGTTCGCCTGGATGGCCGTCGTGCCTTCGTAGATGGTGAGAATCTTGGCGTCGCGGTAATGCTGGGCCGCGCCCGTTTCTTCAATAAAACCCATGCCGCCATGCACTTGCACGCCGTCGCGCGTGACGTCCTGCGACATTTCCGTGGCCCAGCCCTTGATGACAGGCACCAGGTATTCATAGGTGGCCAGGCTTTCCGCACGCACTTCCGCATCGGGATGGTGGTGCGCCACGTCGCTGATGGCCGCGCCCACGTAGGCCAGCGCGCGCGCCGCCTCCGTTTGCGAACGCATGGACATCAGCATGCGGCGCACGTCCGGGTGGTGGATGATGGAAACGGGGCCAGGCGAACCGGCCAGGTCGCGCGACTGCACGCGGCCCTTGGCGAACGCCACGGCTTGCTGATAGGCGCGCTCGGCCAGGCCGATGCCTTGCAGGCCGACGCCGAAGCGGGCCGCGTTCATCATGATGAACATGTACTCGAGGCCGCGGTTTTCCTCGCCCACGAGGCTGCCGATGGCACCACCGTGGTCGCCGAATTGCAGCACGGCCGTCGGGCTGGCCTTGATGCCCAGCTTGTGCTCGATCGACACGCAATGGGCGTCGTTGCGCGCGCCCAGGCTGCCGTCCGCGTTGACGAGGAACTTCGGCACGATGAACAGCGAAATGCCTTTCACGCCAGCGGGCGCGTCCGGCGTGCGGGCCAGCACCAGGTGGACGATGTTTTCCGCCATGTCGTGCTCGCCGTACGTGATGAAAATCTTCGTGCCGAATACTTTATAGGTGCCGTCTTCCTGCGGCACGGCGCGCGTGCGCACGGCGGCCAGGTCGGAGCCCGCTTGCGGCTCCGTCAGATTCATGGTGCCCGTCCACTTGCCGGAGACCAGGTTTTCCAGATAGACAGCTTTCTGTTCGTCGCTGCCGGCCGTCAGCAGCGCTTCGATGGCGCCGTCCGACAGCAGGGCGACGAGGGCGAACGAGATGCTGGCCGAGTTGAGCATTTCGATGCACGGCGTGGCCAGGAGCTTGGGCAAGCCCTGGCCGCCGAACTCGGTCGGATGCTGCACGCCCTGCCAGCCCGCTTCGCCATAGGCCTTGAACGCTTCCTTGAAGCCTTTCGAGGTGGTCACTTGCCCGTCATGCCAGAAGCTCGGCTCCTTGTCGCTGGGGCCGTTCAAAGGGGCCACCACGCCGCCGCAGAACTTGGCATTCTCTTCCAGCACGGCTTCGGCCGTGTCGGGCGTGGCGTCTTCGCAACCCGGCAAGGTGTGGATTTCGGCCAGGCCGGCCAGTTCGTTCATCACGAACAACATGTCTTTCAGCGGGGCTTGATAGCTCATCTTCTTTTCTCCAAGAAAAAAGCCACGCGCGGCTCGCCGTGTGGGGCGGGCCGGCGTGGCTTTGTCAGTAACAAAACCGGAAGGGGTGTGACTTAACCCAGTTCTTTGACCAGTTGCGGCACGATCTCGAACAGATCGCCCACGATGCCGTAGTCGGCCACGGCAAAGATCGGCGCTTCCGGATCCTTGTTGATGGCGACGATGGTTTTCGAGTCTTTCATGCCGGCCAGATGCTGGATCGCGCCCGAGATGCCGACGGCGATGTACAGCGATGGCGCAACGATCTTGCCCGTCTGGCCCACTTGCCAGTCGTTCGGCACGAAGCCGGCGTCGACGGCGGCGCGCGATGCACCCATGGCGGCGCCCAGCTTGTCGGCCAGCGGTTCCAGGATGTGGAAGTTCTCGGCCGAACCCATGCCACGGCCGCCCGACACGATGATTTTCGCGGCGGTCAGTTCAGGACGGTCGGACTTGGCCAGTTCGCGGCCCACGAAGGCCGATTTGCCGGCATCGGCAACGGCGGCGACGGTTTCCGTGGCAGCCGAACCGCCGGTGGCGGCAGCGGCGTCGAAACCGGTCGTGCGCACGGTGATGACCTTGATCTTGTCACCAGATTGCACGGTAGCAATCGCGTTACCGGCGTAGATCGGGCGCTCGAAGGTGTCAGGGGAATCGACCTTGGTGATTTCCGAGATTTGCGCCACGTCCAGCTTGGCGGCCACGCGCGGCAGGATGTTCTTGCCGTAGGCGGTGGCTGGCGCCAGGATGTGGCTGTAGTTGCCGGCGATGGCCAGCACTTGCTCGGCCACGTTTTCGGCCAGGCCGTCGGCAAAGTACGGCGCGTCGGCCACGATGACTTTCGTCACGCCGGCGATTTGCGCGGCGGCAGCGGCAGCGGCCGATGCGTTCGAACCTGCGACCAGTACGTGCACGTCGCCGCCGCACTGGGCAGCCGCGGTCACGGTGTGGTGGGTGCTGCCCTTTAAGGTAGCGTTGTCGTGTTCAGCAATAACTAATGCGACCATGATTATTCCTAATAGTTAGCAAGTGCCGGGGTCAGACCCGCCGGGTCTGACCCCAGATTTTATGTTTTGGCGGCAAACCGCTCAGATAACCTTGGCTTCGGTACGCAGCTTGGCGACCAGGGTAGCGACGTCCGGGACCTTGATGCCGGCCGAGCGCTTGGCTGGCTCGACAACTTTCAGGGTCTTCAGGCGTGGCGCAACGTCGACGCCCAGGTCTTCCGGCTTGACGGTCTCGAGCGGCTTTTTCTTTGCCTTCATGATGTTCGGCAAGGTCACATAGCGTGGCTCGTTCAAACGCAGGTCGGTGGTGATGATCGCTGGCAAGGTCAATGCCAGGGTTTCCAGGCCGCCGTCGACTTCGCGGGTGACGGTGACTTTGCCGTCTTCCAGCACGACTTTCGAAGCGAACGTGGCTTGCGGCCAACCCAGCAGCGCAGCCAGCATCTGGCCGGTCTGGTTGCTGTCGTCATCGATCGCTTGCTTGCCCAGGATGATCAGTTGCGGCTGTTCTTTCTCGGCCAGGGATTTCACCAGCTTGGCCACGGCCAGCGGTTCCAGTTCGGTCGTCGTTTCCACCAGGATGCCGCGGTCGGCGCCGATGGCCATGGCCGTGCGCAGGGTTTCCTGGCACTGCGTCACGCCGCAGGAGATGGCGACCACTTCAGTGACCTTGCCAGCTTCTTTCAGGCGCATCGCTTCTTCCAGCGCGATCTCATCGAAAGGGTTCATCGACATTTTGACGTTGGCGGTATCGACGCCAGTGCCGTCACTCTTGACGCGGACTTTGACGTTATAGTCGACCACGCGTTTGACGGGTACCAAGACTTTCATAGCTATGCCTTTGGGAAATTATAAAAATGACGGATCAAGTGCTGATTGTGCGTTCGATTATAAGAGAAATTTGAATCTTGAACCGAATTTAAGCACGATCGTGCGATTTTTTGTTAGAGCAATCCATCTAAACTGTCCAGCTTCGGGGATTTCAAGGGTGTCCGCCGCTACGCTGCAGGGCAGCAAAAGGGCTGGCTCGGGAAGGAAAACCAGGCCGCGCCACGGCGGCCCCGGCTGGCAGAATTATTTGCGTTGCATCAGGAAGACGAATTCGGTACCCGTCTGCACGTGCGACAGCAGGGCATTGCCCGTTTGCTTGGCGAAAGCCTGGAAGTCGCGCACGGAACCGGGATCGGTTGCCATGATGCGCAGCACTTCCCCGCTCTGCAGCTCTGACAAAGCCTTTTTCGCCTTCAGAATCGGCAACGGGCAATTCAAGCCCCGCGCGTCGAGTTCTTTGTGAAATTCCATAATCTCGGTATCAAGTAGTGTGTCGCTCATCATCAATATCCCACCATTGTTTTGTTGTACTGATTTTCGACATACTACTCTAAATCAGGGGCATTGACGCGCTGCACCAAAATAGTTCATCGGCTGTTGTGGTGTCACAACGAGATTCCACACGGCAAAACGGCCCGCAAACACCGTCTGCGGGCCGTTTTCAAGAGGCTGTGGGGCGAAAACCCCGCATGCCTGCTAGCTTACGCTTTATTTTGCGCGCTCGCCGACCCAGGCCGGCACGCCAGCCAGGGCGTTCGCCAGACCGCTCGGATCGGTACCGCCAGCCTGCGCCATATCGGGGCGTCCGCCGCCTTTTCCGCCCACTTGCTGTGCAACGAAGTTCACCAGCTCGCCCGCTTTGACCTTGGAAGTCGCGTCCGCCGTCACGCCGGCGATCAGGCTGACCTTGCCGTCCGCCACGCTAGCCAGCACGATGGCGGCCGTTTTCAGCTTGTCCTTCAGCTTGTCCATGGTTTCGCGCAAACGGGCCACGTCGGCGCCGTCCAGTACGGCCGCCAGCACCTTGATGCCGTTGACATCGACGGCTTGCGTGACCAGTTCATCGCCCTGGCCCGAGGCCAGTTTCGATTTCAGCGCGGCCAGTTCCTTCTCCAGCGCCTTCACGTGGTCCTGCACCTGGCCGATGCGGGCAGTCAGTTCTTCCGGCTGCGCCTTCAGGGCGTTGGCCGCTTCGACCAGGCGGCGGTTGATGGTTTGCACCAGCGCCAGCGCGCCCTCGCCCGTCACGGCTTCCACGCGGCGGATACCGGCGGCAACGCCGCTTTCGCCGATGATCTTGAACAGGCCGATGTCGCCCGTGCGCTGCACGTGGACGCCGCCGCACAGCTCTTTCGAGCTGCCGATGTCGAGCACGCGCACTTCATCGCCGTATTTCTCGCCGAACAGGGCCATCGCACCATGCTTGACGGCATCGTCAAACGACATCAAGTGGGCTTGCGTGGCGCGGTTTTCCAGGATCTCTTTATTGACGATGGTTTCCACGGCGGCGATCTGCTCGGCCGTCATCGGCGCATTGTGGCTGAAGTCGAAACGGGTCTTGTCCGGGTCAACCAGCGAACCCTTTTGCGCCACGTGGCTGCCCAGCACTTCGCGCAAGGCCTTGTGCATCAAGTGCGTGGCCGAGTGGTTGCGGATCGTGCGTGCGCGCTTGGCCGTATCGACTTGCGCCGAGACGGCGTCGCCCACTTTCAGCACGCCCGATTCGAGCACGCCGTGGTGGCCGAACACGTCCGCCTGGATTTTCAGGGTATCGCTGACGGCAAAGCTGCCGGCGCCCGAGGCGATCACGCCCTGGTCGCCCACCTGGCCGCCCGATTCCGCGTAGAACGGCGTCGTGTCGAGCACGACGATGCCTTCCTGGCCAGCTTTCAGTTCAGCTACCTGCGTACCGGCCGCGTACAGCGCGACCACCTTGCCGCTGAACGTCAATTGATCGTAGCCGACGAATTTATTTTTCTCGCCCGTGTACTCGACCTTGCTGTCCTTGTGCGTCTTGCCGCCCTTGCGCGACAGTTCCTGGCTTTCCTTCAGGGCCGCGTCGTAGCCGGCCTGGTCGAACGTGATATTGCGTTCGCGGCAGATGTCGGCCGTCAAGTCCGGCGGGAAGCCGTAGGTTTCGTACAAGGTAAAAGCGGTGGCGCCGTCGATGCCTGTGGCATCCTTGGCCAACTGCGCTTCCAGCACTTTCATGCCCGTTTCCAGGGTTTCGCCGAAACGCTCTTCCTCGGCCTTCAGCATATTGGCGACGTTGTCTTTCGCTTCTTCCAGCTCGGGATAGGCGCCGCCCATCTCGATGGCCAGATCGGCCACCAGCTTGTAGAAGAACGGTTTCGTCTGGCCCAGCTTGTGGCCATGGCGCAAGGCGCGGCGGATGATGCGGCGCAGTACATACGCGCGGCCTTCGCTGCCTGGAATGATGCCGTCGACGATCATGAAGGCGGCGGCGCGGATGTGGTCGGCGATCACGCGCAGCGACTTGTTTTCCAGGTCCGTGGCGCCCGTTTCGCGCGCGGCGGCGCGGATCAGGTGCTGGAACAGGTCGATTTCATAGTTCGAATGCACGTGTTGCAGCACGGCTGCCAGGCGCTCCATGCCCATGCCCGTGTCGACGCATGGCTTCGGCAGCTTGTGCATGACGCCCGCTTCGTCGCGGTTGAACTGCATGAACACCAGGTTCCAGATTTCAATGAAGCGGTCGCCGTCTTCATCAGGCGAGCCCGGCGGGCCGCCAGGAATGTCGGCGCCGTGGTCGTAGAAGATTTCCGTGCAAGGACCGCATGGGCCCGTGTCCGCCATCTGCCAGAAATTGTCCGATGCGTAGCGCGAACCCTTGTTGTCGCCGATGCGGATGATACGCTCGACAGGCACGCCGATTTCTTTCGCCCAGATATCGTACGCTTCGTCATCTTCGATGTAGACGGTGACGGTCAGCTTGTCAGCCGGCAAGCCATAGACTTTAGTCAGCAGTTCCCACGCGTATTGAATCGCGTCGCGCTTGAAATAGTCGCCGAAGCTGAAGTTGCCCAGCATTTCAAAGAAAGTATGGTGGCGCGCCGTGTAGCCGACGTTTTCCAGATCGTTGTGCTTGCCGCCGGCGCGCACGCAGCGCTGCACCGAGGTGGCGCGCGTGTAGGGACGGCTGTCCGTGCCTGTAAACACATCCTTGAATTGCACCATGCCGCTGTTCGTCAACAGCAAGGTCGGATCGTTGCCTGGCACCAGGGAGCTGGAACGGACGATGGAATGGCCCTTGGACTCGAAAAATTTGAGGAACTTGTCGCGGATTTCAGTTGATTTCATGTTTTTTTGGCAAAGAGTGGCGGCAGCTTTAAAGGGAAGATTATACGTGATCTAGGTACGGGAATTGGCGCCGGGCAGCCAGCATTGTTGCAAGCCTGCCCACGCATGCCGCCCCGCCCGCTCAGGCCGGGTCGTGGTGGCTGGCGCAGGCGTGTGGCGCGGGCTTGGCCTTGGCGGCCGCAGCCCCCGTGACGCCCGCGGCGGCGTTGCAGTCGGCGCAGCGGCCGTACAGGGTCAGTTCATGGCGCTCGACGACAAAGCCTTGCGGCGCCATGCGCTTCAAGTCGCCCGGGCAATCATGCACGTCGAACACGCGCTGGCACGTGGTGCACTGGAAATGGTGGTGATGGTGATTGGCCGCCGTGTTCGACTCGTAGCGCGGGTTTTCACCGGGCAAGGTCACCACATGCACCTTTTCTTCCAGCACCAGGGACTTCAAGTTGCGGTAAACGGTGGCGATGCCCAGCTGCGTCACTTGCAAGCTGGCCTGTTCGAGGATTTCCTGCGCCGACAAGGGGCGCTGGGCCGACTCGATGGCGGCTTGAATTGCGGTTTTTTGACGTGTTGTGCGTTCCATAGCCGACAGAATACACCATCCGCCTGTATCTACCGCCCGGAAAAACTGTCACACAGTAATGATAATGGGTTATCATTATCAACTTAGGGCAGGCATTTACCTGTCACGCGCTGCCCCAACCCTGCCAATACCGATAGCGAATAAGGAACTTTTGCCCATGTCCGTCCGTCCTCACCAACCCACTCCCCTCGCGTTGGCCATCATGCTGGCCTTTGCCGCTCCCGCCAGCGCACTGGCGCAGCAGGCGACAACCTTGCCCGCCGTCACCGTCTCGGCCAGCGCCCTGGCCCTGGGCAGCGACGACATGAGCACGCCCGTTACCGTACTCGAAGGCGACGCACTGGTGCTGGCAAGGGCGGCGACCCTCGGCGAAACCCTGGCCGGCCAACCCGGTATCGCGTCCAGCCATTTCGGCGCCGGCGCCAGCCGTCCCATCATCCGCGGCATGGATGGCCCGCGCGTCAAGGTGCTGTCCGATGGCGCCGAAGTGCAGGATGCGTCGACCATCAGCCCCGACCATGCCGTCGCGGCCGAACCGATGCTGTCGGAACAGATTGAAGTCCTGCGCGGCCCCTCCGCGCTGGCCTACGGCGGCGGTGCCGTCGGCGGTGTCGTCAATGTGATCGACAAGAAAATCCCCACGCGCGTGCCCGCAAAAGGTTTTGAAGGCAGCGCGGAAGTGCGCGCCAACTCGGCCGCGCGCGAAAAGGCGGGCGCCTTTGAAGTGACTGGCGGCTCCGGCAACATCGCCTTCCACGCGGAAGGCGTCAAGCGCGACGCAAAAGAATACAAGGTCGGCAGCGGCTGGGAGGGCGGCTCGAAAGTAGCCGGCAGCTACAACAAGACGGACACGGGCAGCGTGGGCGTGTCGTGGGTGAGCGAGCGCGGTTTCCTGGGCCTGGCCTTCACCAGCCAGCACGCGGAATATGGATTACCCGGCCACAACCACGAATTCGAAAGCTGCCACCCGCACGGCACGCACCTGCATTGCGGCGGCCACGAAGGCCACGATCACGGTGATGAAGAGGAACATGATCACGACCACGAAGATGGTGCCGTTCCCTACGTGAAACTGAAGAGCGAACGCTGGGACGTGCGCGGCGAATTGCGCGATCCCGTACCCGGCTTCGCCAAGCTGCGCCTGCGCGCTTCGTTCACCGATTACAAGCACGATGAAATCGAAGGCACGGAAATCGCCACCACCTTCAAGAACAAGGGCCGCGATGCACGCCTGGAAATGGAGCACCATCCCGTCTTCGGCTGGCGCGGCGTGGTCGGCCTGCAAACGTCGAAACGCGATTTCTCCGCCTTGGGCGAGGAAGCGTACGTGGCGCCGACGGTAACGAAGAAACACGCGGCTTTCCTGGTCGAGGAATACAAGCTCGACCAATGGCGCTTCGAGGCGGGCTTGCGCCACGAATGGCAAGACATCACGGTCGACAGCGCCACCCTGCAAGACCGCAGCGCCAAGGGCACGTCGGTCTCGCTGGGCGCCGTGTGGAAATTCGCGCCCCAGTATTCGCTCGGCTCGACCATTTCCCGCACGCACCGTTTGCCCAGCGCCGAGGAATTGTATGCACACGGCGTGCACATGGCCACAGCCACGTATGAGCTGGGCAATGAAAACCTGGGCAAGGAAACGTCGAACAATATCGACTTGACCTTGCGCAAATATGCGGGCGCCACGACGTTCTCGGCCAGCGCCTACCGCAACAAGGTCGATAACTACATCTTCGGCTCCACCCTGGACAGCCACGAAGGCTTCCAGCTGATCCAGTACGCCCAGCGCGATGCCACGTTTACGGGCGTGGAAGGCCAGATCCGCCAGCAACTGAACCCCATGTTCGGCGCCAGCGTGTTCGGCGACTACGTGCGGGCCAAGCTGGCCGACGGCGGCGGCAACTTGCCGCGCATACCGGCCCAGCGCGTCGGCGTGAAATTCGACGCCAACTGGCAGGCATGGAGCGGCGTGGCCGAGTTCTACCGCGTGGGCAAGCAGGATAAAGTGGCCGCATTCGAAACGGCAACGCCGGGCTACAACATGCTGAACCTCTCCGCCAACTACGACACGCGCATCGGCACGACGCCGGCCCAGTTCTACATCAAGGCGAACAACCTGACGAATGAACTGGCGTACAGCCATACTTCGTTCATCAAGAATGCGGCGCCGTTGATGGGACGTAACTTGACGGTCGGCATGCGTGTAACGTTCTAAGCTGTTTGAAACGTAGGTCGGCTTAGCGCGCAAGCGGGTAAGCCGACAACACCAGCGGCGCCAACAATGTTGTCGGATTACGGCGCTGCGCGCCTAATCCGACCTACGCCATGGATGGAATAATATCTATCCTGTCCGTACAAAACCCATCCACGCCCCAGGCCAGCAATTCGCTGGCCCGCTCGGGTGTGTTGACGGTGTAGCAGAACAGCCCGTATCCCGCCTCCTTGACCTCTCGCGCCAGTTCCGGCGTCAGTTGCTGGTGGTCGCAATGGATGGCCACCACGTCCAGTTCCTTTGCTTTTTTCGCCCAATCAGAAGGTATCTGTTCGACCAGCCAGCCGCGCGCCAGTTCCGGCGCCGCCTGGCGCGCCTCCTGCAAGGCTTCGATGCTGAACGACGACAGCAGCGGCAGCAATTCGCCAGCGGCGATTTCCTGTGCAAAGTGGTCGCGCGTGGCGCGCGCCACCACCGTCCCTGTCTGCGCGTCGAAGCCGGGCGCCGGTTTGATTTCGATATTCATCCAGATGCGCTGCGCCTTGCAATACGCCACCACGGCGTCAAAAGTAGGCACGCCTTCGCCCGCGAATGCGGGGCCGAACCAGGCACCCGCCTCCATCGTCCCCAGCTGCGCGGCCGTGTAGTCATTGATACGGCCGCTGCCGGCCACGGTGCGGCCCAGTTCGGGATCGTGCACGACGACGGGTACGCCATCGGACGCCAGCATGACGTCGAATTCCACGGCACGGTAGCCGTAGGCCAGGCCGCAGCGCAGGGCGGCCACGGTGTTTTCAGGCGCCAGGATGCCGCCGCCGCGGTGCGCGAGGGTGCGTGGATAGGGCCACATGGGATTCCTTTAAGCAATTCTATGGAGGCAAGACAGTCTTGCCATACTATCGCGTGCCAATGCTGAAAAGTAAAGCGGCCGCCGTTTGACGGCCCGCCGCAGCGATTGGCGCCCCGCCAGCCCCGTTTCGTCGCAGCCCGGTTGCGCGCTGGCCTGCGCTGGCACACAATGCCCCATCGCTACCAGCAGACACTTCCATGAAATCCGACGTCCCTTTCGCCGAAGCCCCCGCCAGGCGCCGCTTCCCCTACTACCGCATGCTGCTCGACGCGCGCTACGCGGTGGTGCTGAACGTGATCTGCGCGCTGGTCATTACGTTCATGCTCAATCCAGGCAGCCATTTTGGACAAAACCTGGTCGCCTCGATGTGCATCGGCACGATCGCCTTCCTGCTGATCGACGGCATGCGCCTGACATTATGGGGTGCAGGCCAGCGGCCCAGATTCCTGCCCTTCATGCTCATCATCCTGCTGTCCGTGCCCGTTGCGCAAATGCTGGGTTTGCTCCTGTTCGGCTGGCTGACGGGTGTGGACGTGGGCGGCTTCGAAAACCTGCTGCCCACGCAAATGATGGGCACACTCGTATTCACCCTGCTGGCCACGGGCGGCGCCGTGCTGTTTTTCTCCAGCCGAGAAAAGATTGCCCGCCTGCAAATGGCGGCTGCCGAGGAAAAAGCCCGCGCCGAATCCGTGGCGCGCCAGGCCATGCAGGCGCAACTACAATTGCTACAGGCGCAGATCGAACCGCACATGCTGTTCAACACCTTGGCCAACCTGCAGGGCCTGATCAGCTTTGACCCCGACCGCGCCCAGTTGCTGCTCGACCAGCTGATCCAGTACTTGCGCGCCACCCTCTCTTCCTCGCGCGCCGAGTCCACCACCCTGGAACAGGAGTTTTCCCTGATGCAAGCCTACCTGGGCCTGATGTCGATACGCATGGGCGCGCGCCTGCGCTTTACGCTGGACTTGCCCGCAGCCTTGCGCCAAATCAAGGTGCCGCCCATGCTGTTGCAGCCGCTGGTGGAAAACGCCATCCAGCATGGCCTGGAACCAAAGATCGAAGGCGGCCACATCCACGTGCAGGCGTCCACGGATGGCGGCGTGCTACTGCTCACCGTCAGCGACGACGGCCTGGGCCTCGACCATCCGGGCCAGACCAAGGGCACGCAGCTGGGCGTGGCGAATATCCGCGAGCGCCTGCACGGCATGCATCGCGATGCCGCCAGCCTGTCACTGGACGCCAATACGCCGGCAGGCGTCATCGCCCGCCTTCAATTACCGATTCACTCCACCACCGCGAGCCCCACGCCATGACCAGCCCCACCCCGCGCGCCCTGATCGCCGAAGACGAACCCATACTCGCCGCCGCCCTCACGCACGCCTTGCAGCGGCTGTGGCCGGAACTCGACATCGTTGCCACCTGCCCCAACGGCGTGGAAGCCTTGCGGCAAGGCCTGGCGCTGCAGCCCGACATTCTGTTTCTCGACATCAAGATGCCAGGCAAGACGGGCCTGGAAGCGGCCGAAGAACTGGCAGAGCAATGGCCGGACGGCGTCCCGTTTCCCCACATCGTGTTTGTGACCGCCTACGACGAATACGCGCTGGCCGCCTTCGAGCATGCGGCCGCCGACTACGTCTTGAAACCCGTCAACGATGCGCGCCTGGGCAAGACGGTGGAACGTTTGCAGCAGCGCTTGCGCGACAGCAGCGTTGGCAAAGGCGTTGGCAACGGCACCGCTACAGCAACAGCAACAGCAACAGCAACATCAACATCAACATCGACCTCAGCGCCAGCGACGACCGCCACGGCAGCGCCGGCAGCCGGAACCGCCAGCGATGACAACATGGCCCGCCTGCTGAGCCAACTGCAAGCCATGCTGCCGCCGGCGCCGCGCCTGCAGATGATACGGGCGGCCGTGGGCAACAGCGTGCGCATGATCGCCTTGGCCGACGTCGTGTATTTCGAAGCGCTGGACAAATACATCAACGTCGTGTGCCAGGACAGCGAAGCGCTGATACGCACGAGCCTGAAGGAGCTGCTGCCCCAGCTGGACCCGCAACAATTCTGGCAAATCCACCGGGGCACCATCGTCAACGCCAGCGCCATCGCCACGGCCGTGCGTGACGAGGCCGGCAAGCTGTCGCTGACCCTGCGCCAGCACCCCGCGCAACTGCGCGTCAGCCCTTTATATGCGCATCTGTTCCGCCAGATGTAAAACGTTCAAGAGCCAATGCCTAGTGCATCTGGTGCTTCAAGTCAGACAACTCATCATGCACCTTGAGCACGGCGCTCTTCATTTCCGGCGTCACGCTGGTCGCCGTGCCGCACGCCCGCTTGGCGCGGTCGCCCAGCGATTCCATCTGGTCGACTGCTTGCCGGATGCGCGCATCGTCTTGCGTGTCGATGGCTTGCCGCACGGCGCTCTTTTGCTGGTCCAGCTGGTTGATACAATCCTTCAAGTCCATCGGCATGCCCTGCTGCTGGCCGCACAGCTGGGCCGCCTGGCCGATCGCGTGTTCGATGGCGCCAAAGCGCCGTGCCACTTCCTTTACCTGCATCATGATGTGTCCTCCCATGGTGTCTGTAGTTGGATCGTCACGCCGGCACAGGGTTCCCCACCAGCGGCCATGGGGGTCGAAATTTCCATCAGGCACTTTTTTGTAAGCGCTTGTGACATTTTAGATAATGATCAAATCCTTCAGATACATTGGCGTACCTGAACCCCCATGCCGCCCATGATCTCGTTGCCGCCCCTGCCCCGCCGCGCTCCCGGCCTGCTGCTGATCGTTCTGCTGCACGGGGGCCTGGCATACGTCGTCTTGCAGTCACGGCCCCGCACCGTCACGGACGAGAACCTGCCGCAGGGCCCGGCCATCACCTGGCTGCGCTACAGTGCGCCTGCGCCGTCCAAGCCCGTACCCCTAGCGTTACCCAGCACCAAACCAGCCACCGCAAGAGTGCCGCGCCTGCCAGCACCCATCAGCCGTCCCCTGCCGCCAGCAGCCGCCGAGCCGGCGCCAGCGCCAGCAATGCTAGAAGCGATCATGCTCGTCCCGCCACCGAGCGCGGCCGATATCCTGGCGCAAGCCAAGCGCGACGTGGGCAAGATCGACAAGGATTTACGCAAAGAATTCCCGCAACGGGGTGGGGAGAAATTCGACGACACGGGCTACAAGCGCATGCAGCAGGGCTTTGCCGAAGCCTACGCGGCCGTGCCGCCGAAATGGTACGAGGCGTCAAAGATCGAGGAAATCGGTGCCAATGAGGCCAGGGGCAGCCGCACGTATAAAATCACCAGCGCGCTGGGCAGCTTGTGCGTGACCACGCGCGCCGGCAAGAGTGGGGAAACGATGATCGGCATGTGTCCCAAGTAGCGGCTCAGCCCACCGCTTCGCGCGCCCCCAGCGGCTGCAGATGGCGCAGACGCAAGGCGATCAGCACGCCGCCACCGAGGCACAGGCCCAGCATGATGACCACGCCCGTCCAGCCGTCGAAGCCCCACATCATGCCCGAGGCGGAACCGATCAGGCTCGAACCCAGGTAGTAGAACAGCAAGTAGAAGGCCGAGGCCAGCGCCTGTGGCGCGCGCGCGCGGCGGCTGACCCAGCTGCTGGCGATCGAGTGCGAGGCAAAGAAGCCGAAGGTGGCCAGCGCCATGCCGATGACGATCAGCGGCAGCGAGTCGAACAGCGTCAATAAAATGCCGGACAGCATCAGCAACAGCATGATCCACAGCACCCCCCGGCGCCCCAGGCGGTCCACCAGGCGCCCCGCCCAGACGGAGCTGAAAATGCCGATCAGATACAAAAAGGCCAGCAAGCCGACCGTGCTCTGGCGCAAGCCAAATGGCGCGGCCAGCAGGCGGTAGCCGATATAGTTATACAGGCTGACGAAACAGCCCATCAGCACGAAGGCGAGGCAAAACAGCCACGGCAAGCCCCGGTCGGAAAAATGCTGGCGGATGGCGTGCGGCAAGGCGTTCCAGCCTTTTGTACTGGGCACGAAATTTTTCGATGCGGGCAGGCTGCGCCAGAATTCCGCCGCCGCCAGCACGCCGGCCACGCCCAGCACGCCCAGAGCCCAGCGCCACGACAGGAAATCGCTGAGCATGGACGCCACCAGCCGTCCCGACATGCCGCCAAACGCGCTGCCGGCAATATACAGCCCCATCGACAGGCCCAGGGAAGGACCCTCGATTTCCTCGCCCAGGTAAGCCATGGCCACGGCCGGCATGCCGCCCAGGGCTACGCCCAGCGCGGCGCGGATGGCCAGCAGCTGCGCATAATCCTGCGCGAAGGCGGACAAAATCGTGAGTATCGCGGCGGAAAACATCGACGCCACCATCAAGGGCTTGCGGCCGACACGGTCCGACACGGCGCTCAGCAGCACCAGCGAGATGGCCAGCAAGCCGCTCGACACGGAGAGCGACCAGCTGCTTTGCGCCGGCGTCAGATGGAACTGGTGCGACAGCAAGGGGAACAGGGGCTGGATGCAGTACAGCAAGCTGAAGGTGGAAAAGCCGCCAAAGAACAGGGCGCGGTTGCTGCGCTTGAATTCGATGGAACCCTTGGCGATGGCCGTGCGGGGAGCGGGAGCGGAAACCGGAATGGCGGATGAGGCAGCGGGGGCAAAAGCAAGCGATGAATCAGACATGGCCATGTTTCAAAGAGGAGCGAGTCTTCATCTTAGGATTGCCAACTCATATCGTCCAATATATATTCAAGGCCCAACTCATACTTTAAAACGATTACTGAACATGGAACTGCGCCACCTCCGTTACTTTGTCGCCGTCGCCGAGGAGCTGCACTTCACGCGCGCGGCCGAGCGCCTGCACATCGGCCAGCCGCCGCTGAGCCAGCAAATCCAGGCGCTGGAAGCGGAATTGGGTGCGCAGTTGTTCGAGCGCAACAAGCGCTCCGTGCGGCTGACGGAAGCAGGCCGTCTTTTCCTCGACGATGCGCGGCGCATCCTGGCCCTGTCGGAACAGGCAGCCGTGACGGCGCGCCGGGCCCAGCGGGGCGAAGCGGGCGAATTGCGCATCGGCTTTACCTTTTCCACGCCGTTCACGCCCTATTTCGCCACCGTCATCAACCGCTACCGCCAGCAGTTCCCGCACGTCACCTTGACCTTGCACGAAATGGCGACCTTGCATCAACTGGAAGCGATCTCGGGCAGGACGATGGATCTGGGCTTCGTGCGCCCGCCGGAAACGACATATCCATCCGATATCAAGCTGACGCAACTGCGCCAGGATCCGCTGTTCCTCGTCTTGCCCGTCGACCACGCGCTGGCGGCCAAGGACGCGATCGCCATTGCCGACATGGCGGGCGAAGGCTTTGTCATGTATCCCAAGGATGCGGGCACGGGGATTTATCCGCAGATCTTCCGCCTGTGCAAGGCGGCCGGCTTCGTGCCCCAGGTGGCGCAGGAAGCGGGCGAGGCATCGACCATCATCGGCCTGGTCGCTGCCGGCTGCGGTATTTCCGTGCTGCCCGCCTCATTCGACCGCATCCGCATGGATGGCGTGTGCTACCGCCCCATCGCCGACCCGCAGGCGACCACCAGCCTGTTACTGGCGCAAAGAGAAGAAGAGACGTCGCCGCTGGTGGCGGCGTTTGTGAAACTGGCCGAGGAAGCGGCCATGGAAGAGAAAGAATAGGCCGATGAGGCCGGCGTAGGTCGGCGTAGGTCGGATTAGGCCGCAGGCCGTAATCCGACAATCGCATGCGTCAAGTCGCAGGTCGGATTAGCCCAAAGGGCGTAATCCGACACCAGCGGTCACGAGTAATCCGCGTCCAGCTCCGAACCCGCATAATTTTCCAGGTCCTCGAACAGGCTCTTCATGCTGGCCCGCGTGAGGATTTTATGCACGACGGTGCAGCTGCGGCGGTACGACTCGATGCGGTCGAGCAAGACCGGATGGTGCTGCACGGGAACCTTGGCCACCAGGGCGGCCCAGCCTTCCTCGAAGTCGGGCTTGTTCTTGCGCACGGAACGCACGAAGCGTTCAAACTCCTTTTGACCCGTGCGCGCGATGATGCGTCCGCCGCCTTCGATGGCGAAGATGATGGCCAGCGCGATGACGCCCTCGGCATTCAAGTCGCTGTCGCTGACGGGGCCGTTGTCATGGTGGCGGCGCAGCCAGCTTGCCAGGCGCACGACGGCTTGCACTTCCTTGCGCTGTTGCAATTGAACCGCATACTTTTCATAGCCGGCCCAGTTCTGGTTCGGGTCGGCCTGGCAAATATCGATGAACAGCTCCCGCAGGCGCCGCTGCAGGTAGACAGGGTCCTGGTCGTATTCGCCGACGAGGGCGTCTTCGGGCAGCTGCGACAATTCCTTGATCAGGCGAAAGCCCACCTGGAACGCGTGCTCGGCGCCGTGCTCGACGAGGAAATCGAGCGCGGCCTGGTCGCCCTCATGCGTGACGGCCTGCTCCAGGCCCAAGGACACGCCGCCCACCGTCAGGTACAGCGCTTTCTGGATGCCGTCGGCCGTGCGTTCATTCGTGAACTTCTCGGCCACCATGGCCGTGATGCCCGTCAATTCGTCGGCCAGGTTCAGGGCCGCGTCCTCGCGCGGGTCGCCCGGCAACAGTTTGATGGCGCGCACGAGGCGCGGAAGATTCTCTACAACAATTGCTGGCAGCATTAGACGTTCCCTGCTTTCATTACGAGAAAATGCCCGTGCCCAGGCTGCGGCGCGTGCTGGAACGCGGCGCGCTGCGCGTGCTCGGCACTTGCTTGCGCAGGCGGTACAGCAATTCCTTGGTGCTCCGCTGCAACATGGTCGGCTCTTCGTCCGGGTCATCCGAGTATTCCGCGTCGGCCAGGTCGGCGCTGTGGCGGAAGTCGGGGAACAGTTCGAACAGCGAGCGGTCCCAGCCGTCTTCATTCGCTTGCGCCAGTTCGATGGCCAGCGGCACGACGTCGTTGTCGGACGAGGTCACGCCCGTCACGTACGGTCCCTTGATGACGATCTCGCCCGCCACTTCGAGGATTTCCTTCGGCGCCATCGAGAACAGGATGGCGAACGCCGTGGCGCCCCAGTCGGTGGCGGACGCTTCGAGCAGCAGCTCGCGGCGGCGCTCGGCGTCGTCGGTGGAAAACACCACGCCGTGGATGTGCGCGAACAGGGCTTCGGCGATGCGTTCAGGATCGTCCTCGATCTGGTCGTCGCTCCAGGTGGCGGCGATGAAGGCCAGGCTGTCGGCCCACGCCTTCGGCGGCACCAGCAGGGTTGCCAGCGACATCTTGCCGCCATCAAAGCCGGCCAGGTGCAGGGCCGTTACCTGTGGCGGGATCGCGCTCAGCACTTCCACCACGGCCAGGTCGCCATACTGGTCGGCCGCGTCGGCAAACGCCTGCTCGGCGTGGCCCAGCGAACCGGACAGCACCAATTCCGTGACCTGTTTCGTCAGCGCGGGAAGATTGCTCTTTTGTTCCGTGTTATCGGCCATGGTCATCTCCATCCTGGTCAAACATCTGGGCGAAATCGTCGGTGGCTTCGTCTTCGTCGTGATCGTCGTCGCCGTCGTCATTGGCAGCCAGCTGGTCGAGCGACTGGTCGTCGTCGTCCCACAGGCGCGGATTCTTGTGCAGGAAAGCCGTGATGATGGCCTGGCGCGCCAGGTCGGGGAAGCTCTCTTCGATGGCGGCGTACATCTTCGCCGCTTCCGGCGCGGCGCAGGCGGCCATGGAAAACACGCGGGCCGGGTCGCCGAACTCGTAGTCTTCGCTTTCGGCCAGCAAGCCTTTCGGGTCGCTGAAGGTGATGTGGTCGACCAGCGCGAAGGCCAGCATGTTCACGTCTTCGATGCCGCCGCCGCTCGCGTATTCACCGACCAATGCATCGACCATGCTCTTGTAGTTCTTGCGGTTCGGCGGGTCGCCGAGGATGCCTTCGATCTGGCCTTCCAGCTCGCGCGACTGGTACGCGAATTCAGGGTGTACTCTTCTCATGCTGTGCTTTCCAATGTAATGCGCGGCGCTGATAAAAGCGCCGTTGTTGTTGTTTTCAAGTAATTCGGGCCGGCTGATGCGGGCCGCATCGTTTTAGTCGGCAGGTAATACTGTGCCATGTAAACGAAACACGCCGCACCACAGCGCATACGCTTCCGCTTCCGGATCGATGATGATGCGGTGGTTCACGCTCTGGTCGTATTCGGCGCGCTTGGCCGGGTCGGCCAAGATTTCATACGCCTTGGTGACGCTCTTGAAGCGCGCCTCGGCGCCGGGGGCCTGGTTGCGGTCGGGGTGGAAGCGCATGGCCAGCGAACGGTAAACCTTCTTGATTTCATCGTCGCTGGCATTGGGCGCGACACCGAGGACGTTATATAAATTTTCCATAAAAGGCTCCGGGGTCACGTTTTTCTACTAATTAAAGGCGAATTATCCTATAGAACGGCGTCGGCGTCGCTTGCATGCCGGGAAATGGGGGTAAATACGTGCTTATAAAGCGCTTGCGGTACGGTAAAATGCTTTTTACTGTCACTCTTCCGCATTGATCAATGAGCAACGATAAACCGAATACCGCCGCGCCAGCGCTGGCGCCCAATTTCTTGCGTAACATCATCGAAGCCGACCTGGCTACCGGCGCCCACGTGCGTCCCGGCCTGCCCCAGGTGATCACGCGTTTCCCGCCGGAGCCGAACGGCTACCTGCACGTGGGCCACGCCAAGTCGATCTGCGTCAACTTCGGCCTGGCGCGCGATTACGCCGGCCAGTGCAACCTGCGCTTCGACGACACCAATCCGGCCAAGGAAGAGCAGGAATACGTCGACACCATCATGGACAGCGTGAAATGGCTGGGCTTTGACTGGGAGCCGAAACAGGCCGATGGCCAGAGCCACCTGCACTACGCGAGCGACTATTTCGACCAGCTGTACGCGATGGCCGAGTACCTGATCACGGCCGGCTTTGCCTACGTCGACAGCCAGAGCGCCGAAGACATGGCCGCCAACCGCGGCAATTTCGGCCAGGCCGGCAAGAATTCGCCGTTCCGCGACCGTCCGCGCGACGAATCGCTGGCCCTGTTCCGCGCCATGAAGGCGGGCGAATTCAAGGATGGCGAACACATCCTGCGCGCGAAGATGAGCGAAGATGCCATGAGTTCGCCGAACATGAACTTGCGCGACCCGGCTATCTACCGCATCCGCCATGCGCACCACCACCGCACGGGCGACGCCTGGTGCATCTATCCGATGTACGACTACACGCACCCGATCTCGGACGCGCTGGAAAACATCACGCATTCGATCTGCACCCTGGAATTCCAGGATCACCGCCCGTTCTACGACTGGCTGCTGGAAACCCTGTCGGCCGGCGGCTTCTTCGCCAAGCCCGTGCCGCACCAGTACGAATTCTCGCGCCTGAACCTGACGTACATCGTCACCAGCAAGCGCAAGCTGCGCCAGCTGGTGGAAGAAAACATCGTCGACGGCTGGGACGACCCGCGCATGCCGACCCTGGTGGGCATGCGCCGCCGCGGCTACACGCCGGAAGCGATCCAGCTGATGTGCGAACGCACGGGCGTGACGAAATCGGACGGCTGGATCGACTACAGCGTGCTCGAAGGCTGTTTGCGCGAAGACCTGGACCCGAAAGCGCCCCGTACGGTGGCCGTGCTGCGTCCTTTGAAACTGATCATCGACAATTTCCCCGAAGGCGAAAGCGTGGAATGCACGGCGCCCGTGCACCCGCACTTCCCCGAGCGCGGCTTGCGCACCTTCCCCATCTCGCGCGAGCTGTGGATCGAGGAAGACGACTTCATGGAAGTGCCGAACAAGGGCTATTTCCGTCTGTATCCGCCGATCGACGACAAGCCGGGCAGCCGCGTGCGTTTGCGCTACGGCTACGTGATCGAGTGCACGGGCTACGACAAGGATGACAACGGCAAAGTCATCGCCGTGCATTGCACCTACTTCCCGGACAGCAAGTCGGGCACGGAAGGCAGCTCCAACTACAAGGTCAAGGGCAATATGCACTGGGTCAGCGCGCCGACGGCCATTGCCGCCGAAGTACGCCTGTACGACCGCCTGTTTACGGACCCGCAGCCGGATGCGGGCGGCAAGGACTTCAAGCTGGCCCTGAATCCGCTGGCCAAGGAAGTGGTGCAAGCGTGGCTGGAACCGGGCGCTGAACTGGCCCAGCCGGAAGAGCGCTTCCAGTTCGAGCGCCACGGTTATTTTGCGGCCGACCGCGTCGACAGCCAGCCTGGCAAGCCCGTCTTCAATCGCATCGTCACCCTGAAAGACAGCTGGCAACCCGCCAAATAAAGGCTGATGGCACACGAAAAAAACCGCTGCGGCGGTTTTTTTCGTTTCAGCGAGAAATATTGCCTGTTGACTATAATAACGATAATTTTGTATATTAGGCAGCTATTGAGCAATTTGCAATTTTAATAGCGCTTACACAACGCAGCCTAGCCTCCGCCGCCCAGGCGGCACCCGATTCCTCTTCCTGATGCGGATGGCGATGTCTTCTACTGCCGGCGAACACCCCTTATCTGCTGAAAAAAGACCACTGTGGCTGCTCGGCTTCGTGATGTCGACGATGGTGGGCCTGCTGTTCTATATGGCCGCCTCGCTGTCGATCGAAAACGATGCCAGCGAGCTATTCAACAATCTGGCCCGCAATACCCAGAAAAACATCGAATCGCGCGTCAAGTCGTATGCCAACCTGCTGCGCGGCACGGCCAGCCTGTTCCACGCCAACGAACACGTGAGCCGTGAGCAATTTCATCGCTACGTGGCGAACATCGCCCTGCAACAGAACTACCCGGGGGTGATGAACCTCAATTACAGCCAGGAACTGGACGAGACGCAGCGCGCCGCCGTCGAAGCGGCCATGCAGCGCGACTATCCGCCCGGGCGCGACGGCTATCCGGCGTTTGCCATCCATCCGCCCGCCCCGCGCGCGCACTATTCCGTGCTGGTGTATATCGAACCGATTGCCAGCGCCCCTGAAAAATATGGCTATGACATCGCCTCGCGCCCCCTGATCGCCGAAATGCTGGCGCAGTCGCGCGATTCTGGCCACATCAGCAATTCCGGCGTGCCCGTGCCGATGCAAGGCCGCCCCCAATTGACGGGCATGGCCATGCGCCTGCCCGTGTACCGTTTTGGCATGCCGGTCGATACGGTGGAGCAGCGGCGCGCGGCGTACCAGGGTTCCGTCGGCATCGGCTACGACCTGGTGACGATGATGCGCAGCGCGCTGGCGGACATGCCGGTACGCAACGTCCGCCTGACCCTGTTCGATATCGGCCCGCAGGCGCGCGCACCGCTAGACTTACCGCACGACATGCGCCCCATCTTCGACAGCACGACGGCAGGCATGCATGCGCCATGGTGGCTGCCCGGCAATTCCGGCCGCTACCTGAGCAGCACGATGCTGATCGAACATAATAGCCGCGTGTGGCAAGCACTGTTCAGCGTGCGCAAGAGCGACCTGTATACGCGCTTCGACGCCTTTTTGCCCTGGCTGGCCCTGCTGATAGGCTTTGCCAGCACCATGCTGCTGTACATGCTGTTCCACACTCTGGCATCGTCGCGCCGGCGCGCCATCCAGATGGCGAACGGCATGACGGAGGAATTGCGCGCCAGTCAGATCCGTCTGCAGCTGTCGCACCAGAAACTGCGCCGCTTGGCGGCCCATGCCGACCAGATCAAGGAAGAAGAGCGCAAGCGCATCGCGCGCGAAATCCATGACGACCTGGGACAGAACCTGCTGGTGCTGCGCATCGACGCAGACATGCTGGCCTCGCGCACGCATCGCCGCCACCCGCGCCTGAATGCCCGCGCCCGCTCGACCCTGGAACAGATCGACGCCACCATCAAGAGCGTGCGGCAGATCATCAACGACTTGCGCCCTACCGTACTGGACCTGGGCGTGAATGCGGCCGTCGAATGGCAGGTGGCGCAATTTCGCCAGCGCACGGGCATCGCCTGCGAAGTGAGCGAAAGCCATGACGACATTTGCCTCAGCGACCAGTGCGCGACGGCCCTGTTCCGCATCCTGCAAGAGTCGCTCAGCAACATTTCCCAGCATGCCCATGCCAGCCGCGTGCAGGTCAAGCTGGAAAAGTGCCGCGATACGGTATCGATGAGCATCAGCGACAACGGCGTGGGCGCCGCCATCGACGGGCGCAACAAGCTGGGCTCGTTTGGCCTCGTGGGCATCGAGGAGCGCATAAAATTGCTGGGCGGCACTTTTTACATCGAAAGCAGCCCCGGCGCCGGCATGAGCGTGCACGTCAGCGTACCGCTGGGCGCGGATGCCACCGCCTTTCCCTACCAGGAAGAAAGCCGGGTCAGCAACTGACCGGCGCCCGCCCGCATGAAGCAAGCTCAGCTTGCATATTTCGTAATTAGATGCAATATTAATGTGGAACAACTCAGCGCCCGCCCGCCATGGGCCAGGCATTCCTCGACTACTTGCCAGGAGTACGCACCCGCCGCTTTCCCTTGTTTCACCGTATTTCCCACAACGCTCTTTACAAAAGGACATTCATGGATACGAACGACAGTTTCAAGGCAATTGCCGATTTGAATTTGGACGCGATCAAGGTCAAGCTGATGCACCGGGAGTCAGGCGAGGGATGGAGCCTGGAAAAAGCAAATGCGGTGGAATTCGAATACCGCCGCTTTCTGATCCTGATGAAACAGTTTCCGGAAGAAGAAACGGCGCCGCTGATGGACGTTGATACCTTCTGGCACTACCACATTCTCGACACCCTGAAATATGCGGCCGACTGCGAACAGGTATTCGGTTACTTCCTCCATCACTTCCCCTACATCGGCTTGCGCGGCGAAGACGACGAAGCGGCGCACCATCGCGTGGGCGAGCGCATGAAGCAGCTATATGAGCAAACGTTCGGAGAAGACTATATCCGCGCGGCGACGGCGTATTCGGGGCGCGCCGTACAGGCGGCGTATTCGGGACGGGCTGTGCAGGCTGCGTATTCAGGACGGGCTGTCCAAACAGCATTTTCCAGTGCGGCGGTACAGGCAACGGCATACTCGGGCCGGGCCGTGCAAACGGCGTTTTCCAGTGCGGCCGTGCAGGCGACGGCGTATTCGGGCCGCGCGACCGGGGCTGCCAGCACCGCATTTTCCAGCGCGCCTGCCTCACTTACCGCAGCGGTGGTCAAATCGTCTTCGACTGGCCTGGAAATGGGGCGCTTCTATGTTGATCGTCCGGTATTGAACCGCGATCCGCAATAGAAAAGCGGAAAACAGATGTGGCTGCCGCACGCGGCAAGCCTGACTTACCCAGACGGCACCTCTCAGTTTGCCGTCTGTCAGGCGCTCTTAGGCAGCCATCAACTCGCGCAGTTCACGAATGCTGAAATCGCTGATTTCATGCATGCGGATGAGGATCGTGGCGCCGATCGGCAAGGTGTTGTGACGAATCTTGCTGATAACAGGTGGCGCCACTTCCAGAGCTCGCGACAAGGCGGCATCGTTTTTCAGTTGCAGCTTGTCGATGATCGCATCGAGGACGCGATTCGGGTTGTAGGTAGGCAAAGAGGTAATTTGTTTGAGAGACATGATCAAAAATCCGTACTTGTTGTATTAGGGCAATAAAAGACAGAATGTCCCTTCTGCACTAATTCAGGGTAAACACACTAAAAAGCGCCATCACTTATGCGGCTTTTACGCCACAAACAATATAATACACGCTATTGTTGATTTTTGCGTAACTTAGAGCAAAATTGTGATAATTGAAGAGAATTGACGCACTTGGAATGTGCTAGAGGATAACTCAAATCGGAAAAATTTGCTGCACGTCATCAATTTTTACGATGAGCAACACCGCTATGCATGAGCCAGGCTATGGCCATGAGGGTGCCCAGGCGGGCCATTTCCGTAGATAAATGCCAGCCTTGCGCGGCCACGCCGGCCGGGGTGGCAAGTGGGCAAATGCATGGGGAATCGTCCGCGCAGCACCAGGCCAGTTGCCGGCGAATTTCATCGGGCGGTGGTGGGGGTTGCAGCGCATGTTCGCGCCGGCGCATATAAGCGCGCACTTGCTCCTTGCTGGGGTGACTCGTTGCTCGCATGGCTCGCTCCTGCTGACGGGAAACAACGTCACGCTGGTTGTAGATGCAGAGCCCGCCACAAGAGCCCAGACGCGTGACGACATTGCTCACCATATCGCCAGCGCGCCATGGCGCGTTTGCGGTGCATCAAATGGCACGGCCCCGGTGTTGCGCCGGAACCCGTACTGCCCCACGGCCTGCTTCCGTCTTATTTCTTTTGCTGGCGCACGCGCTGTTGCTGTTTTTCCTGCGTTTGCTGGCGGTTCTGCTTGCGCTCGAACAGGGTGACCGCATCTTTCTTGGCTTGCTCGACGGTACGCATTTCTTCATGCGCATCGTGCGGGACGAAAAATTCGGCGTCCTGCGCCGCCACGACCAGCTTGATGGCGGCTTCGTCGTCGAGGTCGTACAGTTCCGTCAGGACGGTGGTGACCTCGTCCAGGTATTCTTCGTAAGTGAGGGTGCTCATGCTGTCTTCCTTAAGTGAGTGGCGCAGCGCGGGAACGGCGCGCTGCGCGCCGGCCCAGCAAAGTGCGCAGATAACCGGCCATTTTACCCGATGCCGGCGCCATCGGCGGACAGCGCCCGCAAGGCATCGGCCACGCGCGCGTAGCGCAGGCGCACGCCCAGCTCGCGCTTGATGCGCGTATTGTGCAATCGGCGCGATTCGGACATGAACGACAACAGCATCGGCGTGACCACTTGCCGCAGCGCGGCACGGGGCAGGCGCGGCGGGCGCGGCAGGCCGAACGTGTCGGCCACGGCATCGAAATACTCGGCCATCTTGAGTTCGCTGTCATCGCTGGCGTGATACACGCGTCCCGGCTTGCCGCGCCACAAGGCCCGTTCGATGATGCGCGCCAGGTCGTCGGCATGGATATGGTTGGTGTACACATCGTCATCCGCGGCCAGGGCCGGTGTGCCTTCGCGCAAGCGTTTCAAGGGCAAGCGGTCGTCCGCATAGATGCCGGGCACGCGCAGGATGGCCACCTTGGCGCCGCGTCGCGCGCCCCAGCCGCGCAATACCTGTTCGGCGTCCACCCTCCGCTTCGCGCGCGCATTCGCCGGCGCCGTCGTGCGCGTTTCATCGACCCAGGCGCCAGCGCAATCGCCATACACGCCGCTGGTGCTCACATACACCATGCGTGCATGCTCGGGTAAAATGGCGGCCAGATTGCGCGTGCGCCGGTCCAGCAAGCCCGACGATAGGGGCGGCGCCAGGTGCACGATCATCGTCGCCAGTCCCGCCAGCCGTTTCAGGCTGGCGCGGTCGTCGAGGTTAGCCACGATGGGCACGGCGCCGGCTTCCCGCAACTGCGCGCAGCGCGCCGGCTGGCTGGTGACGGCAAAGACGCGAAAGCGCGCGCGCAGCAGGGGCAGCAAGCGCATGCCGACGTCGCCGCAGCCCAGGATCAGCAGGCGCGGCAAGCCTGACGGCTTGCGCAAAGAGTGCATTAACATATTTTTCATCTCAAGGATTGTATGACTTTTCAAGTTACTGTTCAGCCCAGCGGCCACCAGTTCAGCTGCGAAGCGGACGAAACCGTGCTGGCGGCGGCGATACGCGCCGGCGTGGGCTTGCCGTATGGTTGTAAAAATGGCGCCTGCGGTTCCTGCAAGGGCAAAGTGGTTTCCGGCACCGTCCAGCACAAGGCGCACCAGCAGCGCGCCCTGACGCCGGAAGAGGAAGCGGCCGGCTTTTCCCTGTTCTGCTGCGCCACCACGGACGCCGACCTCGTCATCGAAGCGCGCGAAGTGGCGGGCAGCAGCGACTACCCGATCAAGAAAATGCCGTCGCGCGTGACCACCATCGAAAAAGTCGCGCCCGACGTCGTCGTGCTGACCCTGCAGTTGCCGGCCAGCGAGCGCCTCAACTACCGCGCCGGACAGTATATCGAAATCCTGTTGCGCGACAACAAACGCCGCAGCTACAGCATGGCCAGCGCGCCCGCCGACGGCGGCCCCGTGACCCTGCACATCCGCCACCTGCCGGGCGGCCTGTTTACCGACCAGGTATTTGGCACCATGAAGGAGCGCGACATCCTGCGCTTCGAAGGCCCGATGGGCACTTTCTTCCTGCGCGAAGATTCCGACAAGCCCGTCGTGCTGCTGGCCTCGGGCACGGGCTTTGCACCCTTGAAAGCCATCGTCGAGCACATGATCAACGAGCGCTCCACGCGCCCGATCACCCTGTACTGGGGCGGCCGCCGTCCGCATGACCTGTACATGGATGCGCTGTGCCGCCAGTGGGCCGCCGACTTGCCGCAGTTCACCTATGTGCCCGTCGTGTCGGACGCCCTGCCGGAAGACGCGTGGGAAGGCCGCACGGGCTTCGTGCACCAGGCCGTTATCGCGGACTTGCCCGACCTGTCAGGCCACCAGGTATATGCCTGCGGCGCGCCCGTGATGGTCGATTCGGCCCACCGCGACTTCGTGCAACTGTGCCAGTTGCCAGCCGACGAGTTCTACGCCGACGCTTTCACCACGGAAGCCGACCTGGCCAAGTAAGCGTCACCGTCCAGACAGCGGGGCGCGGCTGGTGCGGCGCCCGCTGCCACCACCGCTCTACCCCGCTGCTTCCTGGAAATTTCATGTCTCTCGCCTCTGCCGGCAACGGCTTCAGCATCCTGCGTCACCGCAACTTCGCCTTTTATCTTTCCGCCCGCGTGCTGGGCACGGTGGCCGTGCAGATGCAAAGCGTGGCCATCGGCTGGCAGGTGTACCAGATCACGGGCAGCCTGTTCGACCTGGGCTTGATCGGCCTGGCGCAATTCGCCCCCTTCCTCGTATTGATTTTGCCGGCAGGCCATGTGGCCGACCGCTACAACCGCCGCAACATCATCGCCTGGTGCCTGGCGGCGCAGCTCGCTTGCGCGCTGGCCCTGCTGGCGTTCACCCTGAGCGGACTTTCCATCGTGTGGCCCGTGTTTGCCGTGCTGGTGCTGTTCGGCAGCGCGCGCGCCTTCATGATGCCGGCCACGCAAGCCGTGCTGGTGAACATGGTGCCCACGCAACACTTCAGCCGCGCCGTCGCGCTCAGCTCGTCGAGCTCGCACGTGGCCATCATCCTGGGCCCCACCCTGGGCGGCTTGCTGTATTACTTCGGCCCCAAGGTCGTGTATTTGATCTCGTCCGCGCTGCTGGTCGTGTCCGTCCTGCTGATGCGCGCCACCACGCCGGCGCCGCAGGTGGTCAAGCGCGAACCCGTCAGCTGGCATACCCTGCTTGAAGGCTTGCGTTTCGTCTGGTCGAAACCCATCGTGCTAGGCGCCATTTCACTCGACCTATTCGCCGTGCTGTTCGGCGGTGCCACGGCCCTGCTGCCGGCGCTCGCGCACGACGTGCTGCATATCGGCCCCAGCGGACTGGGCCTGCTGCGCACGGCGCCCGGCGCCGGCGCGGCCCTGTGCTCGATCGCGCTGGCCATCTTCCCTATCACGCGCAGGGTGGGCCCATGGATGTTCGGCGGCGTGGCCGTCTTCGGCCTGGGCACGCTGGTGCTGGGCAGCACCAGCTATTTCCCGCTGGCGCTGGCGGCGCTGTTCCTGATGGGCGCCGGCGACATGGTCAGCGTCTACATCCGCCACCTGCTGGTGCAATTCGAGACGCCCGACGAAATCCGCGGCCGGGTCAGCGCCGTGAACGCCGTCTTCATCGGCGCCTCGAACGAGCTGGGCGAATTCGAGTCGGGCCTCACGGCCGGCTGGTTCGGCCTCGTGCGCGCCGTGCTCTTCGGCGGTGCCTCCACCCTGGCCGTGACGGGCATCTGGGCCGTGCTGTTCCCCGTGCTATCGCGCATGGACCGCTTCCCCCACCACGAGAAGGAAGCGGCCGCCAGGACGGCCACCACGGCGGCAACTTAAGCGCTAAGATGCGCTATCCCAACAGATGCATCCTGGCACCATGAAAATCACGCTTCCGTTCCGCAGCTTCATCCGCAGCCGCCCCCACCTGAGCCTGGCCACGGCCATCGGCGTGGCGGCCGGCCTGCTGCTGCCCGCATCGTGGCAACAGATGACGCGGTTGCTGACGGCGTGGAACGTGGCCGTCTGGTTCTACCTGGCGACGATGGCCTGGATGATGATGCGCGCCAACCACCACCGCGTGAAAATGATGGCGGCGCGCCAGGACGAGCGGGCGGCAACAGTCTTGTCGGCCCTGTCCGTCGCATCCGTGATGAGCCTGGTGGCCATCGTCTCGCAGCTGTCTTCAATGAAAGACCTGGCGCCGGACGAGCGCGCACTGCACTACGGCTTGACGATCCTCACCCTGGTCGGCTCCTGGTTCCTCGTCGGCACCCTGTTCTGCTTCCACTACGCCCACCTGTATTACCAAGCCGATCCCGCACTGCGCCCCCTGAAGTTTCCCGACGACGAGCAAAACCCCGATTACTGGGATTTTCTGTATTTCGCCTTCACCATCGCCGTGGCCGTGCAGACGTCGGACGTTTCCGTGCAGACGCGCATGATGCGGCAAATCGTGCTGGGGCAATCCGTGCTGAGCTTTTTCTTCAACCTGGTCGTGCTGGGGCTGTCGATCAATATCGCCGCCGGTCTGATCAATGGTTGAAATAATTTCGTAGTGGAAACTTGACCTGGCTGAAGGGTTAAGCTCATCTTAATCGTGCGCACCCTCTTGAAATACTGGAAAGAGGAGTAAGATAAGTTCCATGCACAGAGGTCATGTGCATGGGGCAGCAACCAGGCCGCAGCTCGCCTGAGATGGGTTTTTTTTGAATTGACAGGAGTAAGCATATGCAAATCAATATTCATACCGACAGCACCATCGCCAACACCGCTGGACTGAACGAACATGTGCAATCCGTACTTGAAAGCGCACTGAACCGCTTCCGCGACAACCTGACCCGCATCGAAGTCCACATCAGCGACACGAATGGCCCGAAAGGCGGCGCCGACGATATTCGCTGCGTCATGGAAGCACGCGTTGCTGGCTACCAACCGATCGCCGTGACCGAACAGAACGCCACCGTGCATCAATCCGTTGCCGGCGCCACCGACAAACTGAAACGCGCCATCGATAGCGCCCTGGGCCGCCTGCAAGACAGCAAGCGCCACGCCACCGGCAAGAATGCCGTGATCGATACGGCCGAAGCGGAAGAAACCGCCGAGTAATTCCCCACCTGCAGGATTTCCAGAGACTGAGGCAGCCGTTCAAGGCTGCCTTTGCACATCTGGACCCGCCTTCCTGCGCGACAATATCCATAGCAGAACAGCAAGCATTCCGGCGTATTAACACCGCAATGAAATAATTGTCGTATTTCTCACAGTAAGTGACATCAAGCAAGCCTTTGGCGTTACAGCCAAGGCCGCTTTACGCTATCATGAAGCTACCGGCCCTCTGCTCGCGCGCGCCGGCTTTTTGAAAGTGTGATTGTGGAACAGATCGGCAACTTCGGCGCTTCAGGCTGCAACATCGGCGATTTACAGCTATTTCGCGATGGGGCGGATAGCCAGACGGCCGCCATGCTGGCGCCCTGCCCCGTCATGCGCCTCGAAGCGGGCGAAGCCATTGCCGACACACAGGGTACTTGCCTGTACATCGTCCTGCGCGGTTCGCTGGCCGTGGCCGCCGACATCCACACGGGCATGGATGACGGCACCGTCAGCAAGGTCTTGCCCGGCGAAAGCGTGGGCGAACAATCAGTGCTCGATGAAGCGAGCAACCTGGCCGCCATTTCCGCCCTGGAAGAAACCGACTTGCTGGTGATCGACGCGGCTGTCGTCTGGGAATTGATCGAGCAATCGAACGGCCTGGCGCGCAACCTGCTGCGGCTGCTGTCTTTCCGCATCCGCGCCGCCAACGCCCTGCTGCGCCGCCGGCAGAAACTGGGCGAGTTCTACCGCCAGCTGTCGATGGTCGACAGCCTGACGGGCCTGTACAACCGCGCCTGGCTCACGGATTTACTGCCGAACATGATCGTCACGGCCCACGCCAGCGGCTCGCCGCTGTCGCTGGTGATGATAGACCTCGACCATTTCAAGCGCTTCAACGACACGCACGGCCACCAGGCGGGCGACCAGGCGCTGCGCATCGCCGCGCAAGTGCTGGGCGCGGCCCTGCGGCCCACGGATTTTGCCGTGCGCTACGGTGGCGAGGAAATGATGGTGATTTTGCCCGATACCAATGAACACGTGGCCCTGCGGGTCGCCGAACGCTTGTGCGAACGCATGCAGCAAGCCGTCATCTTCGCCGACATGCGCAGCGCGCTGCCGCACATCACGGGCTCGTTCGGCGTGTCCAGCCTAGCGGCCGAACAGGATGACCATGCGCTGATCGCGACGGCCGACGCGGCGCTCTACCGCGCGAAGGCAGGCGGACGCAACCGGGTAATGCTATAGATCAGGCGGCCTTGCTGTCGGCCGGCTTGGTCGCATCCGGCTTGGCAGCGTCATCCTTCTTGCTGCTGTGCGCGGCGATGAAATCCGCATAGCCCTTCTGCACCAGTTCATACGTCTTGTCGATATTGCCGGCGATATCACCACCTAGCACTTTCAAGCCTTCCAGGATATCGCGCGCTTCCTTGAAGCCTTTTTCCATGCCGCCGCTGATGGTATCCATGAACTTGGTCAAGGCCGCATCGTCATCCAGGTCGGGATTCTGTTTCTTGAAGGCGTCAAAAAACCCGGTCGACAGCGATACAATGCGGCTCGCCGTCGCTTCGGCGCTATTGTCCTGCGACGCCGCGTTCTGGATCGCATCGTCGCCGTATTGGCCCTTCAGCGCTTCATTGATGTTGGTGATGGCCGTCTTGTACAGCAGCGCCAGCGGCTCGTTCTCGGAACCGATCGACACGTTCAGCGACGCCTGCATGATGGAGGCGTTCAATTGCAGCTTCGTGCGGTCGTTGACGCTCATTTCAGCGTTGATGCCGTCCTTTTGCTGGACTTTATCGTCCTTGCCGGCAACACCCGTACTGACGGATGTCACGGAAGGGTTGGAATTGCCGCCTGCGGCGATGGGAATTGACACGATAGACCTCCTTGAACGGGCAATGTATGCCACCATGCGGGAAACGCGATGATGACCATCCTCTCGTGTAGTATCGGCAGGTTTTCAGAAAACTGTAGCAGCGGCGCGTTTACGGCCCGGATAACCAATCAAGTAACCAAGTAATGACCATCAATGACTAACCAGACCTTTCTTTGGCACGACTACGAAACCTTTGGCGCCCAGCCGCGCCGCGACCGCCCGGCCCAGTTCGCCGCCATCCGCACGGATGCCGAACTCAACGAGATCGGCGAGCCGATCATGCTGTATTGCCAGCCTGCCAATGATTTCCTGCCCGATCCGCAATCGTGCCTGATCACGGGCATCACGCCGCAGCAGTGTCTGCAGCTGGGCGTGCCCGAACACCAGTTCGCCGCCACCATCGAAGCGGCCTTTTCGGAGCCGGGCACCATCGGCGTGGGCTACAACACCATCCGTTTCGACGATGAAGTCACGCGTTTCCTGTTCTGGCGCAACCTGATCGATCCGTATGCGCGCGAATGGAAAAACCATTGCGGCCGCTGGGACATCCTCGACGTCGTGCGCATGACGCATGCGCTGCGCCCGGAAGGTATTCAATGGCCGAAGCGCGACGATGGCCAGACCAGTTTCAAGCTGGAACACTTGAGCAAGGCCAACGGCCTGGCCCACGAAGCGGCGCACGATGCGCTGTCGGACGTGCGCGCCACCATCGCCCTGGCGCGCCTGATCAAGCAGAAACAGCCGAAACTGTTCGAATTCTGCCTGGCGCTGCACAAGAAGGACCGGGTCGCCAGCGAAATGGGCATGCACCTGGCCGCCGGCGAGCGCCAGCCTTTCCTGCACGTGTCGGGCATGTTCCCTGCCGAACGGGGCTGTGTGGGCGTCGTCTGGCCGCTGGCCACGCATCCGAGCAACAAGAACGAGATCCTCGTCTGGGATTGCGCCTACGATCCGCGCGAACTGTTCAGCCTGGACGCCGACACCATCCGCACGCGGCTGTTCACGCGCAAGGAAGCCATGCCCGAAGGCATGACGCGCCTGCCCGTGAAAAGCGTGCATCTGAATAAGTCGCCCATGCTGGTCGGCAACCTGAAAACGTTGTCGCCGGCCATGGCCGCGCAATGGGGCATCGACGTGGACGCCGCGAAGGTCAACGCGCAATTCGCCGCCACGGCGCCGAACATGGACGCGATCTGGGCCGAAGTGTTCCAGCGCCCGGGCGCGAATGTCGCGCTGGACGTGGATGAGGATCTGTATAACGGTTTTGTCAGCAACGACGACCGCCGCCTGCTCGAATCCTTGCGCCGCGAAACGCCGGCCAAGCTGGCCACGGCCCGCCCCTCGTTTGCCGACGAACGCCTGCAGGAATTGCTGTTCCGCTACCGCGCCCGCAATTTCCCGCAAACCCTGAGCGAAGCGGAAAGCCTGCGCTGGGAACAGCACCGCGCCGCCCGCCTGTTCGACGGCGACAGCGGCGCCCGCACCATCGAAATGCTGTTTACGGAAATCGACGTGCTGTCGGAATCGGTCGATGAGCGGGGAGAAGAGATTTTAGGCGAGCTGTACGACTACGCGGAGATGGTGGCGCCCATGCGCGACTGAAAGAGTGCGCGAGCCGGGTAGGTCGGATTAGCGGGCAGAAGGCCCGCGTAATCCGACAACATTGTTGACGTTACCGGTGTTGTCGGGTTACGGCCGCTGGCCTAACCCGACCTACATTTTTTATGGATGGCGCTTAAACCGAACGGTGCGCATTGATCGCATCGCGCGTTTCAATGGCCACGCGGCGCGCCGCGTCGGCGAAGTCTTCGCCAGCCTGCGGCGTGGCGTAGATGATGGCGCGCGACGAGCTGATCATCATGCCCATGCCGTTCGCCGTCTGGCCCGCGCCGACGGTGGCGGCGATGTCGCCGCCCTGGGCGCCGATGCCGGGCACCAGCAGCGGCATGTCGCCGACGATGGCGCGCACTTGCGCCAGTTCTTCAGGGAAGGTGGCGCCAACGACGAGCGCGCACTGGCCGTTCTTGTTCCATTTGTCGGCCACCAGGCGCGCCACGCGCTGGTACAGCGGTTCGCCGTCCGTATTCAGGAATTGCAGGTCCGAGCCGCCCGGGTTCGAAGTGCGGCACAGGATGATCACGCCGCGGTCTTTCCACGCCAGGTAGGGGTCGAGCGAATCTTCGCCCATGTAGGGATTCACGGTGACGGCGTCGGCGCCGTAGCGCTCGAACGCTTCGCGCGCGTATTGCGTGGCCGTCGCGCCGATGTCGCCCCGTTTCGCGTCGAGGATCAGCGGGATGTGCGGGTAGTTCTCGCGCACGTAGCGGCAGATGTCTTCCAGCTGCTTTTCCGCGCCCAGCGCGGCAAAATACGCGATCTGCGGCTTGAAGGCGCAGGCCAGGTCGGCCGTGGCGTCGATGATGCGCGTGCAAAAGGTGGTGATTCCATCAGGCAAGTCGCGCAGTTCGGCCGGCAGTTTCGCCAGGTCCGGGTCCAGGCCTACGCACAGCAGGGAATTATTGGCCGTCCACGCGGCGGATAATTTATTGATGAAATTCACGGCACACCTTCTCTATATTCAGTTGCAAACCCCGTATTGTAACGCGGCATGGACCCGGGAAGGCAGGCAGGGGCGGCGGCCAGCGCTTATTAAACCGACATTGCGGGCCGTTTCAGGTATATTTGCCTCACCTCCTTTACTCTGCACGGAACCCATCATGCAAATCACCAATCAATTCACAAAATGGCTGCGCCTGGCGCTGAGCGTCACCGTCCTGGCCGGCATCCTGACGGGCTGCGGCTACAACGACTTCCAGAGCAAGGACGAAGCAACCAAGGCCGCCTGGGGCGAAGTGGTCAACCAGTACCAGCGCCGCGCCGACCTGATTCCCAACCTGGTCAACACTGTCAAGGGCTATGCCACGCACGAACGCGAAACCCTGGAAGCGGTGACCAAGGCGCGCGCCGCCGCCACCAGCTTCCAGATCACGCCCGAAGTGCTGAACGACCCGGCCGCGTTCGAAAAATTCCAGCAAGTACAAGGGCAGCTGTCGTCGGCCCTGTCGCGCCTGATGGTCGTGTCCGAAAAATACCCTGACCTGAAGGCCGATACGAGCTTCCGCGATTTGCAGTCGCAGCTGGAAGGCACGGAAAACCGCATCACCGTGGCGCGCCAGCGCTACATCGTTGCAGTGCAGGATTACAACGTGCATGCGCGCAGCTTCCCGAACAACCTGACGGCCATGGTCTTCGGCTACAAGGTCAAGCCATCGTTCACGGTGGAAAACGAAAAAGCCATCTCGACCGCACCGACCGTCAACTTTGGCAAATAAGATGAAAGCCTGGTCTTATCTGGCGGCGCTGGCGACGGCGCTGCTGCTGTGGACGATGCCGCCAGCCGGCGCGCAGGGCTTGCAGCCTGTGCCGCCGCTGGCGGCGCGCGTGACGGACAACGCCGGCATGCTGGACACCAAGCAGAAAGCGGCGCTGGAAGGCGTGCTGGCCGATTACGAAGCCAAGACGGGCAGCCAGATCGCCGTGCTGCTGGTCAAGAGCACGGAACCGGAAGCCATCGAGCAGTACAGCATCCGCGTGACGGATGCCTGGAAGCTGGGCCGCAAGGGCGTCGATGACGGCGTTCTGCTGATGGTGGCGAAGGACAATCCATCGTCGCTGCGCCGCCTGCGCATCGAGGCGGGCCGCGGCGTGCAGGGCGTGCTGACGGATGCGCAATCGAAACGCATCCTGCAAGACGTGATCGCCCCCCATTTCAAGCAAAACGATTATTACGGCGGCCTGGTGGCCGGCGTGGGATCGATTGCCACCCTGCTGAACCAGGAGCAATTCCCCGCACCGGCCCAGCAGAAGGCGCCGGCCACGGTGGACGCGGGCGGCATGACCTTCTGGCTGCCGCTGCTGTTCTTCGGCTTTCTCGTCGTGCTGACCCTGTTCCGTTCGCGCGGCGGGCCTAACCGCCTGCAGCGCGGCAGCAACTGGTCCAGCGGCGCCACCGGCGTCGTGCTGGGCAGCATCCTCAGCCAGGCCCTGAACAACCGGGGCGGCGGTGGCGGCTTCGGCGGCGGAGGTGGTTTTGGCGGTGGCGGTGGCGGCGGTGGTTTCGGTGGCGGCGGCGGCGGATTTGACGGCGGCGGCGCCTCGGGAGATTGGTAATGACGAAACAACTGACATTCGGACAGCGCTGCGGACGCGCCTTGAAACATTTGCGGGGCACGCCGGCAACGGCGCGCCAGGCGTTTCCGGAACGCACCCTGAAAGCCATCGAGACGGCGATTGCCGACGGTGAAACGATGCACCGGGCCGAAGTGCGCCTGATCGTCGAAGCGGCCCTGACGCCAGGCATGGCCTACCAGGGCGTGAGCAACCGCGAGCGGGCGCGCGAACTGTTCGCCCAGTATGGTGTGTGGGATACGGAAGACAACGTTGGCGTGCTCATCTACATCAACCTGGCCGAGCACCAGGTCGATATCGTTGCCGACCGCAACGTGGGCCGCCGCGTCACGCCGGAACAGTGGCAAGCCGTATGCCGCACGATGACCAAGGGTTTCAAGGATGGCAATTACCACGACAGCACGCTCGATGCCTTGCAGCAGTTGAATACTTTGCTGCAAAGCCACTTCCCCGCTGACGGTACGCGCGGCAACCAGTTGCCGAACGAACCCATTCTCCTCTGATTCCTGCCCAGGGATTAAAATCTGCCCATTGCCGCGCAAGCCCGTGGCCTGGGCAGCGCCCCTATTATTCGCCGAGGAGCACACATGAAACTGATCAATAAAACCGCCATCGTCACGGGCGCCACGCAAGGCATCGGCCTGGCTTGCGCCACCCGCCTGATCGCCGAAGGGGCGCAAGTGATGCTGGTCGACATCAAGGAAGAAGGCGCGCAAGCGGCCGCGGCCCTCGGCCCGCAGGCGCACTTCTTTTGCGCCGACGTCAGCCAGAAGGCGGACGTCGATGCCATGCTGAAGGAAACGCTGGCCCAGTTCGGCCACATCGATATCCTCGTCAACAATGCGGGCGTCACGCACGCGGCCGATTTCCTCGACGTGTGCGAAGACGATTTCGACCGGGTCATGCGCATCAACCTGAAATCGATGTTCCTGTGCGGCCAGGCCGTGGCGCGCGAGATGGTCAAGCGCAACAGCGGCTGCATCATCAATATGTCCAGCGTGAATGCGGAACTGGCGATCCCGAACCAGGTGCCATACGTGGTGTCGAAAGGCGCCATCAACCAGCTGACCAAGGTCATGGCCTTGAACCTGGCACCGCACGGCGTGCGCGTGAACGGCATCGGGCCAGGCACCATCCTGACGGAACTGGCCAAGCAGGCGGTGCTGTCGAGCCCGGAGGCGCGCCACACGATATTGTCGCGCACGCCGCTGGGCCGCTGCGGCGAACCGGAAGAAGTGGCGGGCATCGCAGCCTTCCTGGCCAGCGACGACGCCACCTACATGACGGGCCAGACCATCTATGTCGATGGCGGGCGCATGGCGCTCAACTACACGGTAGCCGTGAAAGAATGAGGGCAAGACGAGGCAGTTATATCAAAAAACGATAATGGTTATCTGAAAAGACCATTAGACACATATCGTGCGACGCAGCATAATGCACCTGTCTCCACTATTCTCCTCCAAGAAAATAGTTTTAAGCCCGCTTTCACCAGCGGGCTTTTTTTTTCGCTATCAGTGCTGAAACACGGCCATTCTTGCCATGACGCACAATCTTCCCGGTCATTCTGCCTGCCGCAAAAAAAATGTTGCGACGTGTCATCAGGCCGTCATTTTCGCCCCCTATACTTGCTTCATCTGCTGTACAGGCAACCGATATGCCTGACTACAGACAGGTGTGCCGCGATGGCACACCACTCCACTTTCATGACCATGGCGGGCGCCGGCAAGACGCGCGACATGGTGAGCACCGAGCAACTCTCAACTCTTGACCCATTTCATTTGGGTTTTTGGCCCGCGCCCCCGCGGGCCTTTTTTTGCCCGCACGGCAAGCTATTGCGCAAAAACACGGCAGCCCGCCACGCACATGATATTGTGACTGCCTTTCCAACCGTCCTCACGCATCATGCCCGCACCATTGCCCGAACTCTGTTTTTCCGACCGCTATGAACGTCTGCGCTACCGCACCGCGCTGCTGCTGTATGCCCTGGTGATCCTGATCGGCGACATCCCCGGCGTGCGTGCGGACGTGGGCCAATATGCGTCGGGCGGCGTGCTGCATTCCGTCGGCTATGGCGTGCTGGCCCTGATCCTGTTCAGCGGCACGGCAGGCGGCATGGCGCGCCGGGCGCTGCTGTCGGTGCTGATGGTGGCGGCCATGGGCGCGCTGGACGAATTCATCCAGAGTTTCCTGCCTTACCGCCGTGGCGCCGTCAGCGACTGGGTGGTCGATATCACGGCCGCCGTGGCCGTGGTGCTGCCGCTCTACTTTTGCTGGCCCGGCATGGCCGCCGCCGCGCTGAAGAAACAGCAGGGCTGATCATGGCGCGGCGTCATCGCCGGCACCGAGCGCCAGCGGCAACTGGCCCTGGCCCGTTGCCGCCCGGCCGGCGATGCGGCGCAGCACCGTGCGCATCTCGCGCCGGCTGGCCGCTCCCGCCGCACGCGCCGCATCGCGCTGCATCTCCATCAACTGTTCCGACCGTGACAGCCTCGTCAAGGCATGCAGGGCCTGGGTCAGCGCATAGCGGGCGCGCGCACCGTTCGCTGCGCCCGGGGCGCCGTACACGGCAATCACCAACTCATTGATCAGCTTGACGCTATGGAAATCGGCAGACATTTATTCTCCTGAAATAAGCAACGGGGAACAAGGGAATGCGCGAACGCCGTGCCCGCCCTGCGCAAGAATGTCTTTTATACCAAGCTCGACAATTGAAGCACTTGATGTACCTCAATGTGAAATAACAAGTACCGAACATCTCAGTCCTCCTGCGCTCTTACTAGCAGCAGTTGCGGCCATGCCTGGCATGCGCCATTGACGCTGACCTCCGCCACACCCTGGAAACAGGGTTAACACTTTGTCAGACCAAGAGGAGAACAAGATGAGAGTAAAAAAAACCATGGCGCTGGCTGGCCTGCTGTGTACGCTGGCCGCCTGCAGTTCGGATCCGAATCGCACCAGCATGAGCAGCACGAACGGCCGCAGCGGTGAAAGCTACAGCAATACGGCCGGGACGGGCAGTGCTGGCAGCACGTCGGCCGGCACCGGCACCAACAGCACCATGAGCGACACCGGCACGGGCAGCAGCGGCACCGCAGGCACCGGCAGCGCCGACGCGCGCACCTCCACGGCCAACAATGCCATGAACATGGACGGCAGCCAATCGGGTGTGAGCATCGCCTCCGCCACGGTGCAATCGATCGAGCCGGTACCGCGCGGCATGGATCAGGGCAGCAGCGACATGCAATCGGGCAGTTCCGGCACGGCAGGCACCACCTCGGGCAACATGCAATACCGGGTCACCCTGCGCCTGGACGACGGCAGCACGCGGGCCATCATGCAAAACTCCCAGCCCGGCTACCAGATCGGCGATAGGGTCAAGGTGGTCAACGGCTTGCTGCAGCGCTATTAGCGATACCGGGGATCAGCACAGGGATCAGCGCGGCATGCACTGATTACGCCTGACCACTGGCGTTCGGGGTACTGAACGCCAGTGGCCTGCCGCGCCGCCAATGCCCGGGCAACAAACAAGAGGCAAGGCAGGATTCCATCTGCCTTGCCTCTTGCCTCTTGCCTCTTGCCTCTTGTCTCTTGCCTCTTGTCTCTTGCCTCTTGTCGGTTGCCCCTGGTGACTGTTGTGCCTATTGCTAGTCCCTCCTCCTCATCGTCTCCCTCATGTCCATCGTGCTCATCGTGTCTACCTCGCGCCGGGAGCGCCATTCCCGTGCTCCCGGCGCAAACGCCTACTCCACCATGCCTATCTTGCGCTGGCTTGCCGCCAGCCCGGCGATCAGTTCCGCCGCTTTTTTCCCGGCCAGGAAGGCGTGGTCGGAATTGTAGTATTCCCACTCACTGTAGCGTCCGGCCAGCACGATGTCCTGCGTGGACAGCCATGCTTTCACCAGCGCCACGTTGGCGGCCCGCGCATGGTCGTACACCACATAGGCGTAGGGCATGTCCACCTGATTGGCGGCCAGCAGGCGGTCATCGTCGCGCAGCAAGCCCACCGCAATGCAATCGGCCACGCAGCGGTCGATCAGGGCCTGTCCATCGAGCGGCAACGGTTTCCAGGGCGAATAACTGATCTCGCACGTGAGGCCGAAACCGCCCGGCGCATTGCAGTGGGGGCTGGCATTCCCTTGCAGGAAGATACGATGGAATATCGTCTCTTCCGGATAGTAAATCCAGTGTTTCTCGCTGATGTTTTCGCGTGCCACGCCCAAGTTGACGCAGCGCACGGAAATATGCCGCAAGGCGCGCGCCGCCGCCTGTACCTGCGGCGGCGCCTGCTCGCCGATCAGGCGCACCAGCTGCGGCAAGGGCATGGTACTGAGCAAGTGCTGGTAACGGAAGCGGCGGCCGTCGCCCAGCACGACCACATGCTGGCGCGGCAAGACCTGCACCACATCGGCATTGAGTTCCAGCTTGCCTTGCAGGTGCGGCAGGAAACCCGACATCAAGGCCTGGAAACCGCCGCGCAAGGGATAGCCGAAGCGCGCATTCGGGCCCATCGGCCTGGCCACCGGTTCCAGCGCCCCCTCGATGATTTCTTCCAGATTCGGCAAGGGAACACGCCCGCCCAGCCACGACGTTTCCATCTCGGCCAGGGGCACGGTCCACAATTTCTTGTTGTAGGGAATGGCGAAATGGCGGGCGATGCCACTGCCCCATACCTGATGGATGAATTGCTCGAAATTGGGCGCGCTCTGGGCTTGGGCTTGGGCTGGTGCCGCCACGGCATCGTGCACCTGCTCCAGCCCCGTGCCGCCGTCGGCGCAGCAGTCTTCCACGGCGCAGGCCGCTGCCGCTGCATTGCCGGGGGCCGCCGGCGCCTTGCCGTAGCGCGCCTCGATGGCGCCGACGATGCATTCCTTGATGACGGCCGGAGGCAAGCCGTACAACGCTCCCTGGAATGGATAGCGCGTGTAGACCTGCTTGCTGTAGACCCAGGCTTCGCGGTTTTGCCAGTGCAGGTTGGCGCCCAGCAAGGTGCGGTACATCTCGAGCACATAGTCGTCGTTGGAAAACATGATATGGCCCGCGTGATCGAAGGTAAAACCCCGGTCCTGGATGGAGCGGCACCAGCCGCCCACGGCGGCATTTTTATCCAGCAGCAAGGTATCGGCGCCCAGGTGATAGGCGGCGCTCAGTCCCGTCGGGCCGGCGCCGATGATGGCGCAGGCCACGGCTTGCGGCGCACCGGGGGGATGCAGCAGGTTGACATCGGCGCAGGCGCCAGGTGTGGCGGCCTGCGCCGTGCTGGCGGTGGGCACCTGCTGGCGTGCGCCCTGCCCCGGCGGTGTCGTGTCGAGCAAGGTGCGCATCTGCTCCACCGTGGCATCCCAGGAGGTGGCCTCGGCGATGGCGCGCATGCTGGCGGCCATCGCCGCGCGCTGTTCCGGCGTCGCGGCCAGCGCCGCCTCGCAGGCGGCAACAAAGGCTTCCGGCGTATCGGCAATGGCCACGATGTCGCCATACGGCACGGCCACATCGGTGATCGACGTGCTGACGATGGGCAGCTGTGCCGCCATGTATTCGAGCACCTTGGTCGGACTGATGAAGCGGGTCGCTTCATTTCTGGCGAAGGGCAGCAGACACACGTCCCAGCCGGCCAGGAAATGCGGCAGCGCCTGGTAAGGCTGCTGGCCCAGGTAATGGATATTCTGCCGCTGCGGCAGGCTGGCCGGGTCGATCTTGAGGATGGGACCGACCAGCACGATTTGCCAGTCGGGATGGGCGTCGGCCAGCGCCGCCACCAGGGCCGGCTCGAAACGCTCGTCGATCACGCCATAATAGCCGAGCCTGGGCCGGCCGATCTCCGCTTGCGCGGGATGGCCATTGTGGCGGTCCAGCGCCTGTTCGAAGTGCACGGTATCGACGCTGCTGGCGAAGCAATGGACGTTGGCGTGGCGCGTGCGCTTCGCCTCGAACAGGCTGGGGCCGCCCGCGAACACGAGGTCGGCGCGCGCCAGCAAGGCCGTTTCGCGCTGCAGCAGTTGCCGAGGCGCATTCTTGAATGCAGCCAGTTCATCCATGCAGTCATACACGACCAGATCCGCGTGCAGGGCCGGCAGCAGCGGCAGCGCCATCGGCGTATAGAACCACACGATGGGATCGTCGGCAGGCGTGATCTGGCTCAGCAGGGGCTGCAGCACGGCCAGCTGGTCGTCGTGAAAGCCGGGCGCCTGCACGGCCGTACGGGGCTGGCACACGGTCACGTTCGGTGCCGGCGTGGACAGTTCCAGCGTGCCGGGCCCATCGTGCCAGACGGGTTCCTCGACGAAGACCACGCGGTAGAACTGCGCCAGCCGTGACAGCAGCTGCTGCGGACGCTGATACACGAAATTCCAGCGCAAATGGGAAAAAACGATGATGGTTCGCATGCCAGTTCCTTTCTGCCCCGCCAGGGCAAACGTTGAACAAAGTTGTCCGGTCAGGCGCTGTGCCTGCCGTAGTGCCGCCGCGTAAGGGGGCACGAGGATGCGCCGCAGCCGCTCTCCCCCCTCGCCTTCCAGGCCGACATCCCACAGGCCGCTGTGGTGCCAGTGGCTGGCATCATCCCAGTCGGGCCGGTCGATAATGGGATAGATGCAGATGCCGCGCAGTGCGGCGCCATGCTGGACGGCCAGCGCCGCCTCGGCGGCCACCTCGCGTATCCACGCACCGCGCCCGCTGCCCACGTGGCTCGTTTCCGCCAGCAGCAGCGGCCGCTGATAGCGGGCCTGCACTTCCAGCAGCAGCTGGTGCAAGGGCATGCGGCGCGGTTCGCCCAGATGCCACCACAGGCGCAAATTGCTGCCGCTTTCCCACTGGTTGCTGTGGTAATAGTTCAGGCCGATCAAGTCCAGGTAGCGCGGCGCGCCGCCCAGTTCCGGCGCTTGCCGGCCGCACAGCATGTCCCACGCTTCGAACTGCGAGGCGCGCCAGGCCGCCGCCTGTGCAACCCAGTCCGTGCGTCCGGGCGGCGCGGTCACGTGGATCAGGGGATCGCATTGCAGGAAGCGCGCCTGCGGGCTGACGGCGCGGATGGCGTCGCAGCCGGCCACGGTGGCGCGCACCAGCTGCCGCTTGCCTTCGTGGCCCGCATCGGGCCGGTACATATTCAGGCATTGGAACATGTGCACCGACAAGCCCCAGCTGGTAAACGAGATTTCATTAATGGGCGAATACACGGGCGCGCGCCCCGCATATGGCGCGAGGAACTGCGCCGCCGCCCGGCAATAGCGGGCAAAGCGCGGCACGAAGTCGGGTGAAAACAGGTCGAGCTCGGGCGGCCAGCCGTAGTGGCAGAAAGTCCAGTTGATTTGCAGTCCCAGCTCCTGCGCCACGGCGGCGCGCTCCTCGATGCCGGAAAAATCGAACTGGCCATCGCGCTCGGCCAGGCGCCAGCCTATGCTTTCGCGCACGCTGCGGATGCCGAACTGGCGCAGCAGCAAATAGTCTTCGCGCACCCGGCCCAGGTGGCCCGTGGCACGGTTCATGTCCAGCGCCTGGCCGCCATGGGTAACGTGGTCGGCGCCCTCGTAGCCCGCCTGCCAGTAAGTCGGGAACGGCGCTGCCGCGCCATCGGTATCGGCCATGCCTGCTCCTCTTGATGTGATGAACCAGATGAAACTTGCCGGGCCCGGCTCGCGGTCAATTGAGCCGGATATTGCGGGTGGCCGCGCTGAGCAGCTCCAGCGCGGCCTTCGGCGTTCGGTCCGCCGTCAGCAAGCCATTGGTTTCCTGGAACGTGTCGGCGAACTGCGTGTAGCAAAAACCGCTGAACATCTGCGCCGTATTGACGACGTTCATCAGGCGCCGGTAAATATCAAGGAAGGCCGCCTCGTTGCCCACGCGCGCATAGCCCCAGGTTTCCGCCGATTCGCTCTGTTCCCTGTCAAAGGCAATGCCGCCAAATTCCGTGAGGACGATGGGCTGGCCCCGGTGCGGAAAGCCGTCGAGCGTGAGGATGCGTCCGCCCGGGCGGCGCTGGTCGAACAAGGTGGTGCGGGCCGAATCGCTGATCGCATAGCGCGCCTGCAGCCGTTCCGGATCGCAGTCGTAATCGTGGATGCCGAGGATGTCCGTGGCCGACGCTTCCCAGCCGTCGTTGCCGATCACGGGCCGCGTGGGGTCGAGCGTGCGCGTCAGGTGATACAGCGCCTCGACGGCGTTGCGGTGGGCCTGGATGGCCGTCAGGTTGGGCACGCCCCACGATTCATTGAACGGCACCCAGACGAGGATGCACGGATGGCTGTAGTCGCGCTCGATCACGTCCGTCCATTCGCGCACCATGCGCGTGATGGCCTTGCTGGAGAAGCGGTACGTCGATGGCATTTCTTCCCACACCAGCAAGCCCAGGCGGTCGGCCCAGTACAGGTAGCGCGGGTCTTCGATCTTCTGGTGCTTGCGCACGCCGTTGAAACCCAGGGCCTTGGCCAGCTCCACGTCGCGCCGCAGGGCGTCGTCGGAAGGCGCGGCCAGCAGGGTGTCGGGCCAGTAGCCCTGGTCGAGCACGAGGCGCAGCGGATACGGCCGGCCATTGAGCATGAAGCGGTCGCGGTTGATCGCCACCGAGCGCAGCGCCGTGTACGATTTGACCGTATCGAGCAGCTCGTCGCCATGCCACAAGGTCACTTCGGCATCGAGCAGGATGGGCCGTTCCGGACTCCACAGCAGTTCGTTGCGCGAATCGTCGATGCCGGGGTCGGAAAGGGCGATCTTGCGGCTCGCTTCGTTTTCGATCAGCTTGTACTGGTCGTCGGCCAGCAGGTTGTCGCCATGCCAGATGCGCACGGCCACCGTGAGGTCGTCCTGCAAGTCGCCCGTGGCGAAGACGTCGCAGCCGATCTCGTAGCCTTCGAACACGGGCGTCCAGCGCAGCTTGCCGATATAGGTGGCCGCCACGCGCTCGATCCACACGCTTTGCCAGATGCCCGTGGTGCGCGGATACCAGATGGAATGGGGCAGCAGCTGCCAGTCCTGCTTGCCGCGCGGCTTGGCCAGGTCGTGCGGATCGTCCTCGACGCGCACCGTCAGCACTTGCGGCCCGTCGGACAGCAGCGCATGGCTGATGTTGGCGACAAACGGCGTGTGGCCACCCTCGTGGTCGGCTACCACGTGCCCGTTCAGCCATACCTTGGCATGGTAGTCGACGGCACCGAAATGCAGCAGCACGCACGGGCCGCCCGGCTGCAGCAAAAATTCGCGCTGGTACCAGCAGACGCGGTGAAAACCACGATCGCCCACGCCGCTGGCCTGCGATTCCGGTGGGAACGGCACGATGATGTCGTGCGTCCATTCGATGCCGCCATCGGGCAGCCGGTAACGCCGCTCATTGTCGAAGGTGAAACGCCAGGCGCCGTTCAACGATTGCCAGTTTTCGCGCACCATCTGCGGGCGGGGATACGCGAAGCCGCCCTCGCCAGGCAGGGCTGTCCCGGCCTGGGCATCATTCGTATCGGATGGGGAGAGATGGTCATTGAGCATGCCTGTTGGAGGCATGCGGCACTGAGCAAGTTCCAAAGAAAGAGGCTTGCTTTTTTACGCATGAGCGAGATCAAGCCACGCTCAATTCAGCGGAACCACCATGCGTGCGCTGTGTCCTTCGGCGTTAAAGCGCTGCACCACCGTGCGCCCCGTACTGGCCGCGCACTGCTTGCGGCACAGGGCCACGCAGGCGCCGCCAAAACCGGCCCCCGTCAGGCGCGCGCCATACACGGCGGACTGCGCCGACAGCAGCGCCACCAAGGTATCGAGCACCGGCAGCGACACTTCGTAGTCGTCGCGCAGGCTGGCGTGCGACAGCGTCATCAACTGGCCGAAAAGCACGGGACCATGCTGGCCGCACGCTTGCAGCACGCGCAGGTTTTCGCTGACCACGTGGCGCGCGCGGCGGCGGTACGGCTCGGGCAAGCCTTCCACCACGGACGGCTCGCGCACGTCGCGCAACGCCGCCACGCCCAGCAGGCGCGCCGCCTGTTCGCACTCGGCGCGCCGCACGTTGTACGCGCTGCCTGCCAGGGTGCGCGGCACGCCGCTGTCGATGACCAGCACCTCGCTGTCATGGGGCAGCGCCAGCAGTTCATGGCGCAGGGTGCGCGCATCGAGCAGCAGCATATGGCGCTCGTCGGCCAGGCTGGACGCCATCTGGTCCATCACGCCGCAATTGACTTGCGCGTAGCGGATTTCCGCCTGCTGCCCCATCAGCGCCAGCGACACGTCGTCAATCTGCAGTCCCAGCAGCTGGCGCAGCGCGCGCAGCATGGCGATTTCCAGCGCCGCGCTGCTCGACAGGCCGGCGCCCGGCGGCACGTCCGAATCGATATGGCCACGCACGGCCGGCACCGCGACGCCGCGCTCCTCAAGCAGGCGGATGCAGCCTTCCAGGTAGCGGCCGAAACCGGGCGGCGCGGCGCACTGGCGCTCGAAACGCACGAGTTCGTCAAGGGTCGCCGAATAGAACTGATGGTGGCCGTCGGCGGCCAGCGCCAGCATCACGCGCGTGCGCTGCGGCGTGGCGCACGGCAGCATGTAGCCATCGTTGTAGTCCGTATGCTCGCCCAGCAGGTTGACCCTCCCGGGCGCCGAGGCCGCCACCACGGGGACGGCGCCGAAATACGCGTCGGGGGTGATCATGGCAACTCCAGGGTTAGCGGACGCAGCCGTCCCTCCACCGAGGTGACCGGCCAGTCCGGGTCGCAAGTCAGGTTGTGCAGGCGCCCGCCGCTGAGCAGGAAAGTGTCTTCCACCATGCTGCCGGGCAAACTGGGATGGAAAGCCAGGGCCATGCCGTCCTTCAGGGCAATTTCCGTGTGCGCGCCGGCGGCCACCTCGGGCGCGCGGTAGCCGGCGATGCCGCCCTGCCGGAATTCCTGCACCGTATCGGGCTGGCCCGCATACGCATAGGCGCTGTCGAGGGCGTGATACACCATGCTCAGCGCATGCCCCGCCACGCAGGCGTCGAGCGCCACCGCTTCCAGCGCGAGGATGGCCGCATCCGCTTCGCCGATGCCGTCGCGCGCGGGGCGGAAGCGGCGCTGGCGGCTCAGGCTGGCGCACAGGCCGTAAGCTTGCGCGCACAGCGCCAGCACGGCCCGCTCCCCCAGCGGCGACGCGGCCGGTGGCGCGCGCCGGTATCGCTCGAAGCGCTCGGCGCCCGCCGCCAGCACGTACACGGCGTGCAGGCCGCGCGACCACAGGGCACGGGCGCAGGCGCCGGCCAGGTCCTGCTCGCTCCAGTCGGGACGCGCGGCGCGCAGCGCTTCGCTGGCGGCCGCGGCGGCCAGGCGCCCCACTTCGCGGTAGCGCGCCTGTTCCGGCGCCAGCAGGGGCAGGCGCTCCTCGCGCAGGGCAACGGGCAGACAGCGTTCTTGCAGGCCGGGCCGGTCGCACAGCACGGGCCGCCCTCCCGCCGCATGCTGCACGAAATGCTCGCGCAATTCGGCCAGCCGCGGCTGCATCCACGGCGTCACTTGCCACGTCCAGCTGCCGCGCACTTCTTCCTGACGCAGCCGCTGCGCCTCGGCCGCATCCGTCAGGATGTAGGCCGCATCGCGCGTGACGAGCACCTCGGCACAGCCGCACTCGGCTGAGTGGCCGGCGCTGCCCGACGCCCCCGCCGTGGCCCAGGCGAACCAGTCCACGCCGCGCAAGCGCACCGCGCCAGCCCTTTCCTGTTCCAGCCAGCCGCGCATCTGCGCCAGCTTATGTGCAATTTCCAATTCCACATTCCAGTTCATGCGATTTCCTCTGACATTTCCCATGTCACGCGCACTTGCTGCAGCTGCCGCGCCGACTCCTCGGGCAAGGCATCCATGGCGTACATGCCGGCGGCCAGCTCCGTGCCGGCCAGGTATTTGAGCCGTTCGCGCGTGCGGTACGGCGGATAAAACTGTGCGTGCAGCTGCGTTTCCGGATGTGCGCGGCCGTCTGTCGGCGCCTGGTACCAGGCCATCAGATAGGGCATCTCGCGTTGCCACAGGCCGTCGTATTTCAGCAGGACGGTTTTCAGGGCGCGCGCCAGATCCTCGCGCTGCTCCACCGACAAGGCCGCAAAGCTGTCCGTCTGCCGCCGCGGCATCAGCCACGCTTCATACGGGTAGCGGGCACAGGCGGGAACAAAAGCGATGGCCTCCGGCCCCAGGTACAGCAATCGCGCGCCGCCATCGGCTTCGCGCCGCGCCATGTCCACCAGCAAGGCCTGGCCATGCTCGGCGAAATACGCGTGCTCCTGCTCCAGCATGCGCGCCGGCACCGGAGGAACAAAGGGATAGGCGTAGATCTGGCCATGCGGATGGTGCAGCGTCACGCCCACTTCCGCGCCACGGTTTTCGAACGGAAGCACGTAGGCGATGCCGGGCCGCTTGGCGAGTTCTTGCGTGCGCGCGGTCCACGCTTGCAGCAGCAAGACGATGTGACTGACGGGCAAGGTGCCCAGCGAGGCGCCGGCATCCTGGGCGAACACCACCACTTCGCACTGGCCGCTGGCGGGCGCCGTGGCGACCGTCAGGTCGGGCGGGTCATGGGCGCTCAGCGCCAGGGTGGGAAAGCGGTTGTCGAAGACGGCGATATCGTAGTCGCCGGCAGGCAGTTCCGTCGGATGCGCGGGATCGCGCGTGGGCGCCAGTGGGTTGTACTCTGGCGGAGGGAGGAAGGTGCGGCCCTGGCGATAGGCCGCGTACGCGACCCACTCGCCGCGCAAAGGATGCCAGCGCAAGTGCGGATTGGCTTCCTGCGGCAAGGGGAAAGGGCTCGGTGCAACGCCAGCGACGACGATGGGACGCCTACTGTAAAGGGTCAGCTGGCGCCCGTCGGGTTTGACGAGTTGCTCGCAATACATGATGTTTCACAATCTTAAGGCACGAATTCTTAAGACTGGGGCTGGCAAGGAAAGTTCCAGAGTTTGCGGCAACTCCGCCAGTTCAAGCAGCACCGATCCCGACCGGCACGAGTTTTTTACCGATCAGTACGCAAATTCCCGATTCGCATTATCATGTGCACAGCCTGTCATCCCTGCCGCTTTCAAGGCCGACCCTATTGTCGTCAGGGGATAGACAAATCGTCCATTGTGATTTTCCACCACGTCCCGATATCGCTACCATGATTCCATTTTCCATACTCGACCTGGCCCCCATCGCCGAAGGCAGCGACGCCAGCCAGTCGTTCAAGAACACGCTCGACCTGGCGCAGCACGGCGAACGCTGGGGCTACAACCGCTACTGGCTGGCCGAACACCACGGCATGCCCGGCATCGCCAGCGCCGCCACGGCCGTCGTCATCGCCCATGTGGCGGCCGGCACGACAACCATCCGTGTGGGTGCAGGCGGTGTGATGCTGCCGAACCACTCGCCGCTCGTCATCGCGGAACAGTTCGGCACTCTGGAAGCGCTGCATCCGGGCCGCATCGACCTGGGCCTGGGCCGCGCGCCCGGCTCCGACCAGACGACGGCGCGCGCGCTGCGCCGCGACTTGCAGTCCGACGCGGAACAGTTCCCGCAGGACGTGCTGGAATTGATCGACTATATGTCCGACGAGCCGCGCCAGCGCGTGCTGGCCGTACCCGGCAAGGGCGCGAAAGTGCCCGTGTGGATACTGGGCTCGAGCCTGTTCGGCGCCCAGCTGGCCGCCCACCTGGGCTTGCCGTATGCATTCGCCTCGCACTTCGCGCCGCAGATGATGATGCAAGCCGTGGCCTATTACCGCGAGCATTTCAAGCCGTCCAAGCAATTGGCGAAACCGTACGTGATGCTGGGCTTTAACGTGTTTGCCGCCGATACGGATGCGGAGGCGCACTTGCGCGCCACGTCGATGCAGCAGGCCTTCGTCAACCTGCGCACGGGCCGCCCGTCGCGTCTGCAGCCGCCCGTGCCCGGCTACCTTGAGCAATTGGGCCCGCAGGAACGCGCCATGCTCGACTCCGTCCTATCCTGCACGGCCATCGGCGCGCCGGACACCGTGAAGGCGAAGATGGCCGCCTTTATCGCCGAAACGGGCGCCGACGAGCTGATGATCACTTCGCAGATCTTCGAGCACCAGCACCGGCTGCGCTCGTATGAAATCACGGCGCAGGTGCATGCGGAGCTGGCAAGCGCGCAGTAAGTTTTAACTCTCCCTCGGTATATATCCCCATATACCCTTTTCCCGGCCGTCGGCAACGATCGCCGGGATTTTTTTGCCTGCTCGGCAAGAAATGCGCAGCCCCGCTATCATGCTTATCCAAAAGCATCACTCGAAGAAAGTTGTAACCGCATGAAATCCGCACCCTCTACCGTCGATGCCAGCGCCCTGCTGACGTCGACCCGCATCCTGCTGTTCGCCCTGTCCGCCGGCGTGCTCGTCGCCAGCCTCTACTATGTGCAGCCGCTCACCTCCATGCTGGCCGCCTCGTTTGGCGTCAGCGTGCCGCAAGCCGGTTATCTGGTCACGGCCACGCAGATCGGCTATGTGCTGGGCATCGTCTTCCTGGTCCCCCTCAGTGACGTGCTGAACCGCCGCAAGCTGCTGACGTGGATGCTGATCGCCAAGATCGGCGCCCTGCTGCTGGCCGCCACCAGCCAGAACATCATCGTCTTTGCCATCGCCAGCGTGCTGATGGGCATCACGTCCAGCGCCTTGATGGTGGTCACAGCCATGGTGGCCTCGTACGCGCCCGATCACAGTCGGGGCCGCATGGTGGGCACCGTCATGACGGGCTTGTTGCTGGGAATCTTGCTGGCGCGCACCGTGTCCGGCACGGTGTCGCAGATCAGCGGCGGCTGGCGCACCGTCTACGTGCTGGCCGCCATCGTCGTCGCGGCCCTGCTCGTCATGCTGCGCCGCATCCTGCCGAACGAGGCGCCACGCGGCAAGCTGCAATACGGAAAATTAATGGCTTCCCTGGCCGACATCATCCGCCAGGAACCATTGCTGCGCCAGCGCGCCCTGTTCTCGGGCCTGGGCCTGGGCACCTTCAGCGTGTTCTGGACGGGCCTGACCTTTTTGCTCAGCGGCGAACCCTATCACTATTCGGAAATGCAGATCGGCCTGTTCGGCCTGGCCGGCGCCACGGGCGCGTTTGCCGCCAACACGGCGGGCCGCATGGCCGACCGCGGCTACGCGCGCCAGGCCACCTGGCTGCTGGCCGTCGCCTCGATCGCAGGTTGGGCTCTGATCGGCTTTGGCGCCCATTCTCTCGTACTATTGCTGATCGGTATCGTGCTGCTGGACATGGGCGTGATGGGCTTGCAAGTCACGCACCAGTCCATCATCTATAAATTGGCGCCGCATGCGCGCGCAAGGGTGACCACCGTGTTCATCGCGGGCGGCTTCATCGGCGCATCGGCAGGCTCGGCCCTGGCCAGCGCCAGCTTTGCCGCCGGCGGCTGGCCCGCCCTGTGCATGGTGGGCGGCGCCATGCCGCTGCTGATGCTGATCGTGTGGAGCAAGTACCGGCACACGCAGCGGCGGCTGGAACGGGCAGCCTGATCCGACGCTACGGCGCCAGCCATGTTGTCGGGTTACGCGCTGGCGCGCTAACCCGACCTACGTGGCTTGTTTCACCAGTATCAGGCGTAGGTCGGATTAGCTCGTAGAGCGTAAGCCGACAACATTGTTGGCACAAACCACGCCTTACTTTGCAGCCTGCTCGCGCGCCTTGCCGAACGCATCGCCCGCCTTCCAGGCCGGCATCTTCGCCGCGTTGGCCACGGCTACACCCAGGTTCAAGGTAAATTGCGCCTGCTGCGTCATGCCCGACAAATCCCAGCTGGCGTCGTACTCATCGGTGACTTGATGGTAGCGGGGGCCATAGGCGGCCGCCTTGGCTTTCGACTTTTCCACGTCCTTGATGTACTCGCGTCCGCCATTGATGGAAAACGCGGGCACACCCGCCTTGGCAAAGCTGAAATGGTCGCTGCGGAAATAGCCGCCAGCCAGGTCGGGACGCGCTTGCGCGATGTGCATGCCCATGGCTTTGGCGGTTGCCGCCGCCATGGCGCCCAGCTCCGTGCGCTCGCTGCCTTGCGCACCGATGTCGTGCGTGGCGCCAACAAAGTTCAGGCTGTCCAGATTCAGTGCGGCCGCCGTCTTGTTCAAGGGCCACAGCGGGTCGGCCGCATACGCGGCGCTACCTAATAAACCCTGCTCCTCGGCCGCCACCCACAGGAAGATCTGCGTGCGCTTCGCAGGCTTTTTCACGGCTTCCTGCGCCATGGCCAGCAAACCTGCCGTGCCCGAGGCATTGTCGACGGCGCCGTTGTAGATCGTATCTCCCGCTTTTTCGTCATCCTTACCCTGCTTGCCCAAGTGGTCCCAGTGGCCGCTGTAGATGACGGCTTCCTCCTTCAATGCCGAATCCGTGCCCGGCACCATCCCGGCGATATTGAATTGCTCCACCTTGCGCACGATGGACTTCATTTCCCCGCTCAGCTTGGCGTTCAATACGACGGCCTTGAAGTCCTTGCTTTCCGCCTGCGCGCGCAAGGCGTCCAGGTCCTGGCCGCCGGCCGCAAACAGGCGGCGCGCAGCGTCTTCCGCGATCCAGCCCTGCAGCGGCGTACCGGCCGTGCGGTCCGCCAATTGGAAGCGCTCGCTGCCGCTCCAGCTGTTCTGCACCACGCTCCAGTCGTACGAGGCCGACGGTTTCGTGTGGATCAGCAATACGCCAGCGGCGCCCTGGCGCCTGGCTTCCTCGAACTTGTAGGTCCAGCGGCCGTAATAGGTCAGCGCCTTGCCAGCGAAACGGTTCGGATCAAGAGCAGTCGGCTGCGGGTCGTTGACCATCATGACGACGATCTTGTTTTTGACATCGACACCCTTGAAATCGTTCCAGCCTTCTTCCGGCGCCGTGATGCCGTAGCCGACAAATACCAGTGGCGCGTCGAACGTGTGCGCGGCAACGGAGTCGCCCGTGGCCCAGACCCAGTCCGGACCGAAGGCCAGCGGCACCGCCTTGCCGCCGGCCACCGCCTGCAGGCTGCTATCTTGCGGCAAGGATTTCACACCGGCGATTTGCACGCTCTGGCGGTAACTGTTGCCGCGCAAGGGTTTCAAGCCGGCCATCTGCGCCTGGGTTTCCAGGTACGCCACCGTCAGGTCGGCGCCGCGCTGGCCCGTGCCGCGGCCTTCCAGCAAATCGCTGGACAGGAAAGCCAGATGAGCGCGCAAGGGCGCTTCCTGCACCACGGGCAGACCGGTCGCGGCGTGGGCGGAAAACGCCAGCGCGGTCAAGGTCAGGGAAGAAAACAGCTTCTGCATAAGATCCTTTGGGTAAGAGGAGGAAAGCGGTACGGCGGATAGCCGAGCCGGCGATTGTATGCCATGGGGAAAGGCGCATCAAAATGCGGACGAAAAAAATCCCCGCGGCAAGGGCGGGGATGATTCAGGAAGAACGCTCAGACCAGCAGGGCCGCCGCCAGGGACTCGATCTCTTCCGCCGATTCCTCGAGGATGGTGTGCAAGGTGCTGCCACCGATGCCGAAATCGATCTTCGCCGCTGCCTGGCGCCGCGCGGCGCTTTCCGGCGGGTGCAAAGGCGAACCGACGGGCGACAGATCGTTGGCCAGCACCAGGGTCGCGCCCAAGGTGCGGGGCGGGAACGTGCTGCCGCCGTGCCACATGCCCTCCACGGCCTGCAAGACCAGGTCCGGCACTTGCAGCTGGCGCAGCACGCCGCGGCCGATCAGCTTTTCGCCGTATTCGATCCAGTCTTCCGTATTGTCGTCCAGCAAACCCGGATATTCCTCGGCGCGCGACAGCAGATAAAAGCCGCCCACTTCGTGCACGATGGCGGCGAACATGGCCGTTTCCACGTCCACGTGCGTAACTTTCTTGGCGATCACCTGGCTCAGCGCGGCCACATGGGCCGTGTGTTCCCACAGCCGGGCCGCCTTGGCGCGCAATTGCGGGTCCGTGATCTGGCTGCCCAGCTGGCGCACGATGACGGACGCCACCATCGATTTCAAGGTGGCAAAGCCCAGGCGCGAGACGGCCGCGCGCACATTGGCGATTTCATTGCCGGAACGGTTGTAGGCGGCCGAATTGGCCAATGCCACGACCCGGGCCGACAGCAGCGGCTCGGCCATGACCATGCGGGCGGCCGCTTCGATATGGCAATCGGGGTCGTCCAGCGCTTCCTGCAGCTTCAAGGTGGCCTTGACGTTGGCGGGGAACGTCAGCTCACCCTTGCTCGCTTGCAACGCGATAATCTTGAATACTTCCAATCTGTCCATGGGTCAATCTCCGGTACGGGCCTGTTCAGGCGCTGCTGTGTTGGACGGGCCGGGAATGCGCTCCCCGGCCCGGCTCCCGTTTCCGGCAATATTACAGCAAGTTTATACTCAAACCTATTACTTTCCGGAAACTTTCCCGGCCACGCCTTCGACAAAATAATCCATCTTCGTCAGCGCCGCATCGTCCAGCACGCCTTTGTCCAGGCGCACCTTGCCATCGTTATCCTTGATCGGCGCACTGAACGGATTGAGCTTACCAGCTACCAACTCTTTCTCACGTGCCAATACGAACTGTTTCACGTCGGTCGGCACGGCGGCGTTAATGCCTTCCAGCTTGACCATGCCATCCTTGATGCCGCCCCAGGTGCTGCTGGACTTCCACGTACCGTCGAGCACGGCTTGCGCCTGCTTCGTATAGTAGTCACCCCAGTGGTGGGTGACGGCGGCCAGTTGCGCTTTCGGTCCGTACTTTTTCATGTCCGAGTGGTAGGCGATCGCATACTTGCCTTTCTCTTCCGCCGCCTGCACCACGGCGGTCGAGTCCGTGTGATGGGTGACCACGTCGGCGCCCTGGCCGATCAGGGTGATGGCCGCGTCGCGCTCCTTGCCCGGATCGAACCAGCTATTGACCCACACCACTTTCACTTCCGCCTTGGGGTCGACGCTGCGCATGCCGCGCGTAAAGGCGTTAACGCCCTGCAACACTTCCGGGATGGGGAATGCCGCCACGTAACCGGCCACATGCGTCTTGCTCATCTTGCCTGCCAACACGCCGGCCAGGTAGCGGCCTTCGTAGAAACGGGCATTCGTGTTGGCCACGTTGACGGCCGTCTTGTAGCCCGTCAAATGAATGAACTTCACATTAGGAAATTGTTTCGCCACTTTCAAGGTGGGATTCATGTAGCCGAACGAGGTCGTGATGACCAGCTTGCTGCCCGTTTGCGCCAGGTCGCGGATCACCCGTTCCGCATCCGCGCTTTCCGGCACGTTTTCCACGTACTTGGTGGTGATCTTGCTGCCCAGCGCCTTTTCCATTTCCTTGCGCGCCTGGTCATGCTGGGTGGTCCAGCCCGCGTCGCCGATGGGGCTAATGTAAACAAAACCGACATTCAGCGGAGCGGCGGCGGGCGCGGCGGCCATGGCGGGCATCAAAATCGCACTGCAAACGGCGGCGCACAACAATTTCTTGGACATGGTTTTCCTTGTGGTCAGTGATTAATTTCCGGGATTGAAATTTTTCCCCAGCGAAGCGGGCATGTTGAGCTTGATGTAATTGGCGTTGCTGGAAATGAGCACGAGCACGACGATGGCCGCCACGTAGGGCAGCATCGACAGCAATTGCGACGCAATCGGTACGCCCAGCGCCTGCGCGTGGAACGTCAATATCGTGATGCCGCCGAACAAATAGGCGCCGCCCACCACGCGCGCGGGACGCCAGGTGGCAAAGGTCGTCAGCGCCAGCGCGATCCAGCCCCGCCCCGCCACCATGCCCTCGACCCACAGCGGCGTGTAGACGAGCGACAGGAAGGCACCGGCCAGACCGCAACAGGCGCCGCCGAACAGCACGGCCGCCAGGCGGATGCGGCGCACGGGGTAGCCGAGCGCATGCGCGGACGCGGGCGACTCGCCCACGGCCCGCAGCACCAATCCCGCCCGCGTGCGGTACAGAAACCAGGCGATGGCCAGGCACAGCAGCAAGGACAGATACACCATCGGATGCTGGCGGAACAGGGCCGGGCCCAGCACGGGAATGTCTTCCAGGAAGGGGATGCCGAAGCGGCCGTTCTGCAAGCTGTTGCCCACGTACTTCAAGCCGATATACGTGGACGCGCCCGCGCCAAACAGCGACAAAGCCAGACCCGTCGCATACTGGTTCGTGCCCAGCCACACGGTCAGCCAGGCAAAGAAGCCGGACAGCACCATGCTGGCGCCCGCTCCTGCCAGGAAGCCCAGGGTGGGACTGCCCGTGTTGACAGCCACGGCAAAGCCCGTGATGGCCGAGACCAGCATCATGCCTTCCGCGCCTAGGTTGACCACGCCCGCTTTTTCATTCACCAATAAACCGAGCGCGGCCAGCATCAGCGGCGTGCCCGCATTGATGCTGGCGGCGATCAACGGCGCGATGGTCAGCAGCAGGTTATCCATGTTTTCTCCAGCGCAGTTTGTATTGGATCAGCACGTCGCAAGCGAGCAAGGCGAACAGCAAGATGCCCTGGAACACGCCCGTGATGGCGCTGGGCAGACCAAGGCGCGACTGCGCCAGTTCGCCGCCGATATAAAACAGGGCCATGACGAAGCTGGAAAAAATCACGCCCACGGGATGCAAGCGGCCCACGAAGGCGACGATGATGGCGGCAAAGCCGTAGCCGGGCGAGACGGTGGGCGTCAACTGCCCCATCGGTCCCAGCACTTCGCAGGCGCCCGCCAGGCCCGACAGGGCGCCGCAGATCAGCAAGGAAGACCACAAGGTCTTGCGCGAGGAAAAGCCCGCATAGCGCGCGGCGGCGGGCGCCATGCCACCTACGCGCAGGCGGAAGCCGGCGATGCTTCTGGACAGGTACAGCCAGCCGCCCAGCGAGGCCAGCAAGGCAAACACGATACCCACGTGCAAGCGTGTGTCGCTGATCACCATCGGCAGCAGCAAGCCGTCCGACAGCAGTTTCGACTGGGGAAAATTGAAACCTTCCGGGTCGCGCAGCACGCCATACACAAGATAGCTGAGCAGCAATTGCGCGATGTAGACGAGCATCAGCGAGACGAGGATTTCGCTGGCGTTGTAGCGGTCGCGCAGCCACGCCACCAATCCCGCCCACGCCATGCCGCCCGCCATGCCGGCCACCAGGGACACGCCGATGATGGCCGCGCCGCCGACGCCATCGTCGAGGTACAGCGCGGCCGCGCCGCCGCAGATGGCGCCCAGGGTCAACTGCCCTTCGGCGCCGATGTTGTAGATGTTGGCGCGAAAGCAGATGGCCAGGCCGACGGCGATCAAGAGCAAAGGCGCCACCTTGAGACCCAGCTCGGACCAGCCGTGCGCGTCGCGCAAGGGTTCGACAAAGAAGACGGCCAGTCCCGCCAGCGGATCGTGTCCCAGCACAATAAACAGCAAAGCGCCGCACAGCACGGTGAGCAAGACGGCCAGCACCGGCGACAGCCACGACATCAGCCGCGACGGGGACGGACGGGCTTCCAGGCGCAAGGCAAACTTAGCCATGGGCTGCCTCCTGCGGCCACAACCCGCTCATCCATTGCCCCACCTGCGCCACGCTGGCCTCGCCCACGTCGAGCGACGGCGAGATTTTTCCCTTCGCCATCACCAGCAAGCGGTCGCTGATGTCGAACAATTCATCGAGTTCCTCCGATACGACCAGCAGCGCGCAACCGGCGTCGCGCAGCGCCAGCAATTCGGCGCGGATTTGCGCGGCCGCGCCCACGTCCACGCCCCAGGTCGGCTGCGCCACGACCAGCACCGTGGGCTCGCGCATGACTTCGCGGCCGACTATGTATTTCTGCAAGTTGCCGCCCGACAGGCTGCGCGCCAGCGCCTGCGGCCCGCCCGCTTTCACCTGGAAACGGGCGATGATGGCGGCCGCCCGCTGCGCGATGACGGTATGACGCACGAAGCCGTGGCGGATGGTGGCCGGTGTCTGCAGGCTCAACAAAACGTTGTCGGCCAGCGCCATGTCGGGCACGGCGCCGCGTCCCAGCCTTTCCTCGGGCACGAAGCCGAAGCCCAGCGCGCGCCGGCGCCCCGGCGGCAAGCGTCCGGCCGGCGTGCCGTTCAGGACGATGCTGGCGGCGGGGGCGCGCATGTCCTCGCCCGACAGGGCCGCCAGCAATTCCTGCTGGCCGTTGCCGGACACGCCCGCGATGCCGACGATCTCGCCCGCGCGCACGTCGAAATTGATGTCCGTCAACTGTGTGGCAAACGGGTGGCTCTTCGGCAGATCCAGTCCCTTGACGCTCAGCATGGCCGCACCGGGCGTGCGCGCCACGCGCGTGACGGCGGGCGGCTCGGCGCCGATCATCATGCGCGACAGGCTGGCCGCCGACTCTTGCGACGGATCGCACACGCCCGCGTTCTTGCCGGCGCGCACGACCGTGCAGGTATGGCACAGGGCGCGGATCTCGTCGAGCTTGTGGCTGATGTAGAGGATGCTGCAGCCTTCGGCCGCCAATTGGCGCAAAGTGGTAAACAGTTTTTCGACGGCGCCCGGCGTCAGCACGGATGTCGGCTCGTCGAGGATCAACAGTTGCGGCTTGGCCAGCAAGGCGCGCACGATTTCCACGCGCTGGCATTCGCCGACGGACAGGGTGTGAACGTGGCGCTGCGGCTCCAGGTCCAGGCCGTACTGGCGCGCCGTGTCTTCGATGCGCTGCGCCAGCTCCGCCATATTGGTGCCGGCCGGCAAACCGAGGGCGATGTTTTCCGTCACGGTCAAGGTGTCGAACAGGGAAAAGTGCTGGAACACCATGGCGATGCCGAGCGCCCGTGCGGCCGACGGGTTGGCGATCTCCACTTCGCGGCCATTCCACAGGATGCGGCCGCCATCGGGCTGCACGGCGCCGTAGATGATTTTCATTAAGGTCGATTTGCCGGCACCGTTTTCACCGAGCACGGCATGGATCTGTCCGGGCGCGACGGTGAGACAGATGCCGTCGTTGGCCACCACGGCCGGATAGCGCTTGCTGATATCGAGTAATTCCAGGCGTGCCGTCATTGTTTTTTTCGTGCCTCGCTGCATGGTATGCGGGATGTTGATCGGTGAAAAAAATCAACACTCTGTCTCTATCGTATCGGCATCCGCAGCGCTTGGGGGGCGGGCACGGCGGCGCGCATTTCTATTTCCGCAAAAAAACAACACCTGTATACAATTTTGAAAAAAATTATCAGCTTTACAGCGGCTGCCTTGCCCCGCAAGGGCGGGAAGGTGCGATGATTATATGCAGGAACTGATAGTAAGTATGCAGACAAGACATATCGCCCGACGCGGCGCTTCTCGCATCATGGATTGAACGGTGCGCAATTTTCCTCATCGCAACGCTTCGTGCGCACTACGCACCCTGCTATCCCCGTTCCCGTTTTCTCACACCATCAGGAGCCGAAAGTGCCAAAAAACCTACCGTGTCTGTTGCTCTGCCTCACTACCACTCTCGGCGTGGGCGCAACCGCCCAGGCTGCCGAATGGAGCGATACCGCGCTGAGCTGGCGCGCCGGCAATGACTACCGCGAGCCGTTCAATCCGGACGACATCAAGAAAAACATCTTCGCCATCACGCACGCCAGCGGCTACAAATACGGCAGCAATTTCGTCAATCTCGATTTCCTCATGTCCGACAGCAAGGACCCTGGCGCGCTCGGTAAAACGTCCGGCGCGCAGGAAGCGTATCTCGTGTACCGCAACACCATCGACATCGGCAAGGTGCGCGGCAGCGACATCAAGTTCGGCCCCGTGCGCGGCGTCGGCGTTACCCTGGGCTTCGACGTCAACACCAAGAACGACGTCGGCTACAACTCGCGCAAGCGCATGCTGGTGGCCGGCCCTACCCTGATGTGGGACGTGCCCGGCTTCTTCAACACCAGCCTGCTGTTGCTGCGCGAAAGCAACGCCCCCAGCGGCGCCTTCCCGCCCATCTCGCAAGTGACGGGCCGCTACACGTATAAAACGCACGCCATGCTGACGGGCGCCTGGGCCATCCCCCTGTCGCCGCTGTTCTCGTTCGAAGGCTTCTTTAACCTCATCGATTCGAAAGGCAAGGATGAAGTCGGCCGTGATACGGCGGTGGAAACAAACATCGACATGCAGGTGATGTTCGACGTGGGCGCGGCCCTGGGCAGCGCCAAGAACACCTTCCGCGTGGGCCTGGAATACCAGTACTGGAAGAACAAGTTCGGCAACTCGCCCGCCACCACGGGCAACGTGGGCCAGACGGCGAAGACGCCGATGATACGTGCGGAGTATCATTTCTAATTGCAGCAATCAATACCCACGAACGTAGCGAATGCCGGCATGGAAACTTTGTACTGGAGAGACTACGTTCGTGGACAGCCACTACAATATGACAAAGGCAAACGGAGCTGATTGCACACGCCCGTGCGCTTTCCGCATTTGACACGTCTGATTCCCTCCACGATACTTGACGCTTGCTCCACTCCGGTTAACAAGCGCCGTCGCCGCTTTGCCAGCACGCATGAACAGTCTTCTCTCCTCCTCCCCCTACATCGGCCGCTTCGCCCCCTCCCCCTCCGGTCCCCTGCACATGGGCTCGCTCGTTGCCGCCATGGCCAGTTATCTTGATGCGAAGGTGCATCGCGGCACGTGGCTGTTGCGTATCGAGGACCTGGACTATGACCGCAATGTTGAAGGCGCCGACGCCGGCATCCTGGCCAGCCTGCAGCGCTGCGGCATGCATTGGGATGGCGAGGCGACGTGGCAGAGCCGGCGGTTGCCGCTGTACGAGGCGGCGCTCAAGCAGTTGCAGGACGATGGGCTCGTGTATGCGTGCGGCTGTTCGCGCAAGGAGATCCAGGATTCGAACTTGCAGGCGGGAACGCCGAAGAATGGGGCCGCCGTGTATCCGGGCACGTGCCGTCACGGTTTGGCGCCGGGCAAGGCGGCGCGGGCCTTGCGGCTGCGGGTGCCGCAGGGGGCGGATGCGATGTACGCTTTTGCCGACCGCTGGGCGGGTCCGCAGCGGCAGGACCTGGCCAGCGAGGTGGGCGACTTCATCGTGCTGCGCGGCGACGGTTACTGGGCGTATCAACTGGCCGTGGTCGTCGACGATGGCGCGCAGGGTATCACGCAGGTGGTGCGCGGCGCGGACTTGCTCGATTCCACGCCGCGCCAGCTGTATCTGCAGGATGTGCTGGGCTTGCCCCATCCCGGCTTCCTGCACGTGCCTGTCGTCACGAACGACAGCGGCGAAAAGCTGTCCAAGCAGACGGGTGCCCTCGCCTTCGATACAGGAACACAAGCCGAACTACTGACGTCGGCGCTGCTGCCGGCCGCCCGCTTCCTCGGCCTCGACGTGCGTGCCGACAGCGTGGAAGATTTCTGGCGGCAAGCCATTCCCGCCTGGGCGCAAAGGCTGGCACAACTTCCCGAGCGGGCATAAAAAAACCCGCCGCGGCGAACCGTCGGCGGGTAGCAATGCAGGCGCCAGCCGCAAGGGCCGGCGCCTGGTATCAGGCAATTAGAAGTTGCCCTTGAACTGCACACCAAACTGACGTGGCTCATTGATGAAGCCCGTGCGGTTGTTGAAGTCGATGGCGCCCGTGATGCGCTGGGTGTCGGTGATGTTGCGGCCAAAAACGGCCATTTCATACTTGCCAGCATCCCAGGTGTAGCCTACGCGCAAGCCGCCTTCGACCATTGCCTTGCCGGTGAACTCGGTCGCTTCATACAGGAAGAAGTTGATCTTGCTGCGGTAAGCCCAGTCCGTGAAGACGAAGAATTCGCCGTTTTCCATCGGGATCGAATAACGGCCCGTGGCGGTGATCGTCCACTTCGGCGCTTGCGGCAATGGATTGCCATCGATGATGGCACGGTTGCCGGTGGTCAGCGAATCGGTCACGGTGCAACGCGTTTGGGCGCAGGTAGCGATCGACAGGCTTGGATCCTTGATTTCCGTGAAGTTGTAGCTGCCGCCCAGGGACATCTTCAGGCTCGGCGTGACAAAACCTTCCAGTTCCAGTTCCGCGCCGCGGCCGTTCGTCTTGGCTGCATTGATCAAACGCGTCACGTTCGAGGTACCGCCCACAACCGTCAACTGCTGGTTCTTCACCTGATAGTTGTACAGGCTGAAGGCCACGCGGGCGCGGCGCTCGAACAGGTCGGCCTTGATACCGGCTTCGAACGAGGTGATCGTTTCGGCATCGGCCACGGTGACGGGCACGCTGGTGCTGGCCGGAGCGATACTTGGCGCGCGGAAACCGGTGGCGACGCGGCCGTAGAAGTTCACGTCCTTGTTGTATTTATAGGTGCCGCTCAAGTCCCAGTTGACCTTGGCTTTGCTGACATCGGCGCTGGTCGGGCTGACCTGCACGATGTTGGTCGCTTCCACCGTGTTGAAATCCTTCTTGTCCTTGGTGTAGCGCAAGCCGGCGCGCAGCATGAAGTCATCGTTGACGGCGTAGTTGACGGAACCAAACGTTGCCCAGGCCGAGTTCTTCTGGCGGCTGGCCAGGTGTGTGGTCAGCACATGCGTGTTGGTATCGAAGTTGTCGGTGAAACCATTGGCATCTTCATTGAAGTAGTACACGCCAGCCTGCCAGTTGAGCGGACCGGCATTTTTCGATTCGGCGCGGAATTCTTGCGAGTATTGCTTCACACTGGTGATGCCGCCAGCCGTCTCAACCTGGAAAGGAATGAAGTTGGGGCTGGTCGGACCAAATCCGTTCGGCGTGCCGCCATCGATGTCGCCATGCGACACGTAATTGCCGACCTGTTCAAAGCCGGTGACCGAGTACAGTTTAATACCATCCAGGTCCCAGCTCAGGCGGGCGCTGGCGCCGTTGGTGCGCAGGCGCTGGAAGTTCGGTGCATTCGTGAACGACTTGTTCGGGTCGAAACCATCGACGATATCGTTTGTGCCCTGCTTGATCATGTTGGCGTAGAAGATGCGCGCGCTGCCCGTGGTGCTGCGCTGGTGCACATTGAACAGGGCGTTGAACATGGTGTTCGGTGCGTACAGCAGTTGCACGCGTTCGGCGTGTTCGTCGTAGCCGTCCAGCGCGTTTTTCTGGCCCGTAAACGTGTTGTCGACGTAATCGTCGCGGTGTTGGCGCAGGGTCGAGAAGCGCAGCGCCCATTCTTTGCTCAGCGGCACGTTGACGGCGCCGTCGAAGTTGGTCGTGTTGTGCGTGGCGGCGGAAACGTTGTAATAGCCTTCAACCTTGTCCAGGTTCGGCTTGACGGATTCGAACTTGACCACGCCGGCAGGCGTATTGCGGCCAAACAAGGTACCTTGCGGGCCGCGCAATACTTCCACGCCAGCCACGTCGAAAATCGGATAGCCCTTGAGGATAGGATTTTCTTGCACGACATCGTCGTAAATCAGGGAAACAGGTTGCGATGCAAAGATGTTGAAATCGGTGTTGCCGTAGCCGCGGATGTAGAAGCGGGGGAAGGTGCGGCCGTTCGACGATTCCACGTTCAGGCTCGGCACTTTGCCAGCCAGCACGCGGATATCCTGACCGCTGGAGACCAGCACGTCGAGCTTCTCGTCGCGCAGCAGCGAAACAGAGACAGGCACGTCGCGGATATTTTCCTTGCGGCGCTGCGCCGTCACGGTCACGGTTTCCAGCTGGCTGGCGGCAGGCGCCGTCTCAGCAGCGACTTCATCTGCATACGCCGCACCGATAGGCAGGGCTGCGGACAGTGCCAGCATGGCGGCGCTTTTGGCGCACAACCGCTTGTGCATCTTGGACATCTTGATCATGTTGTTTCCCAGAAGTTTAAAAAAAGAATTGCGAAACCTGTCTCCGGCTTATGTACGGCGCTGGATGATCGTGTGCACCATCACGGTGCAACAGCGCGAGCGGATGTCTCTCCGCTCCTGGCGTCACTGGCTCTGCCCTGGCTGTCGTGCTGGCTGACAGCGGTAGCGGCCGCATCTCCGGGATGTCTGATGAACACCAACTTTTGAGTAAGGCGCCAATTTAATTCAAGCGCCTTATGCGCTGCAAGAATATTGTTATGTAAAATATTCATTCATCAACATAAAGGGCCCACTAGTGGTTATTCAGCCACAATAACGCCCTTGCCTTGCGATTTGCCCTGATGACTTGCCGTATGGCATGCCTTTTTCGCCAGGCCAGACGAAAGCGGAATTGGCATCCTGCAAGACAGCCCCGACGGTAAAAATAGTTGTAATATCGCCAGACTTGCGCTGCCATGCCGCCCCATTCCAGTGCGGTGGCGGCCCCCTGCACCATCGTTGATCGCCGCCATGCCAGAACCCAGCCTGCCCAGCAATGCCGTCCCGTCCTCCACCGTCGCCGCCCAGGCGGCGCATTTACTGTTAAGCGCCCACTGCGACATCGTCTGGAGCACGAAAACCTTTGGCCAGTTCGATGCCGACCAGCCCACCTGGCGCGCCTTCACGGGCCAGACCGAGGCCGAACTGCTGGGCCGCGGCTGGGTCAATGCCCTGCATCCGGATGACCGCAACTTGCCTTACGTCGTGCCCTCGCATCTGACCAGCGTGTTCGAAGCGGAATACCGGCTGCGCCACGTCAGCGGCGCCTACCGCAACATGCTCGTGCGCATGCTGCCGGTATTGGCGCCCGATGGCAGCATCGTTGAATGGCTCGGTTCGCATTGTGACGTGACGCAGCAACGGCAGACGGAACAGCGGCTGCGCCTGGCCATGCAGGGCGGCCGCATGGGCACGTGGGAAATCGACCTGGGCAGCGGCAGCATGGCCTGCTCCGACGCCTTCAAGGCCAATCTGGGCCTGCCGCCTGACAGCCACATCGATTACGCGCAGCTGACGGGCGCCATGCTCGACGGCGACCTGCAGCACTGGCAAGCCGTAGTGCACGCGGCCATCGCCAGCGCTGGCGATTTCGAAATCGACCTGCGCGTGCGCTGGCCCGATGGTTCGCTGCACTGGGCGCACATGCGCGGCACCTGCGCCAGCGACGGCGCCGGCAACGTGATCGCCCTGTCCGGCATCTCGCTCGACCTGACGGCCAGCAAGCAGAACGAGGAAACCCTGCGCCTGACCCTGGCGGCCGGCGAAGTGGCCACCTGGAACTGGGACATCGTTGCCGACCGGGTCACAGCCGACAGCAATATGGCGCGTTTGTTCCCCGTCAATGCCGATGCGGCCACGGCGGCGCCGTTGGCGCGCTACCTGGACATCATCCATCCCGATGACCGCGAGCAAGTCAGCGCGCAGATTACCGAGGCGCTGCAGGCGCACACGCCGTTCGAGGCCAGTTATCGCGTCGGCGCCGGCGATGGCCAGTACCGCTCGGTCATCGCGCGGGGCCGCGCGGAATACGCGCCCGATGGCACGCCCCTGCAATTGCCCGGCGTCCTGCTCGACATCACGCGCCAGAAGCAGGTGGAAGATGCGCTGCGCCGCAGCGAGGAACGCTACCGCACCCTGATCGAGCTGATGGACCAGGCCTTTTGCGTGATCGAAATGCTGTACGACGAGCAGGGCCGCCCCGTCGATTTCCGCTACCTGGAAGGCAATCCCTCCTTCGTCAAGCAATCGGGGCTGGAAAACGCCATCGGCAAGACCATCCGCAGCTTCGTGCCCGACCACGACCAGCACTGGTTCGACCTGTACGACCAGGTCGTCAAGACCGGCGAGCCCGTGCGCTACGAAAACGAAGCCGTGGCCATGGAGCGCTGGTTCGAGGTCTTCGCCGCGCGCCTGGGCGGCCCCGGCAGCCGCCTGCTGACGGTATTGTTCAGCGACATCAGCGAGCGCAAGCGCTCGGAGCAGCAATTGCGCCAGCTGGCCGACAACCTGTCCGAAATGGACCAGCGCAAGACGGAATTCCTCGCTACCCTGGCGCACGAACTGCGCAACCCGCTCGCGCCCATCCGCAATGGCTTGCAGATCATGCGCCTGGCCGCCGACAAGCCCGCCACCGTGGCGCGCGTGCGCGACGTGATGGAGCGGCAAGTCAATCAGATGGTGCATCTGGTCAATGATTTACTGGACGTGGCCCGCATCACGCGGGGGCAGATCGAACTCAAGCTTGAACGCACGGACTTGAAAACCATCATCGCCAGCGCCGTGGAAACGAGCATGCCGCTGATCGAAGCGGGCCGTCACCAGTTACAAGTGGAACTCGACGAGCAGGCACTGCCGCTCGAGGCCGACCCCACGCGCCTGGCGCAAGTACTGGGCAATTTGCTCAACAATGCCGCCAAGTACACGCCGGCCGGCGGCCACATCAGCTTGCGCGCATTACGCGATGGCCACGAGGCATTGATCGAAGTCAAGGACAGCGGCGTGGGTATACCCGCTGAATCGATCGCGACCGTGTTTGACATGTTCACACAGGTGGGACAAAACATGGGCAGGGCTCAGGGCGGCCTGGGCATCGGCCTGTCGCTCGTGCGTCGCCTGGCCGAGTTGCATGACGGCAGCGCCACGGTGGCCAGTCCCGGTGCCGGCCTGGGCAGCACCTTCAGCGTGCGCTTGCCGCTGCTGGCGGCGGCGCCAGCAACACCCGCATCACCCGCCGCGCCCGCCGCGTCCGCCATTGCCGCCAGCGGCCCGCAATTCCGCGTGCTGGTGGTCGACGACAATGTCGACGCGGCCGTTACCCTCGCCGCCGTACTCGACATGATGGGCCATGCCACGCAGGTGGCCCACGATGGCGCGCAGGCCCTGGCTGTGGCGCCGCAATTCTTGCCAGACGTCATCTTCCTCGACATCGGCCTGCCCGGCATGAACGGCTACGAAGTGGCGCGCGCGCTGCGCCGGATACCGGCCGGCGCCAACGTCGTGCTCGTTGCATTGACAGGCTGGGGCGCAGAAAACGACCGCAGCCAGTCGAGCGCGGCCGGCTTCGACCACCATCTGACCAAACCGGCCAACCTGCTCGCCATCGGCGAACTGCTGGCCACCCTTTCCACTCCAAAAACACTGACAGACCATGACTGAATCCCTGAACCACGTCCGCCGCAACCTCCTGCTGGCCGGCGGCGCTACCCTGCTGTGCCCGGCACCGTTGCTGTTTGCCGCGCCCGCCACCAGCATCGCCACCGCCCAGACGCAACTGGCCGCGCTGGAACAAGCCGCAGGCGGACGCCTCGGCGTTGCCGCCTGGCGCCAGGGCAGCGAGCTGCGCGTTACCTATCGCGCCGACGAACGCTTTCCCTTGGCCAGCACTTTCAAGGCCATGCTGGCGGGTGCCGTGCTGGCCCGCAGCGCCAGCCAGCCGGGCTTGCTGGACCAGCACGTGCGTTACGAGAAAAAAGAACTGGTCACCTATTCGCCCATCACGGAAAAGCACCTGGCCGACGGCATGAACGTGGCCGATCTGTGCGCCGCCACCTTGCAATACAGCGACAATAGCGCGGCCAATTTCCTGATGACACTCTTGGGCGGGCCGCAAGCCGTGACGGCGTTTGCGCGTAGCATCGGCAATACGGTGTTCCAGCTGGAACGCTGGGAAACGGAATTGAACAGCGCCATCCCCGGCGAAGTGCGCGATACGGCCAGCCCCGCGTCGATGGCGCACAGCTTGCAGCAATTATTATTGGGAAATAGCTTGCCGGCACCACAGCGCCAGCAACTGGACACCTGGATGCGCGGCAACACGACGGGCGACAAGCGCATCCGCGCCGGCGTGCCGGCCGGCTGGCAAGTGGCCGATAAAACCGGCTCGGGCGCCTATGGCAGCGTCAACGATATCGGCGTGGCCTACCCGGCCAGCGGCGCACCGCTGGTGATCGCCGTGTACTACACGCGCGAACAGAAAAATGCGGACACGAACCAGGACATCATCACGGCCGCCACGCGCATCGTGACGGCCGCGCTGGTGTAATTACTTCGGCAGTGCCGCCATGAACCCCGCATACGTCGACCAGGCGGGGTCGGCCGCGCTGCGGATTTCGATCGGGAACTTTGGACGCGGCGCCAGCGCCGTGTTCAGGCGATTGAAGAATTCTTCGCCCGACTGCGTGTAATAAATCCATTCGCGCAAGTTTTCGCCCGTGGACACCAGCGCCAAGGTGGCGAAGCCGTCTTCTTCCACCACGGGCGCCAGCGCCGCTTCCAGTTCCTCCATGTGCTCGCGCTCGTTCGGCGCGGGCATGCCCGTTTCGTCCTCATAACGCCAGGCAATGATGATGCGGTCCGGCTGCGACGACAGGTCCCAGTCGTCATGGAAAGTATCGACATAGCGGTAGATGATGGCCATTTCGTCGCTATGCGTGACGATGGTGCCCCAACTGCGGGCGGAAGTGGAATTTTCGTTCATGGTTGCAACAGTCAAAAAAATAAATCGAGGGTGCGCAGCTTACAGCACCGGCGGGCAAGTCACATTCCATGCATCATACTGGGCACCGCTCTTGCGCAGCCAGACGCGGGCGTAGCTGTCGCGGTCGCTCTTGAACACGAGCGCATAACGCTCTTCCGCACGCGCTGCGGCGGCGCCCACGTCGACGGCCGCCAGCGAAAACTTCAGCGCCCGCAACGGGGCGCAGGCCGTATTGCCAGCCATCAGCAAGCGCGCCCGTTCCAGCAGCGACTTTTGATAAAGCAACACGCCTTCCAGTTCCCCATCGGGGACACGCTGCAGCATGCGCACGGGTTCAGCCACAGGCCGGCAGGTGCCACGGTCGAGCCAGGCGTAATACTCCATCCCCGCCTCCTGCCAGCGCGCCTGCTTGCCCTCGCCGTGCAGCACGAACTTGGTGCGCTGCGTCCGGCACAGTGCGCCATGGCCGCGATACGGCGAGGTTTCCACGCTGCCCACCACTTCGCTGCCGCGTCCGCCCACCACGGGCACGCTCTCGAACACGGTGCGCGCAGCGGGCTCGCCCGGATATTGCTGCGCATAAAACTCCAGCAAGGACGCGCGCTGCTGCGCATCCACCGCCACCGCCTCGGCGGCACTGGCAGAGAGGCACATGGCCGACACGACACACAGCGCCAAGGGGCGCACGAAATAAGCTGGCATGTATCCTGGCATGGCATTCCTTCAATCGACGTTCAGGGGCGGGTATCGCCCAAGCGCAGATTATATAGTTAGCAGGAAATACCGGGAGAAGTGCGCGTCAGGACGTGTGCAAGCTGACGTCCTCGGGCGCGACGGGGCACAGCGCACGTTCCAGTATAAAAATGGGGCGCAATCGCTGCGCCCCACTATCCAAGCTGCAACTTCCTCACGCCATCAGCGCTGGTAATTCTTGAAGAAATTCCAGCTGATCACGGTGGCGTCCGGGCCCAGTTCATCGCTGAAGGGCCAGCCGGGAGGGCCGCCGCTCCAAGCGTGGTTCATGCCCTCGACCGTGTATTTTTGCGCAATGACGGCGCCGTTGCGCAGGTACGTGTCGATGGAGTAGCTGCGGCCGTACGGCACCGTCTGGCGCACGATGCTGTCGGCACGGTAGCGCACGCTGTCATTGTCGAGGCCATCGTCGCCGTAGTCGCTGGTCTGCAGGAATTGCTCGATGGTTTGCTCGCCGTTGACGGGATTGACGACGATGTCGGACGTGCCGTGGAATACCATCGTCGGCATCAACCGGCGCGGCGAGCCGGAGCAGCGCCACGCATCCTTGCCCCGCACTTTCGGGTCGAACGAGCTGCCGTTGAACAGCGAGTCGGCGGCCGTGACCAGGCCGGTGGCACCCTTGTACATGCCGCCCGAATGCACCATCACGGCGGCGAACACGTCCGAGTAGCAGGCGGCCATGATGGACGCCATGGCGCCGCCCGCCGAGATGCCCGTCACATACACGCGGCTATCCTGCACCGCATATTGGTTCTTGACCTTGTTCAATATGCCCATCAGCACGGCCGGCTCGCCCGTGCCCCGCTCCTGGTTCAGCGGCAACATGAAATTCCAGCAGCGCATGGGGTTGGCCGTGACGTTCTGGCGCGGATAAACGACGATGAAGTTTTCACTGTCCGCCAGCTGGTTGTAGCGGCTGACGGCGGCCATGCTGTTGGGCTCGGAACCGCAGCCGTGCAGCATCAGCACCACGGGCAGCGGCGTGTTCGGATTGTAGTTGCTCGGTAGCCAGACCTGGTATTCACGCGAGCCCCACAGGCTCGCGTACAGGCCGAAGTCCCACTGCCCGGCGGCAGCCGGCAGCGCAGCCAGCAAGCCGCAGGCGGCAATGAGTGCGGATACGAAGTGACGCAGTTGGTGATGCAGATGTGCCATGCCAGTCTCCTGATTGTTATTAAGGACGAAAACAGCGACAACAAACCAGCCTGGCGCTAACCAGGCTGGCACTTCAACAACCTTTTAGAACTTGTAGCCAGCCTTGGCGATGATCTGGCGCGGCGGACCGTAGAAACCGTCAAGGATGAACACGGCCGGAATGTTGTAGCCATCCGTGCGGTAGCGCTTGTTGCCCAGGTTGCTGCCGTGCAGGCTGAAGGTCCAGTTCTTCGGTGCTTCCCACACGACGCCAGCCGTCCAGATGCTGTAGCCGCCCTGCGCCAGCGTTTCGCTCAAGTCCGTGGTCGGGTAGACCTTGCTGCGGTAGCCATAGCCGACCATGCTGCGCAAGGCGCCGCCGAAGACGTCGCGGTCCGTGCGCATCAGGTTCAAGCCCACTTGCCGGGCGGGCGTATTGCTGAACTTTTGCGTGTCCGCGATGTTCTTGCCACCGCTCATGAACTCGTCATAGTTGGCGTTCAGCAGGGCGAGGAAACCGTTGACTTCCCACTGGCGGTTTGGCCGCCACGAAAATTCGAACTCGGCGCCTTTCACGGTCGCCTTGCCCGCATTCGTGAAGTCGCCATAGAAGCCCGGCACGCCGCCCGGCTGCACATAGCTGGTAAACACGGACAACTGGATATCCTTGTAGCGGTTGTAAAACAGGGCCACGTTGGCGTCGAAGGTATCGTCCGGCGCCGCGTACTTCATGCCCACTTCCAGCGCGTCGAGTTTTTCATCCTTGTACGGCCGCGCCGAGTCCGGCACCACCAGGTTGTTGGCGCGCACGTTGTAGCCGCCCGACTTGAAACCGCGCGACAGGTTGCTGTAGAAATTCGTCGTCTTCGACGCTTCGTAGCGCACGGACAATTTCGGCGAGGTATTGCTGACTGACAAAGATTTGTCGAAATCGGCCGCCGTCTGGATGGGCCGCGTAAAGCCCACGTCCGCAAAAGCGCGGTTGAGCACGATGGCGCGCTTTTCCTCGCGCGTGTGGCGCAAGCCCGCATTGATGCTCCACACCTTGCCCAGCGGCCAGGTCCAGTCCGTGTACAGCGCCGTGCTGTCCGTCTCGACCGTGCTGACGGCGGCCGTGAACTGGCGCCCCAGGAAATTGTTGTAGATGCCGCCGCCGGCCGTGCCTTCGAAGCGGTACAGGCCGATCACGCCGGCGCCGTAGTCGCCGCTGTACGAGGCCTGCAACTCCAGGCTCTTCTGCTCGTCGCGCGAGTCGCCGAACACGTCGGCAATCGGCTGCGGCAGGCCGTCGAAGTCGATGGTTTGCTCGGACGTGCTGCGCCGCTTGGCGCCAATCACTTTGACGGACCAGTCGTTCGACAAGGTGTAGTTGGCCACCAGCGAGCCGCCCCGGTTGTGCGTGAAGTTATGGCCCGGCATGCCGCTCTGGATATCGTACGCATCCGTGCTGGCCGGCCGCCTGAGCGGGTCGAACGCGCTCACGCCCATGCGCTGGAAGCCGCGCACGCCGGACTTGTCATCTGTGGCGTCCAGGCTCAGCACGACGGTCAAAGGGATGTCTTGCGGAAAATAGCCGACGGACAGGCGCGCGGCCGTGCTGTCCTGGTCGCTGACCTGTTCGCCATTGAAGGTGTTGCGGCCGAAACCATCGCGGTCCAGCTTGGCGGCGGCCAGGCGCGCGCGCCAGGTGCCGCTCTCGTTGGCCAGATTGAAGGCGGCCTTGAAGTTGCGCTGGTTGTAGTTGCCGATACCCACTTCCGCCGACGCGCCGTTTTCCTTCGCCAAGGGGCGCGAGATGTACTTGATGGCGCCGCCGATGGTGTTCTTGCCGTACAGGGTGCCTTGCGGACCGCGCAGCACTTCGATGCGCTGCACGTCGAACACGTCGAGCAAGGCGCCTTGCGGCCGGGCCATGTAGACGTCGTCGAAATAAATGCCCACGCCCGGGTCAACGCCCCAGACGGGATCGGCCTGGCCCACACCGCGAATGAAGGCCGTCAAGGTGGTGTTCGTGCCGCGCGACGCGTACACGGTCAGGTTCGGCACGCGCTCCTGCAAGTCGGCCAGGTTCTGGATATTCGCCCGTTCCAGGGCCTTGGCGGAAAACGCCGTGACGGCCAGCGGCACGTCCTGCAGGCGCTCTTCGCGGCGGCGGGCAGAGACCGTCACGGTTTCCATGCGTTCTTTCGCCTCGCTGGCTTCCTGGGCGCTGGCGGCGGTGGCCGGGATGGTTTCCTGCGCCTGGGCCTGGGTGGCAAAAGCGCCGGCAACGGCGAGGGCGGCGGGCATCAATTTCAAAGCAAGTTTCATAGCGTCTCCAATGTCAGGCTTGCCTGCCACCAGGGAAGACGACCGGATGCCAGGATCGCAAGACGTAGCGGTACCCGCGCGCGCAATGCGAGCACCTGCCCTGCGATGACTGTTTCCCGGCCCTCGGCCCGTGCGGCGAGTGGCCTGTTTATTTTGAATTTATAGTAAGGAAGGACTGCAACAAGGTATTCACACGCTGCGCCTGGTCCAGGGGCGTGGCGTGGCGCGAGTTCGCGATGATCTCGATCTCGCACTGCTGAAACTGTGCGGCAAAGGCCCGCTTGCTGGCGACGGGCGTGTAATCCTGGTCGGCCGCCATGATGAAAACGGGCATGGCCAGGGCCTGGAAGTGAGGATCGATATCCCAGTGAAAAATGGCGTCCAGCGCGGCCAGGTAGGCGCGCTTGTCCATGCCCGCCATCTGCGTGGCGAAGCGCTCGACGAGGGCCTTCTGGGCAGGATCGGGAAACAGCTTCTTGCCGATGATCTTGCCCATGGTTTTCAGGCCAAACGTGGCGATCACCGTGCGGCGCAGCCAGTAGGCAAACAGCAGCGCGGCAGGTTTTCTGCCTTGGAACGGTTGAGAATTGATCAGGCACAAACTGGCCACCCTGCCCGGCGCACGGTTGGCCATTTCCAGGCCCACCATGCCACCCAGGGAAAAGCCGACGATGTGCGCGCGCGGCACGTCGAGCTGGTCCATCAGGTTGAAAAGGTCGTTGGCGAAGTCGCCGATCTGCCAGTCGCCATTCGGCGCGGGACTGGCGCCATGGCCGCGCAGGTCGGGCACGATCAGACGAAAGGTACCGCCAAGGGCGTCGATTTGCGGGCGCCAGTCTTCGGCGCAGGAACCGAGGCCGTGCAGCAAGAAAACGGGCTCTGACTGCGCGGCTTCGCCCTGCCCCGTCTCAGTTCCGAGACCCAGGTCGAGGTAATGCAATGGAACATCGGATGTCGTGTGACGCCGCATTCTGTCTCCTTGCTGTTGAACATGCTTTGTGTTCAGGTGCAGGAATATGTTTTCCCGCTGTTGGAAAACATAATACGGAATCCGAATTCCGATTTCAAGTTAAATCGCTAAATAGTTCAAGTCAGGTAATTTAAAGCAACACGCACCAGTTCATCCTCGAGCGCCGCACCCGACAAAAAGGACAGCGAGCCCGTCAGGGTGTGCTGGTTCAGGATGCCCAGCAGCACGGGCGGCACCACCATCATCGCCTGTGTCGGGTTCGGGTGGCGGATGCTCGATGACTTGCTGGCCAGCACGGCTACAGTGCGTTGCGAGATCAGATGATTGATCTGATGCACCCTGTCGCGAAATTGTGCATCCTGCGACGCGCGCGTGATCAAGGCGCGCAAGACGCCGCTGCGCCCGCCATTCACGGCCACGAACATGGCCACCATGGCGCGGATGAACTCTTCCAGGCTGCGCCCTTCCCACTGGCGCAGCTCCGTCAGTGTCTCGACCTTTTCCACCATGTCGGAAAAAAAGCGCTGCAGCAGCAAGCGGCTCAAGGTGTCCTTGTCGCCCAACAAACGGTAAAACGTGCCCACCGAGGTTTCCGCCAGTTTCGCCAGGTCGGCCACGCCGATTTCATCGAAACGGTTTTCCGCCAGTAACTGTTCACCGACCTGTAGCAGGCGCTCGAACGCCTGCTTGCTGCGCGCCTGGGTGGGCTCGGGGGGAACGATCATTTGCGGGAAGGGCATCGGAAAGGAAGGCATGCGGCGTCGGCGTCTCTCGATAGTGGAACCGTGGTTCCGTTATGGGTGCGCGTATTGTAACGCGGGAGACGGACGATGGGTGCGTTCAAATGTGCTACCTGCCCTGCCACTCCATATAGACGTCGGCGCGCTGGTAATGGGCGTCGCCGGCCGGCCGCGCCACGTGGACAAAACCGCTGCTTTCATACAGTCGGATGGCGGGTGCCAGCTTGCTGTTCGACTCCAGGAACAGCAGTTGCGCACCGCTGGCCTCGAAGGCATCGAAAGCCCGTTCGATCAGCCGGCGCGCGATGCCCAGCCCTTGGCACTCTGGCGTGACGGCCATTTTCGACAGCTCGATGCTGACGTCATCGGCGCGGATCAGCGCGCAAGTGCCAACGATCCTGCCATCGAGGCGCGCGAGGAAAATCTGCCCGCCGGCGTCAAGTATCGAGCTTTGCGGATCGGACAGCACCTTGTCGTCCAGCGCCTCGACATAGAAATAGCGCTCCAGCCATGCGATATTCAGGCGCTTGAAGTCGGCAGCATAGGGCGCGGCGTAATCGATGATCTCCACGGCGGCCCGCTCGCGCTGGCGCCGGCAGGCGGCGATCGTCTCGCCGAAACCTTGCGCCTGCAAGCGCGCTTCCGCCCGGTCCAGGCTGGCCATCAGCTGCGGCGTGCCCTGCTCGAACACGCTATCGACGGCCGCGCGCACATCGTCCCACAGCGGCGCCATCTCGCGCAGCAAGGCTAGTCCGGCGTCGGACAGCGCCAGCAGGCGCCGCCGCTCGTCCTTGGCATCCGGCATCTCCACCACCATACCGGCATCGAGCAGCTTGCGTCCCAGCTGCACCACCACCGGATGCGTCTGCCCGATCTGCGCGGCCAGGGCCGTGATCGATGTGGGGCCGTTGTCGCGCAGCAGCAATAACAAAGGGAAACAGCGCGACGTCAGCTCGACGCCAGCCGCCACATAACTGGTATCGACACCGGCATACAGTTGATCGGAAAGACGGCGCAGGCGGCTGGCCAGCATCAGGGAGCCGTAGGTTTGCAGGGTGGAGGTCATGATTAGCAAGATATATGTAAGCAGTTACGTATACCGTAACGTAAACCAGCTTTACCGGTCAAGCGCAGACTTACTCCTCTTCCATTGCCTCTTGCAGCCTGGTCTGGAATACCGCCTCGGCCAGTTCGCCCAGTCCCGGCCACACTTGCGTCAGCCAGCGCCTGCCCTCCTCGCTCGGCTCCACATACGGCGCGTCGCGCGTGGCGCAGGCCAGGCCGATCGCGATGACCTGCCCCGCATTGTCCAGGCCGCCGGCGATCATGGCGTCGATGGGCAAGGCGATCAGCTCGGCAGTCAAATGCGGACGCAGCAGGCAGGCGGGCGCGATGATGGCGAACGATGCTTCCACATAGCTCCAGCAGTTGGTGGGCCAGTGGGCATTTTTCACGCTTTCCAGGAAGACAGCATCACTGAACGTTTCCGAATGGGCTTGCGCCTGCGCATAAAAGGCGGCAAGGGCGACGAGTTGGGGTGGGGAAGTCCAAGTGGGCATAGCGCATGATCCAGAGGGCGCCGCTCCTGCTTGGCGGCAATGGCGGACTGTAGCATGTTCAACCGGCACGCTGAAACACGGCTGGCCCGGGCATCCTGCCGGCATCGCTCTCGCCCTTTTAATGAGGAAATCCATGTCGGTCTACGGCATCACCATCCCCGGCTTTGCACAGATGCCGCGCTCCCTGACGACGCTGTTAGCCAAAGGCGAAGAACGCGCCCAGGCGCTGGGTTTCGATGCGAAAAACCTGCTCGACGCGCGGCTGGCGCCCGACATGCACACACTGGCGCGGCAGGTGGAATCACGTGCACCCAGGCGAAGGAAGCCGTGTGCCGGCTGACGCGGCAAGCGCTACCCCAGCTCGCCACGCCCGCCAACCTGCGACAAGCCGGGGCGCTGTTTCCGGCGTAAAGCCTAAAAGCGCTCGTCGCGCAGCGCCGGCATCACCAGTTCGCGCACAAACGAGGCATTCGACAGGCTCAGCAGCATACGCACGACGGCGACGACGTCATGCACGGGAATCAGCTCGCCTTCGCCACGCGCGGCAGCGTCCGCCAGCGGCACGGCCAAGCCATCATAGGTATTCAGGTAGCCCAGCTGCAATGCCGTCACGGCCAGTCCCTGTTCGCGGAAACCTTCGCGCAAGGCGTCGGCGATGCCGTTCAGGGCGAATTTCGACGCGCTGAACGTCACTTCCGGGCGGCCGCTCTGACGCAGGCCTGACGTGGAGCCCGTGAGTATCAGCTGCGGCTTGCAGCTGGCCAGCAAGCGGGGCACCAGACGCTTGAGCAGCAATATCGTTGCCGTGATGTTGGTATTGACCATGTCGACGATGGCGTCGTCCGCATCGCCGAGAAAAGCGTAGTCATCGCTGAAGGCCTTTTCTTCCCACACACCGAGGTTGTAGATCACGGCGTCCAGTGCGGCAGGCGCTTCGCGCGCGATGCGTTCGACGGCCTCGGCGGGTGCCGCCAGGTCCGCGCCGATCCATTGCAGCTGCGTGCCCTGGCCGGCGGGCAAGTCGACAGGTTGCTGGCGCGATACGCCGATGACGGCATGTCCGTCAGCGAGCAGACCATCCACCAGCGCGCGTCCCAGGCCCCGGCTGGCGCCCACGATCATGATGTTCATGCAGTATCCTTTCCAATGAAGTCAACGCTGATGATAGCGGCGTTGTATTAAGCACAGCTGAGGCTGCTCCCCCTACCCGCGCGCCTGTCACAGCATTTACTCACGCGGCGGAAATGCGTATGCTAGATCTGGCAATCTCCGATAACACACAAGAACGAGACACATGCCTACTTCCAACACCGCCGCAATCAACGCCGCAAGCCGTCCCCTCACCCAACAAGACTACAAAACCCTGTCGCTGGCCGCCCTCGGCGGCGCGCTGGAATTCTACGACTTCATCATCTTCGTCTTCTTTGCCAACGCCATCGGCCAGTTGTTCTTCCCACCGGAAATGCCGGAATGGCTGCGCTTGCTGCAAACCTTCGGCATCTTTGCCGCCGGTTACGTCGTGCGTCCGCTGGGCGGCATCGTCATGGCCCACTTCGGCGACTTGCTCGGCCGCAAGCGCATGTTTACTCTCTCCATCCTGATGATGGCCGTGCCGACACTGCTGATCGGCCTGCTGCCGACGTATGCCACCATCGGCCTGGCCGCCCCGCTGCTGCTGCTGTTGATGCGCATCTTCCAGGGCGCGGCCGTGGGCGGCGAAGTGCCGGGCGCCTGGGTGTTTGTGTCCGAACACGTGCCGAGCCGTTTCACGGGCTTTGCCTGCGGCGTGCTGACGGCGGGCCTGACCGTCGGCATCCTGCTCGGTTCGCTCGTCGCGACGGGCTTGAACACCGTCTACACGCCGGCAGAAATCACCGATGGCGCCTGGCGCTATCCATTCCTGCTGGGCGGCATCTTCGGCTTCGGCGCCATGTATCTGCGCCGCTGGCTGCATGAAACACCGGTGTTTGCGGAAATGCAGCAGCGCAAGGCGCTGGCCACGGAAATGCCCTTGAAATCCGTGCTGCGCAGCCACCGCGGCGCCGTCGTCGTCTCGATGCTGCTGACGTGGATGCTGTCGGCCGGCATCGTCGTCGTCATCCTGATGACGCCTGCCCTGCTGCAAAAGATCCACCACATCGCGCCGCGCACCACCCTGGTCGCCAATACCGTGGCAACACTGTGCCTGGCCTTCGGCTGCATCATCGCCGGCATGCTGGCCGACCGCCTGGGCGGCAAGCGCGTGATCTTCGTCGGCTCCGTGCTGCTGGCCATTTCCACATATATCTTCTACACCACCGTCGGCAGCCGCCCCGACCTGCTGCTGCCTTTGTACGCAATGACGGGCCTGTTCGTCGGCGTCGTCGGCGCCGTGCCCTATGTGCTGGTGCAAGCGTTCCCGGCGCAGGTGCGCTTCTCCGGGCTGTCGTTCTCCTACAATTTGTCGTACGCGATTTTTGGCGGCCTGACGCCCGTGGTCGTGACCCTGATGCTGAAGAACAACGTGCTGGGCCCCGCCTATTATGTAATCGGCGTGTGCGTGGTGGGCATGCTGACGGCGCTGTTCATCAAGGATCAGCGGCAGACCGTGGGACGCTAGACCCGTTCCCCTGCGGCAATCACTCCGGCAATATTCTCCAGGCAGGCGCCAAGTGCGCCTGCCATCCATTCCAGGCTACCAGCATGCATGCCCACCATCCCGCACTGATCATCATCGACATGCAACAAGGCATGGCCAGCCCCGCTGCCGGGAGCCGCAACAATCCCGCTGCGGAACGCCAGATTGCCGCCCTGCTGCAAGCCTGGCGCGCGGCAGGCGCCACCGTCGTGCACGTGCGCCACATTTCCAGAACACCAGGCTCGCCATTCTGGCCCGGCCAACCCGGCGTGGAATTTCAGGCAGCGCTGGCGCCTTTGCCGGAAGAGCATGTCGTGGAGAAAAATGTGCCCGATGCCTTCATCCACTCGGGACTGGAACGCTGGCTGCGCGTGCGCAGCATCAGCAAGCTCGTCATCGTGGGCGTCAGCACCAACAATTCCGTGGAGTCGAGCGCACGCACGGCGGGCAATCTGGGCTTTGCCACGCAAGTCGTCGCCGATGCGTGTTTTGCATTTGCGCAAGTCGATTATGCGGGCACGCCGAGAACGGCGGACGAGGTGCATGCGATGGCGCTGGCCAATTTGCACGGCGAGTATGCGCAAGTGGTGACCGCTGCGGACGTGATCGATGCGCTGTCCCGCCCCTGACCTGCGCCAGCGCCCCATCTTGACTACCAGGCTGTTGCCGGCACACGACAGTCACGCTGGAACAGCCCTCCCACAAGGCCTCCCGCCCATTCCCTGCAGACATGCACAAGCTTGCGCCACCTTCGGGTGGCTTTTTTTCGCCCCGATTTGTCGCGCTGCACCAAATTCTGAAAAGACGTTTCACATCGCGGAATTTCCGACAACAGACTCAGCCAGAAACTCTCTCACTTTTTGAAAATTCATTTCATATCATGAAAAATAATAATTAATCACTTTAAAAACAAAGACTTAATTTAAGTTATATGTCTTATATAAGACTTGAAAATCAATACGGATAAGCCTACTATTTAGTCATGCAGTTCGCATCGACACAGCGGCGCACTCGACGATTTTCTCAAACTTAGTTTTTCTTTAGGAGATACACATGTCCCAATATCAAGACGACATCAAGGCTGTTGCCGGTTTGAAAGACCAACAAGGTAGCGCCTGGAACGCCATCAATCCCGAGTCCGCCGCCCGCATGCGCGCCCAGAACAAATTCAAGACGGGCCTGGACATCGCCAAGTACACGGCGAAGATCATGCGCAACGACATGGCCGCCTACGATGCGGACCCATCGAAGTACACCCAATCGCTCGGCTGCTGGCACGGTTTCATCGGTCAACAGAAGATGATCTCGATCAAGAAGCACTTCAACAGCACCGACCGCCGCTACCTCTACCTGTCCGGCTGGATGGTCGCCGCCCTGCGCTCCGAGTTCGGCCCGCTGCCAGACCAGTCGATGCATGAAAAAACCGCCGTCTCGGCACTGATCAAGGAACTCTACACCTTCCTGCGCCAGGCCGATGCCCGCGAACTGGGCGGCCTGTTCCGCCAGCTGGACGCCGCTCAAGGTGCTGAGAAGCAAGCCATCCAGGCCAAGATCGACGGCCACGTCACCCACGTCGTGCCCATCATCGCCGACATCGACGCCGGTTTCGGCAATGCCGAAGCGACCTATTTGCTGGCGAAACAGTTCATTGAAGCGGGCGCCTGCTGCATCCAGATCGAAAACCAGGTGTCCGACGAGAAACAATGCGGACACCAGGACGGTAAAGTCACGGTGCCGCACGAAGACTTCCTGGCCAAGATCCGCGCCATCCGCTACGCCTTCCTGGAACTGGGCGTGGACGACGGCATCATCGTCGCCCGCACCGATTCGCTGGGCGCCGGCCTGACCAAGCAGATCGCCGTCACCAATGAACCAGGCGACCTGGGCGACCAATACAACTCCTTCCTCGACTGCGAAGAAGTGTCGGCCGACGCGCTGGGCAATGGCGACGTCATCATCAAGCGCGAAGGCAAGCTGCTGCGTCCTAAGCGCCTGCCGAGCAACCTGTTCCAGTTCCGCGCCGGTTCCGGCGAAGAGCGTTGCGTGCTCGACTGCATCACCTCCTTGCAAAACGGCGCCGACCTGCTGTGGATCGAAACGGAAAAACCGCATATCGCGCAAATCGGCGGCATGGTCAGCGAAATCCGCAAGGTCATCCCGAACGCCAAGCTGGTGTACAACAACAGCCCGTCGTTCAACTGGACCCTGAACTTCCGCCAGCAAATCTTCGACGGCATGAAAGCGGCAGGCAAGGACGTGTCCGCCTACGACCGCGCCCAGCTGATGAGCGTGGAATACGACCAGACGGAACTGGCGATCGCCGCCGACGAGAAGATCCGCACCTTCCAGGCCGACTCGGCCCGCGAAGCCGGCATCTTCCACCACCTGATCACCCTGCCGACCTACCACACGGCAGCCTTGTCGACCGACAACCTGGCCAAGGAATACTTCGGCGACCAGGGCATGCTGGGCTACGTGGCCGGCGTACAGCGCAAGGAAATCCGCCAGGGCATCGCCTGCGTGAAACATCAAAACATGTCCGGCTCGGACATCGGCGACGATCACAAGGATTACTTCAGCGGCGAAGCGGCGCTGAAGGCGGCTGGCAAAGACAACACCATGAACCAGTTCTGAGCTTTTGGATTGGCTGTAAAGTGAAAAACCCGCTTCGGCGGGTTTTTTTTCGTTAACCGAACGGCAATCCCGCTTGCTGATGAATGTTAATGCTTGATAGGCATACCGCGAATCGATAGCGCCGATGCTAACGGCAATCGATATCGTTCTACCCGGCCGTGCTGCCATTCCTGTCATTAAATTCGTAAAAATTAATTAATACCGTCGTTTATCCAGCTCGACAGTGTTATTTCACCGCTGCATTGCAGCCCCTTCCTGCATTTCCTCTATTTGCCGATGACAAAGCCTTAAAAAATTATTGATCATTTATTTCTCCGCAAGGTCTGGTCTGGCGAAGCCGAAGATACGGTGGAGCGCGGGATTGCCTGCCGGTCCAGAAGGAATTGATTGGGACGCCATGGCCGGCTGGAAGCGGATGTCCCTTATCCAGTGCCTCGCATCCCTGCTGCCGGGTTTATGCAAGCGGCTGGCTGAAAATTGGCCGCACCGGAAAGTATCGAGGATTTTCCCCGAAACTTTATGTGAAATATCGGCTTGACCGCCCTTGATAGGGTCTCATCCTTCAAGATATGATGACAAAAAAATTGATTTTGGGAAATATACACAATACACCGACATTTCGCTCCCGCACTTAAAAAGCTAAAGCGAAATATTTTGCAACCGAGCGAGAGTAGCTCAATAAGAAACACTCAATACAAAGGACTTTCAAGCATGGCAAATGATTTGGACGAAGTAACCGGCCCGATAAATGAGCAGGGGCGCGACATCAACGTCATCAGCAAGCAGATTTCCGTCCAAGTCGGCACCGGGTCGCTAATATTTGAAATCGCCCTGTGGACCGTCCTTCCGCTGATCGGAGGCTTGGCGCTGCTGACCGGTGCGTTGCCGCAAACGTACAGCTTGGCACTCCTGGTGCTGGGGGCACTGCCAGGCCTGGTCTTCCTGTTCATGAAGATCTCCGCCTTGGCGTATCTGCGCAAGCTGCAGCAGAAAATCCAGGCCGATGCTTCACAGATCGACAATTACCTGGAACAGCGCGTCGTCGTCCTGAACAACGTGGTTGGCCTGGTCGCAAAAGCGATCGACCTCGACAAGGACGTGATGAAGTCGGTAGCAGCTTACCGGAGCGGACAGAACCCCGATGCCGAACGCAATCAGGCATCCCAGAAAATCGACGGGATTTTTTCCCGCATCAGCCTGGCGTGCGAAGCCTATCCCGATCTGAAGGCACAAGCCGTCATCGCCGACGCCATGCGCCAAAACAGTTATCTGCAAAAGGAAGTGACCGCCGCGCGCACGCTGTATAACGATACCGTAGGCATGTGGAACCAGGACGTCTTTGCCTGGCCGACCAAGCAGATCGTTGCGGCGCGGCAAGGTTATACCACCCGCATTCCTTTCACTGCCTCCGCCGAAACCAAGGCTGCCGCCCGGAGCGTCTTCTTTTGATCAACGACGTCCATGAACCATTGGAGCAGTATTCTTCCCATTTCAAAAATGCTCACGCCAGCAATACGTCGGACTTTTTCGAAGACCTCGTGCACCAGTCCGGCGTGGACGAGAACGCCAACATCACGACGGTGCAGGAACTACGCGTGCTCGAAAAGCAGGCCGCGGGCGCCGGTTCCAGCAACAAATGGTGGCGTATCCTGCGCGGCGCCAGCATCGTGGCCGCGCTACTGGCGGCACTCTATATCTACGCCTATCACGCATGGCCATGGCTCATGGTCCCGGCGATTGCGCTTGCCGCTGCGATTCATACGCTCAACCGCATCATCAACGATTCCGACGCGCAGTTAAAGCGGCTGCAGGAAGCCTGCGACGAAAAGCGTGCCGTGGCCTGGGGCCAGATGGTGCCGCTGAACCGCCTGTACGACTGGGATATCGTGGCGAAGCTGATGCAACAAACAGTGCCTCGCATCGCATTCGACCCGTATTTCAGCAACGGCCGCATGGAAGAGCTACGCAACAGCTTTGGCTGGTATGGCAATCTTGGTGAGAACCACTCGATCGAGTTCTCGCACAGCGGCGTACTGAATGGCAACCCGTTCATTCTTGCACGCACCTTGTCACACTCGATGGGCAGCAAGACATACCATGGCTCGCTGGCTATCAGCTGGACGGAACAGTACCGCAATTCGCAAGGCAAATCGGAAACCAGAACCCGCCACGAAACTCTGCGGGCATCGATCGAGCGTCCGATGCCCGAGTACGAAAACCAGACATTTATCGTCTACGGCAACGAAGCGGCGCCGGATCTCGTGTTCAGCCGCCACCCGTCAAAACTCTCCGGCCTGGAAGACGGCTTCTTCGACAAATGGCGGAAGAATCGCGCCATCAAGAAGCTGGAAGAAAAGTCCCGCGATGTCGACGAGGGGCATACTTTTACGGTGATGGCCAACCGCGAATTCGACGCCTTGTTCGATGCCACGGACCGCAACCATGAAGTCCAGTTCCGGCTGTTGTTCACGCCATTGGCGCAACAGGAAATGCTCAAGCTGCTCAAGGATAGTCAAACAGGTTTTGGCGACACCTTCGTATTCGAAAAAACCCGCATGATCAACGTCCTGGAATCGGGCCATATGCGCGCTACCGATATCAGCGGCGCCCCGGAGAAATTTCTTGCCTACGAACTCGCCCAGGCGCGCATGTTTTTCAACGCCTATCACAACGATTTCTTCAAGTCGTTCTACTTCGGGATCGCCCCGCTGCTTGCCATCCCCTTGTACCAACAGCATCGACCGCACTCGGACATCTATAAAGACACGTATTCGCACAAGCCCTGTTTCTGGGAGCATGAAGCGATTGCCAATTACCACGGCGAGGCGATGTTCAAGCATCCCGAGTGCGTCACGCGAAGTATCCTGAAGACATCCATGCAACAGGAGGCCGACGGATCGCAGAAAGTGCAGGTAACGGCCAGCGGCTTCCGCAGCATCGCGCGAACCCACTACGTTTCGGTGAGAGGCGGAGATGGCCGCTCCCATCAAGTTCCAGTGCATTGGGACGAGTACTTCGAGGTCGAGAATAGCGCCAACATGCTGGTAAAGGAAACGGCTTCGCCAGGCAACACTGCTGCGGATGAAGTCGCGTTGCCGCCGGCGTTTTCACAGCGTGGCATCGATGCCGGGAAGACCGTGCTTCGCCGCTCGATTGTTTCGGCGGTTTTGGCTGGTTAGGGCAGCTTCGCGGATTGCAGTGGCAGAAGTTGACCGCTTTAGTATGAAATCATAAAGCTGTGTGCCGGCATAGACGCGGGGTCACATAGACGCGGGGTCAGGTCCGCCATTTGGACACGAACTGTTGCGCTAGGTGCCGTAAAAACATGCTCACTCACAAAGCTGATTAGAACCACGAACGCGTGCCACAGGCGTGCGGGGCTGCCGCGCAGCGGTAGCAGTTGGTCGATTCGGAAAGGGCCGGTAGGCCCGATCCTTCGAATCTCCCACGCAGAGCGCGCAGGGTGAAGCAGAGAATTCGCAGAGCATCGCCCTGCGCCTGCGGAACGAAGTGCTTCTCTCCACGTACAGATGAAAAAAAAGCTACCCGAGGGTAGCTTTATGTTTTTTCGAGAGGGGGATTCGAATCATGGCTGAAAATGCGCATGAATAGCCGATTTCGACGGATATTAACTTGAAGAATGCCCTCAACGATGACCTTAACAAAAAATTACATAAAACACCACGAATTAATGCGAAAAAATATCCATTCGAGCAAAGGATTGAAAATCCTTGTGTCGTGGTTCGATTCCGCCCCGGCCACCAAGAATGCTTCAAAAAGAACGCCAACCGTAAGCCCTGTCTCACAAGAGGCAGAATGGTACGGTCCTCGTTTCGATAGCAATTGTCGCTAGAAATCCCAAAAACTAGTCCTTGCAAAATTGGACACACGCCCATAAATTTAGAAGGCCGGTCCTACTACACCCGGCAGCATGTAAGAGAGCAGCAACCTCCAACCTAAAAAATTGGAGGATTACTTGAACAAAATTAATCGCTTGAAGCGGGTCACTGACTCGGTTCTGAAGCATGCCTACAGCAACACCACGATCTACTTAACCATGATTGGAGCATTGTTTAACGAAGACTACCCCACCGCGCTTGCCTGCCTGAAGGCTGTCATCCTCCGAACTGTATTCGGGGCCGCCATTAGTCGCATCAAACGACAGAAGGATTTCGATGAAAAACCAAAGACCTAGCACTTCCACCCGTTAAGCTTTTCGTGCTCGGAGGTTGAACCTCCAAACCACTGCGCGGCTTAGACAGCGGCACAGAGCGGTAGTGTAGTTAGGGTATTTAGCAATCGACGTGACCAATGATAAATCCACTGTTACCTTTGAGAATCGGCAATGATGACCGGCACGAAGTTGTGTGGGCAGAATTGACTCATTGGTTATCACTTTACGAACATCTCGTCCAGCGTCAACAATACGTTAATGTCGAGGTGAAGGATTCGCCATTTGTTAGTAGCGTACTATTTGTACTGCTTCGTCGACTTGCAGAACTGAGAACGCAAGGCCAGCCGCCTCAGCAGCAAATTTTTCTTTGCCCGAAGATTCGTCCAGTACCTAAGCTTGGCCCCAGCGCGCGCGGTCCGCCGTGATTCGTGAAAAACCCAGAGGTTGATCTGCTAACCCTTCAATTTCAAGCTTAACCCTCTGGTCGTTCAAACTCGCCCCCGCAGGTAAGGCATTTGTCCCATTCTGTACTGATCACGTTACCATTGCAGTCAGCGTCAGTACATTCAGTTCGCTCGACATTCTCGGTTTGGTTGCAAATAAAGCAATGCAACTCTTCGCAAGTCGGCGATTTGGTCAAAAGCGTTGCGGAGCGAGACTGAAAACCATCTTCAGCGCAAGTAGAAAAAGTACAGTTAGAACATAGATATGCGCGACGTTTTTTATCAAAGCCAAAATTCTGCAGCACTGACTTTGGTGTCAATAGGTCTTTGATAGCATTAAATTCACGTACAACGCTTACCTCTACGCCCTCTGCAGTCCACAGGTGAGACGCAGACGAATCGGATAGAGCCTCACGCCGAGCATCTACCCATCTGATGGCTGGCATCAGTGAGTTGTAAATTTTTAGTATTTCGTCTATAAGCATCGTAGCGTTCACCTTTAAGTCAGGATTCACGGAATGCATAATAGAATTGCGCCTTATGCGCAGGGCTTCGAAACTTGTCGCGAAATCCTTGTCAAGTGGGGTAGCAGCGCAACTATCGTGCAAGCGCACGATATCTTGAGCGTCAACAGTTCGAAACTGCGAGAACGCAATATTGCCATCGGGACCCGGTTTCGGCCATTCTCGCGGTGCATTTAAGATCAATAGAAGAGGGCTTACATCAGCGATTCGACCCTTTAGCAGGAATTCTGCGCCCTGATGCGCAATCGCTAAAGCTGTGGAAAGTTTTGTATTCGACAACCGCCAATAAGCGTCTTCTTCTTCAACATCGATCCAGTCTTTGGCATCCTGTAACTGTGTGAGCAGAACTGCCACGATGTCCCAGGACTGATCCAATAATGCGCACCCAATTGCATCGAAGTCGCTCTTTGTCGGTATATCCTTGATCATCTACACCACCTTAGTACGTTGCCAGTCACTTCCCAACTGAACAAGCGTTGGGAAGGAATGGTGAAGCGAAAGAAAAAAGCGTTTTCCCTACTCCAAACTACTACGCCAAAATGGAGTAGCGCAAAGCGGAAAAACAATTTAAATTCAATTACTTACAGATTGCTCAAAATCCTGGCAGGGGGAGGGATTACTATCATAAACGAATCCATTTGGCGCATAATTGTCGGCTATGTTCAGATTGCCGCATACCCCAAAACATACCCTCACCGGCACCTAGACCTTCCGTATTTCACTTTATAAAATTCTAGGTCAAGTCATGTTTCGATATATAAATTTTCGGTTTAAGATTAAAACTTTTTACTAATTTCCGCCAAGCTTCTATTGCCAATAAAAACTGAACTGAATTTATATCCGTAATTTTTTCAACATCGCCTTCAAATACGAACCACAATCCTGCAGAAACCAACTGATGTTCAAAATCAACAGACTTCCTCATTATTAACTCAACCGAGTCTTTTGATTGCTCTATATTATAAATAAGATCATGGTTAGCTTCAGATATTTTAACGGAAATTATTTCATTTTCTTTATATAGGTCAGCAATTTCAACCTTATATTTCTGCCTTCCCTCGCTCAATGACCGTATTTGCGTAAGTTGCCGATCCAGCAATTCATAACCATGGTCAGTACATAGTTTTTTATTGAAATAACTTTCTCGATATACCACCTTATCATCAACATCTTCTTTTGCTAAAATCTTCCTTTCCTTCTCGGCCTTCCACGCAAGGTAATCTTTTTCGCTCAGATCAATCATTTTAACTAACTCGATGCTCTCAAGCGAGCGCTTAAGATAATCCATGAATATTTGATTGAACTTATACCACTCTCCATTTCGGAGGAAGTAGTATGAATTATCATGGAATATAGGAAGATCTAGGACCTCCTTGAGTCCTTTTGTAAAACTTCCAAGTTCATCATTCTGAAACTGGACTCGAATTGAATTAACATCAACAATATCCCTGTTTTCCTCAAGGAATTCACGAATGGCAGAAATTTCCAACGTGTTTCCGATATTTTTCTTATGATATTTATCTTGACCTGGATTCTTGGCTGACAGTCTATACTCATAGTCGTGAAAACTAAAGCAAATCGCTACTCCGTGAACGGAAAATTCTTCAACATTTACCTTCCCCTGTTCATCCCTTAGACATGCAAGCAGCAAACCATCTAAATCATCCCCCAATTCATTTTCCACCTGTTCAAGTTTTGGCAACTGAATTATTTCTTCCTTAACAGAATGAGCGTCAATCTGTTCGAAAACAGATGATAGATTCGACGGATGAATGTCCATATCCATTTGTATGGAATCAGCAAAAATTATATTTTTCTTTCCCCATATTTCCTTATCCGACGCTTTGAGTTTTAAATGGTCTACTGACTCCCCTGGCTCATAACTATCTTTTTGAAATTTCTCGTACGAAGAAACATCTTGTCGTTTGGAACCCGCGAAATATCGACTTTTCTTTAAAAGAATAGTATTTTCGTCAGCCATACGAACTGCTAAATTTATGCCGAAATCCGAACTAATGAACTTAGATAAATAGAAGTGAGCTTTACCTAAACTGATGGCATATATTCTTTCCTCGTTCTTAGTATCCGAGCAAAGCAGAACACCAAAATAAAAATAATTTTTAGGTTCATCCAGTCCATCTTTGAAAAAATCACGGTATGTTTGCCACCACCAAATAGGATTCCCCTCCACCTTTTCAGAAAAGTAAAATTTCATTTCGTATTCTTTAGACTGCAATGTCTTCTGTTCGAAAAGGCCGACCATTTCTAACTTTTGTTTTAGATCATTTAATCGTTCATGACGAATCTTATATATGTTGTAGGTATTGTGCATAATGACCCTCTCGATTCGCATGAGTCTAAAAAAATTAACAGATATGATCAGGATAGCATCTTGCCCAGTAGAAAAATACATAAAGTGTCACCGCGAAACGATGCTTGCAACAAAAGATGGCCAATACTTGTCCACCGTCCGCCGCTCAACTGTTCCGAAATTGTGGCAATGCACCATTCAGCGCCTGTCAACGCGCTAGAGGCACGACTTGGCGTCGGCGATGCTAAGGTCTCTCGCACGAAGCTTTGCGCATAGGACAACCGAAGCGAGGGAGCGAGGGTCAGGTCCGCCATTTAGACACAGACTGATGTATTGAGCGCCTTAGAAGCATGCTCGGTCGAAAACCTGATTAGAACCACGAACGCGCGCCGCAGGCGCGTCGGACTGCCGAGGAGCAAGGGGCAGGCTGCCATACGGACACGGACTCACGCAAAGGTGCAGTAGATGCATGCTCATTCGAAAGTCTAATGTGGGGTGTTACGTTGAGCACGAAGTGCGAATAAGCAGGTGGGAAGTTAGCTAACCGAAGGTTAGCTAACTTCACCTATCCTGCCCCGCTTCGCGCAGCGACTAAACCACAAAAATCGTCGGACACAACTTCGACCAAACCATTTTTTTACAGGTACGAAAGCAAATTTAGCAGGAATGTATGCCGAAACTAGCACGGTAGTTCCGCCCTTTACAGCGACTGAAACCCTTAAATCACCGGGTAATACCTCGGTCGAACCATTTTTTTGCAGGTACGAGAGCAGATTTAGCAGGAATGTATGCCGAAAGTAGCACGGTTGATCAGCGGCAATAGGCAGCGTCCAAGTGGGAACATTTGACATGCATCTGGGCCGACCTTGATCAATGTCAGCAACAAATTTTCATAGTCTGCTGTACGAGTACTACACGGCAATAGCGCGCTTCTCCTCCGATGGCTGCGCCTTTCCGCGTGGACAGAAAGAGCTCCCCACTGGAGGCGGTCAAAACGATTGCTAACAGGTATTGATGGCGTGAAATGCCAGCAGTCGCATGCACATGTGGCGGCGATACAGCAACAGGATCAATGAAATCGGGGCCGCGCCAATGCATCTATCGCATGAAGAATGCGCTGTCGATTGCCCAATTTTTAGCTGCTAAAGCTTCCACGAACCCGCTCCTGTGTCCAGCTTTGATCTCACACAAAGTGCGCGACAGGCTTGATCTAAGTGGCATGGCAGACCGATTCTTGTTGCACCAGTGATTCCAGCATTCGATACTGGAATCGCTTTTTCGGAATAATGATTGCGAGCGCGTTTAGACGAAGGACGAATCGGTCGCAGGGCAAGGCCTGCGGCATATGCCATTCGCCCCGGTGCTGCCGCTGGCATTTTTGATTCACGAAGGGGGACGCCATGAAAGCAGCGACAGCAGAATACCTGAAAGAGCGCCGCGTTGAACCTCGCATGGGCGAAGAGCGCTTCATCCGCCTGGGCGAAGTGCTGGCAACCTGCGGCAAGTCGCGCAGCAGCGTTTATGCGGGCATCAAGGAAGGCACCTTCCCTGCCCCCGTCAAGCTGCAGGGACGCTCCTCTGCATGGCTCAGGAGCGAGGTGCTACGCTGGATGCAAGCGTGTATCGAGGCCCGCAGACCTGCAGACACGGTATGCTCGATAATCGACACTTCATCAAGCACCAGGCCAATCGGCAACAAAGGGACCAGAGCCGAATGAAGCCGGGAAATATCGGGATACCTGCGGCATAGCGCCGTTCACTTCCGACGCTGCGCCACCCTGGCATCCCTCATGGCCTCATTCAAATCATCTTCATCAATGCCCAATCCAAGGCAGCCAAAGATGCTGTCGGCACAGTAGTCGTACAGCAAATCAATCACCTCTGCGCTGCGCTCCTTCTGGATTTTCTCCAGCATGACCTGCATGTCGCTTCGCACGGTTTCGTCGGCCTCGACGCGGCTCAGCGCCGGGAATACAAGGCCGTGCAACCGCTCCAGCGCTTGCCTGCCAACCTGGCTTACGCAGCGCTCTACCTTTCTATCATCCATGGCAACTGGAAGCAGGCAATGCCGCCTGACGGGCTTCGGTGGACGCATATGGGCCGCGTCGAACTCTGTGCGCGGATCCAGCCCGTCATGCAGCATCTGGCGGGCGACTGCGCGGCGGCATCGAGCAAGCGCCGACGAGACTTCCGGATAGTGGCCGAATGTCAGGGCATTTTCCTTGCCGTCCTTCTGGCGAAATTTCATGCGCCAGACCTTCGAGCCAGTCGGCATGACTTCAACATACAGGCCGTAGCCGTCGAATAACCTGAATGGTTTGTCCCCAGGCTCGGCCTGTATCAGCTGTTGCTCTGTCAGAGGTTCAATTCGTCTTGGCATGGCTGTCTCCTTAACGACGCGGCGCTGGCCACACCAGTTCCAGCGATCCATGATGGCCTGGCTTCGGCGTATCGCCGCGCTCGACGGCTTCCAGGTAGTCGGCCCACTCCTGCATCATCTTGCGGCGCTCCGCCAGGAACTGGGCGCGGTCGTAGGCGCTGGCCACCTTGTCCTTGGGCGCGTGCGCCAGCTGGCGGTCCACCACTTCATGGCGGTAGCCCAGGCGCTCCTTGATGGTGCTCATGGCCAGCGCCCGGAAGCCGTGGCCGGTCATGCGGCCTTTGTAGCCCATGCGGGCCAGCGCCACCAGCAGCGTGTTGTTGCTCAGCGGCTTGTCGTGGTCGCGCTGGTTGGGAAACAGGTACATGCCGCGGCCGGTGATGGTGTGCAGCTGGCGCAGCAAGGCCAGCGCCTGGCGCGAAAGGCAGACGTGGTGATTGGTCGTGTCGGGGTTGACGGTCAGCTTGCCGCGCTTCATGCGCTGCCAGGGAATGATCCACTCGCCGTTCTCCAGATCGACTTCGCTCCATGGCGTTTCTATCAGTTCGCTGGTGCGCACGAAGACCAGCAGCATCAGGCGCAGCGCGATGCGCGTCGGCTCGAACATGCGCGCCTCGTTGCGCGCCAGCGCGTCCAGGAAGGCGGGCAATTCATCGGCATCGATGGCGGCATAGTGCGAGGCGCGCTTGGTCTTTAGGACGTCCTTCATGTCCACCACCAGGTTGCGGTCGGCCAGGCCGCACTGGATGGCGTAGCTGAATATCTGCGAGCAGACGGCCTTCAGGCGATGCGCGATCTCGGTGGCGCCACGCGCCTCGATCTTGCGCAGCGTGGCAATCAATTCGCGGTGCCGGATTTCCGTGATCGGCCGGTCGCCGATACTTGGGAAAATATCGGCTTCCAGGCGCTGCAGCATGTTCCGTGCAGTACGCTCGCTCCATGTCGGCACCTTGTTCGCGTACCACTCGCGGGCGATTTTCTCGAAGGTATTGGATGCCTTTTCGGCGGCGAGCCGCCTGGCGTCGTCGCGGTGCTTGCCGGGATCGATTCCCTGCAGCTGCAAGCGGCGCGCCTCCGTGCGCTTTTCACGCGCCACCATGATCGAAATTTCCGGATAAGGTCCGAAGGTCAGCGTATTTTCCTTGCCATTCGATTGACGGAATTTCATGCGCCAGATCCGCGAACCGCTGGGCATCACTTCAACGTACAGGCCGCCACCATCGAACAGCTTGTATGACTTTTGCCTGGGCTTGGCATTTTTGACCTGGAACTCGGTCAGGGGAGGGATAATCTTGGCCATGGCTGTCTCCTCAGCATATGCGTCAGAAATCACTTTAGACCGGCGAATGAGGGCTTGGTTGCCAGACTTGGGGTAAGCTGATCTGTATCTAGCTCCGATTTTTGCTGGCTGCAGCTGGACAGTACTGGACGCCAGAATACAAAAAAACCGCTTTAGCACGGGCTAAAACGGTTTTTTCTGGACGTTCTTGGACTTCCTTGAACTGGCCAATGTGTATCCTTGGCGGAGAGAGGGGGATTCGAACCCCCGATAGGCTATGAACCTATACACGCTTTCCAGGCGTGCGACTTCAACCACTCATCCACCTCTCCTGCAGGCAATGTGTCTTACTTACATTGCGTACTATTTCTCGCTTGTCGCGAAGCCGCAGATTATAGCAAAGAATCTACGGACTGCCAAAGTTATTTACCGTTGGGTAAAAGTTGCGCTTCTACAGTAACCAAGTAAAGGCCGGGGTCGGACCCTCAGGGTCCGACCCCGGATGCTGGTTTGGGTTTGGGCTACCCAAGCAACATCAGGACGCTTCCTTCAACTGATCCAGAATCGCCGGATTCTCCAGGGTCGACACATCCTGCGTAATCGTCTCGCCCTTGGCCAGCACGCGCAGCAGGCGGCGCATGATTTTGCCGGAGCGGGTTTTTGGCAGGTTGTCGCCGAAACGGATTTCCTTCGGTTTCGCGATCGGGCCGATTTCCTTGCCGACCCAGTTGCGCAGCTCCAGGGCCAGCTTCTTGGCTTCCTCGCCCGTCGGACGCGCTTGCTTCAGCACCACGAAGGCGCAGATCGATTCGCCTGTCGTATCGTCCGGACGGCCCACCACGGCGGCCTCAGCCACCAGCGGGTTGGCAACCAGGGCCGATTCGATTTCCATCGTGCCCATGCGGTGGCCCGACACGTTCAAGACGTCATCGATGCGGCCCGTGATCGTGAAGTAGCCGGTGTCCTTGTTGCGGATGGCGCCGTCGCCTGCCAGGTACATCTTGCCGCCCAGCTCTTCCGGGAAATAGCTCGACTTGAAACGATCCGGGTTGTTCCAGATCGTGCGGATCATCGATGGCCATGGGCGTTTCACCACCAGAATACCGCCCTGGCCGTTCGGCACGTCCTGGCCCGCTTCGTCGACGATGGCGGCCATGATGCCTGGCAATGGCAGGGTGCAGGAACCGGGGACCATTGGCGTGGCGCCCGGCAGCGGGGTGATCATGTGGCCGCCCGTTTCCGTTTGCCAGAAAGTATCGACGATCGGGCATTTCTCGCCGCCGATGTTTTTGTAGTACCACATCCACGCTTCCGGATTGATTGGCTCGCCGACCGTGCCCAGCAGGCGCAAGCTCGTCAGGTCGTAGTTGCTTGGATGGACTTTCGGATCCACGTCGGCCGCCTTGATCAGCGAACGGATGGCCGTGGGGGCTGTGTAGAAAATGCTGACGTTGTGCTTCTTGATCGTTTCCCAGAAACGGCCAGCGTTCGGATAGGTCGGGATGCCTTCGAACACCACTTGCGTGGCGCCCACGGCCATCGGGCCATACGCGATGTAGCTGTGGCCCGTCACCCAGCCGATGTCAGCCGTGCACCAGAACACGTCGTCCGGCTTGATGTCGAAGCTCCACTTCATCGTCAGCGCGGCCCACAGCAGGTAGCCGCCGCTCGAGTGCTGCACGCCCTTCGGCGTGCCCGTCGAACCGGAGGTGTAGAGAATAAACAATGGATGCTCGGCATCGACCCATTCCGGCTCGCATTGCGCGCTCTGGCCTTCGACCAGCTCGTGCAGCCACGTGTCGCGGCCGGCCACCATCGGCAGGTCGCTGCCCGTGCGTTTATAGACGATGACGTTTTTCACGCAGTCGCAGCCGCCCAGCGCCAGCGCTTCGTCGACGATGGATTTCAATGGCAGCTTTTTGCCGCCGCGTAATTGCTCGTCGCCCGTGATGACGGCCACGGCGCCCGCGTCGATGATGCGTTCCTGCAAGGATTTGGCCGAGAAGCCGCCGAACACGACGGAATGGGTGGCGCCGATGCGCGCGCACGCTTGCATGGCGGCCACGCCTTCGACGGACATCGACATATAGATGATGACGCGGTCGCCCTTGGCGATACCCTTGGATTTCAGGCCGTTGGCGAACTTGCAGACTTTTTCGTGCAGTTCTTTATAGCTTGCTTTGGTGACGGTACCGTCGTCCGCCTCGAAAATGATGGCCGTCTTGTCGCCCAGGCCATTTTCGATGTTGCGGTCCAGGCAGTTGTATGACACGTTCAGCTGGCCGTCTTCGAACCATTTGTAGAATGGGGCGTTGTCTTCGTTCAGGGTGCGGGTGAACGGCTTTTTCCAGCTCAGGTTCTCGCGCGCCAGTTTGGCCCAGAAGCCTTCGTAGTCGCGTTCGGCCTCGGCCACCATGGCGCGGTAAGCGTCCATGCCGGAAATCGTTGCCTGTGCGGCAAATGCTGCCGACGGGTCAAATACGCGTGACTCTTCTGGTCCCTGCTGCTGTGTGCCCTGCCCTTGGTTCTCTGTAGCGCTCATGCTTGTCTCCAGTGTAGTAATTGTTTGCTAACACGATAGGCCCCATGTCTTACGGACGCCTTACATGTCGCGTTTATGCAGCGTTTACCCCTATCAAGGCTAACCATAAGCGCCTTCAGCAATAGGAGTCAAGGGGACGCCGTACAGTATTTTCGCTGGGAAAATGCGCGGTGCACCGAAGGTTCAATACCACTTTGTGTTTCATCAAACCTAATAATCAGAAGCAAGGCCATGCGCAGTAATCAACAGCAAGTGTAAAATGTCGGGCATGCCAAAAATTGGTATTTACTCCCCCAGGAAACCCCACATGATCGACCACCTACCACCGACTACCAAGCATACCAAGCTGCATCCGCTGTCCGCCTTCATCTTCATGTCGCGCTGGCTGCAGTTGCCGCTGTACCTGGGCCTGATCCTCGCACAATGCGTGTATGTATTTCATTTCTGGGTGGAATTGTCCGACCTGATCGGCGCCGTGTTCGGCAATGATGCGGCCCTGCAGCACGTCATCAGCGCCGTGACCGTGCCTGGCGTGCCGCCGCCGGTCAAGCTGAACGAAGCGACCATCATGCTGGTGGTATTAGGCCTGATCGACGTGGTGATGATTTCGAACCTGTTGATCATGGTCATTATCGGCGGCTACGAAACCTTCGTTTCGCGCATGCACCTCGATGACCACCCAGACCAGCCGGAATGGTTGTCGCACGTAAATGCTTCCGTGCTAAAGACGAAATTGGCGATGGCCATCATCGGCATCTCGTCCATCCACCTGCTGAAGACCTTCATCAACGCCACCGCGTACGCCAAGGAACCGAATGTGGTCATCGCGCAAACGGTGATCCACATGGTCTTCATCCTGTCCGCCATGGCGATCGCGTACACCGACCGCATCATGACGGTGACGCAGAACCAGGCACGACCGCACTAAACCCGAAGCCCATGGCTGCCAGCGGCGGCCATGGGCTTTCAGCAAAGAGTCCTACCCTTCTTATTCACCGCGAGAACACCATGACTGTCATAAAGCAAGAAGACCTGATCGAATCCGTCGCCGCAGCGTTGCAGTACATTAGCTACTACCACCCTGCTGATTACATCGAGCACTTGGCGCGCGCCTACGCGGCCGAGCAAAGCCCGGCGGCAAAAGATGCGATCGCGCAAATCCTGACCAACTCGCGCATGTGCGCGGAAGGCAAGCGTCCTATCTGCCAGGACACGGGTATCGTCAACGTCTTCCTGAAAATCGGCATGGGCGTGCGCTTCGAAGGCTTCTCCGGCACCGTCACCGACGCCGTCAACGAAGGCGTGCGCCGCGCGTACAACTTCGACGACAACAAGCTGCGCGCTTCCATCGTGGCCGACCCGCATTTCGACCGCAAGAACACCAAGGACAACACGCCAGCCGTCGTGCACATGGAATTGGTCGAAGGCAATACCGTCGACGTGAAAGTGGCTGCCAAGGGCGGCGGTTCGGAAAACAAATCGAAGATGATCATGATGAACCCGTCCGACTCGCTGGTCGACTGGGTTATGAAGACCGTGCCCACCATGGGCGCCGGCTGGTGCCCGCCTGGCATGCTGGGCATTGGCATCGGCGGCACGGCCGAAAAAGCCATGCTGATGGCAAAAGAAGTGTTGATGGAAGACATCGACATGTTTGAGCTGAAACAACGCGGCCCGCAAAACAAGCTGGAAGAACTGCGTATCGAGCTGTGCGACAAGATCAACTCGCTGGGCATCGGCGCGCAAGGCCTGGGCGGCTTGACGACCGTGCTCGACGTGAAAATCATGATGCACCCGACGCACGCCGCGTCGAAGCCCGTCGCCATGATCCCGAACTGCGCCGCCACGCGCCACGGCCACTTCGTGCTGGACGGCTCGGGCCCTGCCTACATGGAACCGCCATCGCTGTCGTCGTGGCCGGAAGTGCACTGGACGCCGGACACGGAAAAGTCCAAGCGCGTCGACCTGAACACCCTGACGAAAGAAGAAGTCGCTTCGTGGACGCCGGGCCAGACCTTGCTGCTGAACGGCAAGATGCTGACGGGCCGCGACGCCGCGCACAAGCGCATCCAGGACATGCTGGCCAAGGGCGAAGAATTGCCGGTCGACTTCAAGAACCGCGTGATCTACTACGTCGGCCCGGTCGACCCGGTACGCGACGAAGCCGTCGGCCCGGCCGGTCCGACGACCGCCACGCGCATGGACAAATTCACCGACATGATGCTGGAAAAAACCGGCCTGATCGCCATGATCGGCAAGGCCGAGCGTGGCCCCATCGCCATCGAATCGATCCAGAAGCACCAGTCGGCCTATCTGATGGCCGTGGGCGGCGCCGCCTACCTGGTGTCGAAAGCCATCAAGCACGCCAAGGTGCTGGGCTTTGCCGACATGGGCATGGAAGCGATCTACGAATTCGACGTCGTCGACATGCCGGTGACGGTGGCCGTGGATGCGAAAGGCACCTCGGTGCACAACACGGGCCCGAAAGAGTGGCAGGCGAAGATCGAGCAACTCAATAGCGTGAGCAAGATTCCCGTGACGGTTGCTTAAACAAGCTCTACCATTAACGCCGCGCAGCAATCAGCGCGGCGTTTTTTTATCTACTCCGGTTTCCCATGACTTCTATTGCAAGCAATGCCCACCCTGACGCGCCCATCGGCATTTTTGACTCCGGCGTGGGCGGCCTGTCGGTGCTGCGCCATATCCGTGCGCAGCTGCCGCAGGAAGACCTGATTTACTTTGCCGATTCCGGCCATGCGCCGTATGGCGACAAGACGGAACAGCAGGTGATCGACCGTTCACTGGCAGTAGCCAGCTACCTGCTGCTGCAGGGCGCAAAAGCACTGGTCGTCGCCTGCAACACGGCCACGATCGCCGCCATCAAGGCGCTGCGCGCGCGCTACCCGGACCTGCCCATCGTCGGCGTCGAGCCGGGCCTGAAACCGGCGGCCGCCATCAGCCGCAACGGCAAGATCGGTGTGCTGGCGACCGAGCGCACCTTGCGCGGCGACAAGCTGCTGGCCTTGCGCGAACAAGTCAGCAGCGCGACGGGCGCCACGTTCATCTTGCAGCCCTGCGTCGGCCTGGTCGAACGCATCGAACAGTCCGCGATGGGCAGCGACCCGCTCGACGCCACCAGCGCCATGCTCGACCGCTATATCGCGCCCCTGCTGGCGCAAGGCGTCGATACCCTCGTCCTCGGCTGCACCCACTACCCTTTCGTACAGGACGCCATCGAACGCACGGTACGCGCGCATACGCAGGAAAAGATCACCCTCGTCGATACCGGAGAAGCCGTGGCGCGCCAGCTGACCCGCTTGCTCGACGCTGCCAGCCTGCGCCGCAGCGGCAACGACGCGCCACAGCTGCAGGGCTACACGACGGCCAAGGTCGAAGCCCTGGAGCAAGCCTTCGCCGGTTTGCTGGACTTGCAGCCGCCTGTCGAACACCTGTCCGTATGAGGGAAAACAGGCGTTTTCATGCAATCTTTCGATTCTTTAAAAAAGACTGCATTTAGATTTGCCACTTTGCCGAGTTCTTTGTATAATTCGGCACCTGTTCAGCAAAACAGCTAAACAGGTAAGTAAGACAGTGGTGGCTGTAGCTCAGTTGGTAGAGTCCAGGATTGTGATTCCTGTTGTCGTGGGTTCGAGCCCCATCAGCCACCCCACAGAATGCGTAGAAAAATCAAAGGGTTACATGCTTCGGCTTGTAATCCTTTTTTTGCATTTTCCAACTAATTTTCGTATTTCCCAATGGGTTCTCGCCGTACCCCGCCCGTATCACTTATCTGCACAACTTACATTATCAAGTATGACTCTCCGTCTAATTGCACCCGAAGTTCTGCACTAATAAGCCCTAGCAACCCGATATAAGGCCCCAAGTTACGTTCAAGCTTGTCCGTTGTCGACGCGACATCCTGAAGCCAACGCACTTACCACAGTGCCGCCCGCATATCGGCCGAGTTGTTGCGTACTCCGATGGCCTTCAACTGCAAGTTGTTCAGGGAAAGCATAAACCTACTCATAATCAACCTCCTCTAGCCGTCACCACAGAGAAGGGCATAACTTCCTGCGGCGGTCGCATACAATAAATTCCATACGCCATTCTGCAGGTAAGTTGGTCCATTTTTGCCCTCCTGATCACCTTCACGCTGCCAACCTCGCCATATCAAAAAACAATCGCGCATCCCAGCACAACCCTCCGCATGCAATCGCGGATACTTGTGGTCATTGCGTCAGAAGAATATGCCACACCGCAATCTTGTCTGTGTCGCGATATTCCCTTACTTAACTAGGTTCAGGGCGGCCAAGGTGCGCCTTTTTCATATATCAGGCGTGACACGCGACCAAGTGTGCGTAATTAGTGTCAAACGAAAAAAGGCGAAAAAGAAGTATTCGAGTTGCGAGAATGGTCGAGCAGATTACGGGTTATTGTTACGCATGCAAGACAGTAAAACAATCAAAAATACAATTGCCTTTTACATAACTAAAAGGCGGTGCCTACACTCGCAGCGGATGGGAGTCGGTATGGAACGACGCAATGTTCGCATGGACCGCTTCAATCGATCCAGTAGCACCCCATAAACTCAAGGCGCGAAAATAATGAGATTACTCTTAATAGACAGCTTGCGATAAAAGTATTAAACTAAATAAGGAATTCGAATCCACTTTTAAATTAATTTAACATACTGTATATTTTTCGCTACAAAATGTCTTCCCCGCCGAAATAACCACAAAACCAGATCGACCAACATAAAATTCATAAAGGCGAGCACAACAGAATGAAATTCAAAAAACATACAAATTCTACACTGGATTCGGCTTTGGCAAGGTACGAAGATTTATATTTAATTTCTCTTTTATTAATTTGTGATTTTTTTCAGGGATAACAAGACTAACTGCCTTTCGTAAATTAGAATTGCTCGCGCCTTGCAAATTATATTTAAACATTGTAAGAAATATAGTATTCAGAGCAATTAAGGCGTTACGTTCCCTAGTCGACCAAGCACCTAAATCTGCTATGGAAATAACGTTTAGTCCTTCGATACTTCCATTTTTTGTTACTCGGAAAGAGTTCGAAGAGCCATGTACTGCCTTCGACAAAGTAGAATATTCTGATTTAATGGCTTCAATTCCAGAATCTTGCTCCCCGATCTCCTCAAAATTAGGATGCTTTCCTAAATAGTTAACAACCTCCGTAAATCCGATTCTAAATTTTCCAACCTGCCATTGAGACAATTCAACTGGATGCTCAAAATAATAAAGTCCGTAGAGAGAATTCTCTATACACGATCTAAGGGACATTAAGGCAACACGCCAAGCACCTTGCCTTGCCAACGAATGGGACATAATTGCATCATTTTGCGCTTCCTTGAAAAAAGATTCCGCCCCTTCAGATGCAATTTTTTCAATTAATTCTCCACGCCAAGCCTGAAGAGAAACTAATCGCCTATAACTAATTTTGAATTTCTCGTTATACTCTGCCAAACCTGCAATGGCGGAATTAATACCATCCGGCAGAGCGTTATAAAATCGACTGAAGTTTTCATCAACCTCTTCAATATAGTTCTTCATTATCACTTCAGTAAAATAGTTAACGCTTCCGCCAATTCACTAGATGCCGACGCCACTGGCTTTCCTTTTTTCGCTGTTAAACGAAGTCTCTCAACTGGATTATTGCTTAAATATTTTAATAATTTTCCATATATATCTCGATTGGCATCTCTTGGTCTTATCTCTATATCAAAACCATACTCATCGATTAAGTCAATCCACTGTTGCTTAGGGACATTATTAAGCCCGACAAGCATTCCGAGGGCTTGAGGCATATCTTCTGGCCGCACCGTAGCCTTATCGCTTGCCGTAGGTGAAAGCGTTGAAACATCAACATCTTCCAATTCCACATTTGGTCCCGACTTTAAAACTTTTGCCATCATAATAAGATGTTTGGCAAAATCGTGACTTTTCATTTTTACGCCTCCACATTAGCTAATATTGCTTTACAAACTTGATTAAAATCATATATCGCTTCTGCATCGCCGGAATCAAAAATTGGCCGATGTAAGGCCGCCGATTTACTAACCGAAACCCGCTCTCGAATAGCCGTTCTTAATACCGATTTTTTAAATTGATTTCTCAATGTAACTTCTGTTTCTTCGCGATGAATTGCTGGGCGCCCAACTCTGGAAATTACAATTCCTGCATTAGTTGGTGCTTGATCTAAATCTGCACCAAAATCAGAAACTCGGCTCAATAATAAACTCACACCTATGCTTGACAGGAAATCAAGCGATACCGGCACTACATAGTGGGTGGATATGGCGAGGGCATTCTGTGTCGGCAGAGTAAGATTGGGCGGGCAATCACATACAATTATATCGTAATCATCCATCACATCTGCCAATGCTTTCTTCAACCTTAATTCCCGGAATCTGGCGCTGGCTAAATCTAAGTCAACAGTAAATAAATCGATATGCGACGGGATGAGATCGACATTAAGGAAAACATTTTCAATTACGACTTCAGCTACCGTCTTTGTGGCCCCTCCAGCATCTACGTGCTTGCGTGCCCCAAGAAGATCGGAGATCGTTCCATTTGCTTTCGCTATCTCCCATGCAGGCACACCAATTGTTGAAAAAGTTGCATTTGTCTGAGGATCTAAGTCCACTAGTAAAGTTTTATAGCCTTTCAGGCCACAGTAGGCGGCAAAGTTGACAGCAAGAGCCGTTTTACCCACACCGCCCTTGAGATTTATGCAAGATAGAACTTTTGCCACTTTTTACCCCTTTAATCGTATAAAATTACCAGAAAGAAAACTTTTACGTTTGTTTGCAACTTTAGCATATGCAAAACATCAAGTGTGACTTTAGAATAACTAAGATCGAAAGTTCGAAAGGTTTGGGCCGCATACAGTTAGCTGAGGAGAGTTGAAAAAGGTACCACGCAGTAAGAAGCGAGAGTATCTACGTTTTCTAATATTTTTCCAACAGCTGAGTGCAAGCTCGCTTGAATAGGGGATAAATTATTTCAATTCGCGGCAAAAATAAATCATAAGCAATTGATTTTAAACAATAAATTATGGAAATCATCTTGAAATGTGCTTCCTGTTGTCGTGGGTTCGAGCCCCATCAGCCACCCCACAGAATAAAGAAGAGCCCGGTTTTCGAACCGGGCTTTTTCTATTCCGGCGCCCGTTTTATCTCTCCTCACATACCCGCCCCGGTATCGCTTCCTGCAAAAAATTCATTAGTGCAAATTTGACCATCGCCCTACTCTGGGGTGCGGCCTGGACCGCCCCATAAAAACAGTACGGAGACAACGATGAAGCAAATCCTGGCAGCACTGTGCCTGATGTTCTGCGCCCATGCGCAAGCGATCAACCTGGCGGGCGTGCCCAACGCGCACGACCCCGGCACTCTCACGCGCGACGGCGACACGTATTTCAATTTCACGACGGGCGACGGCATCTGGTATTCCACCTCGACGGACCTGCTGAAATGGTCAGCCGGCCCCGCGCCCGTGTTCAGCACGCCGCCGGCCTGGATCGCCAATAAAATCCCCAATTTCAGCGGCTCGTATTGGGCGCCGGACGTGATCCACATGAACGGCTACTATTATCTGTATTACTCGGTCTCCACCTTCGGCACGTCCGTGTCGGCCATCGGCGTGGCCCGTTCCGCCTCGCTGAAAAACCCGAGCTGGACGGACCTGGGCATCGTCGTGCAATCGTATGGAGGCGGCGCGGAAATCAATGCCATCGACCCGGCCCTGTTCCGCGATTATGACGGCAAGGTCTACATGTCGTATGGCTCGTTTTTCGGCGGCATCGGCGTGACGGAAATCAACCAGGCCACGGGCAAGACGAGCGGCAACGTGACGACCATCCTCGGTGGCGGCGGCAAGGATATCGAAGCGCCTTACATCACGCACGACGGCGAGTACTACTATCTGTTCGTCAACCGCGGCAAGTGCTGCCAGGGCGCCGCCAGTACGTATTACGTGGAAGTGCAGCGCGCCAGCAGCGTGACAGGGCCGTACAGCGGCACGCGCACGGTGCTGCCTAACCTCGACGGCAAGTACAAGGGCCCGGGCCATATCGGCGTACTCAAGCAAGATGGCTGCAACTACACCTCGATCCACTACTACGACGTCAACGACAATGGCGCGGCCAAGCTCGATATTTTAAAGATGACGTATGACAGCGGCTGGCCCAGCCTGACGCGCAATTTCTCCATCGCCAGCTGCGGCGGCATCTCGGATGGACCCACGGTGCTGCGCTCGCGCCTGAGCGGCAAGGCGCTGGCTGTGGCGGGCGCCGGGACGGCGAATGGCGCGCTGGTGCAGCAGCAAACGTATACGGGGGCAAAACACCAGCAATGGTATGTGGTGGGACACGGCGATGGCTACTACAGCCTGATCAATGCGAACAGCCTGCTGGGTCTGGACGACTACAACAACTCGACCACGGCCGGCACGAATATCGCGCAATGGAGCTACTGGGGCGGACTGGGCCAGCAATGGCGCTTCGCCAGCCCTGCTGCCAGCTACCAGACGATCAGCAACCGCTACAGCAACCTGACCCTGGATGTACTCAACTTGAGCACGGCGGAAAATGCGCAGATCATCCAGTGGAATCTGACCAATGCGAACAACCAGCAGTGGTCGCTGAGCCGGCCGTAAGTCAGCGAACTACCCCGCCAGCACCGACTGCACCGTCGTCGCCAGGTCTTCCAGGCGCACGGGTTTGACGAGGAAGTGGCGGAAGCCGACGGCCAGCGCGTCGTCCATGTACATGGGCAGGCTGTGGCCGGTGACGGCGATCAGCACGGCGTTGGCCGTCTCGGGATTGTGGTGCAGGCGGCGGCCGATTTCGATGCCGCTGATGCCAGGCATTTCGATGTCGAGGTAGACGGCGTCGGGCACGCACAGCTTGACTTGCTCGACGGCCATCTGCCAGTTGCGCACCACCACGGCGTGGTGGCCCAGCGCTTCGAGCAGCATGGCCAGCGATTCGCCCACTTCCTGGTTGTCGTCGACCACCAGCAGATTCAATTTGCGCGCAGCACTTGCCGGCTGGTCGCCCTGGCGGCGTTCCACGGAGGAAATGCCTGGTGTCGTTTCAGTTGTCTGGCTCATTGTACGTTCACGTCTGACGGCTGCAAAAGCGGGAGTATACAAGAAGCGCCCGCAATGCCGCCGCACCCGAGCAATGGTGCCAAGCGGCAATCCAAACCGCCCACCGTACCGCGCCAGCAACACTTCCCCATCACACAGGCAGGCATATAGCCACTACGCAACATTCGCAATTGACGGATAAAATGAGAATCATTATCATTCTTATCCCCTTGCGCCGGATGTCCACGCCACGATGTTGTCGCGCCGCCCGATTGCCCGCGCAAACATTGTCACTACGGAGATCCATGCATGGCCGCCACATTTTCCACACTGCCCTTTTCGCTGCGCCCGTGCGCGCTGGCCATCGCCCTCGCTTGCCTGAACGCGCCCATCGCCGCGCAGGCACAGCAAGCCAATACGGCCGATAACGCCGGCCCCATCCTGGAATCGATCCAGGTCAGCAGCAACCTGCTGGGCACCAGCATGGCCGCCAGCACGAAGAATTTCGCGGGCGCCCGCACCGTGGTGCAAAAGGACGACATCGAGAACTCGGGCGCAACCAGCCTCAGCGACGTAATGCGCCGCATTCCCGGTGTGCAGATCAGCGACAACTCGGGCAGCGCCGGCAGCGCCATCTCCCTGAATATCGGCGTGCGCGGCCTGGCCGGGCGCTATTCGCCGCGCAGCACGGTCTTGCTGGACGGCATCCCGATGTCGGTGGCGCCGTATGGCCAGCCGCAACTGTCGTTCGCGCCCGTCAGCCTGGCCAATGTCGAGACGGTCGACGTGGTGCGCGGCGGCGGCGCCGTGCGCTTCGGCCCGCAAAACGTGGGCGGCATCATCAACTTCAAGACGCGCCGTGTGCCCACCACGCCAGGCATCACGGGCGACGCCACCGTGCGCTACAACTCGTACAGCGAAGTGGGCCACAACACGCAGGCCAGCTTCTTTGCCGGCACCCAGCTCGACAGCGGCCTGGGCCTGGCCGTGCTGTATTCGGGCATCCGCGGCAGCGACTGGCGCGTGGGCAGCGATGAAAAAGTCAACGACTTCGCCCTCAAATTCCGCTACGACCTGAGCCCGACGGCCGAGGTGTACGGCAAACTGTCCTACTACGACGTGACGTCGCGCACGCCGGGCGGCCTGACCGCCGCGCAATACAAAGCCGACCCGTTCCAGAACACACGCCCGACCGACTTCTGGAGCGGCGAGCGCAAGGCCTTCGACATCGGCTACCTGAATGCCATGTCAAACACGCAGGAATTCGAGGTGCGCGCCTATTACAACAAGAGCTCGCGCGAAAGTACCCTGATCAATGCGAACCGCACCGGCCTGGGCCGTCAGCCGCGCAACTATGAAACGACGGCCATCGAGCCGCGCTACACGCAGCGCTTTACGACCGGCAAGGTATCGCAGGACGTCACCGTCGGCTACCGCTACCTGGCCGAGCGGGCTGACGAAAGCATCTACAACGTCGTCATCGCCACCGGCGTGCAACAAAAGCCGACGCGCTTCGCCGACAACTCGACCGATGCGCAAGCCGTGTATATCGACGACAAGATCGCCATCGACGCGTGGCGCATCACGCCGGGCGTGCGCTACGAGCACATCAAGACGGAACGCTTCAACCACTTGCCGACTGACCAGAAGATCGATCTGCTCAATAACAAGGCCCTGCCCTCGCTGAACGTGGCCTACTTGCTCAACAACAACGTGACCCTGTTCGGCAACTACAACAGCTCGTTTGGCGCCGTGCAAAATACGCAGCTCAATGCGCAATCGAGCAAGAACCCGTTGCAGCCGGAGCTGGCGAAAACGGCCGAGCTGGGCGCGCGCTGGAAGAGCGGCCAGCTGTCGGCCGAAGCGACCTTGTTCAACATCAAGTTCGACAACCAGATCCAGTCCATCGGCAGCGGCGAGAACGTCGTCTTCTACAACGTGGGCGCCACGCACCACCGGGGCCTGGAATCGGCCGTCGACTACCACTTCGACAAGTCCGGCCCGCTGGCCGGCTTGAACGCCTACGCCACCTACACCTACACCAAGGCGACCTTGCAGGATGGCGTGAACGCGGGCAACGACGTGCCCTTCTATTCGCGCACCACGGATACCGTCGGCGCCCACTACCAGCTGGGCGCCTGGGGCTTCGACCTGTCGAGCAGCCACCAGAGCCGCCAGTTCGCCGACGAAGCCAACACCGTGGCGGAAAATGCGGCAGGCAGCCTGGGCGTGATTCCCGGCTTCCGTACCTGGAACACGCAAGTGAAATGGAAAGTACCGGGGCAAAATGGCCTGGAACTGGTTGCCGGTGTCAACAACCTCGCCGACAAGCGCTACTTCACGCGCACCTCGGACGGCAACCTGGGCAAACTGGTGGGTGCACCGCGCATGGTTTACCTGCAGGGCCGCCTGGCGTTCTGATGTCCTTGCACAGCTGCGCCCGTCAAAGCGCAGCGGACGTACAAATGCCGCCCCGCCGTATGGCTGGGCGGCATTTTCCCTAAAAAATGAGTGCACCACATCAATAAATGTTGCCATAAAGAATTAAATTGGCGCTACAATAGCGGGGTATCAAGCAATGCCAAGCATCGCTCCGCCAGGGCCCCTACCCCGCCCTGATCATCAGCACGCATTTATTGAACAGGAAGGCTGGCACCGCCGGGCCCGATCGCGCTCCCGGCACGGCCACCGCACACGCACCATGTCCGCAGAAAAAACCATTACCGAAACGAGTTCCTACGGCAAGGAAACGCCCGTGGGACGTCCCGACATCGATGGCCGCGCCGGCATTTTCGTGCCCACGGCAGAATTCGACATCAGCAACAACACCACCATCCGCAAGGGCGCGGGCATTGTCGGCTTCGGCAACCTCGATGGCACCCTGACCGTGTATTTCGAAGCGAACCGCTTCGACGAAAGCAATCTGCACAAGTGGGAACACAAGGCGCGCAAGGCATATGACCGCATGGTCATGGGCGCGCCTACGGTGTCGAAAGCAAAAATCGATGCGCGCATGCTGGAACAGGTGGGCATCATCGATGGCATGGGGATCAATCTCAAGCACCCGGAACGCCTGACGCACTGGCTGACGATTTCGAACGTGCCGGACACGGCGCCGGAAGAGCCGGTAGTGCGCTGGAAAAACCGCTAGACGCCCGGAAAGCGAGGCGGGGCGCCAGGCGCGAGGTGTTGTCCTACATCGTGGCGGACATTCATCCGATGCCCAAAGGCATCAACTCATCCTATGATGAAAGCCTGACAACACACCTCATTCCACTCAGGAGTACGACATGTCCCGCCTCATCCCGATCAGCTTTGGCGCCTTGCAAATAGGTCTGGCAGCGGCGGCGATGTACATCCTGTGCTCGGCGGACGTGCTGCACCAGACGGCCGTGTATTTCCACTAATAAAATGAAAAAGCCGGGCAAGCAATGCTTGTCCGGCTTTGTCCTGCCTACGACCGCAATAGACTAGCGGCGGCCGTGGTAGCGGCCATGCCCGCCCCAGCCGCCGCGGTGTCCACCGTAGCGCCCAAAGCCAAACATGAAGTCCAGCCCGATTGTCACGGGCGGATTGTAATAATACGGTTGCGGTGCGTACACGGGCGCCGGCACATACACGGGCTGCTGAACGTAGACAGGCTGTTGCTGCACATACACGGGCTCATTCGTATATTCCACTCGCGGTGCGCTCATCACGCGACCCGACTGCACCGGCTCGGACGAGACCGTATGCCATTCATAGGGATTGTAGGCCCCCTGCGGCGCGCGCGAACCGTAATACGCGGGACCGGGGGGCGCCACGGCGCAGCCACCCAAGGCGGCCAGCGAAATTACTGCCAACAGGGTTTTCATCGCAATTCTCCTAATGTGTACTACTTAATTAAGCACTATAAGAAATTACGCTGAGCTTTGCTGCGCTTTTACCGATTGTTACACCCCGACGCACGCCGCAACATGAAATGTGGCAATGGCGCCACAAGCGACCCGCACCGCATGTTTCCTCAAATAAACGGAATCGCGCACGTATCGATGGCCTTGCCGGCAGCATCGTAGCGCTGCACGCACACCTGGTAGCGCACGCCGTAATCGAGCTCGACCTGCTCGACCTTGCCATACTTCAATTTCCAGCTGGGTTGCACCTGTTGCCGGCCTTCCAGCGCGGCCACGTCCTGGGGAATCGCCATCGCCGTTTGCGTCTCGCCCTGGCGCGCATCCTGGCGTCGCGCCACGTCGATCGATACGCTTACGGCCAGGTCCACGCCGCCATCCGCATAGCTGAGCGTGGGCGCGCCGCGCTGCGCCCGCATCACGCCCCAGGCGCAAGGCTTGCCGCCGGCCTCGCATTGCTTCAGCTGCGCCAGCGGGAAATACTCAGGGGCAATCTTTCCATTCTTGATGGGCCAGCTTGTGCGCACGCCGTCGCGCTTGCCCGTCAGGGGATTGTCCCAGCTCAGGCTATTGACGACGGCCACGGTCTGCCCCGCCTGCAAGCCCACGGGCGTGCCCAGCGATGCGCAGGCGGAAAGCAGCAAACCGGTGGCGGCCAGGGAGGAAAGTGTCAGGATGCGCTGCATGATAGGCCTCTTGTGGTGGGAGATCCCGAAGATATGTTTCGAGGGTAACAGAATCGGCGGCAACAGTGCCGTTGGCTGACGCACATAACAGTACGGGCGGCACCCTTGCAGGCGCCGCCCGTAGCGGATACGGCCATGCCGGGAGCCTGGCTCCCGGCGATACGCGGATCAGTCCAGCTTCCAGGCGTAATCGACCTTGGTCCAGGTTTGCGCTGCGGCGCCATCCTTGGTGCCCGGCTTGAACTTGCATGCGGACAGGGCCTTGATGGCGGCCTTGTCCAGGTTCTTGAAGCCGCTGCTCTTCTCGACTTTCGAATCGGCAACGCTACCATCGGCATTGACCAGGAAGGACATCGACACGGTGCCCTGCTCTTCGTTCATCAGCGAGGCTTTCGGATAGTCGGCCTTGCAGTTCTTGGCATCGAACGACGCCGGCACCTCGGCCGCGAAGGCGGCGGAAGAAACGGACACCAGCAAGGCTGCTGCAACACTCATCAAACGCTTATTCTCAAACATGTGCTTCCCCATGATTATTATCAAATACGGTAGTTACCATTTCCTGTGCGCTGTTGGCCGCGCTTAAAACTCTTCCCACTCGTCATTGCTGCCGGCGCCTGCCGCCTTGCGTGGCGCCGCAGCAGCCACGGGAGCGGCCGCTTCCGTCTTGCGCGTCAGCGACTTCACCGGGCGCAATGCCGGCGCCGGCTTGCGCACGGCCACCGGTGCCGCAGCGACCGCTACCGGTGCCGGCACATACGCCGCCGGTTTCTCTTCGCCTTCGACCAGTTTGAAGATGCTGACCACGTGGGCCAGTTCGGCCGCCTGGTCCTGCAAGCTTTGCGCCGCGGCGGCTGCCTGCTCCACCAGGGCCGCATTTTGCTGCGTCATGCCATCCATCTCGATGATCGACAGGTTGACCTGTTCGATGCCGGCGCTTTGTTCCTGGCTGGCACTGGCGATCTCGCTCATGATGTCGGTCACGCGGCGCACGCTGTCGACCACTTCACCCATCGTTACGCCAGCCTGGCCGACCAGACGCGTACCGCGTTCCGTCTTCTCGGCCGAATCGTCGATGAGGATCTTGATTTCCTTCGCGGCGCCGGCGGAACGCTGGGCCAGGTTGCGCACTTCCGACGCCACCACGGCAAAACCGCGGCCTTGCTCGCCGGCACGTGCCGCTTCCACGGCAGCGTTCAGCGCCAGGATGTTGGTCTGGAAGGCGATGCCATCGATCACGCCAATGATGTCGACAATCTTCTTCGCCGACTCGTTGATCGAGCTCATGGTGTCAACCACTTGCGACACCACGGAACCGCCCTTGATGGCGACATCCGAAGCGGTGGCGGCCAGCTTGTTGGCTTCGCGCGCATTGTCCGCATTCTGTTTCACGGTCGAGGTCAGCTCTTCCATGGCCGACGCCGTTTTTTCCAGCGCGCTGGCTTGCATTTCCGTGCGCGACGACAGATCGATATTGCCATCGGCAATTTCACGCGAGGCCGTGCCGATGGTTTCCGTACCGACGCGCACCTGGCCGACGATGCCCACCAGGCTGTTGCGCATTTCCTTCATTTCCGCCAGCAGGCTGGACGTATCGGAAGGCTGCGTGTGGATGCCGATCGACAAGTCGCCATTGGCGATGCTGCCGGCGATCGATGCCGTGTAGTCAGGTTCGCCGCCCAGCTGTTTCAGCAGGCCGCGGGTAATCACCAGTGCCGCCGCCACGCCCATCGCCACGGCCAGTACGCCGAGGATGATCATGAACAGGCGCGCGCTGTCGAAGGCCTTGCGGGCATCCGATTGCATCTGCTCGTTGAGCTTGTCTTCCAGCACGGCCAGCTGCTCCAGCGCTTCCATCCATTTTTTCTGTACCGGACGGATTTCCTTGATCATCACGCGCGTGGCGCCTTCCGCATCGTTGGCCATCCACAATGCGGATGCCTTGGCGATGGCCGGCATGGCGGCCGCTTCGTATTCCTTGATCGAGGTCAGCAGCGCTTTTTCTTCAGGAGTGGACTCGACGGCGAATTTCTCTTCGAGCTTCTTCTGCGTTTCCTGATAGGTGCTCGTCTGCGTCTTGATACGCGCCATCTCTGGCTCCATATCGCCCGCATCGGTCATCAGGGTCAGGATGCGCAGCGAGGTGATGCGGTCGCTGACGTTGCCACGCATGTCGATCACGAGGCGGGTGACGACGTTGTTGACATTGATCACGTGATCGAGACGCTCCTGGATTTGCGCCATGCGCGCGATGCCGAGGACGGTCACGGCCACCAGCAGAACCAGTACCAGGGCGAAACCCAGGCCCAGGCGGGTACCAACCTTCATTTTTGCTAAATTCATTTCGGCTCTTCGTAAATGAAACTATTGATAAGGATTTTTGCCCGGCACGACAAGACGAAGGCTGCGCAACACCGGTGTCCGCCCTTACCCATTGGTATGCTGGCGGTATCCGGCCGCACGCAGCCCGGGGTACTTCCTGGTCTTTCAGCAGCCCTGGAAATGCCAGTGACTGCGAATGCAAACTTGCTCCGCACGCTGAATTTTTGACACCGTTGATGTGAGATCAACATCAAACATTCATATGAGAAATATTTGTCTATAATCAATTATAGGTGTAAATTTTGCCTCAAAGCAAGCAATATGTACCCGAATAAATGGCTGATTAACTTTCTTCGGGGAAATGGCAACAACGCCGTTTCTTGCCTCTTAGAAATGCCCCACGACAGTGCGGGCATGCGCCGAAACAGCGCATTTACAACACATGGCGTAGCCATATTGCATCGTTTTGGGAGAGGTACTCAGAGGAAGGGGAAGTGCGGACAATACCAGTGCGCAGCGGCACCGGTATAGACAAGTTGGCTCAGCTGTCCCAGCTGCACTGCATCACATAGGTGTGGCACTCTGTGCCGAAGACAAAGACGCTCCAGATGGCGCCCAATTGACCGGCCAGGCTGCGCTGGCCAGACGATACCAGTTGATACCAGCGGGGCTCGGCGTCCAGCAGTTCGGCCAGTTCGCGCTCGAAACCGTCATATAAACGGGCGTCGAGCGGCTGGCGGTCCGCCTCGCTCGTCGGATGGAGGCGCTCGAGCAGCCACTGGCGCGGCGTGCACAAGACGCCGCTGCACACGACCGTTTCGAGCGGCTGCAGGCGCAAGCCGTCGGGCGTCACATCCAGCGCACGGCACAAGGCATCGAACGATGCCTGCGGCGCGGCGGGCCCCAGATACGTGCAGAGCAAGTCGCTGCCGTCATCCTTGAGCGCGCTGACGGCTTGCAAATAACCGTCGATGTGGCGCGCATGGCCGTGGAAATCGTCCATTACGCAGGCAGCGACAAGCGCGCGGCCGCTTCCAGCAGCAACCGCGGGTCGCCCGAAGCCAGCTTCTTGGAATCGGACAAGGTCTGGCGGAAGCCGCGCGCGCCGGGCAGGTTTTGCATCAGGCCCAGCATGTGGCGCGTGACGCTGTTCAGCTTTAATCTCCCCGCTTCTTTTTCCAGCTGTGCGCTGATATACGGAATCATCGCTTCGAGCACCTGTTCGCGCGTTTTGACAGGAGCATCGTCGCCGTAATAGCGCTGGTCGAACTGCGCCATCACATACGGGTTGTGATACGCCTCGCGGCCCAGCATCACGCCGTCCAGGTGCTGCAGGTGCAGGTCGATCTCATCGAGCGTCTTGATGCCGCCATTGATGATGAACTCGAACTGGGGAAAGTCGCGCTTCAAGCGGTAGGCATAGTCATACTTGAGTGGTGGCACTTCGCGGTTTTCCTTCGGGCTCAGGCCTTTCAGGATGGCGTTGCGCGCATGTACGATAAACGTCTTGCAGCCGGCGTCGGCCACGGTGCCGACGAAGTCGCGCACGAAGTCGTACGACTCGCTGTCATTGATGCCGATACGGTGCTTGACGGTCACGTCGATGTCGACCACGTCGCGCATGGCTTTCACGCAGTCGGCCACCAGTTGCGGTTCGGCCATCAGGCAGGCGCCGAATGCGCCCTTTTGCACGCGCTCGGACGGGCAGCCGCAGTTCAGGTTGACTTCGTCGTAGCCCCACTGCTGGCCCAGCTTCGCGCTGGTGGCCAGATCCTTCGGATCGCTGCCGCCCAGCTGCAGTGCGACCGGATGCTCTTCCTCGTTGAAGCGCAAATGGCGCTCCACGTCGCCGTACACAAGCGCACCCGTCGTCACCATCTCGGTGTAGAGCCAGGTATGGCGCGTGATTTCGCGGTGGAACTTACGGCAATGGCGGTCAGTCCAGTCCATCATCGGGGCGACGGACAGGCGGCGGGAAGGCAAAGAAGTGGAAGTCATGGTGTCTACAAAAAACAGGGGCTGCAAATGACAAACCCGCTGCGCGCCTCACCGGTGAAGGAAAGGCGGAGCAACGGGCTTGAGCGCGGCATGGCCCGCAGGCCATGCTCTACAACAGATTACGAATCACGCGACGCTTTTTTACGCTCGTGCTCTTTCAGGAAGCGCTTGCGCAGACGGATCGATTTAGGCGTGATTTCCACCAGTTCGTCGTCCTCGATGAATTCGACTGCGTATTCCAGCGACATCTGGATTGGCGGTACCAGGCGCACCGCTTCGTCGGTACCCGACGAACGCACGTTGGTCAGCTGCTTGCCCTTGATCGGGTTGACGACCAGGTCGTTGTCGCGCGAGTGGATACCGATGACCATGCCTTCGTAGACTGGGTCATTGTGCGACACGAACATGCGGCCGCGGTCTTGCAGTTTCCAGATAGCGTAGGCAACAGCAGCACCGTCATCTTGCGAGATCAGCACGCCGTTACGACGGCCAGCCATTTCGCCACGGGTGTTGTCGACTGGCGCGTATTCATGGAATACGTGGCTCATCAGGCCGGTGCCGCGGGTCAGGGTCATGAATTCGCCCTGGAAGCCGATCAGGCCACGCGCCGGGATCAGGTACTCAAGACGCACGCGGCCCTTGCCATCCGATTCCATGTTTTGCAGGTCGCCGCGACGACGGCCCAGTTCTTCCATGACGCCGCCCTGGTTGACTTCTTCAACGTCAACGGACAGGTTTTCAAACGGCTCGTGGCGCACGCCATCGACCATCTTGAAGACCACGCGTGGACGCGATACGGCCAGCTCGAAGCCTTCGCGGCGCATGTTTTCGATCAGAATCGTCAGGTGCAGCTCGCCGCGGCCCGATACTTCGAAGATCGTGTCGTCGTCGGTTGGTGCCACGCGCAGAGCAACGTTGGCTTTCAATTCTTTTTCCAGACGGTCACGCAGTTGACGCGAGGTAACGAACTTGCCTTCGCGGCCAGCCAGTGGCGAGTTGTTGACCATGAAGTTCATGGTCAGGGTCGGCTCGTCGACGGTCAGCATAGGCAGCGCTTCAGGCGTGTCCAGTGCGCACAGGGTCGAACCGATGCCGATTTCGTCGATACCGTTGATCAGGCAGATGTCGCCGGCGACGGCTTCGTCAACCAACACGCGCTCCAGGCCCTTGAAGTTCAACACCTGGTTGATGCGGCCCTTGATCGGGGTCGCGCCTGGGCCATTGATGACCAGCACGTCCTGGCCGACTTTGACGGTACCGCGGTTGACGCGGCCAATGCCGATCTTGCCGACGTACGACGAGTAGTCCAGCGAGGTGATCTGCATTTGCAGCGGGCCTTCAGGATTGTCGTCGCGTACTGGAACGTGTTCCAGGATGGCATCGAACATCGGCTTCATGTCGCCGCCGCGCACGTCTTCGGTCAGACCGGCATAGCCGTTCAGGCCCGATGCGTAAATGATAGGGAAATCCAGTTGTTCGTCGGTAGCGCCCAGCTTGTCGAACAGTTCGAACGTCTGGTTGATGGCCCAGTCCGGACGTGCGCCTGGACGGTCGATCTTGTTGACGATAACGATAGGCTTCAGACCCAGTGCCAGCGCTTTACGCGTGACGAAACGGGTTTGCGGCATCGGGCCTTCCTGTGCATCGATCAGCAGCAGAACCGAGTCCACCATCGACAGAACACGTTCCACTTCGCCGCCGAAGTCGGCGTGGCCTGGGGTGTCGACGATGTTGATGTGGGTGCCTTCGTACTCAACGGCGCAGTTCTTCGACAGAATCGTAATGCCGCGCTCCTTTTCCAGGTCGTTCGAGTCCATGACTCGGGTGTCGACCGCTTGGTTTTCACGGAAGGTGCCGGACTGGCGCAGCAGCTGATCCACCAGCGTGGTTTTGCCGTGGTCAACGTGGGCGATAATGGCGATATTACGAATTGCGCGTTTTGTATTTGACATGGTCGTAGTAGTTACTGAAAAACTGCGGAGTGCGTACAAGGTGTACGAGATACCCGAATGCTAATCTATTTCCGGAACCGCGTAGTATAGCATGTTGCGTTGCAACGCTATCTAAAAATGCTGGCGGCTCTTGCAGTCGGGGACGATTTGTTTAAAAAAGCGACACTGGTTCAAGAGTGTCGCTGGGTAATGTGACGTTGCCGTGACTTATTGGTGCGCCGTGGCAATGAGACGTTCCGGCGCCAGGATGCTGTATTCCTGCAACTGGCCCGTGCCCAACAACTTGCTGTCGTGATACACGCGCACCCTGCCCGGCTCGGCTGGCACGACGACGTCTTCCTTGCCCAGCGCGATGCGCTGGCCATGCAGGAAGCGCTTGGCCAATTCTTCCGTCAGCTGGACGGCAGGGAAACTCGACAGCAAGGCATCGACGGGAGCCAGCAAGCTCAGCGGCGCGGCATGCGCCGTCAACTCATCCAGGGTAACGACGCCGTCAAGCGTCAGGTTGCCCACGTGCGTGCGGCGCAAGGCGTTCAGATGGCCGCCGCAACCGAGGGCATGGCCGATGTCTTCGCCCAGCACACGGATATACGTACCCTTGCTGCACATCACGGACAATTTCAGGAACGGGGCTTCATAGCCGAGGAACTCGAGCTTGTGGATAGTCACCGGGCGCGCTTCGCGCTCCAGGGTGATGCCTGCCCTTGCATACTCATATAGGGGCTTGCCGTCCCGTTTCAAGGCAGAGTACATGGGCGGCGTCTGCAGGATAGGCCCGCGGAACTGCGCCAGCACGGCTTCGATCTGCTCTTCGGTGACGTTGACGTCGCGCGTTTCCAGCACGTCGCCTTCCGTATCGCCCGTATCCGTCGTCTGCCCCAGGTGCACCAGGGTTTCGTAGGTTTTGTCGGCTTCCAGCAAGTCCTGCGAGAACTTGGTCGCCTCGCCAAAGCACAGCGGCAGCAAGCCCGTGGCGAACGGATCCAGGGTGCCCGTATGGCCCGCCTTCTTTGCGTTCAAGACGCGCTTGGCCTTGATCAGGGCGTCATTGCTGGACCAGCCGACAGGCTTATCCAGCAGCAAGACGCCATCGACCAGGTCGCGCACCCGCTTGATGCCGGGCGGTTTCTTCGGACCCGCCACTGTTATTGCTCGTCCGCTTCTGGTTTGGCATCCGGCTCGGCGTCGGCCGCGCGCGTGGCGTTGGCCTTGTCGATCAGCAGCGACATTTCCATGCCGCGCGAGGTCGAGCTGTCGTGCACGAAATGCAGCATCGGCAGGGTGTGGATGTGCAGGCGCTTGCCCAGCAAGCCACGGATGAAGCCGGACGCGGCCATCAGGCCTTCGGTGGTGTTCTTGATGGCTTCCTTGCTGTCTTTCAACATCGTGAAAAACACCTTGGCGTGCGCGTAATCGGGCGTGATCTGCACTTCGGTGATGGTGATCATCGTGCCGACGCGCGGATCCTTCAATTCGTAGGCGACGATTTCAGCCAGATCGCGCTGGATCTGGTCGGCCACGCGCAAGCCGCGCGCTGGCATGGTTTTGCTATGTTTAGCCATGATTTTATGCTGTCCTAAGTGCCGCAGGGCGCATGGGTCAAACGGTTGCCCGTTGACCAATGCGCCCCACGTGTTTGCGCGGACATCACTATGTCCGCGCCATTGCTTCTGTGATTACAGGGTACGAGCGATTTCCTGGACTTCGAACACTTCCAGCGTGTCGCCAACCTGAATGTCGTTGTAGTTCTTCAGCGACAGGCCGCACTCCAGACCGGCGCGAACTTCTTTCGCATCGTCCTTGAAGCGTTTCAGGGAGTCGATCTCGCCGCTCCACACCACGATGTTGTTGCGCAACAGGCGGACGGAAGAAGCACGCTTGACCACGCCATCGGTGACCAGGCAACCGGCAATCGCGCCGACTTTCGAGACCAGGATAACCTGGCGGATCTCGACTTGGCCGATAACGGTTTCGCGTTTCTCTGGTGCCAACATGCCCGACAACGCCGATTTGATCTCGTCGATCGCATCGTAAATGATGTTGTAGTAGCGAATGTCCACGCCATTCGACTCGGCCAGCTTGCGTGCCTGGGCATCAGCACGGGCGTTAAAGCCGATGATGACCGCTTTCGAGGCGACTGCCAGGTTGACGTCCGATTCCGTGATGCCACCGACGGCCGCGTGAACCACTTGTACGCGCACTTCGGAGGTCGACAGTTTCTGCAGCGAACCGACCAGCGCTTCTTGCGAACCTTGCACGTCGGTTTTGATGATCAATGGCAAGTTTTTCACTTCGCCTTCGGCCATCTGGTCGAACATGTTTTCCAGTTTCGCAGCTTGCTGTTTCGCCAGTTTCACGTCGCGGAACTTACCTTGACGGAACAGACCGATTTCACGCGCTTTGCGCTCGTCAGCCATGACGACGACTTCTTCACCGGCAACCGGCACTTCCGTCAGACCCTGGATTTCGACCGGAATCGAAGGACCCGCTTCAGCGATCGACTTGCCGTTCTCGTCCAGCATGGCGCGAACACGGCCATACGAAGAGCCAGCCAGAATCACGTCGCCGCGTTTCAGGGTACCGGACTGCACCAGGATCGTCGCGACAGGACCACGGCCCTTGTCCAGACGCGCCTCGACGACCAGGCCGCGCGCAGGCGCATCGACCGGTGCCGTCAGTTCCAGCACTTCGGCTTGCAACAGCACTTGTTCCAGCAGGTCGTCGATACCTTGACCCGTTTTCGCCGACACCGGCACGAATGGCGATTCGCCACCGTATTCTTCCGGTACGACTTGTTCTGCGACCAGTTCCTGCGTCACGCGGTCAACGTTGCCGCCTGGTTTGTCGACCTTGTTGATCGCCACCACCAGCGGTACGCCGGCTGCTTTCGCATGGGCAATCGCTTCTTTCGTTTGCGGCATCACGCCATCGTCGGCGGCAACCACCAGAATGACGATGTCGGTTGCCTTGGCGCCACGGGCACGCATCGCGGTAAACGCTTCGTGGCCCGGGGTGTCGAGGAAGGTGATCATGCCGCGTGGCGTATCGACGTGGTAAGCGCCGATATGCTGCGTAATGCCGCCCGCTTCGCCGGAGGCAACCTTGGCGCGACGGATGTAATCGAGCAGCGAGGTCTTGCCATGGTCGACGTGACCCATGACGGTGACCACCGGTGCGCGTGGCTTGGTTTCGAAGTGCGCGTGTTCGCCCACATCGGCCAGCAGCGCTTCCGGATCGTCCAGTTCGGCGGCGAACGCCTTGTGGCCCATTTCTTCCACCAGAATCATGGCGGTTTCCTGGTCCAGCACCTGGTTGATCGTGCACATCTGGCCCAATTTCATCAAATGCTTGATGACTTCGGATGCCTTGACGGACATCTTGTGTGCCAGTTCGGCCACGGTGATCGTTTCCGGTACGTGCACGTCCTTGACGACGGCTTCCGTAGGAGCCTGGAAGTTCGATTCACGGTCGTCATGGTGCGTCGGGCGACGGCCCTTCGCGCCACCGCGCCAGCTGTCACGACCGCCTGGGCCGCTATTGCCGCGTGGTTTCGGACCACCGGTGGTGCCGCGTTTTTTCGCGTCATCGGACCAGGTGGACGACACATTGGCCGACTTGATCGATTTCTTGTCTGCAACAGCAGGCTTCTTGTCGCCCGGCTTGTCGCCAGGTTTCTTGTCAGCAGGCTTGTGCAGGGTGCCTTCCGGCGCCTTCGGCTTGACGGGAACCGGTACGGGTTCCGGTGCCTTGATGGCGCGGCGTGGCGCGTTCATCATGGCCTTGATCTGGGCAACTTCGTCGGCAACGGCCTTGCGTGCACGCTCGGTGGCTTCCGCTTTGTCAGCGGCTTCCTTGGCGGCAACAGCAGCGGCAGCCGCTTTCTTCTTCGCTTCTTCAGCGGCAGCAGCTTTCTTCGCTTCGGCGGCGGCGTCGTCAACGACAGGCGCAGCGGCGCTGGCGGCAGGCGCGGCAGCAGCCTTGGCAGCGGCTTTCTTCGCTTCTGCTTCAGCTTCTTTCTTCGCAGCCAATTCAGCCTGTTGCGTGGCTTTCGCCTGGGCTTCTTTTTCCGCGTCGAGCTTGGCCAGACGTTCTTGCTTTTCGCGCAGATCGGCTTCCTGGCGGGCGATCAGTTCAGCCTGTTTACGGGCTTCTTCTTCACGGCGCGCCACGTCGGCGGGATCGATCACCGGTGCGGCAGGCGCGACCGGTTCTGCTGCGACCGGCGCAGCTTCGTCACGCTGGACGAAAGTGCGTTTCTTGCGCACTTCCACCTGGATGGTGCGCGATTTGCCGGTGGCGTCAGCTTGCTTGATCTCAGTCGTTTCCTTGCGGGTCACGGTGATTTTTTTCTTTTCTGTGTCAGCCGCTGCGCCGTGTGTGCGGCGCAGATGATCCAAAAGCTTGTCCTTATCATCTTTCGACAATGGATCTGACGTCGAACTTTTCTCGACGCCGGCAGAACGCAGCTGCGTCAGCAGCAAATCTGCAGGCATCTTCAGTTCGGTGGCAAATTGGGCTACGTTGTTACTCGCCATTCAGTCCTCTTTTCTATGTGTCGCGGAGATGATAAAGATACTCAAATTAAGCCTTTGCGGATTCGGCCAGACTCCATGCCTTGGCTTGCAACGCCTTGGCACGATCGTCGTATTTCGAGTCAACCAACTTCATCTCATCGTCGGTCACATCTTTAAATTCACTTGTAATCAGTTCACGCGCACGGTCCGCAGACAAGGCCAGGATTGCGCCAAATTCGTCGTATGCCAGTGCTGCAAATGCTTCAACGGTCTTGATACCAGCCAGACCCAGCTTGCCGGCGGTAATGCGGTCCATGCCTTCCAGACCCACCAACGCCTCGTCCATGCCTTCCAGACCCTCTTCCGAAGCAATCGCTTCGGTAACCAGCGCATCACGCGCACGGGTACGGAGTTCATTGACGGTATCTTCGTCAAACGATTCGATTTCCAGCATTTCGGAAATTGGCACGTAAGCGATTTCTTCCAGACTGGCGAAACCTTCTTCCACCAGAATATCGGCCACTTCCTGGTCGACATCGAGCTTTTCCATGAACAGGATGCGCACGGCAGCCGTTTCCTGGGCAGCTTTGTCAGCCGATTCTTCGGCCGTCATGATGTTGATCTTCCAGCCGGTCAGGTCCGAGGCCAGGCGCACGTTCTGGCCGGAACGGCCGATCGCGATTGCCAGGTTTTCTTCGTCCACAACGACATCCATCGCGTGTTTTTCTTCATCGACCATGATCGACGACACGTTCGCCGGAGCCAGGGCGCCGATGACGAACTGCGCCGGATCTTCCGACCACAGCACGATGTCGACACGTTCGCCACCGAGTTCGCCGGTCACGGCCTGCACGCGCGAACCGCGCATGCCGACGCAAGTACCGATCGGGTCGATGCGCTTGTCGGCCGTGTAGACGGCGATCTTGGCGCGGACGCCGGCATCGCGGGCTGCGGATTTGATTTCCAGCATGCCTTGCTCGATTTCCGGCACTTCCAGTTCGAACAGTTTCATGATGAATTCCGGCGCGGTGCGCGACAGAATCACTTGCGGGCCGCGCATGTTGCGGTCGATGCGCAAGATGAAGGCACGCACACGGTCGCCGATACGCAGATTCTCTTTCGGGATCATCTGGTCGCGTGGCAGACGCGCTTCGATCTTGCCCGATTCGACGATGGCGTCGCCGCGTTCCATGCGCTTGATGGTGCCGGTGACGAGCGAATCGCCGCGTTCCAGGAAGTCGACCAGGATCTGTTCGCGTTCGGCGTCACGTACGCGCTGCAGGACAACCTGTTTGGTATCCTGGGCGAAACGGCGGCCGAATTCGACAGATTCGATCGGTTCTTCGATATGGTCATCGACTTCGATATCGGCGATCTGTTCTTTTGCCTCGAAATGCAGGATCTCCTGATCCGGCAATTGCAGGCCCGCTTCATCGGGCACGACGTGCCAGCGGCGGAACGATTCGAATTCGCCCGTTTCGCGGTCGATCGAAACGCGGATGTCTACCTCACCCTCATACCGTTTCTTCGTGGCTTGCGCCAACGCGAATTCGAGGGCGCCGAAGACGACATCTTTATCGACGTTTTTTTCGCGCGCCAGCGCGTCAACCAATAATAAAACTTCGCGGCTCATGCTTTGCGTCCCTTAAAAACCACCTGCGGCACCAAGCGTGCCTTATCCACATCGGCGAGCGTAAACTCCAACATCGCCGGACCATCCTTACCTTCAAATTCCAACGACAATTTATCGCCCACGGGTTCTTGCAGAATCCCCTGGAACGATTTCCGGTTGTTCGTACCCGGCATCGCCACAGTCAGCTTGACGATGATTTCCTGGCCTGCGAAACGGACAAAGTCTTCCAGCTTGCGCACCGGACGATCGAGACCCGGGGAAGAAATCTCGAGACGCTCGTAAGGAACGTTCTCTACCGTCAACACATGCGATAACTGGTGACTCACCGTGGCACAGTCTTCGACCGTGATCGGACCTTTTTCAGCGGCATCGGCGGCGCTGAAATCAATAAAGACGCGCAGCAGCCCGCGCTCGGCACGTTCGACATCAACGAGCTCATAGCCCAGACCTGTAACTGTCTTTTCAATTAATCCCAACTGCTGCAAAAAATTCTCCAGAAATAAGGCCCGTTTTCGGCATGACGGCGCCGCAATGAGCGCCGACACCATGCAAAAACACGCATTCAAGTCATATATGGCCCCTTGCGGAGCCATTACAAACGGTTCAACAAAAAAAAAAATGGGCATCTGCCCATCTTCTTGTATTTCCCCAACCAGATGAAAGCACTCCCCACCAAACAACCCTGCGGAGAACTTTTATTAGGCTGCAGATTATAACCTCTTATTAACTTCGCCGCAATGCCGCACACGAGGAGCGGCCCGGCTTACAACAGTTACAAGAGCGCGCACCCGCGGCAGATCGGCGGGCGCGCAAGAAGAAACTCTTCCCGATTAACCTTTGCTGCGGCGGCGCGGCATGCCATCCATGCCGCCACGATCCATGCCGCCACGCGGCTGTCCACCGGAACGCGCTTGCCCACCGGCGCCACCACCCGTATTGCGGCGCGGACCCGTGTTGGCGAAGCCGAATGCCGTTTGCAGCGGATCGGGCTGGCGCGGACCGCGCTGCGGCGCGCGGCCTTCGCCGCCACCGGCCGGACGGCCTTGACCCTGGCCTGCCGCACGCGGCGGACGGCCCTGGCCTTGCGGCGCGCCTTCGAACGAGGCCGACGAACGGGGCTGGCCGCCCTGGAACGGGCCTTGCGGCTGGCCACGGCCAGGACCACGGGCTTCGCCTGGACGACCGGCGCCGCCTGGACGACCCTGGCCTTGCGGACGGGCAAACTGGCCTTGCGGCTGGCCACGGCGCGGCGCGACCGGGAAAGGATCGGCGTTGCGGTTGCTCACATCGATACGGTTGCCATTCGGCTCGTCATCGCGGCTCGCCTTGCGCGCTTCGCGGCCCTTGGCGGCGCCAGCGGCACGGGGGTCGCCCGATGCCGGCATTTTCTTTTCGATGCCGTAGGCGGTCAACAGATCGCGCACGGTGTTTTCATCCATCTCTTCCCAGCGGCCGCGTTTGAGGCCGCTCGGCAGGGTCATGGCGCCGTAGCGGGTACGGATCAGGCGCGACACAGTCAGGCCGATCGCTTCGAACATGCGGCGCACTTCGCGGTTACGGCCTTCGCCGATCACCACGCGATACCACTTGTTGATGCCTTCGCCGCCGCCATCGGCGATCTTCGAGAACTGCGCCAGGCCGTCTTCCAGCTCGACGCCGGCCAGCAGTTTCTGGCGCATGCCCTCTTCCAGCTCGCCCAGGGTACGCACGGCGTACTCGCGGTCGATGCCGTAGCGCGGGTGCATCAGACGGTTGGCCAAGTCACCGGAGGTAGTAAACAGCAGCAAGCCTTCCGTGTTGAAGTCGAGGCGGCCAACGGCCAGCCACTTGCCCGCTTTCATGGTCGGCAGGCGGTCGAATACGGATGGACGGCCGTCCGGGTCGTTGTGGCTGACGATTTCGCCGGCCGGCTTGTGGTAGACCAACACACGCGGCGGCTTCTTGCTGACGCGGCGCTGGATCAACTTGCCGTTGATGCGCACGTGGTCGCTCGGCAGGATGCGCTGGCCGATGTGGGCCGGTTCGCCATTGACGGACACGCGGCCCGAAATGATCAGGTCTTCCATGTCGCGGCGCGAACCGAGACCGGCTTCGGCAAGCACCTTGTGCAGCTTCGGCGCGTCGTCGTCGGACGTCAGGTCGCGGCGCACGGCCACTTTCTGTACGCGGCCCGTGCCGCCTTCTTCGCTGTCGAACGCGTCGGAAGTGACGAACGAGAACACGGCATCAGCGTCGCTGAGTTTACCTGGCGCAGCCTGGCGGCCCTTGCCCTTTTTACGGCTCTTGCCGGCATTCTTGCCAGCGCCCGGCACGTCGTTGCGCGGACCGCGCGGCAGGCGCGGGCCGGAAACGAGGTTGCCTTCGGCATCGAACACGTCGGCGACAGGCGCGGCGGCTTGCTCGACGACAGGTGCTGCTGCAACGGCGTCGGCTGCCTGCGGCGCTTCGGCGCGCGGCGGCTGGCGCAGTGCGCGTTCCGCCTGCACGCCACGCATCTGACGCGGACCACGGGTAGGACGTGCTTCGGCCGGCTTGTCAGCGACGGCTTCGGGTGCCGTTTCAGCGACGGCGGCAGCGGCCTTGACGGCGGCGCGGGCGCGCGGCGGACGCGGCGCAGGTGCGGCAACGGCTTCGGCGGCCGCTTCGGCGGCGTCGGCCACGGCCTTCAGGGCTGGCTTGGCGCGGGTTTTCTTGGCGGCTGGCACAGCTTCAGCAGCGGCGGCGGCAACGGGCGCGTCGGCGGCCACGTCGGCTTTCGTGCGGCGCTTCGGCTTGGCAGCGGCGGTGTCGCCTGCAGCAACGGCAGCGGCCGTATCAGCTTCGATCTGGGCCTTGGTGCGGCGCTTGGGCTTGGCAACGATGGATTCGTCGCTGGCGGTAACTGTCTCGGGTGTGTTCGGATTATTCATTCTTCGTTTCTTGGCTGTGCTGACCTGGCGCAGCGTCAACCGTTAGTTCTGGCGCAGGGTCGTGAGTGTAGGCTTCGTCCGTGGGCGAAGCATCGGGGCCGGCATCAAGGCTTGCTGTCACATCTACATCTGTCACAGCCGTATTGCTACCTGCACCAAGCTGGGGGACAAGCTCATTGCTTGCCTTGTCAAAATTTTCCTGCAGGGCCGCTTCCAGGGCTTCGAGCCCATTGCCCTGCATCTCGCTGATTTGCTGCAAAGGCGGCAGCTGGGACAGCGATTGCAAACCCAGGTCATCCAAAAATTGCTTGGTGGTGGCCAGCAAGGCCGGCCGTCCCACCACGTCGCGGTAGCCGATGGCATCGACCCAGCCACGGTCTTCCAGCATCTTGATCGTCTGCGAATTGACGGCAACGCCGCGAATTTCCTCGATATCGCCGCGCGTCACCGGCTGGCGATAGGCGATGATGGCGAGGGTTTCCAGGGTCGCCCGCGAATACTTGGGCGGCCGCTCGGGCGTCAAACGGTCGAGATACATCTTCATTTCCGGACGGCTTTGAAAGCGCCAGCCCGATGCGAGACTGACGATCTCGATGCCGCGCCCTTCCCATTCATCGCGCAACTCTTCCAGCAACTGCTTGATCGTATCGGCGCCAACGCCGACACCGCGCACGCGACCATTCTCGTCCGCATCGACGAACAGCTTCTTCAAGCTGTGGATCGTCAGCGATTCACGAGCGCACAGCAACGCGGTTTCGAGGACTTTTTTAGCCTCAATTGTATTCATAGCAATTCTGTGCGGATGTGTGTTGCAATTCGTATGCAGAGAAAGAAATCAAAAACGTTCATTTCAACGTAACAGATGGCAGACATCGATGATGACGCCGTGCTGGGTTACTAGTTGAGGCTGTTTTTCCGACGCCTTGGCCGATGCGCGCAAAGCGGGACTAAAGCGGATGCAGTGAAAGTCCTGCCATCCATGGTGCTGGCCTTAAATAACCAGCAATGAAACGAACTCCGGAGCAGCTGCTTTTCCCGTGGCGGCGAACCAGCCAGACAGGAGAGCGACAGTCGTCGTTTCATCCAACGATGCCAATTGTACCTGATAAAAAGCGGAAAAGCGCAAAACCGGGCAAAACACGCGTTTTACCCGGCACTGGCGCGACATATCGGCCCCTACTCGCACATCACTGGGAGGCGAGTTTCTCCGAGAGAATGGCCGATGCGCCCAGGAAAGCTGGGTACTGCGCCGTGATGACGAAGGTCGGCACTTGCGAGACGTAATTGGCGAAGCGGCCCTTGCGCTCGAAGCGGGCGCGGAAACCGGAGCGGTCGAAACGCGCACCCAGACGTGGCACGATGCCGCCGCCGATATAGATACCGCCCAGCGCGCCCAGGGTGACGGCGACGTTGCCCGCCACGGTGCCGAGCATGCAGCAGAACGCTTCGATGACGTCGTCGCACAGCTGCGATTCACCGGCCAGCGCGCGGCGCGTGATTTCCGCCGCTGTCAAGTCTTCGGCCGGCACGCCCGCGCGGTCGGCCAGGGCACGGTAGATCAGTTCCAGGCCATCGCCGGAAATCAGGCGCTCGGCCGAGACGTGCTCGTATTCGCGCCAGGCGAATTGCAGGATGCTCACTTCCACTTCATTGAACGGCGCAAAGCTGACGTGGCCGCCTTCGCTTTGCAGGGCGATCCAGCCGCCGTGCGATGGAATCAGACCCGACACACCCAGGCCCGTGCCGGCGCCGATCAGGCCGATGGCCGTGTTCGGACGGGCCGTGCCCGCGCCCACCTGGTGCTTTTGCTCGCTCGACAGTTGCGGCAGGGAGCGCGCCAGGGCCGTGAAATCGTTGACCACGTCCAGAGTCGTGAAGCCGCACTCTTCGCGCATGGCGCGGATCGAGAACGACCAGTGGTGGTTCGTCATGCTGAGGAAATCGCCGTCGACCGGGTTGGCGATGGCGATCACGGCATGGCGCACGGCTTGCCCGCCAGCGGCAGCGATGTGCGGCAAGGCCAGGTAGGCTTGCAGGGCGGCGGACAGGCTAGGGTAATCGGCACAGGGCAATACTTCCACCAGGGTGATGTGGCCAGCGGCCACTTCCAGGGCGAAACGGGCATTGGTGCCGCCCACGTCGGCCAGCAGGCGCGGTCCATCGGCGAAGGCGGAAGTCGGCAGTACGGGAGAAGACGAAGCGCTCATGATTTTAAATGATGAAGTGGGACGCATGGGACGCCAAGCTTAAAGGATGAATGCGCCCGGAGGCAAGCAAAGTTTGTAGTTTAAGTACATCAAAACAAGCCTTTATTGGTAGTTCCACTCCAAATGCAACAGGCAACGCCAAAATTGCTTAGAAACAATGATTTATAGTAAGTGCTCGCACTCATCAGGCACACGAAAAGCATGCTGCACAGCAGCAGGAGCCGCCTTGAAAACAGAGTATGCCGGAGTTTGCGCAAAGCCGCTTTGTACGCGGCGGCGCGGGTGCGGCGCCGCCGTCCTGACGCTGCCGCAAAGCGGTTTTCGTATTATTACTACCGGTTTTTGACTGCCCGCCTGGCGAGCAGGAAGCAGTGCGATCAGGAGGGCAAGCCTTCGCCCAGCAGGCTGGCGGGCGCCGGCTGGTCCGAGCGGTAGGCGGCATTCCAGGCGTCCAGGCCGCCATGCAGGGGCTTGGCGCGGTGAAAGCCGTGCTGGTGCAGCAGCTTGGCCACTTGCGCGGCCGTCACGTCGTTGGGACAGCTGCAATACACGATGATGTGGCGGTCCTTGTCCATGGCGATCATGGCGGGCACCGGCTCCTTGCCATTGAAGAACAAGGCGCCCGGTACGGCCGGTTCCAGCGCCTGGGCCGTGGCACTGCGCGCGTCGACCATCAGCGGCTCCTCGCCCTGCTCTATGAGTTCGAGCAATTCATCGATGCCGATGCGCTCGATCTGCAAGGCCTGGCGGAAACGCCGGCGTTCAAGGAATTTGTACAGCAGGAACAAGCCCAGCAAGGTGGCCAGCATCAGCAAGGCCGTGCTGCCCATGGTGCTGAGCAAGTCGAGCACCTGCTGCACGCTGGAATGGAAAATCACGCCGACGACGATGCCCGTACCGCTCCACAGCAAGGCGCCCAGGCCCGCGTACAGGAAGAACAGGCCCGGCGGCGTACCCAGCGCGCCCGACATCGGTGCGGCGACGGTATTGAAGCCCGGCACGAACTTGGAGACGATCAGGGCTTTCGGGCCCCAGCGCTTGAATTTGTCTTCCGTCTGGCTGACGCAGTAATCGGGCGACAGCGAGATGCGACACAGCAGCCGCAGGATGCGCTTGCCGAAATGGCGGCCCGCGCGGAACCACGTGAAGTCGCTGATCAGGCAGGCGCTTAGCGCGGCGGCCAGTACCAGCGCCCCATTCATGTCGCCATCGACGGCCAGTGCCCCCGCCACCACGAGGATGGGAAAAGCGGGAATCGGCAGGCCGAGCTGCTCCACCAGCACGATGCCAAAGACTATCAGGACACCGTAATGTTCGAGCAGGTAAATGAGGTTGGGCATGGTCGCTATCTTACCGTAAAAGCGTGTTTAGATTTGCACGCCCTTCGGTATGGCGCTCAATAAGGTACGCGTGTACGGATGCACGGGATTGCGGTACAGTTCATCCGAATCGGCCAGTTCCACCACTTGCCCCTTGTGCATCACCATCACCTGGTCGGCGATGTATTTCACCACCGATAAATCGTGTGAAATGAAGATGTAGGACAGGCCGAACTCATCCTGTAAGTCCTGCAACAGATTGAGCACCTGCGCCTGCACCGACACGTCCAGCGCCGACACGGATTCGTCGCAGACGAGGATTTCCGGCTGCATGGTCAGGCAGCGGGCAATGGCGATGCGCTGGCGTTGACCACCCGAGAACTCGTGCGGATAGCGGTGGAAGGCCTGTTCCGGCAAGCCGACCTTATCGAGCAGCCAGTAGGCCTTGGCGATGCGTTCCTTGTCATCGGCGCCGATGTTGTGGATGCGCATCGGTTCGAGCAATATCTGTCCGACGGTAAACCTGGGATTCAAGGACGCATACGGATTCTGGAAGATGATCTGGATGCGGCGTTTATACGGCAAATACTCCTTGTTCGGCATGGCAATCAGGTCCTTGCCGTGAAACATGGCCGTGCCGCCCGTTGCCTGGTGCAGGCGCAGCAGGGTCAGGCCCACCGTCGTCTTGCCGGAGCCGGATTCGCCCACCACGCCCAGGGTCTTGCCGCGCGGCAAAGTGAACGACACATCCTTGACGGCCTGGAACTCGCGTTTGCCGAACAGGCCTTCGCGCGTATAAAAACTTTTACTTAAATTGTTGACCACCAGCACCGGTTCGTCACCGGGCGTGTAGCCACGCGTGCGCTGCTTCACCTCGACACCGGGACCCGCCTTGCCTTCCATGTAATCGGCAATCACGGGCAGGCGCCACGGGCGCTCATCGAGCGAGGGGCGGCAATGCAGCAGGGCCTTGGTATAACTGTCTTGCGGCGCTTCGAATACCTGGCGCACCTCGCCCGTCTCGCGCACTTCGCCATGGCGCATGACGATCACCTGGTCGGCGATCTCCCCCACCAGGCCCAGGTCGTGGGTAATGAACAGCACGGACATCTGATGCTTCTTTTGCAGCGCCGCGATCAAGTCCATGATCTGCTTCTGGATCGTCACGTCCAGCGCCGTCGTCGGCTCGTCGGCGATCAAGAGTTTCGGTTCGCAGGCGATCGCCATGGCGATCATCACGCGCTGCTGCTGGCCGCCCGACATCTGGCTCGGGTAGGCATCGATCTTCGTGGCCGGGTCGGGAATGCCCACTTCCTCGAGCAGCGCCAGCGTACGCGCCCGCGCCTGCTTGCGGTTCATGCCCATATGCTGACGCAGCACTTCGGCGATCTGGAAACCGACCGTAAACACAGGGTTCAAGGACGACATCGGCTCCTGGAAGATCATCGAAATATCCTTGCCGCACATGGTGCGCCGCTCGGCGATAGACAATTTGAGCAGGTCGCGCCCGCCAAAATGGATGCTCGAGGCGGGATCGATGATGGTGTTATCCGGCGGCAGCAAGCCCATCACGGCCAGCGAACTGACGGACTTGCCGCTGCCCGATTCGCCCACCAGCGCGACGGTGCTGTTGCGCGGCACGTTGAACGAAATGCCCTTGACGGCTTCGAACGTGGTCTTCTTGTCCAGGCGGAAGGTGACGCGCAGGTCGCGCACTTCCAACAGGTTATTCTGGTCCATGAGCAACTCCTATTTCACTTTGGGGTCGAGCGCATCGCGCAAGGCATCGGTAAACAGCGAGAACGCCGTCACCAGCACGGCCATCGCCGTGGCGGCGGCTGTCAGCTGCCACCATTTGCCCAGGATCAGTTCATTTTGTGCCTCGTTAAGCATGCTGCCCCACGAGACGGTACCCACCGGTACGCCAAAGCCGAGGAAGCTCAAAATCACTTCCGCCTTGATGAAGCCCACCACGAGGATGGACATTTGCACCAGCGCCACGTGACTGACGTTCGGGAAGATATGCGAGAACATCTTGCGCCAGTGCGAGGCGCCGATGGCGTCGGCCGCCATCACGTATTCGCGCGCCTTGTGCTTGATGTATTCGGCGCGGATCAAGCGGTACGGCCCCGTCCAGCCCGTCAAGCCGAGGATCAGCACGATGGTCAGCACGCCCTTCTGTTGCAGCACGGCCGCCACCGTCAAGATCATCAGGATGGATGGAATCGACGTAAAGATGCTGTAGAACCAGTTGAAGAAATCATCGACGACGCCGCCGAAGTAGCCGGACACGGCGCCAAACAAGGTACCCAGCACCACGGCCAGCAAGGCTGCCACCAGGCCCACGACGATCGACGTTTCACCGCCCTTGATGGTTTTCTGGATGATGTCATGACCCCACTTGTCGGCGCCGAACGGCAGTGTCGCCGCCTTGTGCGTGACGAGTTTCTTGGCCTTGCCCATGCCGGCGCGCAAGGCCGTCAAGTCGTCGGCCAGCGGGTCGGTGACGCCGTACATCTCCACGCCAGCCGATGGATTGCTACCCATCTGGGCGCGCAGTTCGGCGATGTCGTCGGCCAGCGGATCGAGCACGTTGACGGGGGTGGGCGCGCTGCGCTCATCAGGCAGGGGAATGGCGCCATCGGCGGCCACGTCCTTGTCGGCGCCGACAAACGTGGGCGGCGCATAGCTGACGGCCACTTCGTCTTCCCAATTCGAGGCGACCAGGCCGCTGGCCGATGCCAGCACCAGCAGGAAAAAGGCGCCGACCACGGCCAGCGATACCATTGCAATCTTGTCGCCGCGCAAACGGCGCCACGCCAGGGCCCACAGGCCGGGCGATGTATGAGGTTTCGACATCGTCTCTTTCTACTTCAGTTGTACGCGAGGATCGACCGCCTGGTACAGCAGGTCGGTGAGCAGGTTGAAGAGCATGGTGGCGGCGGCAACATAGACGGTGATCGCCTTGATCACCGGAAAGTCGCTGCGCTCGACGGCCAGGATCACTTCACGCCCGATACCGGGGATGCCGAAGAAGCGCTCGAGCAGGAAAGCGCCGATCAGCAGGGCCGGCAAGTTCGACATCACATAGGTAATGATGGGAATGGCGGCGTTGCGCAGCACGTGCACCCACATGATGCGGCCTTCCTTGAGGCCCTTGGCGCGCGCCGTGCGCACGTAATCCTGGTTCGCCTCGTCCAGCACGAAGGTACGGAACAGGCGCAGGGTCGGCGCGATCGAGACGGCCAGGCCGATCAGAATCGGCAAAGTCGAATAGCGCAGCAGGTTTTCCCAGAAGCTGTCGCCCCAGCCCTGCACGGGGAACAGGCCCAGTTTATAAGCAAAGCCGTACTGGAAGACGATGATGTAGACGAGAATGGAAATCGACATGCCCACCGTGCAGGCGATCATGACGGCGCGGTCCGTCAGCGAGCCGCGCACGAAAGCGATGGCCAGCGCCAGCGCCACGCCAAAAAACGTTTCCAGCACGGTCAGCGGGATCAGTACCATCATCGACGGGCCCAGGCGCGAGGTGATGATGTGCGACACGGATTCGCCCGTGGCCCAGCTCTGGCCGAAATCGAACGTGACGATCTGCTTGATGAAGATCCATAGCTGCACGTAATACGGCTGGTCGACGCCGAGCTGGCGGCGGATGTTGGCGATGCTTTCCGCACTCGACATCTTGCCGGCCAGGATATAGGCGGGGTCGCCGCCCACCCAGTTAAACAGGATAAACACCAACAGGACGACGCCCAGCATGGTGGGCAGCATCTGCCACAGGCGGCGCAGGATATAAGCAAACATAATGATTCCTTGTTGTTATAAGCTGCGCTTATTTTTTAGCCGAGTCGGCAGCTGGCGCCACCGGCGCACCGTTGCTGTCGATATCCATGTACGCCCACTCCTGGAACAGGATCGGGTGCTTCTTGTAGCCGAGCACCGACTTTTGCGCCAGCATGTTGCGGTAGCGCGCATAGCCGATCAGGGCGCCCGCGTTCACTTCCAGGCGGCGCGCCATCTTGTGGAACAGCTCGTCGCGCTCGGGGCTGGCCGGCATGGCCTGGCTGGCCGCATACCACTTGTCGTATTCGGGATCCTGGTAGCAGCCATTGTTGTTCTGGTGCGTGTTCGGGCCGTAGAACAGCTGCATGAAGTTGTCGCCGTCCGGATAGTCGGCCAGCCATGGCGCCGTGCGCGTCTGCATCTTGCACTGCTTTTCCGTCTTTAAAATGTCGGAAAAGATCATGCGGTCGTTTTCCATGCGGATGCCCAGCGAGTTGTAGGTCTTGCGCCACATTTCCGCCTGCAGCACGCCATTGGCTTCATTGCGCGAAGCGTAGCGGATCAGCAGCGGCTTGCCGTCCGGCAAAGTGCGCCAGCCATCGGCACCCTTCTTGTAGCCGAATTTGTCGAGCAACTTGTTCGCCAGCACGGGATCGTATTGCAGCAGGGATTTGTAGTGGGGATCGTAGCCGACGACGCCGGGCGGGATCGGATAGTCGAGGCGCTTGGCCTGGCCATTCCAGATGATGCGGATTTCTTCGTCGATGTTGTGCGCCATGGCAATGGCACGGCGCAGGGCGATCTTTTCCTTGCTGAAACCGCCCAAGGTCGGATCTTCCATATTCCAGTAGTAATAGCTGATCTCGGGATCCAGCAGGCGCGACAGTTGCACGCCCTTCTCCGCCAGCTCGGGACGCAGCTTGCCGTTGAGCAGCGCTTTCGGCGCCAGCGGGCCATCGAGCCAGAACACGTCCGTGCCGCCGCTCTGGAACGACAGCCAGCGCGACTGGTCCTCGATCATGACGGAAATTTCAATGCGGTCGATGGCGGGAATGCGCTTGCCCTGCATCTGGCGCACGATGCGCTGGTCGTCCGGGTCGTCGCCAGCCAGGAAATTCCACGTTTCCGGCAAGTGCTGCGGGTTGCGATTCAACACGATGCGGTTGCCGCGCGTCCATTCGCCCAAGGTGTAGTAGCCGGTACCGACGGGATTCGAACCCACTTCGCCCTTCACGTCGCCGTATTTCTCCACCACTTCGCGCGCCACGGCGGACGTCGGCACGTAGGCGAGGATCATGGGGAAATTGAAATCGGTCTTGGTGAGGGTCACGCGCAGGGTGTACGGGTCGAGGATTTCCAGGCCGGCCACCTTCTTGCTGTAGTCGAGCTTGTTCGACTTGGCCGCATCCTTGGCCAGGTCGTCCAGTCCCACTACCTTGCCTTCGAACAGCCAGCTGTGCGGCGAGGCCAGGCGCGGGTCGAACAGGCGCTTCCACGAATACACGTAGTCGGCCATCGTCAGTTCGCGGCGCTTGCCGCCGAACGCCGGGTCGGGCGTGTAATACATGCCTTTTTTCAGGCGGATGGTGTAGGTCTTGCCGTCGGCGGACACTTCCGGCATGGCAGCCGCGGCACCGGGCACCACCTTGACGGGGCGCGCCAGGTAGTCATAGGTGTACAGGGTGTCGAAGACGGCCTGCGTGATGTGGTTCGAATACAGGTCGCGCGCGGTGGCCGGATCGAAACCCGTCTCGGCGGCCGGCAAGATATAGCGCAAGGTTTTCACCGGCGCGCCTGCGGCAGCAGGGGCGGCATCGGCGGCAACGGCCGCCAGCGGCAGGGTGGCCAGGCAGGCGAGCAGCGCCACGCGCCGCATCCATGGTGACTTCATGTAATACCCTTCATCTCGATTATCTGTCGCACCGTATTGGTGCGCTTGTACTGGCTTCCCCCTGGGATACAGGATTCCACCGCCAAAACCAGTCCATCCTCGCAAGATCTATGCCTTGTTCATGGCCAGCCGCGTCTACATACGGGCGAGCCGGAAAAAGGCGTAACGATAACGCATATTCTGTTCGCCGGGCGAAAAGCCGCAGCGCTGGCGTGACGCGCAGCCACGGCCGCCAGCCTCACGGGGAGAATCTTCCGCAGCGCAGCATAGACAGGCGGCGTCCATGGAAAATCGGCCTGGCAGCAACCCTTATGGCCGTCAATGACAGCTGTTTTTATGGCAGTACGGAAAATACGCATCGCACTGCAACATTAAAATAATTGCAATTATTGAAACGCATCAACATGATAAAAAACACTGTTGTTTCCATGCTGAAAGCAGATGTGTGTGCGTTGACAAGGTTTCTCGGCAAGTGGTCTTATCAATCACGACGGCTCACACGATATGCCGTTTGATCCATGGCGATTGCCGACGCAGCAATCTTTATCACCCTGGCAAAGCTGTGCCGCACAAGGGCCGGCCGAGCACACTTTCGGAGTTCTGAGAATGATGATGGAAACAGTGATGTCCCGCTCCGTACGCCTGATTTTTTCGGGTAGCGTAGCAGCGCTCAGCCTGGGCATGATGGCGGCGCCGGCAATGGCGCAAGACGCCAATGTACAACGTGTGGAAATTACAGGCTCGAGCATCAAACGGGCCACGGCCGAGACCGCATCGCCGGTCCAGGTCATCAGCCGCGACGACTTGATGAAATCGGGCAAGGCCACCGTCGCCGAATACCTGCAAACCCTGACCGCCGATGGCGCCGGCTCCCTGCCGACGGGCTTCGGCAACGGCTTTGCCGCCGGTTCCACGGCCATCTCGCTGCGCGGCCTGGGCGCCACCTCGACCCTGGTCCTGCTCAACGGCCGCCGCATGGCGCCATTCGCGCGCGCCGATGACGGCCAGAAGAGCTTTACCGACCTGTCCACCGTGCCGATGCAGATCGTCGAACGCATTGAAATCCTCAAGGACGGCGCCTCGTCGACCTACGGCGCAGACGCCATCGCCGGCGTCGTCAACATCATCCTGCGCAAGGACTTCGAAGGGCTGACCCTGAAAGGCGACACGGGCATCTCTGGCGACAGCGACGCCAAGCAGCACCGCGCCTCGCTGACTTTCGGCAAGGGCAACCTCGATACGGATAAATTCAACTTCGTCGTCAATGCCGAATACAGCAAATCGGACATGCTGATGAACAGCGACCGCGCCGGCCGCAAATGGATAGGCAAGGCCGACCTGCGCCCGTATGGCTATGCGATCAACACCCAGTTCGCCGGCGGCTACATCAATGGCAACAACGATGCAAATGCGGCACCGACAGGCCTGATCCGCGACCCCGTCACCAACAACTATGTGTCCCTGCCCGGCTGCTCGAGCTTGTCCGTGTCTTCACCGCAAGATCCGAAGGGCGGCTGTTTGTGGCACCACGACCAGTTCCGCGCGATGCAGCCGAAGATCGAATCGATCAACCTGTACACGCGCGGCACCTGGCAAGTCAATGCCGACACCCAGGTGTATGCGGAAGCGGGCTACTCGAAGCGCGATACGGCGTTCGCCATGATACCGCCGTCGGTCACGCCCACCGTCGCCTTCCCGCCGAACGCCGGCAACAAGGCGGGCGTCATCAACTATGCCACCGGCACCGGCACCAGCATCGTGCTGGCCGCCAACCACCCGCAAAATCCGTATGGCGTGCCGGTGCGCGTGCGCTACCAGGCGTTCGACGTGGGCGCCAGCACGCGCACCGCCAACAACGAGTTCAACCGCATCGTGCTCGGCGTCAAGGGCAATGCCATGGGCTGGGACTACGATGCCGGCTACACGCATTCGGAATCGAAACTGCACCTCGATTACAGCAACATGCTGAACATGGCCGTCGTTAGGGATGCGCTAGGCAATCCGAACAGCCAATATTTCCCGTACTACATCGGCGCGCAGGCGGGCAAGAATCCCGCATCGCTGTACGCGGCCATGGTGACGAACGCCACCTCCGATTCCACGACCAAGCTCGACATCATCGACTTCAAGGCCACGCGCGAACTGATGCAGTTGCCCGGTGGCGCCATGGGCCTGGCGATCGGCGCGGAACACCGCCGCGACAAGCTCGACAATCCATCGCTGACGGGCACGGAAGACGGTTCCATCAACGCCAGCTACGTGGCCGCCAAGGGCGACAGCAAGGTCTCGGCCGTGTTCCTCGAAGTGCTGGCGCCCGTCATCAAGACGGTGGAACTGTCGGGCGCCTTGCGTTACGACAAATACGACCGTTTCTCGTCGACCACGCCGAAACTGGGCGCCAAGTGGACGCCGCTGAAAACCTTCGCCGTGCGCGGCACGTATTCGGAAGGTTTCCGCGCACCGGGCCCGGCCGAAAGCAACGCCGATTCGCAATCGACGGGCACCTCGACCGTGAGCGATCCCGTGCGCTGCCCGGGCGGCACCCGCCTGCCGGGCGCCAATGCCAGCGACTGCGAACTGCAAGTGGCGGCCGTGAAGGTCGGCGACCCCAGCCTCAAGCCGGAAAAATCCAAGGGCTACACCCTGGGCCTGGTGTGGGATCCGTTCAACGATACCAGCCTGTCGCTCGATGCCTGGAAGATCAAGCGTGAAAACGAGATCAATCCGCTGCCGTACAACGAAGCAGCCGCCCTGCCGACAGCCATCCGCGCCGACAACAACCTGACCATCAATGGCGTCGTCACGCCGAACACGGGCACCTTGCTGATCACCAAGGCGCCGTACCGCAACTCCAGCTTCACGGAGATCAAGGGTATCGACCTGGATGTCAAGCAGCGCGTGCGCCTGGGCGACTACGGCCGCGCCACGTTCGGCCTGACCTGGACCCATATCGCTTCGTGGGTACGGGCCGAGTCGTCCACCGTGCGCTACCAGTTCGCCGGCACGCATGGCAATTGCGACACGTCCAACTGCGCCGGCACGCCGAAGGACAAGATCAATCTGACCGGCTCGTGGGACCTGGGCAACTGGAACGTCAGCGGCGTGCTGAACTACCGTTCGGACATGAAGAACATCCTGTTTGAAGGCAAGCCGTGCGCTTCCAAGCTGGCCGACGGCACCGCGGCGCCGAACGGTTGCAAGCTCGCCTCGTTCACCACGCTCGACCTGTCGAGCCGCTGGAACGTCAACAAGCAGTTGCAATTGTTTGCCTCGATCAACAACGTGACCGACAAGATCGCGCCGCTCGACCCGCTGACCTACGGCGGCATGAGCTACAACCCGATGGATGCCAGCGGCGCCATCGGCCGCTACTTCAAACTGGGCGCCAGCTACAAGTTCTTCTAAGCCGACATCCGTACCCTGACGCAAGGCGGTGAGCAATCACCGCCTTTTTTTCGCCCGGACTGTGGCGCCAGGTCGCTCATCCGCACAGCTCTTGTGCCAGCACAAACCTTAGCTGCTGCGCGCCTGTAAAACTCCCTTGCAGGCCACTTGGCCAAACCCACGCCACAGGAGTGTCAGATGACGCAAACCCGCAGCCCCTCCCCCACCTTGCGCCTGCTGTGCGCAGCCTTGCTCGGCGCGTATGGCCATGCGGCCATGGCGCAGGACACCGGCACCGCCGGCGAGCCCCCTGCCATGCAGCGTGTCGAAGTCACCGGTTCCTCCATCAAGCGCCTCGTCTCGGAAACGGCGACGCCCTTGTCCATCTTCAAGGCCGAAGATTTCGCCAAGCAGGGCTTGACGACGGCCCAGGAAGTGCTGAGCAAGATACCCTCGAACGCGTCGAGCATGGGCAGCGGCAATGCAGTCGGCGGCAATACCAGCGGCTTGCCCACGGGCGGTCAGGCCAGCGCCGACTTGCGCGGCCTGGGCGGCGACAAGACCCTGGTACTGCTCAACGGCCGGCGCATCGCCAACCATCCGTATGACGGCGCCAGCGTCGACCTGAACATCATCCCGATCGCTGCCCTGGAGCGTGTCGAAGTGCTGCGCGACGGCGCCTCGGCCATCTACGGCACGGACGCCATCGGCGGCGTCATCAACTTCATCACGAAGCGCTCCGTCAACGTCACGAATATCACCGCCGAGGTCGTCTCGCCCGAACACAAGGGTGGCGGCGAGCACCGCATCAACCTGTCGACGGGTTTCGGCAAGCTCGACACGGACGGCTACAATATTTTCGGCGTGCTCGACTACCACAAGCAAAAAGTGCTGACGTCGCAGGACCGTGACTTTTCCAAGACCGGCATCATCCCCTCGCGCGGGCTGTCCATTACCAGCGGCACGACTTTCCCCGGCAACTACTTCGATGCGGCGGCCAATGGCGGCGACGGCTTGGCCGGCAATCCCTACGCGGCCAGCGGTTGCCTGCCGCCCTTGTCGGTGGCAGCCACCAACGGCACCTGCCGCCAGGATTACACGCGCCAGATCGACAACCTGCCCGCACAGGAACAGCTGGCATTCTTCGGCAAGGGCGCCTTCAAGCTCGGTGGCGGCCATTTGGCCACGGTGGAATACCTGCATTCGGAAAACAAGGTGAAGGCACGCACGGCGCCGCCGCCGCAAACGGGCTTGATCCTGCCCAGCACCAGTCCATACTATCCGGGCAATGCGGGCGGCGTGCCGGCCCAGCCGGGCCTGTCGGGCCAGCCACTGAGCGTCAACTGGCGCCCCGTGGAAGCAGGCCAGCGGCAGATCGATTCGGATGGCAAGGCGGACCGCCTGGTGCTGGCGCTCGAAGGCGAGCTGTCCGGCTGGGACTACAAGACGGGCCTGAGCCACGCGATCAGCAAGTCGTCGGAAAAGTTCACGGGTGGCTATGTGCAGGATGCGGGCTTTGCCGCTGGCGTGTTGAACGGCATCCTGAACCCGTTCGGCGTGCAGGACGCGGCCGGCAAGGCTTACCTGGACAGCACCGCCCTGCGCGGCGAGGTGCAGAACGCCAAGGTCACCACGACGGGCTTCGACATCAAGGGCAGCCGCGAACTGATGCAGCTGGCCGGCGGCCCGCTGGCCATCGCTTTGGGTGGCGAAGTACGGCACGAAAAGGCCGACTTCAATGTCAACCGCGATATCGCCGGCCAGGCCGCCAGTTCCGGCTTGTCCGGCTCGCTGTCGAAGAGCGGCTCGCGCACGATCCAGGCCGTCTTCGGCGAAGTCAACCTGCCCTTGATCAAGGATCTGGAAGTGCAGCTGGCCGCCCGCTTCGACCACTACAGCGACGTGGGCAGCACCACCAATCCGAAGCTGGCCCTGCGCTACCAGGCCAGCAGCGCGCTGGTGCTGCGCGGCTCGGCCAGCACGGGTTTCCGCGCGCCCACCTTGTTTGAAAAGAATGCGCCGCCATCGAAGAACGATACCAACGATACCTACGACGACCCCATCCTGTGCCCGGGCGGCGTGCCGCAGCCCGGCGCCAATCCCCTGCGCGATTGCGACTTGCAGCAATTCAAGCTGCAGGGCGGCAATGAAAACCTGAAACCGGAAAAATCCACCACCTTCGCCGTCGGCCTCGTGCTCGAACCGATCAAGGAAGTCACGCTCGCCATCGATTACTGGAACATCCATTTGAAGGACAAGATTTCGTCCCTGCCCGAGCAATCGATCTTCGGCAACTACGAAAAATACAAGGCTTTGTTCCTGCGCAATCCCGATGGTTCGCCCTACGCCATCCTGGACTTGAACGACAACCTCGGCGAAGTGAAAACGGACGGTATCGACGTCAGCCTGAATGCGCGCCTGGCCCGAGGCGCGTATGGCGATGTCAGCGTGTCGGTCGATGGCACGTGGACCCACAAGTATGACTACCAGAACGAGCGCGGCGGCGAATTCATTGCCAACGTGGGCCGCTATGCGGACAACAATCCCGTGTTCCGCTGGAAACATACGGCAGCGCTGAACTGGCGCCTGGGCAACTGGGGCGCCACCGTGTCGCAATCGTTCAAGTCCGGCTACACGGACCAGAATCTGGTCGAGCCGCCATACCGCCACGATGTGCCGTCATACAGCCTGCTCAACGTGTCGGGCAGTTACGTGTGGAAAGGCTTGTTGCTGACGGCCGGCGTGAAAAACCTGCTGGACAGGGAACCACCGTTCTCGAACCAGGGCACCCTGTTCCAGAAAGGCTATGACCCGCGCTATACGGACCCGATCGGGCGCGCCTACTACTTGCGCGGCAGCTATACGTTTTGAGGGAGTGACGGAAGAAAGACAGACCAGACAGCGCTGGCCAGCGTGTGCCAGCCATGCCAAAGACGGCGCCATCAGCGATGATGTGCGCCGTTTTATTTTACGCATCTGAGCAGGGCTGACAAGGGTCCGCGATACTTTATTGCTGAAGGATTACAAAAAAAACAGGGAAATGTTGCATTTCGTCCAAAAAGTCCGCACGAAATTGACAATCTGAATCGTGAATGTTTTGATGAGGGCCCTGAAAATTTACAGAATTTTCATTGGTGGATTTGTAAAAAGGCAAATAAATTGTTAGTAAGCAACAAGTTATTTCAAAATAATTGCCGCCTTTATCACAATAACAAGGAATTTCAGATGATGATAGAAAATGTAATATCGCGGTCGCTGCGCCTGATGTTTGCAGGCGGCATGGCCCTGAGCATGCACGCCGCGTATGCACAAGAAACAACAGATGGCACCATGCAACGCGTGGAAGTCACCGGTTCGAGCATCAAGCGCATCGCTTCCGAAGCGTCGCTGCCGGTGCAGTCGTTCAACCAGAAAGACATCAAGAAAACCGGCGTCACCACGGTGACCGATTTCATCCAGCAAATTCCTGCGATGCAGGGCTTCTCCGTGGCCGCCGATTCGGTGGGCGGCGGCGGCGGCGGCGTCACCACGGCTTCGATCCACGATATCGGCGCAGCCTACACGCTGGTGCTGCTGAACGGCCGCCGTATTGCGCCATCCAATTCCGGCACCACCATCGACCTGAACTCGATCCCCCTGTCGGCCATCGAGCGCGTGGAAGTGCTGACGGACGGCGCCTCGGCACTGTATGGCGCCGACGCCATCGCCGGCGTGGTCAACTTCATCCTGAAAAAAGGCGCATCGCCGCTGGAAATCAATGCCAAGTACTCGCGTCCTGAAGAAAAAGGCGGCGCCAGCAACTCGATTTCCATCAGCAAGGGCTTCGGCGACATCGACGAAGACGGCTACAGCATCTTCGTGTCGGCCAGCCATGACGAACAAAAATCGCTGAAAGCATCGCAGCGCAGCTTCGCGAAAAGCGGCATCATCAATTTCAACGATCCGAAGAACGGCAAGGCACTGCAATTCATCAACGGTTCCTCGCGCTCGGCGCCAGGCAACGCAACTGTCGATTACGATGCCATCGATCCTGCCACCGGCAAGACAGTCAGCAAGTCCGTCAACCTGAACCCGTACGCACTGGCCCATGGCGGCAAATGCGCCGCCAGCAACATGGATTTCTATGGCGACGGCAACTGCTATTTCGATTCGCCATCGACCATCGAAATCAATCCCGAATCGAAGCGCGACGCCATCTTCAGCTCGGGTACCGTCAAACTGGGCAAAACCGGCTTCCAGGGTTTCTATGACCTCGCCTACACGGAAGCGCGCGTCGTCGCCAGCATTGCGCCATACCCGGCCGATTTCTCCGTCGATGTCGGCTCGCCGCTGTTCAACAAATATCTGGCGCCGAACCTGACGCCAGCGCAACTGGCCAACGCCACGGGCGCCGTCGCCAAATACCGCCTGTCGGAAATGGGCAACCGCGTCTACGACTACGGCACCAAGGCCACCCACATCGTCGCCGGCATCGATGGCAATGCATTCGGCTGGGACATCAACTCCGCCGTAACGTACTCGAAAAACAAGCAGACGCAAGAATACGTCAGCGGTTTCCCGCTGGCGGACAAATTCGACGCGCAAGTAGCCGCCGGCAATATCGACCCGTTCGCCTACCCGGTCGGTTCCATGCCGGATGCCATGCGCCAGGCACTGCTGGGCACGGGCTTCAGCGGCACCTACAACACGCAAACCGTGGAAATGAAGGGCATCGACGGCCGCGCTTCGCGTCCTGTGTTCTCGCTGCCAGGCGGCACGGCCATGCTGGGCGTGGGCGCCGACTACCGCAACACCTCGTACAAGGTGCAGCAGGCGAATGTTGCCAAACAGGCGCAGATCCTGTTTGACAATGCACAAGTCGACAGCGAATACGCACGCGACAATGCCGGCGCCTACGCCGAGCTGATGATGCCAATCTCGAAAAAACTGGAAATGACCGGCTCGCTGCGTTACGACCAGATCGGATCCATCGACGACAAGCTGACGGGCAAGACGGTAGGCAAGAAAGAAAACGCCACCACCTGGAAAGTCAGCGGCAAGTATTCCGCCACCAAGAGCCTGATGTTCCGCGCCGCTGCCGGCACCGGCTTCCGCGCCGCCAGCATGCAGGAAATCGCCGGTCCACTGGAAGACTGGGGCGTCACGGGCGGTAACTATCAATGCCCATTGACGGCAGCGAACGGCATGGGCGGCCATCCGCTGGCCAGCTACTGCAGCGGCGTGGGACGCCAGCAATTCGAAGCCTTCCAGGGCGGCAACCCGGACCTGAAGCCGGAAACGTCGAAGCAATGGAGCATCGGTACCGTGTTCGAACCAATCGACAGCCTGTCGATGTCGTTCGACCTGTGGAACGTGGAAATCCGCGACCAGGTGACCGCCGTGTCCGAAGGCCTGATCTTCAACGATCCTGCCAAGTACGCCAATCTGTTCACCACCAAGCACATCAGCTCGACGGGCAAGGACGTGCTGGCCATCAAGCTGCTGCCGATTAACATCGGCAAGGTGGAAAACCGCGGTATCGACTACGACTTCACCCACAAGATGAAGCTGCTGGACGGCCGCCTGACGAGCCGCCTGATGGGTACCTACCTGCTGCGTTCGCGCTACACGACGCCGGGCACCGATGATCAATGGGAAACCAGCCTGAATCGCTACGGTTCGAACGACAAGGTCAGCTTCCGCAACATCATCCGTGCCACCACCACGTATGAGACAGCCAAGTTCACGCATACGCTGAGCGCCAGCTACCGCAACGGCTATACGGACAAGGAACAGACGGCTGACGATTGCGCCGTGATCGTGGCTGGCAGCCCTGGCGAATGCTATGGCATCCAACTGGAAGTGCCGAGCTATACCACCTTCGACTTCCAGACGGCTTACCGTCCGATGAAGAACGTGGAAATCACGGGCGGCATCCTGAACCTGTTCGACCGCAATCCGCCGTTCACCCTGCGTAACACGGGTTCGCATCAAGTGGGCTACAACCCATCGTACTCGAGCGCTCTGGGCCGCCAGTTCTACCTGAGCGGTTCCTACAAGTTCTAAGCTGACGGCATCTGCTCTCGGCTGAAAACTGAAAAGCCCGGAAAGCTTAGCTTTCCGGGCTTTTTTTCATGCTGCGCGCCACGTCACTTATTCCGCGTCGCCCTTCAAGCGGCGCTGCTTGACGGCTGCCGCCAGGTTTTCCAGCACGGCCACGCTGGCGCTCCAGTCGATGCAACCGTCCGTGACGGACTGGCCGTAGATCAATTCCTTGCCCGGGATCAAATCCTGGCGCCCCGCCACCAGGTGCGATTCCACCATCACGCCGACGATGCGGTCGTCGCCGCCCGCCACCTGGCTGGCGATGTCGGCGCACACGGGAATCTGGTTTTCCGGTTTTTTCGAGCTGTTCGCATGCGAGGCGTCGATCATCAGGCGCGCCGCCAGGCCTTGCGCCGCGATCGCCTTGCAAGCGTCGTCCACGCTGGCCGCGTCATAGTTCGGCGTTTTGCCGCCGCGCAAGATGATGTGGCAATCCTCATTGCCGTTGGTCGAGACGATGGCCGAGTGGCCGCCCTTCGTGACGGAAAGGAAATGGTGCGGCTGCGAGGCGGCCTTGATGGCTTCCACGGCGATTTTCACATTGCCGTCCGTGCCATTCTTGAAGCCGACGGGACAGGACAATCCCGACGCCAGCTCGCGGTGCACCTGCGATTCCGTCGTGCGCGCGCCGATGGCGCCCCAGCTGATCAGGTCGGCGATATATTGCGGGCTGATCACGTCGAGGAACTCGGTACCGGCCGGCAAGCCCAGCTCATTGATATCGCGCAACAGTTCGCGCGCCATGCGCAAGCCGTCGTTGATGCGGAAGCTGTTGTCCATGTACGGATCGTTGATCAGGCCCTTCCAGCCCACCGTGGTGCGCGGCTTCTCGAAGTAGACGCGCATGACGATTTCCAGTTCGCCCGCAAAACGCGCGCGCTCCTTCACCAGCAGGCGCGCATATTCCATCGCCGCCTTGGTGTCGTGGATGGAGCAAGGCCCGATCACCACCATCAGGCGGTCGTCCTGGCCGTGCAGGATACGGTGCAGGGCAATGCGGGCGCTGGCGGCGGTCTGTTCGGCTTGCTCCGAGCAGGCGAATTCGCGGATCAGGTGGGACGGCGGGGTCAATTCCTTCATTTCGCGAATTCGCAAATCATCGGTGCGGGGCATCATTTTCTCCAAAATTTAAGGATGGGTAAAACATCTGGGTAAAAAAAAACCGCCATCAGTGGCGGTTTTTTAGAATTTGCTGGGATCTCGTTTTGCTGCTACGTGAACCGACCGCTACTCCACCGCCTTTGGGTTGGAATTGCTAAAGTAAAAATAAGCGGTAAAAAAGTGGCGAGCGAACATGCGAGTCATCCGTAAGTGATGAACGACTATAAACCTAAATTGCAAGGGTTGGCAAGCATATTTGTCGGCAAAGCCGCATGCCGCTGCCGTTTTACACTGCAAAGTACGTTAAAAAGCATAAAAAGTTGCGCGCTGCCCATACCCGTCCGCAGGCCACTACCGCTGTGTCCGTCGTGGCAACCACGCCACGCCAGCCATTCTATCGACGACAAGCGGGGCACTCCTTGATCCAGATCTAATCCCGGCATCGGCTCACGGACAAAACTCAAGGACGCATCAACGACCTTTGACTGCCTGACCTTTCCGGAGAACCGCATGATCCCTACCCTATCCTTACCATCCGCTGCCTTTTCACCACCCAGACTGGGCCTGGCACTGGCCAGTGCGTTGCTGAGTCTCCCCGTCCTGGCGCAGGATGCTGCCCCCGTTGCCCGCGTGGAAATCACCGGTTCGAACATCCGCCGCGCGCAGGCGGAAACGGCGTCGGCCGTGCAAACGCTGAACGCGGCCGACATTGAAAAATCGGGCAAGTCCAGCGTGGCCGAACTGCTGCAGACCCTGGCCGTCGACAACCAGGGCTCGGTGCCCACCACCTTCGGCAACGGCTTTGCCGCCGGCGCTTCCGGCGTATCGCTGCGAGGCCTGGGTACGGCCTCGACCCTGGTGCTGCTGAACGGGCGCCGCGTCGCGCCGTATGGCTTGGCCGACGATGGCCAGAAGGTATTCGCCGACCTGAACATCATTCCCCTGGAAGCGGTGGAACGGGTGGAAATCCTCAAGGATGGCGCCTCGGCCATCTACGGTTCGGACGCGATTGCCGGCGTTGTCAACGTGATCCTGCGGCGCGACTACCAGGGCACGGCCATCAAGGGCAATTACGGCAAGACGAAGGAGTGGGACGGGCGCGATGCGCGCGCCGCCATCACGCACGGCTTCGGCGACATCGACAGCGACCGCTACAACGTGCTGCTGAACCTCGAGTACAGCGAAAAAGCCGCCATCTGGAACCGCGACCGGGCCGGACGGGGTGCCGTGGGCCGCAGCGACTTGCGCGACCTGGGTTTCAGCGCGCAGGAGTCGCTCAGCGGTGCGGGCGCCATCACCACCAACAACGCGGCCGGCAGCGCCGTCAACGGCAATGTGCGCAATCCCGACACGCTCGACTACTACAACCGCGGCAACCTGTCCGGCGCGGGTTTTACACGCACCTTCCCCGGCGCCGCCTGCGGCAATTTCACCACGCATCCGCAAGGCGACCCGGGCGGCGGCTGCCTGACCGATGCCGCGCAGCAGTACGGGCAGATCCAGCCCAAGCAAAAGAACATCAATTTCTTCGGCCGCGCCGCCTGGCAACTGACGCCAGCACTGCAGACGTATGCGGAACTGAACGTGTATCACAGCGAATCAAACTCGGCCACCACGCCATCGACGGTCAGCGGCTCGGTCGGCTACCCGGGCGGGCCCGTCAGCAATGCGGGCGTGTCGCTCGGCGCAGCCCACCCGGACAATCCATATTTCGGCACGGCGGCGCGGCTGCGCTACCTGGCGGCCGACGTGGGACCGCGCCTGTCGGAAGTCAATTCCACCTTCACGCGCTTTGTGGCCGGCATCAAGGGCACGGTGGCGGGCTGGGATATCGACAGCGCCTTGCTGTACTCGCAGAACAAGGTGTCGAACGACTTGAACGGCTACCTGCAGCGCGACGTCGCCTTCGCCCTGCTCAACCCGACCGCCGCGAACGTGGCGGCGGCCAGCCTGAACCCCGCCTATGCGGCCCTGCCGGCCGGCAGCCTGTGGCGCATCGCGGAAAACGCGGGCCTCAATTCGCCCGAGCTGTACGCGGCCCTGTCGCCGCGCATCTCGAACGATGCCAAGACGCATATCGCGCAAATCGACTTCAAGGCCAGCCGCGAGGTGGCCAAGCTGGACGGCGGCGGCCTGGGCGTGGCCGTGGGTGCGGAATTCCGCCATGAATCGACGGAACTCAAGCCCACCACGGGCACGGAGCGGGGCAATATCATCGGCCTAGGCTATTCCGCCTACAAGGGCAGCCGCAACGCCTCGGCCATCTACGCCGAAGTGCTGGCGCCCGTGCTGAAAACCGTCGAGCTGTCAGGCGCCCTGCGCGCCGACCATTTCACCGACGTGGGCAATTCCTACACGCCGAAAGTGGGCGTGAAATGGACGCCCATGCGCGAACTGGCCCTGCGCGGCACCTTCGCCAAGGGCTTCCGCGCCCCCAGCGCGGCGGAAAACGGCGTCGGCGGCCTGGCCGCGTTCTCCACCGCCAGCGATCCGCTGCGCTGCGCGCTGGGCGTGGAAGTGGCGTGCGATCCCGCGCCGATCGCCGTCATCACCTCGCCCAATCCGAACCTGTCGCCGGAGCGTTCGCGCAGCTTTTCCGTCGGCGCCGTGTGGGACCCGCTGCCGCGCAGCAGCGTTTCCGTGGATCTGTGGCAAATCCGCCGCAAGAATGAAATCAACCAGGAGCAAACGGATGCGGCCATTGCCGCCGGCAACGTGGCGCGCGACCCATCGACGGCCACCGGCATTGCCGGCGATCCGGGCGCCATCACGGCCGTGCTGGCCAACTATGTGAATTCGGCGCAAACGACGGTGCGCGGCATCGATATCGACGCCCGCCAGCGCTTCAACCTGGGCGGCGACTATGGCAACCTGACCTTCGACCTGAAGTGGACGCATCTGTACAAATGGCTGCGCACGGAACGCGATGGCACGCAGCGCGATTTTGCCGGCACGCATGGCAATTGCGATGTGTCCAACTGCATGGGTACGCCGGACGACCGCATCAACCTGGGCGCCACCTGGGAACGCCAGAACTGGCGGGTCACGGCCAACGTCAACTACCGTGCGCCGCTCGACAACATACTGTTCAAGAATGACCCGGACGGTTGCGCCACGCATTTCGCCGACGGCACGGACGCGCCGCGCGGCTGCCGCATCGCCTCGTTCACCACGGTGGACCTGACGGCCCGCTGGCTGGCCACGCCCAAGCTGGAAGTGTTTGCGACGATACAAAACCTGTTCGACAAGATCGCCCCGCTCGACCCGCTGACGTATGGCGCCACGGGCTACAACCCGCTCGACTACGCGGGCGCGGCAGGACGGTTCATCAGTGCGGGGGTGAAGTATAAATTCTGAGAAATAGCGGTGGTGTCGGGTTGCGCCCTTCGGGCTAACCCGACCTACACGATCAGCATGCCAGAAATGTAGGTAGGATGATTAGCGCGGCGCAGCCGCGCGTAATCCGACACCGTTGTTGGCCGCGCAGTGCCCGAAAAGATCAGGCAGTCCCGCCAACCGTGATGCCATCGAGGCGCAAGGTCGGCTGCCCCACGCCCACGGGCACGCTCTGCCCTTCCTTGCCGCACACGCCCACGCCCGAATCGAGGCGCATGTCGTTGCCGATCATGGAGACACGGTTGAGCACGTCCGGACCGTTGCCGATCAGGGTCGCGCCCTTCACCGGGTAGCTGAGCTTGCCGTTTTCGATCATGTACGCTTCGCTGGCCGAGAAGACGAACTTGCCGTTCGTGATGTCGACCTGGCCGCCGCCGAAGTTGACGGCATACAAGCCGTTCTTGACGGAAGCGAGGATCTCGCCCGGGTCCTTGTCGCCGCCCAGCATGTACGTATTTGTCATGCGCGGCATGGGCAGGTGGGCGAACGATTCGCGGCGCGCATTGCCCGTCACGGGCATCTTCATCAGGCGCGCGTTCATCGTGTCCTGGATGTAACCCTTGAGGATGCCGTCCTCGATCAGGGTCGTGCACTGCGTCGGGTTGCCCTCGTCGTCGATGTTCAGGGAACCGCGCCGGCCAGCCAGGGTGCCGTCATCGACCACGGTGACGCCCTTGGCAGCCACGCGCTCGCCGATGCGGCCCGAAAACGCGGACGAACCCTTGCGGTTGAAATCGCCTTCCAGGCCATGGCCGATCGCTTCGTGCAGCAGGATGCCGGGCCAGCCCGGTCCCAGCACGATGGTCATGGGACCGGCTGGCGCGGGGCGCGCTTCCAGGTTCACCAGCGCCGAATTGACGGCGTCCGTCGCGTATTGTTCCAGCACGGCATCGCTGAAATAGTCATAGCTGAAGCGCCCGCCACCACCGGCCGAGCCCGTTTCGCGGCGGCCATTCTGTTCCGCGATCACGGTCAGCGACACGCGTACCAGCGGGCGGATGTCGGCCGCCAGCACACCGTCGCTGCGCAGCACCAGCACCACGTCGTATTCGCCAGCCAGGCCCGCCATCACTTGCACCACGCGAGGATCTTTCGCGCGCGCCATCTTTTCCACGCGCTCGAGCAGCTGCACCTTGGCCGTGGCATCGAGCGAGGCCAGTGGATCGTTGGGCAGATACAAGGAACGCCCGCCCTGCGGCTGCATCTGGCCCGCGATCTTGATTTTGCCGGCGCCAGCGCGCGCAATCGTGCGCGTGGCCGCCGCCGCTTCCAGCAGGGCCCGCTCGGAAATGTCGTCGGAATACGCAAACGCCGTCTTGTCGCCGGACACGGCGCGCACGCCCACGCCCTGGTCGATGGAAAAGCTGCCCGTCTTGACGATGCCCTCTTCCAGGCTCCAGCCTTCGCTCTTGGTCGACTGGAAATACAGGTCGGCATAGTCGACCTTGTGCGTAAACATCGTGCCCAGGGCCTTGAGCAGCTTGTCTTCGTCCAGGCCGAACGGCGTGAGCAGGATATCGCGTGCCACGGCCAGGCTGGACAGATTGGGTTCAAATGGGATCATGGCTTTTTCTCACAATTCAATTTACATGGTGCGGTGCGTGAGGGCCGGCAGCGACTCGCGCACGCCGGCCAAAAACACCAGGTCGATCTCGCCGCTGACCACGCCCTCGCCTTCGGGCAGCACGGCGATCACTTCGCCCCACGGGTCGATCAGCATGCTGTGGCCCCAGGTGCGCCGGCCGTTCGGATGCAGGCCGCCCTGCGCCGAGGCCAGCACATAGCACTGGTTTTCGATGGCGCGCGCGCGCAGCAGCACTTCCCAATGGGCGCTGCCCGTCGTATGGGTAAACGCGGCCGGCACGACGATCAGCGCGCAATCGCCCATGGCGCGGTACAGTTCGGGGAAGCGCAGGTCGTAGCAGATTGACAGGCCGACGCGGCCGAACGGCGTCTCGATAGCGCGCACCTGCGCACCGGGCACAATGGTGCGCGATTCATTGTACGACTCGATGCCGCGCGTAAAACCGAACAGGTGGATCTTGTCATAGCGGCCGGCCGGTTCGCCTTGCGGATCGTACACGAGCGTCGTATTCAAGACCTTGCCTTCCTGGCCCGAGATCAGGGGCAAGGTGCCGCCGATCAGCCAGATGCCATGCTGCAGCGCCATCTGCGCCATGCCATCCTGGATGGGCCCGCTACCGGGCTGTTCCGCATGCGCCAGCTTGTCCGTTTCCTGCTTGCCCATGATGGCCCAGTATTCAGGCAGCACCACCAGTTGCGCGCCACCGGCGGCGGCCTGCGCCACCAGGCGCCGCGCCGTGGCCAGGTTGTCTTCCACGGAAGGCGAGGAAATCATTTGTACTGCTGCGACTGTATGCATCATTGCCACCTCTTATCCATTCGAACGCCTCGCCTATTTCGCCACGGCCTCCACCGCCGCAGCGGCAGGCACGGCGACAGGTTCCAATTTACCACCATCGAGTTTGGTCACGACGGGCGATTTCCACGGGCCGGCGATCTGCATATGGTAAGTGAGCGCCTTCATCACGGGCGCACGCAGGAACAGCTGCGCCAGGAAACTGCCCAGGCCGATGACGGGATTGACGGCCAGCGCATACACGAGCGGCCCCGTTCCCAGGTTAAATTCAGGGATCACCACCACGTGCAGATTCGTCGTTTCATTGGCGATATCGGCCGTGCCATCCATCAGCACGGTGGCCGCCACGCCATGCATCTTGAGGTTGTTCGTCGTCACGACGCCGCGCTTGATGCTGGCGTTGGCCGTGATGCCGTCGAAGGCCAAGCCTTCGGAAAACACGTCGTGGAAATCGAGTTTCAGCAAGCGGGGCAAGGCTTGCAAGCTGAGCACGCCCAACAGCTTGGCCGCGCCCGGGTCCTGCTTGAGGAACTGGCCCGACTCCACGTTCATCTCGATCTGCCCCGACAAGGTGGGAATGTCGAACGAATACGGCAAGCCGTTCCAGGCGATGTCGCCGCTCAGACGGCCCTTGCCGCGGCGCACCGTGTCGGCAAAGCCGAAGCGGTCTAGCAGCTTGCCCGCGTCGACGATGTCGAGGCCGAAACGCAGGCTGGTCGTGCTCTGCCCATCCTTGATGACCCATTTGCCACTGCCGCTCAGCGCGCCATCGGGGTTCGACAATTGCAGCTTGCCCACGCGCCACTCGCGTCCGCCCGCCGCCATGGTGTTATAGGCCTGCAACTCCAGCCGGCCGATCTTCTTGTTGAACAGCTCGAATTGCTCGGCGACGATATCGAGCGAAGGAATCGACTGGGCGCCGCTTTTTCCTTCCAGTAAATTTTTCACATCGTTGGCGGCCGACTCCGGAATGATCAGCGAGGACAGGCGCGCCGTCATCTTGCCCAGGCCGGATGGCGTTTCCAGCCACGTCACATAGCCCGACACCTGTTTCGCATCGATATTGGCTTGCCACACATCCTTTTGATGCGTGGCGCCCACCACCACGTTTTCCAGCTTGCGCTCGCCCAGCATCAGTTCACTGGCGCGGGCCGCCATCATGTCCGGCACGACGTATTGCGCGATATCGGGCGCATCGTCGGCGCCGCCGCTATCGGCGGACGCCGTCGCGCTGCCGGCGATCTCGCTGCCGGCGGCGATCCAGCTGTCCACGTCCAGGGTTTTCATATTCACGTTGAGCATCATGCCGCTCTCCGGTTCCGGCGCCGGCACGTTCACGCCGATACCGCCGCGCACCAGGCGCCATGCATCCTTGCCCTGCTTCTGGCGCTGGTAGCGCGCAGCGATGCCGGAGCCCAGCGCGATGCGGATATCGTCCGTGCGCAAGCCGGCGCCATTGGCAGCATTGCCCGTCAGGGTGAATTTCACGGGCAGGCTGTCGCCGGCCGGTTTTTTCAGGGGAGCGGGGAAATCCAGGCCCAGGCCCGTCAGCGGCGACTCGACATTGACCACCACCTGGTGGTCGCGGGCCGTGATCAAGCCGCTGTAACGGGCGCCGCCATTCAAATGTTTCGCCAGGCGCTGCAGCACGGGCGCCGGATAGGTTTTGCGCAAGCCATCGATGGTCATGTTGCCGGCAATTTTCACCTGGATGGAGCTGTCCGGCTGCGTGCCGCCCGAGATGGCCAGCGGCCCGCCCAGCAGGCTGCCATTCAAACCATTCAGGTTGACGCCTTTTTCGTTGAATTCGATCTTGCCCTGCGTGCCCAGCACGGGCGGCATGTCGTGGAACAGCACCACGTCGTTGCCCGCCAGCTGCAAGCTGCCTTGCACGGTCGACTCGAGCATGCGCTCGATCGGCAAGTGCAATTTGAGGGCCAGCTTGGCATTGCCCGTCGCCGTCGTTTCATCCGTGAAATGCTCGATCCAGCCCAGCACGGGGCTGGCCGTCACGTACTTGAGAAATTCCTGCATCGGGCCGGCCGCATTGCCGTCGATATCGAGCAAGGTATCTAACACGGTCAGGTCGGGGATCACGGCTTTGACATTCGTCAAAGCCACGCCGCCCGTGGTGGCCGTGTCGCCGCGAATTTCCATGCGCGCGCGCTCGAACACAAAACTGCCCTTGATCTTTTCCGCCTGCGGCCACAGGGGCGCCTTGCCCGCCAGCGGACCGCTTTCCGCAAATTCGCCGGGCGCATAATTCAAGGTGCCGTTCTCGATCTTGCCGGCGATACGGAAATCGCCACGGTTGCGCTGGGCAGGCGTGTCGGCCTTGAACGGGAAATGTTCGAGTTCGCCGCGCAGGCGCAGGCTGACATCGCGCGCCACGCCGCCTTCCAGCGCGCCCGTCAGCCAGTGGCGCAGGTGCTCGGGCGTTTGCAGCGGCAGATAGCGGCCGATGGTGTTGATCTGGAAATTATCGATCGTGCCCGTCAAGTCGACCTGGCCCAGGTTCTTGCCGTCGAGAGGCAAACGCTGCGAACCATGCAGGGCGACTCGCATGCCTTCTTGATTAAGATCAAGCCTGTCCAGGTCGACTTGTAGCATATTGTCTGCTTGGAAAGCCCAGCGCGCCTCCATTTCGAACTGTTCGAATGGCAAGGCCGGCTCACTCAAATAGGAGGCCAGTTGCAATACCAATCCCCGTGCATCGATATCGACCTTGCCGCCCTTGTCGCTGGCGTCGATACTGCCAGTCAAATGTTCGAAACCGGGGATAGCCGGTGCGGCTGCCTGCGCGGGGCCGGTCGCCGTCTTCGCCACGGCCAGGCGCACCGGCTGCGCGTTCAGGCCCAGATCGATGAACTTGCCGCGCAAACGGTAGCTGGCCGGTGTCGCCATTTCGCCTTCCCATTGCGCGGCAAAATCCTGCAAACGCCCGCGCGGCGCCAGGGCGTCGAGACGCTGGCGCTGCTGTTCCCCCAGCGGCAGCTTGTCGGCCAGTGCGGCCAGGGTTTGCAAATCGAGCGATTTGGCCGTGATTTCCGTGCGCGCCGGCTTGCGCTTGGTGGCAGCAATGAAACGCTCGGACAAAGTCGTGGGCGGCAGGCTGAGGCCGTCTCGGGTTTCCACCGCGAAATTCGTCAACTCCACCTGGTGCCCATTCGCGCCAAACGTCGGTTTACCATCGGGTGTCTGCGAGAGCTCTTCTTTTGCCGAAATGCGTCCGCTGACCGACAGCAAGTCGAGCGGCGCGATATGCTCGCCCAACTGCGCCGTCACATCCGTCAAACCCACGTCGGCCGTGAAACCGGCCAGGCGCGCGTGATCCAGGCTCAGCCAGGCGCGCAGGGCGCCCTTGCCCTGGCTCAGTTCGAACGGGTAATCGAGGTAGCGGCGCCAGGCGGCCAGGTCGGCGTTTTTCAGGTCGGCGTACAGCTCGCCTTTCCACATCGACACATCGGAGATGCGCGTGCTGAAAGGCGGATGCGTGAAGTGAGCGCGCACATCGATGGGCGCGGCCAGACTGGCGGGTGGCGTGGCCTGCAAGCCCAGCCGGTGGCTGCGCCAGCGGTTGCGCAGCAGCAGATTGACCTGGGATAAGGCCAGCTCAGGTGTCCCACGCGCCTCGTCCGTCCAGCGCACCTTGCCATCGCGAATGATGATGTCATGCTGCGACAGCAGCCAGTCGGCGCCCTTGCCATCGCTGCCTTGCGTACTGTCGATCAACACCCCGGCCACGTACAGCTTGCCATCCTTGCTGCGCCGCACGTCCAGGTCCGGCCGCGTGATTTCCAGGGTAGTAAAGCGCACTGAACCGAGCACGCTCCACCACGACACGGTGGCCGATATGCTCGGCAAGCTCAGCGCCTGGCGGCCCGCCTGGTCACGCAGGGTCACGTCGCCGAGGAAGAGATTGGGACGAACGCCATGCCAGGAGGCATAAATACGCGCAATGCTGACAGGGTTGCCCAGCGCACGGCTGGCCGCCCGCTCGATATCGCCTTTGTAATAATCGATATTCGGCAGAATCGCGTAGCGCAGGAATAAAAACAGCACGGCGAAGGCGAAATACGCGAGCAGCACCAATTTGATGGTAAAACCCAACACATGGTGGGTGGCCAGGTTGGCCATGCGATAGGCGGCACGCAGCCGCTGCCAGCGCAGAGCCAATGGCACATGTTCTGTCACGCTTGCTTCTGGCGGTTTTTGCATCAATAAGCTAATAAACTGGCCCGGCGTCAAATAATGGCAAAAATCGTCTGCATTCGTGGTGCGCGCCTGCATCCTTGCGCTTGCGTCTGAGCAAAGCCTCCCTTACCATCGTCCGGAAGAGCACGCAATGCCGGCCGTGAGGCCAGCGGCATAATTTTACCGCATCCCCCGCCGTTCGCAGCCAAGTTAAACAAGAACATGCACGCCGCATCCACGAGACACTTACCGATACCATGAGCACACAGCCTTTGATTTCCGCCTCCCGTTTCTACCAGCGCTGGCTGGACGCCGCCCCCGAGCGCGCCGCGCAGGTAGCCCAACTGGTGCGCGCGCCGCTGGACGGGCTCGATTTTGCCGCCGAGCTGGCCGCCCAGGCGAGCGCCGCCACCCCGCCGCTGCCGCCCGAGCGGGCCATGCGCCGCCTGCGCAACCTGCTCGTTTGCGGCCTGATCGCACGCGATCTGGAAGGCCAGGCCGACTTGAACGAAGTCGTCACGGCCATGACGGGCTTTGCCGATTTCGCCATCCGCACGCACGTGGACGCCATCATGGCCGAGATGGTGGCCCTGCACGGCATGCCTGTCGGCGAGGAATCGGGTGAGGAACAGGCCTTGATGGTGTTGGCGATGGGCAAGCAGGGCGGCGGCGAGCTCAATGTCTCGTCCGATATCGACCTGATCTTTGTGTATCCGGAAGATGGCGACACGCAAGTCACCGTACCGGGCCAACGCAGCCTGTCCAACCACGAGTTTTTTATTCGCATGGGCAAGAAGCTGATCGCCGCCCTGGCCGAGATCACGCAAGACGGTTTTACTTTCCGCGTAGATATGGCACTGCGTCCGAACGGGAACTCGGGGCCGCTGGCCGCCAGCCTGGGCATGGTGGAGCAATACCTGATCGTGCAGGGCCGCGAATGGGAGCGCTATGCCTGGGTCAAGGCGCGCGCCGTGACGGGCAAGCCGGAAGATATCGCGTCACTTGACGCCATCGTGCGCCCGTTCGTCTTCCGCCGCTACCTCGATTTCGGCGTCATTGATGCCATCCGCACCATGCACGGCCAAATCCGCGCCGAGGTCAACCGCCAGGAGCGGCTGCATCCGGACCGCAGCAACAACGTCAAGCTGGGCCGGGGTGGCATCCGTGAAATCGAATTCCTGGCCCAGGTATTCCAATTGATACGGGGCGGGCGCGACGCCGAGCTGCGCGAGCGTTCCACGCGCGCCACCCTGCGCACGGTAGCGGACAAGGGCTTATTGGAGCCGGTCATCGTGGAACAGCTGCTCGGTTCCTACACCTTCCTGCGCAACCTCGAACACCGGCTGCAGTATCTTGACGATGCGCAAACCCACACCCTGCCCGCCAACGAGGCCGACCGCCTGACCGTGGCGCAGATGATGGGCTTGCCCGACACTGCCACCCTGCTGGCCCAGCTGGAAGCGCACCGCGTGTTTGTTGCCGGCCAGTTCGACGAAATGTTCAGCGACAAGAGCAGCGGCACACCGCCGGCCGACACGGGCATCGACCCGCAGACGTCGAACGACTGCGCCGCCTCGGACCAGCAGGAAGCCATCGAAGCGCGCTTTGCCGCCCTGGGCTTCCATGAGCCGGCCGCCTGCGCGCGCCGCCTGCTGGCCACGTGGCAGGCGCCGCGGCTGCAATCGCTGCCCGAGGCGAGCCGCACGCGCCTCGTCGCCCTCGTCAATTCCGCCCTGCCTTTGATCACCGATTGCTCCGTGTCCAACGGGAACGCCAGCCAGCTGGCCACCCTGGGCCGCCTGCTCGATTTTCTGGAAGCTATCGCGCGCCGCTCGGCTTATCTGTCGCTGCTGACGGAATACCCGCATACGCTCGAGCGCGTCGTGCGCATGGTGTGCGCCAGCGGCTGGGCCGCCACCTTCCTCACGCAGCACCCGATCCTGCTGGACGAACTGCTGGACGAGCGCATCCGCAACACGGTGCCGGACCCGGCCGCGCTGGCGCTCGACCTGCAGCGCCAGCTCGACGATGCGCCCGGCGACACGGAGCGGCAAATGGATATCCTGCGCGAAATGCACCACGCACAGCTGTTCCAGTGCCTGGCGCAAGACTTGGCGGGCGACCTCAGCGTGGAAAAGCTGGCCGACTACCTGTCGCAGCTGGCCGACATCATCGTCGCCGCCACTGTGCAAGCAGTCTGGCAAACGTTACCGACGCGCCACCGCGAGGTGCCGAAATTCGCCGTCATCGCGTACGGCAAGCTGGGCGGCAAGGAACTCGGCTATGTCTCCGACCTCGACGTCATTTTCCTGTTCGACGACGACGACCAGGAAGCGCCCGGCCTGTACGCCAAGCTGGCGCAGCGCTTCATTACCTGGATGACTTCGCACACGTCGGCCGGCATCCTGTTCGACATCGACATCGCCCTGCGCCCCGACGGCGCCTCGGGCATGCTGGTTTCCAGCGTGCAGGCCTTCGAGCGCTACCAGGGCAGCGCGGCCTGGGTGTGGGAGCACCAGGCGCTCACGCGCGCGCGCTTCTGCGCGGGCGACGCCACCATCGGCAAGCATTTCGAACGCATCCGCGACACGATTTTGCGCAAGGAGCGCCCGGAAAACGGCCCGCTCAAGGGCGAAGTGGTAGCCATGCGCAAGAAGATGCTCGATGCCCATCCGCCCCGCCACGGCAGCTTTGATTTGAAGCAAGATCCGGGCGGAATGATCGACATCGAATTCATGGTGCAATACCTGGTGCTCCAGCATGCGGCGCAGTATCCGCAGTTGACGGCCAACTCGGGCAATATCGCGCTGCTGCGCCTGTGCGGCGAACTGGGCCTGATCGACGCCCAGCTGGCCGCCCAGGTCGCCGACGCCTACCGCGCGCTGCGCAAGCTCCAGCACCAGTTGCGCCTGCAAGGGCAAGACCTGGCCCGCGTGGAACCGGAACGGGTGCGCGTGCATGCGGACAACGTGATGCGCCTGTGGCAAGCCATCTTCGGCGCCGCAGCCTGAGGCCGGCCCGGGCATGCCGCTCCATTACCTGTCCCGGCTGAGCGGATCGGCGCGCGATACGCAAGCCAATCTGCAGCTGGGCTGCGTGCTGGCGCTGGTGGCCGGCGCCGTGAACGCGGGCGGCTTTCTTGCCATCGGCGGCTACACCTCGCACATGACGGGCATCGTCTCTGGCATGGCGGACGACCTGGCGCTGGGCAATATCACGGTGGCCCTGGCCGCGCTGGGCGCGTGGCTGGCCTTTGTCAGCGGCGCGGCCGTCACGGCCATCATGGTGAACTGGGGCAAGCGGCGGCGCCTGCACAGCCAGTTTGCCGCCAGCCTGCTGCTGGAAGCGGCATTACTGCTGCTGTTCGGCTTGACGGGCAATTACCTGGCAACCATGCCCGACGTGCTGGGCCCCGTCACCATCTTGCTGCTGTGCTTTGTCATGGGCTTGCAGAACGCCATCATCACCAAGATTTCTGGCGCCGTCATCCGCACCACGCACGTGACGGGCCTGTCCACCGACATCGGCATCGAACTGGGCAAGATGGCGTATTACAACCGGCGCCACCTGCCGGACCGGATGGTCAAGGTCAACCGCGGCAAGCTCAGAACGCACAGCCTGCTGATCGCCTGCTTCTTCATCGGCGGCGTCAGCGGCGCCCTGGCCTTCAAGCACATCGGCTTCCCCGCCGCCACCATCCTGCTCGCCGGCGTGCTGACCCTGCTGTCGGGCGTACCCGTGCTGCGCGACTTGCGCCTTCTATGGCGCTTCTACCGCCGTCGCCTGCACACGCAACGTTAATAAAAATATTTTTCTTTGAAGCAATAACAGTCTGATTTTAATGCTAATATTTTTCTGCGCTTGGCGAGCCCATCATGCCTGCCCTGGCGGCCTTTTGAGTTGACACCCTACCGTTGTCCAATTGTGAAAGCGAGAAAAATGATTTCCATTAAAAAATCCCTGTTTGTCTTTGCCGCTGCTGTCGGCATCGCCGCCTCGTTTGCCAGCAACGCGACCGAACATGCACGCAGACCGCCGGATAGGTGCAACTACCTCCTGAACAGCTGCTATCAGGGCAATAGCAATGACTGCGAACTGTGGTACGCACAGTGCGCCAATCTCGACCCTGAATAAGCGGACGAAAAAAAACGCCCAGTTCAAACTGGGCGTTTTTTCTTATGCGGTCAAAAAATTACTTCGCCGACATCAGTGCGACGGTGGTGTCGAGCATGCGGTTCGAGAAACCCCACTCGTTGTCGTACCACGACGATACTTTCACCAGGCGGCCCGACACTTTGGTCAGGGTCGAATCGAAGTTCGACGAAGCCGGGTTGTGGTTGAAGTCGATCGAGACCAGCGGTTCGGTCTGGTACGTCAGAATGCCTTCCAGGGCGCCTTCCGAAGCGGCCTTCATCAGCGCATTGACTTCTTCCACGGTGGTGTCGCGCTTGGCGATGAACGACAGGTCGACCAGCGAGACGTTGATGGTCGGCACGCGGATGGCGAAGCCGTCCAGCTTGCCATTCAGCTCAGGCAACACCAGGCCCACGGCGGCAGCGGCGCCCGTCTTGGTCGGGATCATGCTCATGGTGGCCGAACGGGCGCGGCGCAGGTCTTCATGCATCACGTCGGACAGCACCTGGTCGTTGGTGTAGGCGTGCACGGTGGTCATCAGGCCCGTTTCGATGCCGATGGCGTCGTTCAGCGGCTTGACCAGCGGTGCCAGGCAGTTGGTGGTGCACGAAGCGTTCGAGATGACGGTGTCGGTCGATTTCAGTACCGAGTGGTTCACGCCGAACACGACGGTCGCATCGACGTCCTTGCCGCCTGGTGCCGAAATGATGACTTTTTTCGCGCCGCCCTTCAAGTGAGCCGAAGCTTTCTCTTTGGTGGTGAAAAAGCCCGTGCACTCCAGCACGACGTCCACGCCCAGCTCGCCCCATGGGATTTCAGCAGGATTGCGCTGTGCGAATACGCGGATCGGATCGCCATTGACGATCATGTTGTCGCCTTCGACGGTGACCGTGCCCGGGAACTTGCCGTGCGCGGTGTCGTAGCGGGTCAGGTGGGCGTTCGATTTGGCATCGCCCAGGTCGTTGATGGCAACGATCTGGATATCCTGTTTCTTGCCGCCTTCGTAGAAAGCGCGCAACACATTACGGCCGATGCGGCCGTAGCCATTGATTGCAACTTTGATCGTCATACTCTGCTCCTGATTAAAAAAGAAGGTACATGCACGGCCCCGACGAGCACATCGCCAGGACCGTTAAAAATCAATATTAGCCAGCGATAACGGCTTTCACCTTGGCGACGACGTTCTCGACCGTGAAGCCGAAGTGCTTGAACAGCACGCCGGCAGGCGCCGATTCGCCAAACGTGTCGATACCGACCACGGCGCCTTCCAGGCCCACGTATTTGTACCAGAAGCTGGTCACGCCCGCTTCGATGGCCACGCGCGGCACGCCTTTCGTCAGCACGCTGGCCTTGTAGGCGGCGTCCTGGCGGTCGTACACGTCGGTCGACGGCATCGACACCACGCGTACGGCGATACCTTCGGCAGCCAGCGCGCTGGCGGCGGCGACGGCCAGTTCCACTTCGGAACCGGTGGCGATCAGGATCGCCTTGGCGTCGGCCACGTCGTTCAGCACATAGCCACCGCGGTAGATGTTCTCGATCTGTTCGGCGCTACGTTCTTGATATGGCAGGTTCTGGCGCGAGAAGATCAGGGTCGACGGGCCATCCTTGCGGCGCACGGCGGCGCCCCAGGCAGCAGCCGACTCGACGGTGTCGCATGGACGCCAGTTGTCCAGGTTCGGGATCAAGCGCATCGACGAGACGTGCTCGACCGATTGGTGCGTCGGGCCGTCTTCGCCCAGGCCGATCGAATCGTGGGTGAACACGAAGATCGAACGCAGTTTCATCAGGGCGGCCATGCGCAGGGCATTGCGGCTGTAGTCGGAGAACGTCAGGAACGTGGCGCCGAACGGGATGTAGCCGCCGTGCAAGGTGATGCCGTTCATGATGGCGCTCATGCCGAATTCGCGCACGCCGTAGTTGATGTGGTTGCCAGGCTGGCCCGAACGCACGGCCACGCACTCTTTCCAGTTGGTCAGGTTCGAACCGGTCAGGTCGGCCGAGCCGCCCAGGAATTCCGGCAGGGACGAAGCCAGCGCCTGGATGGCGTTCTGGCTGGCCTTGCGGGTGGCGATGTTTTCTTTCTTTTCCACGCAGGAAGCGATGGCAGCCGACAGGGCCGTTTCAAATGCCTGTGGCAACTCGCCTTGCATGCGGCGGGTCAGTTCAGCGGCTTGCTGCGGGAATTCGCGGCTGTAGGCGGCAAAGCGTTCGTTCCAGTCCGCTTCCAGCAGGGCGCCCTGTTCCTTGGCATCCCAGGCCGCGTACACGTCGGCCGGCATCTCGAACGGAGCGGCATCCCAGCCGATGTATTCGCGCACGGCGGCGATTTCCTTGTCGCCCAGCGCGGCGCCGTGGACCTTGTCGCCGCCTTGCAGGTTCGGCGAACCCTTGCCGATGATGGTCTTGCAGCAAATCAGGGTTGGCTTCGATGCGGTCTTGGCGGCGGCGATGGCGGCAGCCACGGCGGCAACATCGTGGCCGTCGACGGCGCGGATGACGTTCCAGCCATACGCTTCGAAGCGCGCCGGGGTGTCGTCCGTGAACCAGCCTTCGACTTTGCCGTCGATGGAAATGCCGTTGTCGTCGTACAGGGCGATCAGTTTGTTCAGGCCCAGGGTGCCGGCCAGCGCGCACACTTCGTGCGAAATGCCTTCCATCAGGCAACCATCACCAACGAATGCATAGGTGTAGTGGTTGACGATGTCGTGGCCAGGCTTGTTGAATTCAGCGGCCAGCAATTGCTCCGACAGAGCCATGCCGACGGCGTTGGCGATGCCCTGGCCCAGCGGGCCGGTGGTCGTTTCCACGCCTGGCGTGATGTCGACTTCCGGGTGGCCCGGGGTTTTCGAATGCATCTGGCGGAAGGCCTTGATGTCATCCATCGACAGCTCGTAGCCAGTCAGGTGCAGCAGCGCGTAGTGCAGCATGGAGCCGTGGCCGTTCGACAACAGGAAGCGGTCGCGGTTCTGCCATTTCGGGTTCGCGGGATTGTGGCGATAGTGACCACTCCACAGGGCAACTGCGATCTCGGCCATGCCCATCGGCATGCCTGGATGGCCGGAGTTGGCCTTTTGTACAGCGTCCATTGCCAGTGCGCGGATCGCATTGGCCATTTTGGTAGTCGGGAGCGTAGTTGTCATGATGGTGTGGGTCAGTCGCGAGTTTGGGATTCGTTTGCAACAGCACGGACAAGAAAGAACCCAGGCCGGCTGCTTTATGTAGTCAACTATTTTACCAGACTAGGGGGCCGCAAATTAGAATTGCGGCGTACTGGCCAGCCAAATGGCTATACTTTGACGTCTTTCCACCCCACATATACCCCCGTTGAGGATTTGCATGCCGCGTTTTTTCTGCCCCCAGCCGCTCGTCGCCGGCACCACCGTTTCCCTGCCGGAGGCTGTCGCCCACCATGTCCAGGTCGTGCGCCTGGCGCCGGGCGACGTCATCACCCTGTTCAATGGCGAAGGCGGCGAAGTGCAGGCGAGCCTGGTGGCGGTCGCCAAGCGCAGCGTAACGGCGCAAATCCAGGCGCACGTGGCGCGCGAGGCGGAACTGCCTTACGCCGTGACCCTGGCGCAGGCGCTGCCGGAAGCGTCGAAAATGGACTGGATCATCGAAAAAGCCATCGAACTGGGCGCGGCCGGCATCGTGCCGCTGTCGGCGCAGCGCTGCGTGGTACGCCTGTCCGCCGAGCGGGCCGAGAAAAAACTCGCGCATTGGCAAGGCATCATCGTATCCGCATCGGAACAATGCGGACGCAACCGGCTGGCACAGCTGGCGCCATTGCAAGACTTCAATAGCTGGAGCAGCCAGCAAGATTTACATAAACGCATCATCCTGACGCCGCGCGCGCAGCAATCGCTGGCCGACTGGGCGCGTCACCAGCCGCCGCAGGCGATCACCGTGATGGTGGGGCCGGAAGGGGGATTTTCGGAAGCGGAAGAAAAGGCGGCCCTGGCCGCCGGCGCCATCGGCTTGAGCATGGGGCCGCGCATCCTGCGCACGGAAACGGCGGGACTGACGGCGCTGGCGACGCTGAGTGCCTTGTGGGGCGGGATGTAGGACGCCAGCGGCGCCATCATGAAAAAGCCACCCGAAAAATCCGGGTGGCTTTTTATGCCAGACATGCAGGTCTGCCAGCGTGCTGACACGCCGGCAGGTACTGATTACATGAAGTGGTAGTTGGCGCTGACGCGGAAATAACGGCCTTGACCATTGTGCAGCTGGGTGTTGAAGCCTTCCACTGGGTAACGCGGATCGTATGGCGCTTTGATATCAAAGACGTTCTTGATATTGAACGACAGCGTCAAATCCTTGAAGCCCGTGTACGAATAGGCCAGATTGGTCGTAGTCCAGCTCTTCACGCTGCAGTTGGTGATGTAGTTGCTGAACTTCGGCAAGCCACCCAGTTGATACGCGGTTGATGGCTGTCCCGAGCCGTACTGGCAGTATGGCTTCTCGTAGAACACATCGTTGTCGCTGCGGCGCAGCAACGATACGGCCCCCACGAAATCAACCGACGTGGTCAGCGAGTGATCACCACGCGTCCAATTGACCGATGCACTAGCACGGTTTTTCGGATTGTCGCCAACCGACGTTGACCAGTCGGAAATTCCGCCAGCAGAACCCGAGGTGTCGGTCGCTACGTCGCCGGGACGCTCGGCACGCTTGAAGCTCATCAGATAGCTCCAGTTCACATTGGCGGTCAGACGGCCCATGTCGCCCAGCGATTTGCGGAAGGCGACTTCAACGTCCACACCCTTCACTTCGGTGCTGCCCTGGTTCACATACGAACGGTTGACCTGATAGATCGGGCCGCTATTTGCGATAGGCTTGCCGCTACCATCAACCAATTGGTTGGCCGCGCTATTGTCGCGCACCACGTTGGCGGGGTAGCGATCAGCATGGTCGATCATGTACTGTGCGCTGAACAAGGCGGTCTCATCGACTTTTTTGATACGATAGTAGTCGATCAGCACGTCGATATCTTTGGTCGGCGCGAGGATCAGGCCAAGCGAGTAGCTCTTCGACTTTTCAGGACGCAGGTCAGGCGTTGCCGACGACAGGCTGGAAATACCCTTGGCGCAATCGCTCTTGTCCGCGCCAGGGACTGGATTGACACCGTCCGGGCAGCGCAGCGAATCGGTTACCGTCTGGAACGACTGCACACCGCCTGGCGACACTTGCGTCAGCGCAGGAGCACGGAAACCTTCCGCGTACGTGCTGCGAATGGCAACTTGATCGTTGACCGTCAGCTTGCCGCCCACTTTCGGAACAAAATTGCCCTTCAAGTTAGGGTATTTGTCGTAACGGCCAGCAAAGTCCATCTCGAAATTCTTGGTCCACGGCGTACGCACTTCAAAGAAGGCGGAGCTAACGTTGCGGCGGCCGTCGGCAACCGAGTTGGCCAGACCAATGATATCGCCACGCTGTACTGCCAAGTCTGGCGTCAGGCCGATTTTCTCTTGACGGAATTCAGCACCAAACGCCACGCCTACCTGGCCGCCACCCAGCTGACCGAAGGCCGAGCTAGCCTTGGCGTCAATCTGACTTACTTGCGCGAAACCGCGGTTGGTAAGGTCGCGCGTGACGCTAGGATCGGCGTTGGCCTGGGCCAGGGTCCACCCCTGGGTCATGACTTTTTGCAGGGTCGGACGATACAGCATGCCGAGCGTCTCTTCCTTGCGCTCGGCGCGGTTCCACAGGAAACCGGTTTCCCAGTCCCACTCGCCGACGGTGCCACGCAAGCCAGCCAGCAAACGGTAGGTTTCATTGGTATTGACTGCGCCACCGTCCGCGCTGACACGGTATCCGACCGCCGCGCGCTGTGTCGGGAACGGATTGTCAGGATGGCCAACCGGCAAAATCATCTGAAATTGCTGAGGAGCGCCGTCCAGCAGGAAGACGGTCGTGGACGCCGTACCGCGGAATGCCGTAGGCGCACGCAGGTAGGTACGTTCCGAACGGCTATAGCCAGCCTCCGCAAACGCAGTCATGCTCGGCGTGATTTCATACGTGGCGCGCGACAGCACATTGGCGTCCTTGCCTGCGCTTTGCACTTCCGAATAATCGTTGGTATTGAAATTACAGAACGTACGGCCCACCAGGGTATCGGTTGCCGTCAGATTATGCGCCACACGGTCGCCTGTAATCTGTTGCGAGGTAGGGCAATCGAGCCGATTCTTGACCAGGTCGCGCAAGGCGTAGGTATTGGCGAAGTTCTTGCCGCCAGGCGTGCGCTCGGCATAGAAGAACGGCGACGTGCTCAGGCTGCTCGAAAACGGGTTCAGGCGGGCGTTGATGTCCGCGTACATGCCTTTTTGGACGTCGTTGACGTTCTTGATCAGGGTGCTGTCGCGCTTGGCAACGTCAAAGCTGACGAAAGCGTTGAAACGGTCCTTGCCGAAGCCGAAGATACCACTGAGATTCTGGCGTGCAAACTCGCCATCATCGTTGGCACTGACGCTGGCAGTCAGTTCAGCACCCGTGTAATTGGTCTTGGTAATAAAATTGACCACGCCGGCGATCGCGTCGGAACCATATACGGCCGAGGCACCATCCTTGAATACTTCAACGCGTTCGATGGCCGAAACAGGAATACTGTTCAAGTCATATACAGCCGATTTACCCTGGTTCGGATCGGCATACGCGGAAGCCGTGATGCGGCGGCCGTTCAGCAATACCAGCGTGGAAGAGGAGCCCAGGCCACGCAAGGAAGCCGTTGCCGCGCCGCGCGAAAAACCACCATCAGTCACGTCAACCGAAGAGCCCGAGCCAAAAGCGGGGATCGAGTGCAGCAGCTCGGCCACCGTATTGGCGCCCGTCGCAGCGATCTGCTTGGCATTCAGGGTCTGGATCGGCGACGAACCTTCTTTTTCGGAACGCTTGATGTTCGACCCTGTCACCAGGACTTTTTGCACAGCAGGTTCGGCGGACACTTCTTGCGCCATGACTACCATGTGGGACGATGCCAAGGTGAGCGCTACTGCGATGACACTGCGCTTCAGTACAATTTTATTATCCAATTATTTTCTCCGTACAAGCCACTCTCACAGCCTGCTCTTATGCAACTGACTGTTGACCAAGGAAATTTTGGGTTCAACTTCCTTGGCAACCCGGTCTAGGTTCGCCGTTCACCTCCCGGCTTGTTTGCACAAAATGCGATAAACATTTTGCCTAGAAGACATATAAAAACATTTATCATCATAAAGTGTCAAATATATGTAGCACAGTTACACTTAATTACAACAGTAAGGAAATTTTTCACATTTTCGGACGCAAAAACAGCGTGGCGACATGTACGAGAACGTGGCGCTGAGGAGAGGCGGCAGGAGACACAATGCAGATGAGACAGACGCCAGGAGAAGACTATCCAAACGGAAGTCATTGCAGGATCACAGTTGAGCACAGCAATGCTACATTGTCAATCTAGAACATATATCTGGCATGACTATGTACACAAAACAACAATCTTATGGCATTTATAGCAGGACGTTTTCCGTTCGCCAGAAACGTTATTGGAGCGTGTCCGATCTGACGGTGACACCATTAAGGCGGTGACACCATCAAGAAAACGCCCCGCAAGCTTTGCAGCTTGCGGGGCGCCAGAAACTTCCAGACTTGCCTGTACATCCCAGCCTACGCCAGCTGACCAAGGTCAGCCGGCGAAGGCGGAGTCACATCAGAACTTGTGGCTGTACTGTGCCGACAAGCGCACGGTGCGCGGGCTCGAATACGCATTGACCATGCCGGCGGTTGGGCTGACTGCAGTACCGGCGGCGCTGGTGTTGTACGCCTCGTCGATCGATTGCGCCACTTGACGGTTGGTTGCGTTCAGCACGTCGACTTTCAGCACGATGCCCTTGATTTGCTCTGGCTTGTAGATGAAGTTCAAGTCCAGGCGCATTTCCGTTGGCAGCGTACCGTAAGCGCCGCGGCCGTTCGGGCCGGTTGGGCACAGGAAGAAGATCGAGCCGTATTGCGACAAGCCCAAGCCCTGTTGATCCATGGACGCTGGGATATTGCAAGTACGCGACATTGGACGGCCCGTTGCCACCAGCAAGTTGCCACCGACGCCGAACTGGCTCGTGAACTCATAGTAGCCGTAGGTTTTCAACTGATGCGCACGGTTGTTCGGCAACAAGCCGCTGCCGTTGACCATCGTTTCAGGGAAGTCCCAGCCCGAGCTGAAGCCCACGTCGGCCTGGCCGTTATCCGACTTGGTCTGGCCTTCCTGATTGCCTTCGCTGCGCGACCACGTGTAGTTCATCTTGCCATACCAGCCATTGCGCATCGGATGTTCGAGCATGAATTCCAGCGCCGTGTAGGTACGCTTGGCTTTTTCCGGGAAGCCTGCATCGGCAGCCGAAATCGTCACCGCGCGCTGTGCACCGTTTGGTCCCACTGGGATCATGAAGGTGTTGTCCTTGCCTGGATTGAACAGGGCGCCGTTCCAGCCATGATCGTCGAAGTACTCTTTTTCAGCGCCCGTCAGCTTGGCCGAGATGGCACGTGGATCCGAGTAGTCATCGATCGTGTTTTTCAGCTTGCGGTAGGTAAACTTGATACCGCCGTTGAAATCAGGCGTCAGGGCCTTCTCGAAGCCCAGGTTGATCTCGTCCTGGAAGTGAGCCTTCAAGTTGGTCGCAGCCAATTCATTGGCGCGTTTTTCCTGGCCAAATTCATTGTTAGCCGACACGACATTGCTGATCGGGTTCAAGCCCAGCGGTGCGCCGGTGGTTGGGTTGACGCCGGTGTAGGTGTAGAAGCGGTCGGTGTTCAGCGAAGCGCCGGCAAAACGTACGGCCATGTTGGCAGGCAATTGCATGAAATAGCGGCCAGCCGTACCGAAGACTTTCAGGGAACCGTCGCCGTACACATTCCAGGCCGCATTCAAGCGCGGTGCCAGCATGTTTTTCTGTTCCACGAAGGTTTCGCCGATACCGTTCATGTTCTTGAACGACTCATTGCGCAAGCCCAGTGTCACGACCAGGTTTTCAGTGGCTTGATAACGGTCCTCGATGTACTGCGCCGATTGCTCGACGGTCGGAGTGGAGCCGCCGCGCTGCAGATTTTCACGCACGTAGTAACCTTGGGTACCATAACCGCCGCCAGCTGCCGGCGACATATTGTGGCCAGACAATACCGTGTTCGGATTGGTCTTCAGGTACGTCCAGGTACCGCCGCCAGCCGCTTCCGTGCCGTTCAGGGCATTGATCTTGTTGTGATCCAGACCGCCGCGTATCGTATGCTGCTTGGCCAGTTTGTATTCCAGATCCAGGCGATAGCCGCGGTTGGTATCTTGCGCACCATCACGCAACAGGGCCGAGCTGAAACCTTGCACCTGGCTAGGCTGGTAATTCACGCCTGGCACCTGGTTATCCGGGGAGGCAACGACAGGACGCAAGCCTGGAATGTAGCCAAACGGATTTTGCTCGCGTTGCGTCTTGGCCTGGCCGATCAGGGCTTGCACGGTCAGATCATCGGTCACATAGCTGGTCAGCTTGAGGATGTCGATGTTGGAGCCCTGGGCTGCCGCCAGCGCAGCGCCGGTGGCGTTCAGGAACAGCACACCTGCCGAATAGTTCTTGAATTTGGCGCCACCGTTCTGCACATAGCCGCGCTTCTTGGTGTCATAGTTGAAGCCGTAGTATTGATCGTTAACATTCGACTCGTCCGAAATATGCGTGTATTCGAGGCGGTTGTTGTCGGTGATATTCCAGTCGATCTTGGCGATATAGCGCGGCACCTCGGATTTTTGCACCAGCCAGCCGGTCTGGTTGTTCACGGTGCTGGTCGAGGCCAGGCGTGCCGTTTCGCGGTCCATCTTGGTAAATTCGCCACCCAGATAGATGAACAGCTTGTCCTTGATCAGCGGGCCGCTGACGTAGGCGTTGTAGACCTTCTCGGTCAGCTTGTCGCCTTCGCGGTAGTTGTAGATCTTGCCATCCGTTTTGGGATTGGCGCCCGTGTTCGGGAACATGATGTTCTTGGCTTTGCCGCGCAGCGAATCAGGCGCGTAGGTAAAGCCAGCACCGAATTCCCAGTTATTGGTACCGCTCTTGGTGGTGATATTGACCACGCCACCCGTCGAACGTCCAAACTCGGCGCCGTAGCCGCCGGTGATGATTTGCGCTTCAGCAATCGAGCCGAAAGGCAGGGAAGAGTAGCCAACCTGGTACAGGCTGTTGGTGACGGGGAAACCGTTGATATACGCCGCATTTTCCGACGCGCTGGAGCCGCCGAAGCTGGCGGCGTTGTTGCCGTAGCGCGAGTCGGCGCGCGTGGTGCCGCCTGCCAATTGCACAATGTTGGCAACCGTAGGCGCCAGTGGCAGGGTAGCCAGCTCGCGCGAATTGAAGGAGGAACCGGAGTTGGAGCTGGTGACATCGATCGCGCGGCGGCGGCTCGTCACGTTCACGGTTTGCACTTGCTGCAGCGCTACTTCGCTTTCCTGGCCGATGCGTACTTCCACGTCCTGCGTGCTGACGACGGAAGAACCTTTCAGCAGCGTTACCTTGTAGTTACCGACTGGCAGGGAGGTGATGCGGAAAGTACCGCTTGCATCGGGCGAAATGGTCCGCTTGAAGCCATTGTCGGAACCGACGATCTGCACCGACGCGCTGGCATCCGGCGCAATCTTGCCGATGATGTTGCCCGTGGCATTCGACTGTGCCATTACCGTTGGAACAATCGCAACGCTCAATACCGACGCGCTGAAAGCGATCGTTAATGCACGTGCTATTACAGTTTTTCTCAACATGTCATTCCCTATTTATTTATGAGCGCAGTATTACTGCTTTGGTAAAGGAGTTTATCACTCACACTTATGCGTTTTTGAACGCTTTTTACTCTCATCACCTTGTAATCCCGTCACACAAGGCATCCTCTCGGTCCACTTTGCATAGGCAAAGAAAACAGAATGACACATCGGAACATATTGAAACGGACTGGTCAATAAAATTAGGAAAACTGTTCTGTTGGCGCAACACTTCTATTTATCCAGGAAACAGGCGCGCGGAAACGCATCCAGGCTGAATGAAAACATTCGCGGACGATAATCAAACTTGCTTGGAATGCCTGCAAACAGTGGCTTTGCACCAATGGAATCAGAATACTGCAGGAAGAGTTGTTTCTAAAAAGATGGATATAAAGAGCCCGCAAAATAAATGACGCACAAGACGAAATTATTTTACGGAACGAGGCCGAATATATTGCAGATCCATCCCGCAATAAATCAATCAGATTTTTTCAGAATAGTTCCGTATAAAAAGAAATTCCTCGTCATCATCTTAAAATAAAAATCCCGCACTCCATTGAGGAAGTGGCAGCGGCAAGAGACAACGCTGCTCATTTCCTTAAATGCGTGCGAAACAAAGATACGGAATTGCACCTGCGAGTAACAAAACACTATCAAATCACACGCAATGGCAAGGCGTCAACAAAATCAAGCGGCCACAACAAAAAAGCAACACAAATTTACCCGAAAAATTAGGTCCGGATTTGCGCGCCCCAACAAGGGGCGGCGGATGCACCAGCAGCGCACTGGTTTGCACCAGTTTGTGGCAGCAAGGAAACATCTCCAGATTCCCTCACGGCACGGTGGCAAGCATGCGCACAGACGGTATGCCTGCCTTTTTCGTCCCCAAAAAAGTCCGGATAAACGAGGCAGCGAGCATTGTGGAGGTAAAATAGCGGCCGGATGCCCTCACGCGTCACCACACACTCTCCGCTAGATACGGAGCCCGGCAATTTTTAAAAATACACACCATGTTGCGACTCAACGAAGTAAAACTCCCCCTCGAACACGACGAAGCGGCACTGCCCGCCGCCATCCTGGCGCGCCTCGGCATTGCCGCCGATGAGCTGCTCGGCTTTACCGTCTTCAAGCGCAGCTATGACGCGCGCAAGCGCAGTGCCGTGGTGTTGATTTACTCGCTGCACGTGGACGTCAAGAATGAAGCGGCCGTGCTGGCGCGCCTGGGCCACGATATCCATCTGATGCCCGCGCCCGACACCGACTATAAATTCGTCGCCGGCGGCGAACAGCTGGCCGGCCATACCAATGAACCGCGCCCCATCGTCATCGGCACGGGCCCGTGCGGCCTGTTCGTGGCGCTGATCCTGGCACAGATGGGCTTGCGCCCCCTCATCCTGGAACGGGGCAAACAGGTGCGCGAGCGCACGGTCGACACCTTCGGCTTCTGGCGCAAGCGCGAGCTGAACCCGGAATCGAACGTGCAGTTTGGCGAAGGCGGCGCCGGCACCTTCTCGGACGGCAAGCTGTACAGCCAGATCAAGGATCCCAAGCATTACGGCCGCAAGGTACTGACGGAATTCGTCAAGGCCGGCGCGCCTGAAGAAATCATGTATGTGAGCAAGCCACACATCGGTACCTTCCGCCTGGTCAAGATGGTGGAAGAAATGCGCGCCAATATCGAACAGCTGGGCGGCGAATACCGCTTCAGCAGCAAAGTGGTCGATCTCGACATCGAGCCAGGCAGCGATGGCGGCCAGGTGCGCGGCGTGGTGCTGGACAATGGCGAAACCATCGCCAGCAACCACGTCGTGCTGGCCATCGGCCACAGCGCGCGCGACACCTTCGAGATGCTGCACCGCCGCGGCGTGTACATCGAAGCGAAACCGTTCTCGATCGGCTTCCGCGTGGAACACCCGCAATCCTTGATCGATAGCTGCCGCTTCGGCCCCAGCGCCGGCCACCCGATCCTGGGCGCGGCCGACTACAAGCTCGTGCACCACGCCAGCAATGGCCGCTCCGTGTACAGCTTCTGCATGTGCCCGGGCGGCACGGTGGTGGCAGCAGCATCCGAACCAGGCCGCCTGGTGACGAACGGCATGAGCCAGTACTCGCGCAACGAGCGCAACGCCAACAGCGCCATCGTCGTCGGCATCACGCCGGCCGACTACCCGGGCGACCCGCTGGCCGGCATCGCCCTCCAGCGCGAACTGGAAGAGCGAGCGTTTGCCTTGGGCGGCGGCAACTACGATGCCCCAGGACAATTGGTCGGCGACTTCGTGGCCGGCCGCGCCTCGACGGAATTTGGCAGCGTGGTGCCGTCGTACAAGCCGGCCGTGCACCTGACCGACCTGGCGCCGTCCTTGCCCGAATACGCGATCACGGCCCTGCGCGAAGCGTTTCCGGCCTTCAACAAACAGATCAAGGGCTACTACAAGGCCGATGCCGTGCTGACGGGCGTGGAAACGCGTACCTCGTCGCCGATCCGCATCAAGCGCCGCGACGACGACCTGCAAAGCCTGAACACGCGGGGACTGTTCCCCGCCGGCGAAGGCGCCGGCTATGCGGGCGGCATCCTGTCGGCGGCCGTCGACGGCATCAAGGTGGCCGAGGCGGTGGCCCTGTCGATGGCGGCGCGCCGCTAGGCCCTGCCCTCCCCGCGCTGCGGCGGGACGAAAAAAAACCGGCACTCAGTGCCGGTTTTTTGTTGCCTGCGTACCTTGCTTAAAACTTGTACGAAGCATTCAGGTAGCCCGTACGGCCGCGCGGATCGTAGTAGCGGTCGTCATAGCCGAATTGCTGGCCGCGGTTCGCGCCGGCCGTCGATGGCACGAATGGCGGGCTCTTGTCGGTCAGGTTCAGCAGGCCGGCGGTCAGGACCCAGCTCTTGCTTGGAGTCCATACCGTTTGCCAGTCGAGGGTCGAATAGAAACCTACCTGCATGCGGATCTTTTCCTGGCCCGTCACGGCGCCCGACGCGTCGAGCACGTCGACCGACGTTTCCTGGTCCTTGTAGCCGGACAGGAAATTGACGGTCAGCGAGTTGGACCAATTGCCCGTTTTCAGGGTGTTCGTCCACTGGCCGCGCGTGCGGAACGTCACCGAGCCCAGATCGGCGAAGTTGCCCAGCGCCGAATAATACCTGCCATTGCGTTCCAGCTGCACGTCCTCGCGCAGCATCTGCGTCGCGTTCAGCTGCGACGTGAACAGGCCGATGCCGGAGCGGTAACGGGCGCTGACATCGATATCGACACCGGTGGCAAACGACTTGCCCAAGTTCTGGTTGTCAGCCAGGAAGGCCAGGTAGGTAGTCCCCGTGCCCACGTCCTTGTTGACGCCCCAGGATTTCGGGAAGTTGGCCGGATTGGCAAATACCAGCTGTTCGGTCAGTTGGCCGAAGGAATCGCGGATCTGCACATGCCACAGGTCGGCGCCCAGGGTGATGGCGCTGATCGGCTCGTAACGGAAGCCGATGGTTGCCTGTTTCGATTTCTCAGGCTGCAATTCGCGGTTGCCGCCGGCCAGCTGGTCGTACTGGCGGTTGCCTGGCTGGCATTGCGCATTGAGACGCGTGGCGATTGCCTGCAAGGCTGGCGAGCACGTGTACTTGTCGCTAGTGACGCCGTAGCCGCGCTGCAAGGCGTTGACTTGTGGCACTGTCGGCGCATGGAAACCATTGCCGACCGAACCGCGAATCAGCAAGGTAGGTGCCGGCGTCCACTTGAAGCTGGCCTTGGCCGTGGTTGCACCACCAAAGTCCGAGAATTCATCGAAACGCAAGGCGGCGCCCAATTCCAGCTCTTTCAGCACAGGCGCGATGACTTCGCCAAAAATGCCCTTCGACGTACGGCTGGCGCTGTACGGCTGGCTGCTGGCCGCGTCGCCGAAACGCTGGTCGCATTCCAGCCCCGTCGTGCCGCCGCACAAGGTGCCCTTCACGGGATCGGCCAGGATGCCTTGCGCAAACGGACTTGGCTTGGCGGAGAATTCCTCGCGGTTGATGTTCACGCCCATGCCCAGCATCATTGCGCCGCCAGGCAGTCGGCGCAGTTCCGTCGAGCCATTCAGGTTAATCGTCTGCAGGCGCGAAGTGCCGCCGTCCCAGTAACCGGAGTACGCGGCCGACTTGATCGCTTCCTGTGCCGCAGGGGACTGCTTGCCCGGGCCGACGAAGGGATCGAGCAAGCCGCTCGACGTGAGGTTATTGACGGCAATGGCGCCAGGATAACCGGAAATACTGCCTTTTACGCGGCTTTCGGAGAAGTTATAGGCTGCGTTATAGTCCCAGCCGGCCAGAATGCCGCGCGTGCCGACCACCACACTGGCAAAATCTGCCGTATCTTTCGAGGTACGCTGGCCCATGTCGAACAAGCGGTAGAACGCCGTGCTATCGCCGGTGATACCCGCTGGCACCAAATACTTGTCATGCAGCGGCGTGCCCGCATCGACGGCGATCGCGCCAGGTACGGGAGCGATACGCGAAGTCTGTTTGGTGCGTGACAGCAATACGTCCGCATACACTTCCTGGCCGGCGAGCTTGAAGGTGCCCGACGCCATGAAGTTGTCGCGTTTGCGTTCCGGATAGATTTCCAGGTCCTTGGTAAAGTCATAGCCGCAATAGTCATCGACCAGGCCGCTGCCATCGTTATACGGTTCGATCACGCGGAACGTCTTTTCCGGGCAGGAACCGTTGGCCTTCTGGTAAGGGCTGATCAGCTGGCCATTGTCATCGGTGGCATTGGCAGGAATCGGGCTGGCCGAAAACTGCTGCTTCTGATAGCGCTTGCCATTGGCCGAGAATTGCACCTTGCCCGTGTTGGCGAACTTGCGGTCGACGGAAGCGAGCTTGTCGCGCTCATCGTGGCCAAAGGTCAGCACCACGTTGTAGCCATCTTCGTCCAGATTGCCAAAGCCCTTGGTGGCGCTGAGGCGTTTTTCACGCGCACCGTTTTTGGGTGCGGAATAGCCGATGGTCACATCACCGATCGTCGTATCGTGCTTGGTAATGAAGTTGACCACGCCGGCGATGGCATCGGCACCGTACAGGGCGGAGGCGCCATCGGTCAGCAGTTCCACGCGTTCAATTGCCGAGATAGGGATCGAGTTCAAGTCGAAGCCAGCGGCGAAACCCGTCAGCGTCTGGCCGCCGAACTGGGCCAGGCGTTTGCCGTTCAGCAAGACGAGCGTACGCGTCTCACCCACGTTATGCACGGAAATGCCGGAAAAACCGAAGGTGCTGCCGCCAACCGAGGAGCTTTCACTGGTGGCGCCCTGGGCGGAAGAGAGTTTCTTGACCAGATCGGTGACCGAGGTGGCGCCCGATGTGCGGATGGCTTCAGCGGTCAGGACAGTGACCGGCAAAGCGCCTTCGGCGGCGATACGTTTGATCGACGAGCCGGTGACTTCAACGCGCTGGATTTGCGCATCGGCGCCCTGCGCATCTTGTGCAATCGCGGACTGCGAAACAACTGACATGGCGGCAACTACACCACCGGCGCAGACGATGCGAACTGCACGAGAGATGACGGTTTCTTTAAGCATGGTGAACCCTTTTTTTCATTTGTACGGTTATATATGACTCCGGATTTGCTACCCGGATTGCACTCGTTCATCTAAAGGAAACGTCTCGCACGGCACCTGATCAGGCACCGTGAAGTTCGCTGGGACACTTGTACAGAAATGGCACTAGGAGACTAAAAGTCAACTAGACAACTACATAGAATCACGGCAAGAATATGAGTGTCAACAGAACTCAGCATGCGTATGGCGTACATACAACATGTGAAAAACGGAGGCGGCTGAGATGGGACGGCCTCTCCCCGCTAGACGGGAGGCCGCGCGGTGTCAGTTGGCCAGCGGCAGCCTGATTTGTATATGACAGCCGGGAGTGCAGTCGATGGCGCACACCTGGCCGCCCAGTTGCTGCACGATGGTGTAGACGATGTGCATGCCCAGGCCGGAGCCGCCCTGGCCACGCTTGGTGGTGAAAAACGGTTCAAACATGTGTTCGCGCACGGCCGGCGCCAGGCCGATGCCGTCGTCGGAAAAGTCCAGCAGCAGCCAGCGCGCATCGGCGCCATCGCCGTCCGCCTCGATGCGCGCGCGTATCGTGATGCGGCCCGGGCCGCCCTGCGGATAGCCGTGGCGCGCGCTGTTCATTAAGAGGTTCGAAAGGATTTGAGACAGCTTGCCGGCCGCCAGGCGCACTTGGCAATCGGGGGCGATATCGAGTTCCACGCCCAGCGCCGCCTTGCGCAGTTCCGGGCTGTGCGCCGACACCAGGCCGTGCACATAGTCGTGCAGCGCCAGGTCGGCCACGTATTCGCTGACCTGGTCCACGGCCAGCTGCTTGAAATTGCCGATCAGGTCGGCGGCGCGCGCCAGGTTGCGTTCGATCAGGGCGGCCGCGCCTTTCAGGGATTCGGCAATGTCGATCAGTTCGGCGCGGCTGACCTTGGCGCCGCCCAGCAGTTGCACCAGCTGGTCGGCATAGCTGCCCATGCTCGACGCCGCCGTCAGCGCCACGCCGATCGGCGTGTTGACTTCATGCGAGACACCGGCCACGAGCGAACCGAGGGCCGCCATCTGTTCCTGCTCGATCAGGTTCGCCTGCGCCGCCACCAGCGACTCGGTGCGCACGCGCACGATTTCTTCCAGCTGCTGGGTGCGCTCCTGGTGCTGCAGCTCGGCCGCGCCGCGCGCCGAGAAGATCGACAGCAGCAGCAAGGCCAGCAAGCGCTTGTTTTCATCGATGGGACGCGTATCGATGGCCGACAGGATGCCCAGGGTCTTGCCATCGGTATCGATCAGCGGCATGCCGACATAGCTTTCCGCATGCATGTCGACCAGGAGGGTATCAAGTGGAAAGCGACGCTGGATATCGCTGCCGTGAAAACACATGCTCTGGCAGGTCACGTCCTGGCAAGGCGTGTGCTGCAGGCTGTATTCGATATTCGGCTGATAGTCGCCGCCACCCCACAGGGCCAGGGTGCGGATGCCTTCGCTGCCATCGTCCATGCGCACCAGCCGACCGGCAATCACATAGTGCACGTCGAGCGCTTCGGCCAGATCCTTGACGAGGATACGCAGGAAATCGTCGCCCCGGGCGTGCGCCGTCGACGCGGTGATCGAGCGCAGGGCCGCCTCCGCCAGGGTGCGCCGCTGCTCGGGATCGAACAGGGGTTCTTGCGAATTCACATCAAACAACGGAATACTCATGAATGCTCCTGCGCAGCACGGAAAGCGCAGGCAAAGCTGCCGGCGCGGCGATCCTCAGCAAAGGTCCGGGTCAACGGACTTGCCGCGATTGTACCCCTGGCTATTGTTTAATAATACAGATACACAGGAATTTTTTATAACCAGCCGGAACGCTTGAACAAGTAATACATATAACCGCAGACACAGCTCATCACTGCCACGGCGGCCGGATAACCATAATGCCAGTCCAGTTCCGGCATGAACTTGAAATTCATGCCCCAGATGCCGGCAAACGCGGTAAATACGGCGAAAATAGCGGCCCAGGCCGCCAACTGCTTGTTCACTTCGCTCTCATCGATGGCCACCATCGACAGATTCACCTGGATCGCCGTGCTGATCGTGTCGCGGATGGTGTCGAGCGTGCCGTTGATGCGCGCCAGATGGTCATGCACGTCGCGGAAATACTCCTGTGTATCGTGGCACAGCGGCGGCACCCTTCCGCCGTGCAGCTTGCCCACCGCTTCCATCAGGGGCGCGACCACGTGGCGCAAGACCATGACCTTGCGTTTCAATTGATACAGCCGTTCGATATTGTCGCGCTCGGTGCCACGGTCGAAGATGCGATCCTCGATCAATTCCAGTTCCGATTCGAGCGCGTCGAGCACGGGAAAGTACCGGTCGACGACGGCGTCCATCAACGCGTACAGCACGAAGGCCGAACCCTGGCGCAGCAGATGCGGCTCGCGCTCGGCGCGCGCGCGCACGCCGAGGAAACCTTGCGAGCTGTTGCTGCGCGACGAGAGCACGTAATTGGCGCCGACAAAAATGTCGACTTCGCCCAGCACCAGTTCGTTCTCGACCATTTCCACGGTTTTCACGACAGCGAACAGGGAGTCGCCATATTCCTCGATCTTCGGCCGCTGGTGGCCCCGCTGCGCGTCTTCCACCGCCAGTTCGTGCAGGCAAAACTCGTGCTGCATCTGTTTCAGCTCGTCCGGCGTGGCGTCGAGCAGGGCGACCCAGACGAAACAATCGGGGCGCTCGACGTAATCGCTGATATCGTCGATCGGCAAGTCGGCCAGTTTTTTGCCATCCTGGTAGGCCACGCAGTTAATCAGCATACAGTTTCCACAATAAAGTTAAAACCGGACGAAACAGTCCGGCAGGCGCTAGCTTACCTTATCGCCTGCTGTGGGTGTTGTGGCGTGCGAGGAACGCCAGGAGGGGAAGCGGACGGGGCGGAGCCCCGTCCAGACGGCAATCAGTCGTCCTTGGCGCCGTCGATGCCCAGTTCGGAGATCTTGCGGGTGATGGTGTTGCGGCCGATGCCCAGGCGCACGGCAGCGTCGTTCTTGCGCCCGTGCGTATGCTTGAGCGCCGTCTTGATCAGGGCCGACTCGAACTGGCGCCCCAGCACGGCCATGACTTCCTGTTGCCCCGCGCCCAGCATGCCGGCCGCCTGCAATTCCAGCAAGCCGATCCAGCCCGGCGGCGCGCCGTTGGCGGGCGCGACGGCTTCAAAGACCTGGCCGCCGTGCGGGTGGGCAACGGCTGCTGGCGCAGCTTCGCCCGCCGCCGCAGTGGCCGCGCTATCGCCCTGCCCCTGCGTCAATTCCAGCGGCAAATCCTTGATTTCCACCGTCTGGCCCGGCGCCATGACGGTGATCCAGTTGCACAGATTTTCCAGCTGGCGCACATTGCCGGGCAAATCGAGGCTGCTCAAGAACTGCATCGTCGGTTCGCTCATGCGTTTGGCTTCGACGCCCAGCTGGCGTGCGCTTTGCACCAGAAAGTGGCGCACCAGGATGGGGATATCCTCGCGCCGCTCCCTCAAACTGGGCAGGCGCAAACGGATCACGTTCAGGCGGTGATACAAGTCTTCGCGGAACAGGCCGTCGCGCACGCGCTGCTCGAGGTTCTGGTGCGTGGCCGTAATGACGCGCACGTTCGCCTTCATCGGCTGATGGCCGCCGACGCGATAGAAATGGCCGTCGGACAACACGCGCAGCAAACGCGTCTGCAGGTCGAACGGCATGTCGCCGATTTCATCGAGGAACAAGGTGCCGTTCTCGGCCTGCTCGAAGCGGCCCCGGCGCGTCGTCTGCGCGCCCGTAAAGGCGCCGCGTTCGTGGCCGAACAGTTCGGATTCGAGCAAATCCTTCGGTATCGCCGCCGTGTTGAGGGCAATGAACGGCTGCGCCGCGCGCGGGCTGTGCTTGTGCAGCGCGCGCGCCACAAGCTCCTTGCCGGAACCGGATTCGCCCGTGATCAGCACCGTCACGTTCGATTGCGACAACCGGCCGATGGCGCGGAAGACTTCCTGCATGGCCGGCGCCTGGCCGAGGATTTCCGGGGTTTCGGACGGGCCCGATTCAACGCTCGTTTCGCGCAGGCTCTCTTCCAGCGCGCGCCGGATCAGCTCGACAGCCTTGTCGATATCGAAGGGCTTGGCCAGGTATTCGAAGGCGCCGCCCTGGAAGGCCGCGACGGCCGAATCGAGGTCGGAAAAGGCCGTGATGATGATGACCGGCAAGCCGGGAAAGCGCGACTTGACCGTCTGCAGCAATTCCAGGCCGGACGCGCCCGGCATGCGGATATCGGACACGAGCACTTGCGGCGTGTCAAATTCCAGCGCGGCGATGGCGTCGCGCGCATTGGCAAAACTCTTGGTGGCGAGATTTTCCCGCGCCAGGGCTTTTTCCAGCACCCAGCGGATTGATTCGTCGTCGTCAACTATCCAGATTGGCTTCATTAGTGTGTGCGTCCCGCAATGGATTTCATGGGTGGGATACCTCCTCGCTTATGGCAAGGGTAGAACGATCCTGAAATCGGTGTATCCAGGCCGGCTTTCGCACTCGATCACGCCCAGGTGCTGTTGCACGAAGGTTTGCGCCAAGGTCAGCCCCAGCCCGCTGCCGCCTTCCCTGCCCGACACCAGCGGGTAGAAAATCCGGTCGCGGATCTGGGGTGCGATGCCCGGTCCATTGTCAATGATATGCAAGTCTAATGCCAGGTTGTAGCGGACCTTGGCCAGGGTCACTTGGCGCGCCACGCGCGTCTTGAAAATGAGCTCCGCATCGCCCGCCTCGATACGTTCTGCCAGCGCTTGCGCCGCGTTGTGCGCGATGTTGAGCACGGTCTGTATCAGCTGCTCCTTGTCGCCGCGAAACTCGGGAATCGAAGCATCGTAATCGCGCGAAATGGTCAGGCCGCTGGGGAACTCGGCCAGGATCAGGCTGCGTACCCTTTCGCACACTTCGTGGATATTCACGTCGCCGACGATATGCGGGCGGCGGTGCGGCGCCAGCAAACGGTCGACCAGGGTTTGCAGGCGGTCCGCTTCCTTGATGATGACTTGCGTGTACTCGCGCAGCTCGCTCAGGTGCAGGGCCGGCAATTCCAGCTCCAGCAGCTGGGCCGCGCCGCGGATGCCGCCCAGCGGGTTCTTGATTTCATGCGCCAGGTTGCGGATCAGCTCCTTGTTGACCTGGCTCTGGTCGAGGATGCGCTCCTCGCGGTCAAGTTTGAGCTGCTGCACGTTTTCGCGCAGCTCGATCAGCACGCCGTCGCGCGGCGCGTCGAGCGCACTGATGATGCTGTGCACGCGCAGCGGCTCGCGCCCCAGGCGCTCCAGAGTCAGGTCCTGGCGCAAGTCGGAAAATTTATGTTCGAGCGCCTGCGCGCAAATGCCGGCCAGCTCGTCGGGATTCAAGAACAGCGCCGTCAGCTTTTGCCGCGACAGGGCCTTCAACGAGCTTTCCAGCAAGTTTTCCGCCGCCGCGTTGGCATAGCTGATGCGGCCGTCGCCGTCGAGCAGGATCACGGCCGAAGCGAGCAAATCAAGGCCGGCCAGATGGGCCGGGCGGCTGGAATGGTTGTCTAGTGTCATGTGCTTTACCGAATATTCGCGATCTCGCGTTTCAGGGCCTCGACGTTCTGCTGTGTCCGGCTAATGTTGTCCTTCAACTGCGCCACTCGTTCCTGGTATTTCGCGTAATTGCGCTCATTGCCCTGGCGCTCAGGCTGGCCGCCGTTGAACTCCAGGCGCTGCGCCGCCAGCTTCTGCTCTTCGCTGCGCAATTCGTCCTGCAGGATCTGGCGCCGGTCCAGGTCGCGCGCGCGCTGCTCGGCGCCATCGACCTTGGGAAACGCGCCTGCGGCAGGTGCTGCCGTGGCCGCCGCCTGCGTGGCGGGCCGGGACGGCGCGCCGGCCAGCGGCGCCGTCTTGCGTGGCGGCTCCGTCATGGCGCCCGGCAAATCGAGCAGCTGGCAATGCGCGCCAGCCCGCTTGTCCGTGTACGTCTTGTGTCCTTGCGCATCGGCGCACACATACAGCTGCCCGTGCGCCTGTGCTGCCGCGCCCAGCAATCCTGCCATCAGCGCCATTCTGTAATGCTTGGTCAATCTCTACTCCTGTCGGCGCGTGCCGCATCGTTCCTGGGCCGACTATACAACAACGCACTGTGGCGCCATAACAAAAAACGCGGGCAAGACCATCGCCTCACCCGCGTTTTTTTATTCACTACCGGCACATTGCCGGCGTGGCGCCATTACAGCGAGTAGTACATGTCGAACTCGGCAGGATGCGTGGTCATGCGCATGCGCTGTACGTCCTGCATTTTCAGTTCCAGGTAAGCATCGATCATCGAATCGCTGAATACGCCACCACGGGTCAGGAACTCGCGGTCCTTGTCCAGTGCGTCCAGGGCTTCTTCCAGCGAAGCGCACACGGTCGGGATCAGTGCGTCTTCTTCCGGCGGCAGATGGTACAGATCTTTCGAGGCGGCTTCGCCCGGATGGATCTTGTTGGCAACGCCGTCCAGGCCAGCCATCAGCAGTGCGGCGAAGCACAGGTACGGGTTCGCCAGTGGATCCGGGAAGCGCGCTTCGACGCGGCGGCCTTTTGGATTGGCCACGTGCGGGATACGGATCGAGGCGGAACGGTTTTTCGCCGAGTACGCCAGTTTCACTGGAGCTTCGTAGCCTGGTACCAGACGCTTGTACGAGTTGGTGCCTGGGTTGGTGATCGCGTTCAATGCCTTGGCGTGCTTGATGATGCCGCCGATGTAGTACAGGGCGAAATCGGACAGGCCGGCATAGCCGTCGCCAGCGAACAGGTTTTTGCCATCTTTCCATACGGATTGATGCACGTGCATGCCCGAACCGTTGTCGCCAACGATAGGTTTCGGCATGAAGGTGGCGGTCTTGCCATAGCTGTGCGCCACGTTCCACACTACGTATTTCAGGTTTTGCGTCCAGTCGGCGCGCTCGACCAGGGTCGAGAACTTGGTGCCGATTTCATTCTGGCCGGCGCCGGCCACTTCGTGATGATGTACCTCAACCGGGATGCCCAGCGATTCCAGAATCAGACACATTTCCGAACGCATGTCCTGGAAGCTGTCCACTGGTGGCACGGGGAAATAGCCGCCCTTGACGGTAGGACGGTGGCCGCTGTTGCCGCCTTCGATGTCCTTGCCGGTCGACCACGAACCTTCGTCCGAACCGATCTTGACGAAGCAGCCCGACATGTCGATCTTCCAGCGCACGCTGTCGAAGATGAAGAATTCTGGCTCAGGGCCGAAGTAGGCGGTGTCGCCCATGCCCGACGATTTCAGGTAGGCTTCGGCGCGTTTCGCGATCGAGCGCGGGTCGCGGTCGTAGCCCTTGCCGTCCGACGGTTCGATCACGTCGCACTGCATGAACAGGGTCGTTTCTTCCATGAACGGGTCGATATTGGCCGTGTTTGGATCCGGCAGCAAGATCATGTCGGACGCTTCAATGCCTTTCCAGCCAGCGATCGAAGAACCGTCAAAGGCGTGGCCCGATTCAAATTTGTCCATGTCGAAGTGCGACACGGGAACCGTCACGTGCTGCTCTTTACCACGGGTATCAGCAAAGCGGAAATCAACGAATTTGACTTCGTTTTCTTCTACCATCTTCAAGACTTCTGCGGCTGTCATTGCCATGCGTATCTCCTAAATGAATGTGGGGTGAGCCGACCTTAGTGCGTCTGGGCTGATGAAGCGAAGCAAACATTGCGTGCCACCAAAACTCATAAGGATCATAGCAGATTCCATGCCAGCCTCTGGTGGGATGTCGCCGCCAAGGTCAAAACCCGGCCATGCCAGTGAAAGTTTTCCTGCCCGCGATTTTCATGCTGGGTTTGCGTCAAATCAAGAATGCACTATGCAAGTGCAAAAAACGAATAACGCACCATTATTGTGCATTTTGCGCCAATTCCTGAAAAATGCCTTGTTATGGTGCATGCGCCATGCACCGTGATTTCCCGTTTGCGGGGCGCCGACGGCGCACTATAATCGACCACACCTGCCCACTTTCATCGAGGACGCCATGACCACCGCCGCCGACATCCTGACCACCGCCCGTAGCCGGGCCAATGAAGGTACGCCGTATGCCGGCGCCGTCACGCCGCAGGAAGCGTATGACTTGCTGCAGGGCGATCCCGCCGTCAAGCTCATCGATGTGCGCACGAATGCCGAGCGCGACTGGGTGGGGCGGGTCGATATCGCCGATACCCAGCATGGTGCGGTGCAGTGGGCCACCTACCCCGGTGGCGTGCCGAATCCCGACTTTCTCGCGCAACTGGCCGCCCAGGCCGGCAAAGACGAGGTGCTGCTGTTCCTGTGCCGCTCCGGCGTGCGTTCGCGCCACGCGGCCAAACTGGCGACCGAACACGGCTACCTGCACTGCTTCGACATCCTCGAAGGCTTCGAGGGCGACAAGGATGCAGACGGCCACCGCAAGCAGATCGGCGGCTGGTGCAAGGCGGGACTGCCGTGGCTGGGCGCCTGACGCTGGCCACATCACTATCTGAACAGTGTTTGATCTGGCGGGCCACCCTGCGGTCCGCTATCGGCTACAACCATCCATGCGCGCCCGATTTTTTTCAACTACGGCGCAAATTCTCCTTGCGAATATGTACCTTATATAGTACAACGTAGAGGTGCGTCATGGATGCTTCCGGCTTGCGGCAGATTACCCTGCTGTTCTATGCGAACGGCAATGGCGGCGAACCCGTGCGCGACTGGCTCAAATCGCTGCCCATCGAAGAGCGCCATGTGATCGGACAAGACTTGATGCATGCGCAATGGCGCTGGCCCGTGGGCATGCCCCTGTGCCGCCATCTGGGGCAAGGATTGTCGGAAGTACGCAGCAGCCTGCCCGGCAACCGCATCGCGCGCGTGCTGATCTGCCATCACGGCGATTGCCTGGTGGCGCTGCACGGCTTTATCAAGAAAACCCGCGCCACGCCCGATGACGATCTGGCGCTGGCCCGCAAACGCTACAAGGAACTGACATGAACGCCACCGCTCCCCACCTCGGCAGCAGTCTCGACGACTTCCTCAAGGAAGAAGGCATTTTCGAGCAAACGCAAAACCGTGCCATCAAGGAAGTGATCGCCTGGCAACTGACGCAGGCGATGCAGGAACAAGCGATGTCGAAGACGCGCATGGCGGCCCTGCTGCAGACGAGCCGCTCGCAGCTCGACCGCCTGCTCGACCCCAGCAGCGACGTAACCCTGTCGACCCTGGAGCGAGCCGCCGCGCTGGTTGGACGCAAGCTGTCGATCACCCTCATTTAGTACGCCTATCAAAACCTACTACGCGTCGTAATTTGCGGTCTGCGATGCTCACTGTACCTTCGTACAGCTGCGCTTCTCAACCACAACTTCCTTCCGCTCGCTACGGTTTTGTTAGGCGTTGTTAAGCGAGTTAATCGCTCAGGCCGGCTCGCCCACCTCAGCGGCAGGGTGCTCGCCCATCAGGGACAGAATGCGCTTGCGCACGAAATTGATGTGGCTGCGCAAGCCATACAGGCCATCGGCAAACGACAGGGGAATCGAGATCTGGTTGACCATTTCCTCGATCTGATCGAGCCGCTTCAATTGCGCCGCATACACTTGCGCGCGCTGCTCTGGCGGCACGTCCTCCAGCGCCTGCTCGACCGTGCGCAACTGGCCATACCAGCGGTACACGCGCGAGCGGATGCGCCATACATACAGCGGCGGCACCACGCGCGACAGGGGCAGGATCAAGGCACCGAGCGCCACCACCAGCACCCACATACGGTCAAAGAAATTGGCCAGCCAGAAACTCATATAGCGCTGCAGCACTGGCGCGCCATCCTTGTAAAATTTCAGCGCTTCCGGTGCCACGGGAATTTCCGTGTACCGCGCGGACGGGAACTGCCCCTGCTGCTGGAACCAGCCCGTGCCGCCATGGATACGGGCCGCCGCCTGCACGAACAGGTCAACGAGGGCCGGATGCAAGTCTTCGCGCGCGACTAAGGTGGCCGTCGGCGCGATCAGATGATAATCCTGCGCAGGAATGTTCTGCCCCAGGTCGACTATGCCGCGCGGCAAGACGACATGCGTGAGGAAAGGCAAACGCCGCGTGTACGCCTCCGCTTGTGAAAAATCAAACAGCTTGATGCCCGGCGTTTGCAGCAGCATCTGGATCAGCGGCGCTTCCGGGGCCGAACTGAACACGAGGCCATCGATGCGCCCTTCCAGCAGCTCCACGGTGGCAGGCGTGTTTTGCAAGTCGCTCACCGTCAGCTCGTTCGCCTCCACGCCATTGACGGACAGCAACTGCCGGAACAGGCCGGGCACGCCCGTGCCTTCCGGTCCCAGGTTGATCTTCATGCCCTTCAATTGCGCCAGCTCCGTCACCGCCTTGTCTTCGCGCATGAAGAGCCAGACGGGTTCCGTAAACAGGCTGCCCAGGGAAATGAGGCCGTGGCGCTCGGCATCCTCGTGCTCCGTCGAGCCGCTTTGCACGAAAGCGATATCGGTCTTGCCACTATTTAAGCGCTGCAGGTTGTCCTGCGAACCCAGCGACGGCTGCAAGGTCACCTTGATGCCGTGCTTGGCCAGGGTGGCCACATATTTTTTTCCGAACTCTTCATACGCGCTGTTATCCTGCCCCGTCGACAGGCTTACCTGGCGCGGCGGCGCCGGGTCGACCAGCCAGTAAGCGAGCGCGCAAAATGCGCCGACGAGCAGCAAGGTGGGACCGGCGGTAGCGAGGAAATCGCGCACGGAAAAGCGGCTGAACGCGAGGATTTTGGACATGTGGTGGCGCATAGGTTTCATGGGTGGCTACGATGCCAAGAAAAGCTCAACTATGCAAGGCACTTTCACATGCGCGGCGTGGCCAAATCCGCTACAGTGCAAGATCGACCACCTGCCCTCTGGAGCCCCGCATGCTGAAAATTCTTGGAAAAGCCGCCTCGATCAATGTCCGCAAGGTCCTGTGGACATGCGATGAACTCGACTTGCCGTACGAACGCGAAGACTGGGGCAGCGGCTTTCGCGGCACGGACGACCCGGCTTTCCTGGCCTTGAACCCGAACGCCATGGTGCCCGTGCTGCTCGATGGCGACCTGGTGCTGTGGGAATCGAACACGATATGCCGCTACCTGTGCGCCCAGGCGGGCCGCGACGACTTGCTGCCAAGCACGCCCCGCGCCCGCGCGGAAGTGGAAAAATGGATGGACTGGCAGATGGGCGACCTCAACAACAGCTGGCGCTACGCCTTCATGTCGCTGGTGCGCCAGAGCCCGGCACACCAGGATGCGGCGCAGCTGGCGGCCGGCATTGCCGGCTGGAACAAGATGATGGGCGTGCTGGAACAGCAGCTGCAGCGCACGGGCGCCTTCGTCTGCGGCGAAGCATTCACCTTGGCCGACATCATGCTGGGCTTGTCCGTCAAGCGCTGGCTGATGGCCCCGATGCAGCGTCCCGGCTATCCTGCCATCGCCGCTTATCACGCGCGTCTGGCGGACAAGACGGCCTTGTTTTCCGGCTAAAAAAAACGCCGGCGCGAACGCCGGCGTTTTGCTACAACTGCCTGCCAGCGGCTAATTCGTGCACTGTTTCGCCACGCCTTCGGCCGGCGCAGGCGCCTCGATCAGCGGCATCAGGCTTGGCGCCAGCGACACCAGCAGTTGCACGGGCAAGGCGCTCGTGAAATCGTAGTTCTTCGATTCCGGCCCGCGCACGTACGCCGTCATGCTGCCGTAGAAGCGCTCGCCGATATTGAACACGAACGTGGCGGAACGATTCACGTAGCGCGACTCGATCAGGCGGCCGCCGGCGCCATACACGTCGAAACGCTGGTCGCCCGTACCCGTCTTGCCGCCCATGGGGATCGGCACGCCGTCGGCGCCGACAAACGCCGTCTTCGCCCGCTTGGCCGTGCCGTCCGACACCACTTCGCGAATGGCCTTGGCAACGGCGCGCGCCACGTCCGGCGACAACACTTGCTCCGCTTCCACCTTGCTGCCCCGCTTGACCATCGTGTCATACGGCGTATTGGCCGCGAAATGCATGGAATCGATGCGCACGCTCGGTTTGCGCACACCATCGTTGATGATGATGCCCATCAACTCGGCCAGCGCGGCGGGACGGTCGGCCGACGCGCCCAAGGTCGTCGCATACGACGGCACGAGCGAGTCGAACGGATAACCCATCTTCTTCCACTGGCGGTGGATTTCCAGGAAACCTTCCACTTCCAGCAAGTTGGCGATGCGACGGTCCTGCGCATGCTTGCGGTGCGTATTGAACAGCCATTTATACACTTCCTGGCGTTCCTTCTCGCTGGCCGCCACCATCTGCGACAGTGTCGAGCCTTCGTGCTGGCGCAGGTACGCCACCATCCACAGTTCCAGCGGATGCACGTTGGCCAGGTAGCCGCGGTCGGCCAGCGACCAGTTTTCCATCGCGTACTGCTGGTACATCTTGGCCACGCGCTCGGGCGGCACTTCGTTTTGCGACGTCAGGTTGGCGTTGAGGAAATCGCCGAATTCCGCGACAGTCCCCTTCGGATTGACGGTGCGGAAGATATTGGCCAGGCGCACTGGTGTCGGGCGGATGCTGGCCAGCAGGATTTTTTCCTGCTCGTCGACGCTCTTGCCACGGTACTTCTGGTAGAAGCGGTGCAGGAACTCGCGCCCTTCCTTGTCGGCAAAACGGCTCAGGTACTGGGCCCGGCGCGGATCGTCGGCGTCCGCCAGCAGCGAGGCCGAGGAGTCGGGGCGCGAAAACATGTAGTAGCGGGCCACGTCGCGCATCAGGCGCACGAACACCAGGTTGGTCGACTGGCGCAGCGCCTGCTGCACCGTCATGATGCGGCTGTCGTCGAGCTTGGAGAAGTTGCCGAAATGGTGCAAGCCGCCGCCCGTGAAGAAGCCTTCGCCCGGGTTGCCCGAATATTTGCGCTCCATGGCGGCCGCCAGCATGGTAGGCAGGTTGCGCGCCTCGCCGAGCGCCAACGGTTTCAGATAGGCAATCGCCCACTGCGACAGCATGTCCTTCGGATCGACGGCGATCTTGCCCAGCTCGGCGGCGCCCATGCCGCTGTAGCGCTGGTGCAGCTGGTCGATGATGTCCATATACGTGACCAGGGTGCGCAGCTTGGCCGTGGAACCGAGGTCCAGCTTGGCGCCCTCGTTGATGTCGAGCGGCTGGTCGTAGTTATCGGTCTGCACGCGCAGCAAGTTGGCCTGGTCGCCCTTTTGCAGCAAGGTAAAGCTGTAGACGACATTGGCCGGGTCGCCATTGCCCAGCATGCCCTTGCCCGTCAGGCCGGCCGCCTTCGCCACTTCCGGGTCGCGCAGCTCGCGCAAGACCTTGGTGACGGCGTTTTGCGCCTGCGCGTCGAGCGTGCTGACCACTTTCAGGTCCAGGCGGTCGAGGTTGTACAGGCGCGGATCGCCGAGCATGCTGGCCAGGTGATTGCGCACGGCATTCGAGGCCTTGCGCGTGACAAACGAGGTCGACGCTTCCGATTGCACGCCCGAGGCCGTCGACGGACGCAGCTTTTCGGCGATGGCCGCATCGCGCAGCTGCGGCGAAATCACGCCCGCTTGCGCCAGCAGACGCAGATGGCTGTTGGTCAATTCTTCCAGGTCGGCACCGCCGGCCACCAGGTAATGCGAAGGACGGCGCTGCGCGATCAGCAAACTCAGCGCCTGCTTGTAGGCCAGCGCGCTGCCCGGCTGGTCCATCTTACCTTTGAGCAAAGTTTTCACTTCGGCAAATGGACGGCCATACCAGACCCACATACCGTCGCCGATGCCGTTGACTTCGCCAAAACCGCTCTTTGCCGACAGCGGCACGGTGTTCAGGTAATTGACGACGATCTTGCGCCGCGCTTCCATGGTGTTTTCGCCATCCTGGTACGAGCGCAGGCTGGCCGAAATCATCTGCAGCAGCTTGTCCTGCATGGAACTGGTGCGGCCATCTTCCGAATGCCGGTATTTTTCGATCTGCGTGGCCAGGGTGCTGCCGCCGCCACTGCGGTGGCCGCCGAACAGGTTCAGCGCCTTGTCGAGGACAGCCTTGCTCAGGCGGTCCCATTCCACGGCCGGATTGCGCTCGGGCGTGCCCGGGTCGAGCAACTCGCGGTTTTCGATGAAGAGCAGGCTTTGCACGAGCGCGGGCGGCGCTTCGGCGAAGCCGTCGAACATGCGCTCGGGGTAGCTGGCCGCGAACAGCGGCGCGGCGCGGCAATCGAGGATGGTCAGTCCCGCGCGGTTTTTCTCGTGATACGTGGCAAAGATGCCCCGGTCGACCAGTTGCACCATCTTCGGCGACATGCGCGCCTGCGCCGTGACGGCATAGTCGCGTGCGTTCAGCTTGGTGATGAAGTCCGGCAGGCTGGCATAGCCAAGGCGCTCGTCGTAAGGCCCGTGCTGCGGATAGCGGATGGCGCCCGCCGGTGCGGGACCAGGCTCGACCTTGAACGCCAGCTGGCGGTCCAGGCGCGTGAAAAACTCCGCCTGCAGGGCCGACGTGCGCACTTCGCGCATGACGAACCACGCCACGCCGGCGATCAGCGCCAGCACGATGATGGCAAAGATGGGCCAGATGCGCGAACGGCGCTTCTTCGGCGGACTTGCCGGCGGCGGCGCCTCGGCGCCCGTGTCGGCGAGTGGATCAGAAGGGGGCCGCTCTTGCGCGGCCAAATTGACGCCTGTGTCTTTCATGGGATGCTGGGGTAAGGTTGGGTTTGGACGGCGCGGGAAATGCGGTAGCGATACCGCTCCGCGCGGGATAAGACGAGGGCCAGCCAGGGCCGGTCACAACAAAGCTTGCTTAACATGATGTCCATACCGGTGAATCAAAAAAACACGCTACTGCACAGGCAGGCGACCCCGCGCTCGACACGCAAGGCCCCTGTTCACCATTCCACCACATCGGCATGAAAACGACTGACGAGCGCACACAAAAATCTTGCTTCATTGAAGATTTTCGCAAAAAAACAACGTCTTGGAATGTACGCTTGCGTACATAGATGCAAAGCGGGCTGAGCGCCAGCGAAAAAGCCGCCGGCGCCGGGCTGGCCGCATGTCAGATGGTGGTGTATTCCGCCTGCAAGGTATCGAGCGCGGCGCACATCTGCGCAAAGGCGGCCTCGGCCTGCGCGGGCTCACCCTTGACGCCCAGTTCGATATGCCGGCGCGTCTGCGCATCGCCCACGCTGGGTAGGCTGAACACCTTGATCAGCGGGAACTCCGCTTCCAGGCGCACCATCAGCGGCGTGAGCAGCGATTCGGCCGTTTCGTACACGAGCAAGGCGTGTTCCGCATGCGGCACCTGGTTGAACAGGTGCGCATAATGCGTGTCGAGCACCCATTCGATCATGGGCCAGGACATGACGGGAAAGCCGGGCACAAAATAATGCTCGCGCACGGCAAAGCCGGCAATCTTGTTGTACGGATTCGGAATCAGCTCGGCCCCTTCGACAAATTCCGCCATTTTCAGGCGGTGCAGGTTTTCCGGCGAGTTCAAATCGGCCGGCACGCCCGCCTCTTCGCCCATTTCCGTGATCCGTTGCTGGATATTGAGCTTGCCCTGCGGATGCAGCACCAGCGGCAAGCCCAGCGCATCGGCCGCCGCCTGGCGCGTATGGTCGTCCGGCGTGGCGCCGATGCCGCCAAAGCTGAAGACGATGTCGCCGCTGGCAAAGCTGCGCTTGAGCAAGGCCACCAGGCGGGCCGGCTCGTCGCCCACGTATTCCGCCCAGCTCAGCTGCAAGCCCCGCGCCTTGAGCATGCTTACCACTTTCGGGAAATGCTGGTCCGTGCGCTTGCCCGACAGGATTTCGTCGCCAATGATGATCAATCCGATAGCCATGAAGCTCCCTCGTAGAATTCGATAAGAATGGTCAGGCGTCCGCCGGCGCCACGTCGGTCATGCCGCGTACGCCCCGCAAACGCGACAGTGCTTCCAGGCAGTAATACTGGAACCACAGACCCGTAAAGATAAAGATCAGCACATACAGCCAGATGGCGAACGCCGCCAGGAAGGGGAAGAACACCACCGCCATCACGCCGCCCATCCACAGCATGCCGGGCACGGCGCCGGCCACGCCCGACACCATGCCGATGGCCAGCAAGGGCCAGCGCTGCTCGCGCATGATGGCGTGGCGCTCTTCCGCGCTGGCGTAATCGGCCATGGCGTCATACGCCATCACGCGGTAGGTCAGCCAGCCCCACAGCACGGCTTGCCCCACCAGGGCGGCGGGCGGAAACGCGTACAGGGGCAGCATGATGACCCAGGCGATGATGAACAGCAAGAACGTGGCCAGCGAAGTGGCGACGCTGCCGAGCAGGCTGCCGCCATGCTTCTTGTCCAGTTGCGGATAGTGCCGCCCGCCCACGTGGCGGCCGATGGCCGGCATGGCGAACAGGCCCATGAAGATCAGCGCCGTCAAGATCATCAGCGGCAGCAGCATGAACATGGCGATCAGCGGCACGATCACGGTTTTCAGCTTATCCAAGCCAAAGGTGGACAGCACCTGACCGCTGGTGCGGAAGAAGTCGTACTGCGTGAACTGCGCATGCAGGCTGTCGATCAGCGGCTGCAAGCCCACATACAGCAGTCCTCCCCACAGCACCAGCGAGAGGATGAACGGCGCCACGCTCAGCAGCAATATCCTGCCGTGCAATTGCGACAGCAAGGCGCGGCCATACGAATTCAACACATTACGCATCAACGGCGTCCTTTTCGTTTAATTCTTGCAAATTCCACCATGCGGCGCAGGCCCAGCCATTGCTGCTGCCAGAAGCCGCGGCCATAGTCGCGTCCCGGCCGGCCCATGCCCTTGCTGTCGATGCGGGCCAGCTGGTCGCGCACGCCCGTGCGCGCATAGCCGGCCGAGAAATTCGCGGTGCCCAGCAGCATATCCCAAATCGGCAAGACCACACCGAAGTTGCAACCGCCCATGCTGCCCTTGCCTTTCGACTCGTGTCCCACGCCGATCGCATGGTGTGTACGGTGGAAACGGGGCGAGATCAACAGCCGCTCGCCGATGCGGCCGAAGTGTATCCTCACATTCGCATGCTGCAAGCTTTGCAGAATGCGGGAAACCGACACCAGCAGCACGTACTGGCCCGGCGGCACGCCGATACCGAGCGCCACCAGCGCCATCACCACGTCGCGCAGAAAGTCATCGAGCAGGTGGTTGCGGTCATCGCTCCACAAGTTCATGTTTTGCTGGCTGTGATGCAGGCTGTGCAAGCCCCACCACCAGCCGAAATGGTGCGAAGCCCGGTGATAGCAATAGTCGACGAAGTCCAGTATCACAAAATAAATGATAAAACTGAGCAAGGGACTGATGCCGGGCAACAGCGATTCCAGGTTGAATGGATGAATATCATCGAAACGCAAGGCGCCCGCCAGCGCATCCATCAGCGGATCGAGCGTGAAGAAGACGACGACAGAAAACAGGCCGATCCGGTGCAGCACGGTGTAGATGAAATCGTTCCAGCGGGCGCGCGGGTCGGTGATCTTTTGCGCGGGAATCAGGGCTTCGAGCGGGCGCAGCACGAGAAACAGCAGCACCAGTTCGCACAGGCCGATCAGCAGCCACTCCGTGCCTTCGAACGCTTCTTCCGTGAATTCGCCAAAGCCCAGGTGATAGACGAGGGGATTGACCACCGTCTGGAACAGCCAGCCTTGCGCCACGCCAAAGGCGTCGACCACCGCATCGATGACGGGCGTGACGAAGCCGAGGATGTCGGCGGCCATCATGGCTGGCCCTTCTTCTGCGCATAGGCAGGATGCTCGCGCAGGGTGGCAAAGCAGAAACCCTTGTCTTGCAGGCCGGAAATCAAAGCATCGAGGTTGGCCGGTGCCCACGCATCCTTGCGCGACCAGATGCCCATGTGCGAAATGAAAATGTCGCCGCTGCGCAAGTTCGCCAGCGCTTTTTTCAGCAGCATGGCGTTCGGATACTTGTCGCTGGGCAGCTCATCGCCGGAATACCCCGCCGGCGCCCAGCCCGCGTGCTGGTAGCCGCAGGCGCTGCCGGCCGCCAGGGTGCGCGGCGACGTGTAGCCGCCCGGCGCGCGCCAGAATGGGTCGAGCTTGTGGCCGGTCAGTTCCTGGAAGCGCGTATCGACACGGCGCAATTCCTCGCAGAACTGCTTATCGCTAAACGACGCCAGTTTGCCGCCGTCCTTGCCGAACTGGGGCTTGACCTGGATCAAGCCGTTGGCCAGATCCTTCTTCCAGTACACGTGGTCAAACGTATGCGTGCCGAATGCATGGCCTTCGGCGACCCGGGCTTTCCAGTACGGCGCCCACGAGGCATCGAGCGAATAGTCGCCGCGCGTGGTCTTTTCATTGGCCAGGAAGAAGGTTGCCTTCACATGGCGCTGATTCAGCACGTCGGCGATCAGTTGCGCTTGCGACTGGCTGCCTGTGTCGAACGTCATATAGATCGTGCCCTTGCAGGCGGCCGGCGCTGAAGATGCGGCTGGGACCGGTGCTGCAGGTGCCGGTGTGGCGGCATACGCAGGGGACAGCATGGCGCTGGCGCACAGCAGCATGGCGGACACGCGGCCCGCAGGAATCAGGTGTTTCATCATCACACCCACCATCACATGCGCGGCGAGTGGGTGGCGAAATACACGCCATGGGGCGAGCGGCCTACCGGTATGGTCTTGATGACCTTGCGCGTGGTCAGGTCGATCACGGCCACTTTCTTGATCCAGCGCAGGGTCACCCACATGGTCTTGCCATCGGGCGTGATTTCCATGCAGTCCGGGCCGCCCGGCACATTGATGGTGCCCACGTTTTCCAGGGTTTGCTGGTCAATGATGTTGATGGTGTTCGAGACGCGGTTCGAGACGAACGTCATGCGGTTGTCACCGAGCGCGCGGAAATTATGCGTGCCGGCGCCCGCCTTGATGCGCTTGACGGTCTTTTGCGTGCGCCAGTCGATCACTTCCACGTAATCGCTGCCCATGATGCCGACGAGCAAATGCTTGCCATCGGGCGTCATCGTGATGCCAGCTGGCGCGGGGCCGACAGGCATGGTCCATTTGACGGTTTGCGTGGCCAGGTCGATGGCGCTGACCTGGTTGCTGCCCTGCTGCGTGATGAAGGCCATGGTGCTGTCGGCCGTGAACGCCATGTGGCTGGGCAGTTTCGGCAGCGGGATGCGCTTGGCCAGGGTCAGGTTCTTGCCGTCGTAGCGGTACAGGTCGATGCGGTCCAGGCGCAGCGAATTCGAAATGAACCATTTCTGGTCTGGCGAAAAGCCGATTTGGTAAGGATCGAGGATGTTGCTGATGCGGCGCTGGATCTGGCCCGAGACAGGATCGAGGAAAATCAGCTCGTTGCCGACGGAACTGGCGACGATCAGCGACTTGCCGTCCGGCGTCTCCATCAGATGGTGCGGTTCCTTGCCGACGGCAAAGGTAGACAGGGGAGCATAGGTTTTCTGGTCCAGCAGTTGCACCGTAGCATCACGGGAATTGAGCACCACCACCACTTCGGCTTGCGCCGTCGATATTGCGGAAACCAGGCACAGCGAGGAAAAAACAAGGCGGCGTAGACTGCGGAACATGGAAGAAATCACTGTTAAATACAAAACATGCATTTTACGTGGAACACTGTATTTATTGTGTGAAATCCCCCCTTAAATACAACCGGCAGCCACACATCGGCGTAATTTCCGGTTTTCGCTTGCGCCGGGCCTGGAATGGCGCTTTGCAACTCATTGCTCTACAATCTGAAGCTTTCATCGCCTACACAAGGATTATCATGACCACCACCACTACCGCTTCCGGCCTGCAATACATCGATACCGTCGTTGGCGAAGGCGCTGAAGCGCAAGCCGGCAACAATGTTGTCGTGCATTACACGGGCTGGCTGCAAAACGACGACGGCAGCGCCGGTTCGAAATTTGACTCGAGCAAGGACCGCAACGATCCATTCGAATTCCCGCTGGGCGCAGGCCGCGTCATCCAGGGTTGGGACGAAGGCGTGCAAGGCATGAAAGTGGGCGGCAAGCGCCAGCTGATCATCCCTGCGGCACTGGGCTATGGCGCACGCGGCGCCGGCGGCGTGATTCCACCGAACGCCACCCTGATTTTCGACGTCGAACTGCTGGGCGTATAAGAAGCTGAAGGCTGCGTTCCAAGGACCGTGCCAGACGCCGCCCCTGTTCACTCAGCGGCGGCGTTTTTGTTTTGAGGGTGTCCTCTAATGCACGGCGCGCTTTTTTCACTATGATGTCAGGCACTGCAGCACGCACGGTGGCCACTCCGCCGGGCCTGCCGCACTTTTCCAGCGATTCCATCAGCACACAGGAGCCATCATGAGTTTACAAGAGCAATTCGAACAAGCGCAGCTCGATTCCAAGACCCTGTCCGAACGTCCGGACAATATGACCTTGTTGAAAATCTACGCCTTGTTCAAGCAAGCCTCGAGCGGCGACGCCACGGGCGAGCGTCCTGGCATGACCGACTTCGTCAACCGCGCCAAGTTCGACGCCTGGGCGGCCCTGGCCGGCACCTCGAAAGAAGATGCGCAGCAACAATACATCGACCTGATCGAAGACTTGAAGGACTGATCGTCCCTCCCTGCCCCGGCGCCAGCCGGGGCAGTATAATTTCTGCATGACACCATCACCGAATTCCCTGGTTTCCCTGGCCCATGCCGCCGACCTGCCCCGCTTGTTCGATGTCTGGCACCTGTCCGTACGCGCCACCCACGATTTCCTCACCGATAGCGATATCGCCTTCCTGATACCCTTCGTCCGCGAAGAGCTGGCCAGAGTGACGGCCGAACGCCTGCTGCACGTGCTGCGCGCCGATGACGGCGTCGCCTATGCCTTCCTGTGCGTCGAGCACACCAAGATCGAGATGCTGTTCGTACATCCCGACCAGCGCGGCAGCGGCGCCGGCCGCGCGCTCGTGCGGCACGCCATCGCGGCCCTGGGCGCCACGGCCGTCGATGTCAACGAACACAACATGCAAGCGCATGGCTTTTACCTCCACCTGGGCTTTATCGGGGAAAGCCGCTCCAAACGCGACCCGTTCGGCAAGCCTTTCCCCATTTTGCACCTGAAACTGGCCGAAAACGGCTAAAAACTCACCAAAAACCACCAAAACAGGCCGTTAACGCAAAAGTGGCTACCAAATCGGTAGCCACTTTTTCATGTTGAAACGGCGCTAGAACTTACTTTTTCGCCGCTGCCAGCGCTTGCGCGATCCAGCCGTCAAACTTTTGCTGGTGGAACTTGATCCAGCCAGCCGTATGGCGCGCGATATCGGCTTGCGTGTTTTCGCCACGGCGCATGCGCTCGTTCTGCGCATTGATGTCGGCCACGGGCAGTTGCATCACTTCGAACAGCTTGGCTGCGGCCGGGTTTTTCTCGGCCCAGGCCTTGTTCGACACAATGCGCGCCGTGTTGACGGCAAAGCCGTAGTCGCTGCCATTGTCCAGACGCGTGTTTACTTTCTCCGGATTGGCCGAGAATGGCACTTTCAGCCAGACCACGTCCTTGCCCGGCACCAGCACGCCGCTGACCCAGTACGGCGTCCACGTGTAGTACAAAATCGGCTCGCCACGCTTGTAGCGCCCCATGGTGTCGGCGATCAGGGCCGCATAGCTGCCCTGCACGTGCGTCACCGTTTCGCGCAATTTATACGCATCCATGTGGTTCTCGATCAGCGCTTCGCAGCCCCAGCCGGGATTGCAGCCAGTCAAGTCGGCCTTGCCATCGCCGTCGTGATCGAACAGCTTGGCCAGGTTCGGGTCGCGCAACTGGTCGATATTCGTGATGTTGTACTTTTCGGCCGTCGCCTTGTCGATCAGATAACCTTGCGCGGCAGGACCGGCGTATTGGCCAGTGCGCAACAGCTTGGCGTCGCCGCCCGCATTGTTATAGAAATCCTTGTGCATCGGGTCCCAGTGCACGGCCATGAAGGTGGCGTCGCCGTTGGCAATGGCGATATGCGCGGTCGGATACTCCACTTCCTTGATCGGCTGTACTTCGTAGCCGAGCTTTTCCAAGGCTTTGTCGACCAGCATGGTCTGGAAGGTTTCTTCCGCGATCGAGCTTTGCAGCGCCTGCACCTTGATGCCCTTGCCGGGCAGCGCATCGGCGTGCGCGGCCGGCGTCTGCGCCATGGCCAGGCTCGTGGTCAGGGCCATGGCGGCGATCGCCAGGGCGGAAAACAGCTGGAACTTGCGTTGCGATTTTTGCGTCTCTTTGAAATGTGCGATTTGATGCATGTAAATCCTTTCTTATTGTGCGTTGGCCAGCGTAGCTTGCTGTGCAACATTATTTTTCTCCATGTTGCCGCGCACCAGGCGCAGCACGAAACCGGCAGGACCCGTCTGGTACCAGTGGCGCACGCCACGGCGTGGCTGGCCCATCGCTTGCGTCAAGCGGTCCAGGGTGATGGCCAGCAGCACGATACCGAGGCCACCGACGGTTGCCAGTCCCATGTCCAGGCGGCCGATGCCGCGCAATACCATCTGGCCCAGGCCACCGACGGCGATCATCGAGGCGATCACGACCATCGACAGCGACAGCATCAGCGACTGGTTGATACCCGCCATGATGGACGGCATGGCCAGCGGGAATTGCACGCGGGTCAGCAACTGCCACGGCGAGGCGCCATAGGCGCGGGCCGCTTCGATCAGGTCGGGACGCACCTGCCGGATGCCGAGGTTGGTCAGACGCACGAGCGGCGGCAGGGCAAAGATGATCGTCACGATCACGCCTGGCGCATTACCGATACCAAACAGCATCACCACCGGCACCAGGTAGACGAAGGCGGGCGTCGTCTGCATGGCATCGAGCAAAGGGCGCAGGATATTCTGTGCGCGGTCGCTGCTGGCCAGGAAAATACCGAGCGGCAAACCGATGGCCAGGCAGAAGGCCAAGGAGGTGAGCACCAGCGACAAGGTCGTCATGGCTTCCGGCCAGATGCCCAGCATCGATACGACCAGCAGCGCCAGCACGGTGCCGATGGCCAAGGTGCGGCTGGTAAATTGCCAAGCCAGCAAGCCGATGATGGCGATGACCGTCAGCGACGGGGCCGCCAGGAGCACGCCTTCCACGCCGGACAGCACGCTGTCGATCGGCGCGCGCACGGCCTGGAAGAATGGGCGGAAATGCGCGACGACCCAGCCCAGGCCCTGGTTGATCCAGCTTTCCAGCGGCAGCGAGCCGTCGAAAATCTGCGTCAGGTGAAAACCGGAGGCCGCGTGTTCCGGCTGTACGGCCGGTCCGGCCGCATCCAGCCAGGACGTGTCGCCCGGCGGCGTCAGCGCCCAGGGATTGATTTGAGCGGCCGGCTGTTCAACAACAGCTTCTACTGTGGAAACGGTGCTTGGATTCATGCTTGTCCTTTCTGTTGTTGTTCGGCAATGGCTGGCGTATCGCGGTCGAGGAACTTCAGCAAGGTCGTCTTGCTGATGGCGCCGCGGAAACTGCCGTCATCGGCCACCACTGGGACGGCGTAAGGCAGCTGCGCCACCTGGCCGAACAGGCCGGCGACGGGCTCGTCTGCATTGATGGTCTGCACGTCAGGCAGATAGGCATGCGCCAGGCCCAGCGGGCCCACATGGCCGTCGAGCGCACTGCGCAGCGAATCGGCCGACACGACGCCGAGGAACTTGCGCTGCGGATTGACGACGTAGGCAAACGCGCGATCCTGCTCTTCCAGCATCGACAGCGCGGCGCGCGAGCCGCGGCTCGGCGACTCGGACACGACGATCTGGCTCTTGCGGGCAATATCGCTGGCCTTGAACACGGCCGCAGCATCGACGCCGCGCACGAAGTTGCGCACGTAATCGTTGGCCGGTTTGCGCAGGATTTCTTCCGGCGTGCCCACTTGCACCACGTGGCCATCTTTCATGATGGCGACGCGGTCGCCGATGCGCATGGCTTCATCGAGGTCATGCGAAATGAAGACGATGGTGCGGCGCTTGATCTGTTGCAGGCGCAGCAGTTCCGATTGCATTTCCGTACGGATGATCGGATCGAGCGCGGAAAACGCTTCATCCATCAGCAGGATCGACGGATCGCAAGCCAGCGCACGGGCCAGGCCCACGCGCTGCTGCATGCCGCCCGACAATTCGTCGGGATAGCTGGCGCCGTAGCCGTCCAGGCCCACTTGCTCCAGCGCTTGCTGGGCCAGCGCATGGCGCTCGGCCTTGGGCATGCCGGCCAGTTCCATGCCGAAGGCAGTGTTGTCGAGCACGGTAATTTGCGGCAGCAGCGCGAACGACTGGAACACCATGCTGATGTCCTTGCGGCGCAGGGCACGCAGCTGGGCATCCGGCAAGGTGTTGATGTCGTTGCCGTCGATCAGGATGCGGCCGGCCGTCGGCTCGATCAGGCGGTTCAGCATGCGCACCAGGGTCGACTTGCCCGAACCGGACAGGCCCATGATGACGAAGATCTCGCCCGCTTCAATGGTAAAGGTGGCGTCGAAAACGCCGATGGTGCAATCGGTCTTGGCCAGGATGTCCTGCTTGCTGGCGCCTTGATGAACGAGTTCAAGTGCTTCTTCTGGCTTGTCGCCGAACACTTTGAACACATGGTCGATAATGATTTGTTTTGCCACGATGTGGTTCTCCCTCGATTTGACGAATGGAATGAAACCCAGCAAGCCTGCTAGCTTGCGGCGGGAATCAACAAACCCTGTTGCGTCGGCTACGCCACGGCGCAAAAAGCGCACGGGAGCGACAGGAAACAGGGGGTGACACGCGTGTGACCAGCGGATGGCCAAAGCCGGTGCCGGGGTGCCGTGTGCGTGCTAAAAGAGGCTGTGGTTCAGGACTTTTAACAACGCTAGCGCCATGCAAATACATGGCACCAAATGTATTTGACCGAAAAAAAATCGACCAAGCTACTTTTAACTGGATGCGGGTGTAAAACCCGAAGAATTATTCACCACTGAGCGAGTGGAGAGTACTGCGAAGCAGAAGGTGAAACGCGGTGTAGCTGTTGTAAATATGACTCAAGTATAACGCAAAAAGCCGCCAAAGTCCAATGGCTTTCCAAATAGAAATGTGCTAGCAATGTTCGCTAGCGTACAGTCAGACGTAAAAAAGGCGAAAAGCGACGTGTTTTCGTCGTCTTTTCGCCTTCCGCCGCAGCGCCATTTTTACCACCAAACTTGGCGCCAGACAAGCGGGGCAAACGCCATCAAGCTGGCTCGGTAAACACCTTGCGCATCTTCTCGGCAATCTTGCCTTCGATAGTGGAAGCAAAGGCGCTGAGCATGAAGCCCAGCTTGATTTGCAGTTGCGCCTGCTCTTTTTCCAGGGTCAGCGAACCATCAACGCCGCTGCGCTCGAAGCGCAGCACATCGCCATCCCAGGCGCACGCCAAATCATATTCCTGGGCCAGCTTGTCGGCCACTTGCTGCGCCGCTTCGCGCGCCTTTGCTGCCGTCAGCTTATGTTGCTGAACTATATTTATATCCGCCATCAAACGATCCTTTTATTATAAAAACGGGTGCCATACGGCCAGCATCATACCAGCCGCCATGCGGCGGGCGCGGCCGAAGCTGGCGCCGGACGGCTAAAAAAGCCCGTCCTTCCCGCGCATCGCTTGCGCCGTATCAAACCGGATACGCCGAAGCGGGACGACTATTCCAGTTCCAGCTGCGCGTGTCTTGGAGAGCTACCATGGACCAGAAAGTCATCGTGCCGGTCGAAGCCGTACTGACCAAATGCGTGTCCCTGCCTGTCGGCTATGTCCCCACCCCCTCGGCGCCGTACCGCCAGCACCGCAAGAATGCGCAACTGACTCTGCAGCCGGGGCCGCCCCGCCTGACCGAGGCCACGGTGCGCAACGCGGCCGCCGTGCCCGTCGGTTCGCGCGTGCTGATCTGGAAGCAAGACCCGTCCGTCAGCGAACTGGGCACGCGCAAGACCTTCCTGCCCGGTCTGATCCTGCAAGGCCCGCGCGACGCGCGCGTCACGTTCGGCGAACCGGGCATCGCGCAGGTCAGTCCGAATGCCTTCGGCGACTTCATCGTTTCGCCCAACACCGACCAGTTCGATGCCGTGCACACGTTTGCCATCGTGCGCATGACATTGACCATGTACCAGCGCGCGCTGGCCAGCAACGACACGGCGCCGCCCCTGCCCTGGCAATGGAATAGCGCCAGCAACACGGCACCGCTGCGCGTGTTCCCGCACGGCTTGCCCAATGTCATGAATGCCTATTACAGCCGCAGCGACAAGGCGCTCAAGTTCGGCGATTTCATTCCCAGCGGCGCCACCGAGCGCGTCTACACCTGCCGCTCGCTCGACATCGTCTCGCATGAAACAGGGCACGCCGTGCTCGATGGCCTCAAGCCCAACTGGCTGCTCAGCAACAACCCGCCGCAGACGGGCGGCTTGCACGAATCGTTCGGCGACCTGACCGCCATCTTCCTGGCCCTGTCGCAGCTGGACCAGGTGGAAGCGGTCATTGCGCAAACGAAATCCGACCTGCACGATAAAACGTTTCTGGCTGACCTGGCCGAGCAGTTCGGCCTGGCCCTGGGCCGGCCGAACGGCTTGCGCAATGCCGACAACGACATCAAGTTGTCGGAGGCAGGCACGGAAGTGCACGCCATCTCGCAAGTGTTTACGGGCGCCATCTACGACATCCTGGCCGACATCTTTGCCCACGAACGCCAGCCACAGCTGGAAGACGACGCGGCCGTGCTGCACCGCTGCGGCGACTACCTGCGCAGCCTCGTCCTGCGCGCCCTCGTGGCATCGCCCGACCAGGCCGCCACCTATGCCGACGTGGCCGGCCACATGCTGACGATCGCCGAGACCGATGGCAACAGCGCCTACCTGGACTTCATCCGCAACAGCTTTACCGTGCGCGAAGTGCTCAAGGCCAATGCCATGACGGAGGATGGGCAAATGACATTTGCCCCCGCTGTCGTCGACGAAGATGACGCCGTGCAAGACAGGCGCGCCTGCTGCGGTACCATGAACCATGCGGAATACAGCGAGTCGGATCAATTGCTCGAAGCGGAGCGCGAAGCGCTGGCCGCCTGGTGCCGCAGTTACGGCCCCAAATAGACAGCACTGCAGCGCACCAGCGCGCCCTATCCAGGCCTGCCGGAACAGCGGCAGGCCGTGGCGCGTCCCACCACCACCCCAACAGCAAGGAGCAGCATGAAAATTTCAGCCCGCAGCAGCGGCGGCTTTGCCGGCCTGAGTGAACAGTACGAGATCGATACGCAAGCCCATCCGGCTGGCCCCGGGCTGGAAGCGGCACTGGCCAGCAGCGGCTTTTTCACGCACGCGCAGGCGGCGGGCGAACAGGTGGGCGCCGATATTCCCCACTGGCAGATCACCGTCGACGCGCCCAACGCGCGGCGCACCATCACGTTTGCCGAGGATGGCAGTGCTGAAAATGCACGTTGGCAGCAATTGCTGACGCAAATACGCGCCAGCGCCTGATAGTTTCGGCACGATTTGGCACTTATTTTTACCGATCTTGATTTGGGTAAAACAAAAACACCACACGGCAAGCCAGCGCGCCGCCCGCCCTGCACCCTGCCGCATCGGGCGACTGTCGCTTTCTTGCCGCGTTCTTCATCGCAACGTCCCGGATAGTCGCTGAATTGCCCGCTCTGCGCGGCAACGCCACTGCCAAAAAATGAATTTGCTTATATGTATTGTATATAAGCGGGATTTGTGAGAAATAGCGAATTGCCTTAAAATACAATGCTTTGCTTTAGTACGCGCCGCCGAGGTTCCTGCAGGCGCTACAGCACCTCCCCCAAATTGATAGGACTGTTATGACCCACGTTGTCACCGAATCCTGCATCGCCTGTCGCTATACCGACTGCGTCGATGTCTGCCCGGTAGATTGTTTCCGGGAAGGCCCAAACTTCCTGGCAATCGATCCGGACGAATGTATTGACTGCGCCGTCTGCGTGGCAGAGTGCCCGGTGAACGCGATTTTCGCGGAAGAAGACGTGCCGGGCGACCAGCAAGCCTTCATCAAGATCAACGTCGATCTGGCGCGTAACTGGCCTTCGATCACCAAGACGAAGGCTGCCTTGCCGGAAGCCGAGCAATACAAGGACGTCAAGGACAAGCTCGACATGCTGGTGCGCTAAGCGCACGGCAGCTGCGGCGGCAATTCTTGCGGGGAAGGCTCTTCCCCGCAGGGGCGTAGCGGCAAAAAAACAGACAAAAAGCAGCGGAAACGCTGCTTTTTTTGCTTTTAAAGCATGGTTGCAGGTCTATCCATGCAAGTGTGGCGCGCTGTCACAACTATGCGCAAACTGTGGATCTATGCGCGGTAAAGCACATTTTGTCCTCAACAAATATCGTAAAATTGGATTATGATATTTGAGCCGATATTGGCGCTTGGAATCAAACAAGGACTCTATATGCTTTACCAACTGCACGAACTGCAACGCTCTTTCCTCACTCCGGTGATGCAATGGGCAGACATGTCCTCCAAGTTATTTACCAACCCGGTTTCTCCACTGGCCCACACTCCGTTTTCGCAACGCATCGCAGCCGGCTACGAGCTGATGTACCGCCTTGGCAAAGACTACGAAAAACCGCAATTCGATATCCAATCCGTTCTCGTCCAAGGCGAGAGCGTCGACATCCGCGAACACGTTGTCGTGACAAAACCGTTTTGCCGCCTGATTCACTTCAAAAAAGAAACCACTGGCTTGCAACAGCCCAAAGTTTTGCTGGTTGCCCCCCTGTCCGGTCACCACTCGACCCTGCTGCGCGACACCGTGCGCGGCTTGCTGGCCGAGCACGATGTCTACATCACCGACTGGACGGACGCGCGCATGGTACCGCTGACGGAAGGCCCGTTCCACCTGGACGACTACATTTATTATGTGCAGGAATTCATCCGCCTGCTGGCGCCTGACTTGCACGTGATTTCCGTCTGTCAACCGACCGTGCCCGTGCTGGCAGCCATCTCGCTGATGGCGACGGCAAAAGATCCGCACATGCCGAAAACCATGACGATGATGGGCGGCCCGATCGATCCGCGCCGCTCGCCCACGCAAGTGAACAACCTGGCGACGGAAAAGAAATTCTCGTGGTTTGAAAACACCGTGATCTACGCGGTGCCGCCGAACTACCCGGGCTTTGGCCGCAAGGTGTATCCGGGCTTCCTGCAGCACGCCGGTTTCATCGCCATGAACCCGGGCCGCCACGCGCAAAGCCACCGCGAGTTCTACATGCACCTGGTGACGGGCGACGATGAGCCGGCGGAAGGCCATCGCCAGTTCTACAACGAGTACAACGCCGTGCTGGACATGCCGGCCGAGTACTACCTGGAAACGATTAAAACGGTTTTCCAGGAATTCAGCCTGCCGATGGGCACGTGGAAAGTGGGCGGCCAGCTGGTGCGTCCGCAAGACATCACGAACGTGGCGCTGTTCACGGTAGAAGGCGAACTGGACGACATTTCCGGCGCCGGCCAGACGCAGGCGGCGCATGATTTATGCTCCGGCATTCCTGCCGAGATGCAACAAGACTTCGTGGCGCCGAAATGCGGCCACTACGGCATCTTCTCGGGCCGCCGCTGGCGCGAAATCATTTGCCCGAAAATCGGCGAATTCATTCAGAAACACGGCTGATACACGGCATCTCCATCAAAACGCCACGCCAGTTCACACTGGCGTGGCGTTTTCTTTTAGGCACGTACAACAGCGGCGCCACACGTCAAGGGGAGGATGGGGCCGTGGCCAGGCTCTGATCGAGCCGCTTCCAGTAATCGCGTTCCAGCCGGGCCGTGTCGATATCGCGCGCCGCCTCGTTGAAGCGCTTTTGCCGCGCAGCACCTTCGGCATCGCGCTGGAAGCACACGTAGACGGGGCGCTCCTTGAAGACGGTATCGATGATGGCGATGCGTTCCCGTTCGGCCTTGCTGAAGTTGCGCCCCATCAGCAAGTGCTGCAGGACATGGCGCTCGATGACGATCACGCGGTAACGCTTGATCAACAGCTTCTTCAGATTCGTCGCGTCGTTCAAGCCCTCTTCCGTCTTCAGTTCGCCGCGCGCCACCATGCCATCGAACTGCTCCCCATTCGCATAACCGGCCACGGTGCCGATGCGCAGCTTGCCCAGATCGGCCAGTGTGGCGCCGGGCGCGCCATCTTCCTTCAAATAGGCCAGCACGCCCTGCGTATTGCCAACCGGCACAGAAAAGTGGCAGAGCTTTTCCCGTTCCGGCGTGCGCCAGACGGCCAGCAGCCCGGCGTAGCGGGGGCTGGCCAGGCCAAACTGCATGGCGCGCTTCCAGGGGAAATATTCATACTTGACTGCATAGCCGAGGCGCTCGAAGACGGCGCTGACCATGGCGCCCGACATGCCGTCGGCAGGCAGGCTGCGGGTAATGAAGGGCGGCCAGTCTTCCGCCGCGAAGCGGACGATGCGCGAGCTGGCAGCGCCCGGCGCCGCCATGGGCGAGGCCGCCTGCCCGTACGCAAGGGCAAGTGTAGAGTGCATGAGCAAACAGAAGGGCAAACCAACTGTCCGGAGGAAACGCATGTTTGGCTCCTATGGCCTGGCGCGCATTGCAATGCAGGCGCGGCAACAGGACTGGCGGTCGGCTTTTGATAACTAACTTGATAAAATCATGCTCCCACAAAAAAAAGAAATTGCAAAGTTGTTTATTTGCACTTTGACATTCCCAAGGGAAATAAAATACGATTGCGGCGCGCCTGCAACAGCCCGCCATGACACACCTTATCCCCTCTTGCGAAACAGGTTTTTACTTGTGCGCGCCCCGGATGGCCGATAATGGCGTTTTACCGTATCGAAGATGACCGTGCCGCATCCCGCCTCTCCCTCACTTGCCGACCAGATCGAAGACTTGCTGCCGCAAACGCAATGCACCAAATGCGGCTACAACGGCTGCCGCCCGTATGCGGAAGCGATAGCCGCCGGCAGCGCCGACATCAACCAGTGCCCACCGGGCGGCGCGCAAGGCATCGCGCGCCTGGCCGGTTTGCTGGGCAAAAAAGTCATCCCGCTCAATCCCGTCAACGGCCTCGAACGTCCGCGATCTGTCGCCTATATCGACGAATCGCTGTGTATCGGCTGTACCCTGTGCATCCAGGCCTGTCCCGTGGACGCCATCGTCGGCGCCGCCAAGCAGATGCATACGGTGGTCACGGACCTATGCACGGGCTGCGACCTGTGCGTGGCACCCTGCCCCGTCGACTGCATCGTCATGTACCCGGTCAGCGGCGACGCCACGGGCTGGGATGCCTGGAGCCAGGCAGAGGCCGATGACGCGCGCGCGCGCCACGATTTCCGCACGCAGCGCCTGCGCCGCGAAGCCGAGGCCAACGACGCGCGCCTGGCCGCCAAGGCCGTCGCCAAGATGCAGGAAGTGACACAGGAAGTGCCCGTCACGCCAGATGAACAAGCAGAAAAGGAGCGCAAGCGCGCCATCATCGCCGCCGCCATGGAGCGCGCGCGCGCCAAGGCCGCTGCCGCCAGCACGGACACCGCCCCGCCAGCCCCCAACACGCCGAAAAAAGACGCATGAACGCCGCCAAACGCCTGGAAATCTTTACGCGCTTCCGCGCCGCCAATCCATCCCCGAAAACGGAACTCGAATACACGACGCCGTTCGAGTTGCTGATCGCCGTGCTGCTGTCGGCGCAAGCAACGGACGTGTCCGTCAACAAGGCGACCCGTTTGCTGTATCCGGTCGCCAATACGCCGGCCAAGATACTGGCGCTGGGCGTTGACGAGCTGGCCAGCTACATCCGCACCATCGGCCTGTTCCGCACCAAGGCGAAGAACGTCATCGCCACCTGCCAGATCCTGCTCGAGCAGCACGGCGGCGAAGTGCCGCGCGACCGCGCCTCGCTGGAAGCCTTGCCCGGCGTGGGCCGCAAGACGGCCAATGTGGTCATGAACACGGCGTTTGGCGAACCGACGATGGCCGTCGACACGCACATCTTCCGCGTCTCGAACCGCACCGGCATCGCGCCGGGCAAGAATGTCGATATCGTCGAGCAAAAGCTATTGAAGTTCGTACCAAAAGAATTCCTGCACGACGCCCACCATTGGCTCATCCTGCACGGCCGCTACACGTGTACGGCGCGCAAGCCGCAATGCTGGAACTGCATGATCGCCGACCTGTGCGATTACAAGGACAAGTCGCCGATGCCGGCTGTGGTGTAGTCAAAAAAAAACGGCCCGAATGGGCCGCTGTGATTACGTCGTAGGTCGGATTAGCGCGCAGCGCGTAATCCGACAGGACGCGGCAACAATGTTGTCGGATTACGCTCCGCTAATCCGACCTACAGCAAGACCATATTATCGCGGTGAATCAGCTCATGGCCTTCCATGTAGCCGAGGATGGACTCGATCTCGGTGGACGGCTTGCGCATGATGCGGCGCGCTTCGCCGCTCGTGTAGTTCGACAGGCCGCGCGCCACGGGCACGCCGTCCGCGTCGACGCAGGTGATGACGGCGCCGCGGCCGAACTCGCCGTTCACGCCCGTCACGCCGATCGGCAACAATGATTTGCCTTCCTGACGCAGCTTTTGCACGGCGCCCGCATCGAGCACGACGGCGCCAGCCGTATGCAGATGATCGGCCATCCACTGCTTGCGCGCCGTCAATTGCCCCGTTTGCGCCCGCAGCTCCGTGCCGATCGCTTCGCCCTGGGCGAGACGGCTGAGCACGTCGCTGTCGCGGCCCCAGGCGATGATCGTATGGGCGCCGGACTTGGCGGCGCGCTTGGCGGCGAGGATTTTCGTCAGCATGCCGCCGCGTCCCAGGCTGCTGCCGGCGCCGCCGGCCATCGCTTCCAGGGCCGGGTCGCCGGCGATGCCTTGCGTGATCAGGTAGGCGTTCGGGTCCTTGCGCGGATCGGCCGAGAACAAGCCGTGCTGGTCCGTCAGGATGACGAGCGCATCGGCTTCGATCAGGTTGGCGACCAGGGCGCCCAGGGTGTCGTTGTCGCCGAACTTGATTTCATCGGTGACGACCGTGTCGTTTTCATTAATGATCGGCACCACGCCCAGGCGCAGCAAGGTCGTCAGGGTGGAGCGGGCATTGAGGTAGCGTTCGCGGTCGGCCAGGTCGGCATGCGTGAGCAGCACTTGCGCCGTACCGAGGCTGTGGGCGCGGAAGCTGCTTTCATAGATTTGCGCCAGGCCCATCTGGCCAACGGCGGCGCACGCCTGCAATTCGTGGATATCGGTGGGGCGCTGCTCGAAACCGAGGCGTAGCATGCCTTCGGCGATCGCGCCGGAGCTCACGAGCACGACTTCCTTGCCCAGGGCGCGCAAGCCGGAAATCTGCGCGGCCCAGCGCGCGATGGCGGCATGGTCGAGCCCGCGGCCATCGTTGGTGACCAGCGAGGAGCCGACTTTGATGATGATGCGGGTAGCTTTTTGAATCACGGAATCCATGGGGCGGCGCTCTTCACTTAATAGACGTCAGCGCGCAGGACGCAGCAGCAGCAAGACCAGTCCCGCCGTCAGCTCCATTGCGCACATGAACAACACAAAACCCTGGGGCAAGCCGAAGCTGATGGCCGCGAACAGACGGCCGGCGGGCTGCGCCAGGACCAACATTGCAGTGATATCGCCGAGGACAGGCGGTTCGCCCTGCCGTGCCGCGAACAGCGCCAGGAGCGCGGTAGCGCCCCAGACACCGACATGAGTAGCGTAGAACTGGCTGTAGCCATTGACGCCATTGAGGAAGATGCCCATGCCGGCCGCCATTGCATCGGCGAACAGCAGACAGGCGACCGCGCTCAGCCCGTAAGCATACGCGATCAGATGCAATACACGGCGCTGCCACGCTTGCTTGCGCGCGGACGCGGCAGCGACCGTTTGTACCGACATCAGGATAAAGCCTTAGTCGAGGATCTTGAAACGCGGATCATCCGGGTCGATCGACGAGATACCGCGTGCTTCTTCGGTCATCTGCGTTTCTTCGGCACGGCTTTCGCTGTGTTTCTTCTCTTCCAGATGCTGGTAAATCGCATTCACCAGTTCCGGACAACCTTGATGGTTCAGCGCGGAGATCTCGAAGACGGGACCTTTCCAGGCGAAACGCTTGAGGAAGTCCTTGACGATCTTCTTGCGCTCTTCTTCCGGCACCATGTCGAGCTTGTTCAACACCAGCCAGCGCGGCTTGTCGACCAGCGACTCGTCGTACTTCTTCAATTCCTTGACCAGCGCCTTGGCTTCCTTGACAGGATCGACGTTGGTTTCAAACGGCGCCAGGTCGACGATGTGCAACAGCAGACCCGTGCGCTGCAAGTGACGCAGGAATTGATGGCCCAGGCCGGCGCCTTCGGAAGCGCCTTCGATCAAGCCGGGAATATCGGCGATCACAAAGCTCTTCTCGTGCGACACGCGCACCACGCCCAAGTTCGGGTGCAGGGTGGTAAATGGGTAATCGGCAATTTTCGGACGCGCGTTCGAGACGGCCGAAATGAAGGTCGACTTGCCGGCGTTCGGCATGCCCAGCAGGCCAACGTCAGCCAGCACTTTCAATTCCAGGCGCAGTTCGCGGCGTTCGCCTTCCTTGCCCTCGCCTTTTTGGCGTGGTGCGCGGTTGGTCGAGGACTTGAAGTGGATATTGCCCCAGCCGCCTTCGCCGCCCTTGGCCAGCATTTCGGTCTGGCCGTGCTCGGTCAGGTCAGCCAGGATTTCGCCGCTCGCGTTGTCGATGATCAAGGTGCCGACCGGCATGCGCAGGTGGATGTCATCGGCGCCCTTGCCATAGCAATCTGCGCCACGGCCAGGCTCGCCATTGCGAGCCTTGTGCATTTTGGAGAAGCGGAAATCGACGAGCGTGTTGATATTGCGGTCGGCGACTGCCCAAATGGTGCCGCCCTTGCCGCCATCGCCGCCATCGGGACCGCCGAAAGGCCGGAATTTTTCACGGCAGAAAGAGGCGCAGCCGTTGCCGCCATCGCCCGCGATGACTTCGATTTTTGCTTCGTCGATAAACTTCATAATTTTGCCGCCATAAAACTAAAAAGGCTCTACCTTGGGCAGAGCCTTTCGATTGAAGGCTTGCGCCTTACATCATGCGATCATTGCGGAGCGAACTGGCGCTCCGCGATGAATTACGCTGGTACTGCTGCGTTAGGTACAACGGTCACGAATTGCTTCGAGCCAGCACCTTTGACAACGAACTTCACTTTGCCCGCGATCAGCGCGAACAACGTGTGGTCCTTGCCCATGCCTACGCCTTCGCCGGCGCGCACTGGGGTGCCGCGTTGACGAATGATGATGCCGCCAGCATTGATAGCTTGGCCGCCGTAGACTTTAACGCCCAGACGTTTTGATTCTGAATCACGGCCGTTTCGCGTTGTGCCGCCGCCTTTTTTATGTGCCATTTAAGACTCCTTGATAGCTGATTAATTCAAACAGCGGCGATTAGCCGTTGATCGAAACGATTTGGATTTCGGTAAAATTCTGGCGATGGCCTTGATGCTTTTGGTAGTGCTTACGACGACGCATCTTGAAAATTTTGACCTTATCATGGCGACCATGCGCCACAACCGTAACCAGTACCGTTGCACCTTCGACCAATGGAGCACCAAACTTGATGCTGTCGCCCGCGCCTACTGCGAGAACTTGATCGATGGTGATTTCGGAACCAATGTCTGCCGGTATCTGTTCTACTTTAAGTTTTTCGCCAGCGACAACTTTGTATTGTTTGCCACCGGTTTTTATGACCGCGTACATGATTTGAAACCTCATCAAATGTTGAAAGAATTTGTCCCATTGCCGTGCAAAGCAAGCCGTACACAACAGGGGGAACCAGCGATTATACACGGACTGAGAAATTGCGTCAAAAACTATTCACAAAGGCCGATGATCGTGGTATGTCGACAACCCGGCCGTCATGTCAGGCTTGCGCCAGGCGGACAGCAAAACGCGCGCCAGTGCCAACAAGATCAATCAATTGCCCTACAGTCATAGGCAAACGTCACGCACGCGCAAGCCTTGTCGTATAATCGCGGCACCCACAATCTAATGCAGGTTCGCCTTGTCTGACGCTAACAAACACGTTAACCAAAACACCATCGTGCAAACGATTGCCGCCGATATGGATGCAGTCAATACGGTGATCCGCCAAAAGTTGCACTCCGATGTGATTCTGATCAACCAGATCGCTGAATACATCATCAGCGCAGGCGGCAAACGCATCCGTCCCGTGCTGATTTTGCTGGTGGCCAATGCCCACGCCTATCGCGGCACGGCGCACCATGAACTGGCCGCCGTGGTCGAATTCATCCACACGGCCACCCTGCTGCACGATGACGTCGTCGACGAATCGTCGATGCGCCGCGGACGCCAGACGGCCAATGCCCTGTTCGGCAATGCCGCGTCGGTGCTGGTGGGCGACTTCCTGCACTCGCGCTCGTTCCAGCTGATGGTGTCGCTCAATAATATGCGCGTCATGCAAATCCTCTCGGACGCCACCAACGTGATCGCCGAAGGCGAAGTGCTGCAATTGCTGAACATGCACGATCCGGACGTGACGCAAGAAAGCTATTTGAACGTCATCCGCTCGAAGACGGCCAAGCTGTTCGAAGCGTCGGCGCAACTGGGCGCCCTGATCGCCGGTGCCAGCGAAGACGATATCGAAGCGGCAGCCGAATACGGCCGCTCGCTGGGTACGGCGTTCCAGCTGATCGACGACGTGCTCGACTATGCAGGCGACGCCGCCGAAATCGGCAAGAACGTGGGTGACGACTTGCGCGAAGGCAAACCGACCATGCCGCTGATCTGGCTGATGGAAAACGGTACGCCGGAACAGCGCGAACTGGTGCGCAGCTGCATCGAGCAAGGCGACGAACAGCATTTCGACACCGTCCTGACGGCCATCACCAGCAGTGGCGCCCTCGACTACACGCGCAAGCAGGCGGAAATCGCCGGCCAGCGCGCCGCCGACGCCATCGCTGGCTGGCCGGACAGCGTCTACAAGCAATCGATGCTGCAACTGTGCTCGTTTGCCGTGGACCGCAATCACTGATCGCGTTTTACTCTCCATAATACAAAACGGCGCCAATGGCGCCGTTTTTTTCATGCCCGCCTATTTCACCGGCTTGCCATCGGCGCCGACCACGGCCTGGCCATCTTCCTTGGCAAACGCCCCTTGCTGCGGCAGCGGCAGGATCTCCAGCACCTTTTCCGACGGCCGGCACAGGCGCACGCCCAGTTCCGTGACGACGATGGGACGGTTGATCAAAATAGGATGGGCTTGCATGGCGTCCAGCAGGGCAGCATCGCTCAGCTCGGGATTGGCCAGGCCCAGCTCGTCGTACAGGGCGCCCTTGTCGCGCATGACGGCGCGCACGGACAGGCCCGCGCGCTTGATCAGGTCGACCAGCTCCTCGCGCGTCGGCGGATGCTTGACGTAATCGATGATGACGGGCTCGACGCCCGTGTTGCGGATCAGGGCCAGGGTATTGCGCGACGTGCCGCACGCCGTGTTGTGATAAATCGTGATCGTCATGTCGTGATGTCCTTCAGTTAGTGGGTTCGTTGACGCAGCAAGGCGCGCCAGCACAGCAGTTCTCGGTCAAAAAGGCCAGCAAGCCGTTCATGCCCGCATAGTTGGCGGCGTAGATGATGGAGCGGCCCGCCTTGCTCGCCGTCACCAGATTGGCATGCGCCAGTTCTTTCAGGTGAAACGACAGCGACGATGGCGCGATCGCCAGCGCTTCGGCGATTTTCGTCGCGGCCATGCCTTCCGGCCCCGCTTGCACCAGCAGGCGGAACACGGCCAGCCGCGATTCCTGCGCCAGCGCGGCCAGGGCCGCGATGGCGGCCGTGCTCGTCAGTGGCTCGGCTTGCGCCGCGATTGAGTTTTCATTTTCCATATTTCAATAATAGTCGAATTATTGAATCATTTCAAGCGAGGTGTCTTACGTAACCCAGCGCACCGACTGTTATGGCCTATCGGTCTACCTTGATGAAAAAATCACTGCGATTGGCATCCTCATGACACGCTCAACCCCGCTCAAAATCCTCGGCTGGAGCCTGGCCGCCCTGCTCGCCCTGATCACCATCGTCGTCATCTTCGTGCTGACCTTCGACTGGAACCGCGCCCGCCCCTACATCAACGAAAAGGTGTCGGAAAGCACGGGCCGCAGCTTCGTCATCGGCGGCGACCTGCAGGTGAAATGGCAGCAGGGGCTGAAGACGGAGCCGGGCTGGCGCCGCTATGTGCCGCGCCCCGTCATCAGCGCGCAGGACGTGCGCATGAGCAACCCGGACTGGGCGACGGCCGGCCCGCAACTGGCCAGCGCGAAACGTATCGACGTGGCCATCCATCCCTTGCCCCTGTTGCAGCATCGCGTGGTGCTGACGGACCTGGCGCTCCAGGCGCCCAATATTGCCCTGCAGCGGCGCGCCGATGGCAGCAACAGCTGGACCTTGAAAGACAACGGTCCTTCGGCATGGGACGTGGAAATCCAGCGCATGGCCTTCGGTGACGGCGTCATCCGCTATCTGGACGAAGGTATCGCCCTCGACGTGCACGCCAAGGTCAGCTCGACGGCGCCCGACGCCACGCCCGGCGATGCGCCAGGCAGCGCGCCCGTACAGAAATACGGCATCGCATTCACCCTGGGCGGCAGCTACCGCAAGGCGCCCGTGACAGGCGGCGGCAAGGCGGGCGCCGTGCTGTCATTGACCGACAACAACACCGTGTATCCCGTACAGGCGCATGCCGTGCTGGGCAAGAACAAGGCCAGCATCGATGGCACGCTGACGGACCCGCGCTCGCTGTCCGGCATCGATTTGCAGCTGAGCCTCGCTGGCGCCAGCATGGCGGACCTGTACCCGCTGACGGGCGTGCTGCTGCCGGAAACGCCGGACTACGCGACCAAGGGTCGCCTGCTGGGCAAGAAGGACGGTGCCAGCTGGAACTGGACCTACCAGAATTTCAAAGGCACGGTGGGCGAGAGCGACCTGGCCGGCACCCTGCAATATCTGCCACGCCAGCCCCGGCCCCTGCTGCGCGGCGAAGTGGCGTCGCAGCAGCTGCGCCTGGAAGACCTGGGCCCCACCATCGGTGCCGACAGCAATGCGCGCAAACAGGCGCGCGGCAAGGCGCCCGTGCAACCCGGGAATAAAGCCTTGCCAGTGGAACAGTTCAATACGGCCAAATGGGATGCGCTCGACGCCGATGTGAAGTTCACGGGCAAGAAACTGGTACGCACGCACGATATCCCGCTCAACGATATCGTCGCCAACATCCGCATGAAAGACAAGGTGCTGAGTTTGACGCCGCTCAATTTCGGCATGGCCGGCGGCAACATCACCTCGAACATCACGCTCGACGGCCGTCAAAAGACCATTGCCGCGCAAGCCAAGGTGGCGGCGCGCCACCTCAAGATACGCGAGCTGTTCCCCAAGCTGCAATCGATGCAAGCGAGCTTCGGTGAAGTGTATGGCGACGCGGCGCTGACGGGCCACGGCAATTCCGTCTCGGCCATGCTGGCCAGCGCGAATGGCGAGCTGGCAGCCACCGTCAGCGAAGGCTCCGTCAGCCAGTTCATGCTGGAACTGGCGGGCCTGAACCTGGCCAACGCCGTCTTCGTGAAAATCTTTGGCGACAAGCAAGTCCACCTGAACTGCCTGGCCAGCGACTTCGCCGTCACGAATGGCCAGGCCGACGTGCGCCGCTTCGTGCTCGATACGGACACGGCCGTCGTGAATGTCACGGGCAACGTCAACCTGGCCACCGAAACCCTGGACCTCGACGTGCGCCCGCGTACCAAGGGCGCCCGCATCATCACCCTGCGCACGCCGCTGTACGCCAAAGGCACGTTCAAGAACCCGGACGTGGGCCCGCAAAAAGGCCCGCTGGCCCTGAAAGCGGGCGCCGCCGTGGCTCTGGCCACCGTCGTCACGCCGCTGGCCGCCCTGCTGCCGCTGGTCAACGTCGACAAAGCCCCCGACACGGACTGCGCCGCCGTCATGGCGCAAGCGAACGCCACCCGCAAGGCCCCGACTTCGCCCGCGACGAATGCGCCAGCGAAAAAAGTGAGCGAAGCGGAAATCAAGAAGGCCCAGCAGGAAAAGAAATAAGCAGGCTTGCAGCAAACAGCCTTGATACAGCCGCTTGAAACCCGCCCCGCCATCTGCTGTAATAAAGAAAAGCGGGGTGTGGCTCAGCCTGGTAGAGCGCTGCGTTCGGGACGCAGAGGCCGGAGGTTCGAATCCTCTCACCCCGACTAAAATTCTTTTTAGGTACCTCCTCGAGGGAGCTGATGGCCGAGTTCGACTGCAGCCGAAGCGTTAGCATGCAAAATATCATTTCATGCCCGACGTTTTCCCATCGTTGTCGGTTTGACCGACACTAAAGCAGCGTGCCGGCAATGTCACTAGCAAGTTGCCACTACTTGCTCCAAGTAACTTTAGGCTGTGAAAGAGCCTGAGTCAGTCAAACTCCGGATTGTCTACCTCCTCCAGAGTTGCCGCAAAACTGCACTCCCGCAAGCGTTTTTCGAGCATTTCCTGAGGAGGAAAGTCCATTTCCAATGCGCGATAGTAACCTTCAACGTCCGTGTCGTCGAATCCCTTCACCCGATATTCGACCGGGACTACACATCGTGAAAAAAACTCTGCCTTGGGTGACTTGCGTAGAGCGGCAATTACACCATCCGCCACGGAGCCATGCGGACCTATTTGGATCGGGGCCTTCAAAGTGAACTCTTCAATTCCGTGCGTCAGTCCAAAATACATTCCGCCAGAAATAACATTAATTAGCGTATCCCAGTGGCAGTAGCAAATATCGTCGCTGTACATACCATCGCGCAAGTAAGAATTAGTGATAACTAGACCAAAGACCCTAGTTACTTTTCCGCGCAGACCATCATCACTAGCCCATTCGGAAATTTGGTTTAGATCGTGCTTTAGCGCGGCACATTGTTTACGACATTGCCCAGCTTTTTTATCTAACCGTATTTCGGTCTCATAAAATTCGTACGCCTCAGCTGGTGAGGGAATGGAAGCTGTTTCGATAACAAACGCCGTATCATCGATTACGATCAGTAAATCGATATCTTCGTCCGACTTGTGACGCGGGTGTAAGGCTGCTCCTACGAAACGCATGTGACTCTGATACGAACTTTTTCTGATCGCGCTACGTATCGCCTCTGCCAATATCGCTTCGTTAGTGGGCCCTTTGCTATCAAAGGCAATAGCAAGTTTTTTATGACTTTTGGCCCAGGCGCCCAACAAACGCGCATGATGCGCTCCTTGCAGTGGCCACCAAAGCAACATCACATCATCCCCTGCTGACAGCAACGGCTTGTCCCACAACGTAGCGCCTTTGGAAGGAGTAAAGCAGAGGAAGTCAATACACTGCTTTACCTTATCTGAAGATAGCACCACACACCCTTTAATTGCCCCGATTATTTCATCTCGCGGAAAGCGACTTACGACTATTGTCGATAGGTTGCTCTTATCCTTGACCATATCTAGCGGCTGTGCCAACGCATGAAGCTGCCCTGCTATCGTCGCCAACTCCCCCCAAATGACCATGATCTCGCTGATATGCAGTCCCACTTGAGGATGAATCTCTTGGACAAAATTTCCGAGCGTGGCATCTTGCAGTATGCCGTGCGAGCGACGCGCTTCCAGCAATAACTTACGCTCGTCTTCAGGCACCAGAAAAGCAGGCAGAGCTCGCACGGTTAAACGACCGTCATACAGTTGTACGTATGGTACTAGAACATTGTTGTCGGGAATATCCGGATTCGCGCCTCGGAAGCTTTCGATTGCTCTTGCCATCAGGGCTGGACGCCGCGCAAGATCAACTGTACCGCGCGTTACCAAATCTCTGCCAGACTCATCGACAAAATAGCTTTGGCCATCCGGCGCGACCGCAACAGCCGCTCCCCACCAAACCACCGAGTTCCAGACCCTCTGGATCGACAAACTGTGCTGGGCGAGGGCCATAAGCCGGTTCAGTGCATCGTCGAGGGCAATACCTTCTTGCTGTTCGGTCTCCAACTTTCCCAGCCCACCAGTACGCCCTAGCAATTTCAATGCACTACCGATGGCGTCTACAATTGCTTCCAAGGGCACCTGCAAAGAGTGAGAGTTACCTGCTGCATCGGTAAAGCACCGCATTTCATTCATTCGTTCCCTGGAAATTACCTCCACCCCTTCCAGCGCCTTTTTAAAACTGTTGAATACCCTGAGCTGAACTTCGTTGATCCGCGTGGAGAAAAATTGGGGCAGTTCATCGAGTGTCCGAAAGTGAAGGTTTGATGCAAGATGATCAACACTCCCATGTACACGCTCAGTCTGATGAGCGAGCACTAGTCCTAGTAGATAGACGTGATGATCTGTGGGGCTACCATCACGTTGCGCCAGATAAGCTTGGTGCCAAACATCTCGGTCGAAGCCGTAGCCGGTCGGATTGGGTAAAGAATTACGCTCCTGCCTGAGCGTTTCAACAAAGTTCAGCCTCATGAGGTAGACCTTTCTAAGGAGAAATAAGGACACGCAGCATAGTTCCCGCGTGGGGGGAGCGCAACATGTTACCTTAGCTAAGTGAAGCAGCAAGGTTATTGATCAGCCTTCTGTAATTTCCAGACAAAACCCGTCCGAAACATCTAAGATGACTGCGCACCTTCGAACTGGTCGAGATGGCAGGAAGGCAAAAATTCCAGACTAGCGCACGTCACGTGAAGGCCGCGATGGTCGTCTAATCGCCATACCGCTTGGCGGAACATCGAGACAAGGTAAGGCCAGGAGTGTTCTAGCAATCGTACAACACGCTAAGACTTCCCGCGAGGGAAGCGACAGGCGCTTCGTATTCGCTCCAAAGGGCACAACATCACGTGAGGGTCGCGATGGTCGGGTCGTGGCAATTCCACGTGTTCGCCGAAGTGCAGTAGCTCCAGATGGTCGTGCGCAGTGATTAAGAGCCAGTTGGTTTACAAATCTCACTAAAAAAACCAAATGGGCAATAAAAATACACTGCGCACATGATTTTCTTCGTTTTTCCATTTTTCTGCAATGCAGTACTAAGTATAATACTTTCCAAAAAAATAAACCAAAAACCGTATAGGTACTGACTCTCGAAATAAGCGCCCATTATTCGGGACGCAGAGGCCGGAGGTTCGAATCCTCTCACCCCGACCAGCCTTTTCCCTCGCGCGCCGGCTTGAACTGCCTGCACCTTGACCTGCGCGTTGGCGGCTTGCCGGGAAGTATGATATTAACTGCATTATTAATATCTTGACCACTTCTCGCGCAAGGGCCTGACCGATGTCTTTCCTGATAGTTCTGGCCGCACTGGCCTTCCTCATGCTGGCCGCCTACCGCGGCTACAGCGTGATCCTGTTTGCGCCCGTCGCTGCGCTCGGTGCCGTGCTGCTGACCGATCCGTCGGCCGTGCCGGCCGTCTTCAGCGGCATCTTCATGGAAAAGATGGTGGGCTTTATCAAGCTGTATTTCCCCGTCTTTTTGCTCGGCGCCGTGTTCGGTAAACTAATTGAGCTGTCCGGTTTTTCCCAGTCCATCGTCGTGGCGGCCATTCGCTATATCGGCAGCTCTCGCGCGAATGCCGTCATCGTTGCCGTGTGCGCAGCGCTGACGTACGGCGGCGTGTCGCTGTTCGTCGTGGTGTTTGCCGTTTATCCGTTTGCGGCCGAGCTGTACCGCCAGAGCAATATCCCCAAGCGGCTGATGCCGGGGGCCATTGCCCTGGGCGCGTTTTCCTTCACCATGGATACGTTACCGGGCACGCCGCAGATCCAGAACATCATCCCCACCACTTTCTTCAACACCACCGGCTGGGCCGCGCCGTGGCTGGGCACCATCGGCGCCGTACTGACGGTGATCATGGGACTGGCTTTTCTTGAGTGGCGCCGCCGTTCCGTCATGGCGACGGGCGAAGGTTATGGGGCCGAGGCCGACAAGGCCACGGCCGGCGTGGGCGGCTTGCCCCATCCGCTGCTGTCGGTGGCGCCTCTGGTGCTGGTGGGCGTGGCCAACTTTGCGCTGACCAAACTGATTCCCCAATGGTACGGCGATAGCTACGTGCTCACCGCCGAGGCCCTGCCGGGCTTGCATGCGCCCGTGTCGACGTCGATCGGCGCAGTGACCGGTATCTGGGCCGTGGAAGGCGCCTTGTTGCTGGGAATTTTGCTCGTCTGCGCGACGGCCTTCGGGCGCATCCGCGCCGCGTTTGCCGAAGGCACCAAGGCGGCCGTGGGCGGCGCCTTGCTGGCAGCCATGAATACGGCGTCCGAATACGGTTTTGGCGGCGTCATCGCGGCCCTGCCCGGTTTTCTTGCCGTCAGCAACACCTTGCGCAGCGTGCCCGATCCGCTCGTCAACGCGGCCGTGTCCGTGACGACCCTGGCCGGCATCACGGGCTCGGCCTCGGGTGGCATGAGTATCGCGCTGGCTGCCATGTCGGACAGTTTTATCCAGGCCGCGCAGCAGGCGCACATTCCGCTCGAAGTCATGCACCGCGTCGTGGCCATGGCCAGCGGCGGCATGGATACCTTGCCGCACAATGGCGCCGTGATCACCCTGCTGGCCGTCACGGGCCTCACGCACCGCCAGTCCTACCGCGACATTTTCGGCATCACCGTCATCAAGACGGTGGCCGTGTTCCTCGTCATTGCCATCTATTACATGACGGGACTGGTCTGAGGGTTGGGGCAAGCTACAGCCGCGACGACGATGTCGGCTTTGCCAACGCATGCGCCGGCTTGAACAAATGGCTGATGCCCATGGTCAGCAACGGACCAGCCAGCGCCAGGTAGGAACTGTCCACGCCATACGGATTGCCCGCCAGGAACCAGCCGATGGTGGCGATCACCGAGACGATCACGCCGACAAAGGCGCCGCGCGGTGTGCCGAATTTCGGCGCATAGAAGGCCATCAGCACCAGCACGGCGAGCGTGGCGCGCAGGGCCTTGCCGAGGAAGGCAATCATCAGCAGCTTTTCCGCATACAGCGCCAGCACCAGCGGCAGCAGGCCGGCCACGACGATGGCGATGCGCAGGAACATCAGCGATTTCGCGTCGTTCTTCGCCTTGTTGTACCAGGGATCATAAAAATCCTTCATGGCCAGGGTGGCCGATGCCAGGGTGGTGGCGGAAATGCCGCCAAACAGGGCGCCGGCCAGGCCCACGATCATGATGCTGGCGGAAAACGCCGGCATGTGGGCGATCATCGTGGGAAACGCGTCGATCGACTTCATGCCCGGGTACAGCACGGCGCTGCACATGCCGATCAGGGCCGCCATCAGGCCGAACGGGATCATCAGCGACGACACGTAATAGCAGGCGCGCTTGGCTACGGCCGGGTTGTCCGTGCTGACCAGGGCCTGGATCACGTATTGCGTGGCGAAGATGGAACCGATGCCGCCGATCATCCAGGCGATGATCTGGCCCCAGCCGATCTCGACCCAGTTGAACATCTTGGCCGGCAACTGCGCCTGCAGCGCGCCGATGCCGCCCGTTGCTTCCAGCGCATACGCGAGCGCCAGGATCACGCCCAGGTATTTGACGATGGAGTGGGCGAAATTCGTGTACACGACAGAGCGCATGCCGCCCAGGCTGACATAGATCACGGTGATGGCGCCGACCAGCAAGATGGCGACCGTCTTGTTGATGTGCAGCACCGCCGCCAGCACGGCGCCGCCGCTCGCATACAGGGCAACGGCAACGATGCTCAGCGCGACGATGGTGAGGATGGACGCCGCATAGCGCACGGGCTCGCCGTAGGTTTGCGCGAGGATGCCGGAAATCGTCGACTGCCCGCTTTCCTTGTATTTTTTGACCAGCACGATGGCCAGCAGGAAAAAGCCCAGCGACAGCGCCACCAGATTCCAGGCGGCGGAAATGCCCAGTTCATAGCCCTTCTGGGCCGTGCCGATGCTGACGGAACTGCCGATGAATTCCGACAGCAGCAAGGCGCCGATCAGGAAGGCGGGATAATTGCGCCCGCCCGCCGTCATGCCCTCGGCGCTGTTGGCATGCTTGCGCACGCTATAGGTAATGTACGACATGAGGGCGAAATAGCCCACCGTGACCGCAGCGATAATGATCAATCTGTTTTCCATCCGTCTACTCCAAGTCTGCTTTTCTTATTATTATTTTTCAAGAAAGCTTCCCCTGCCGCATGCCGCATGCCAGTCTTGCCGGCGGCGGTGCTCAAGAGAAAGCCGCATTCCCGCCGTACCGATACGGTACAGCAAGCCTCACAATAAAAAAGTCCGCAACTGCGCCGTAAACATGTCCGCCGCCTCGATGTTCGAGATATGCGAAGCGGGCAGGCTTGCCAGACGGGCTCCCGCGATCTGCTGCTGCAGCCAGCGCCCGTCGTCGATGGTGGTCACGGGATCGTGCTCGCCCGCGATGATCAAGGTCGGCACGGCGATCGTGCCCACGCCATCGTGCAAGTCCGTCCGGGCCAGCACATCGCAACAGGCGGCGTAACCGTCCGCATCCTGGCTGCGCAAAATGCCGGCCAGGCGCGCCACCGTCTCCGCTTCGCGTTCGATAAACTGCGGCGTGAACCAGCGCGTGGCGGCGCTATCGGCCACCGCGGCCATACCGTCGCGGCGCACTTGCTCCGATCGCAGCTGCCACGGCGCGGCGCCGCCGATGCGCGCTGCCGTATTCGCCAGCACGAGGCGCGTCAAGCGCCGCGGCTGGTGTATGCCCAGCCACTGGCCCGTCAAGCCGCCCATGGAAATGCCGCAGAAGGCGGCGCGTTCGATATCGAGGTGGTCGAGCAGCGCCACCACGTCCAGCCCCAGCCGGTCGATGCCGAACGACGCGCCGCCGCTGGCCGACCGGCCATGGCCGCGCGTATCGTAGCGCACGACAAAAAAGTCACCGGCCAGCGCGGCCGCCTGCGCATCCCACATGGACAGGTCCGTGCCGAGGGAATTCGACAGGACCAGGCAAGGCTTGCCGCGCTCGCCATCCGTGCGGTAATGCAGGCGAATACCGTCCACGTCGCACGTCTGCCCGACAGTGTCATTGCCTATCTGCGTCATGGCATGTCTCCTCAAAAATCGTCGTCGCGCACCGACGAGGGATGGCGGCACAGCGGCATCACGTCGATCTGCATATAGGGAAACAGCGGCAGGGAGGTCAGCAAATTATGCAGCTCGTCCACGCTGTCCACGTCGAAGACGCTGACGTTCGCGTACTGGCCAGCGATGCGCCACAGGTGGCGCCACTTGCCCTCGTGCTGCAGGCGCTGGGCCAGTTCCTTTTCCGTCTGTTTCAGTTGCGCCGCCTGCTCGGCGGGCATGCTCAAGGGCAGATTCACGTTCATGCGTACATGGAATAACATGGTTTCTCCTTATTGACGCTGCATGACGCGCAGCTTGTCCATATCGATCTCGACGCCCAGGCCCGGCCCTGTCGGCACCTGCAGCATGAAGTCGCGGTACACGAGCGGCTCGCGCAAGACTTCCTGCGTCAGCAGCAAAGGCCCGAACAGTTCCGTGCCCCAGGCCAGTTCCGCGAACGTGGAGCAGACGTGGGCCGTGGCGGCCGTGCCGACGCCGCCTTCGAGCATGGTGCCGCCGTACAGGCCCACGCCCGCCAGGCGCGCCACGGTGGCCACTTCCAGCGCGGGCAGCAAGCCGCCCGACTGGGTGATTTTTACGGCATACACGTCGGCCGCATCGGCCTGCGCCAGCGCCAGCGCATCGGCCGGACCGTGCAAGGCTTCGTCGGCCATGATGGCCACGTCGAAGCGCTGCTTCAGGCGCGCCAGCGCGGCGCGGTTGCCGGCCTTGACGGGCTGCTCGATCAGGTCGACGCCGCCCGCTTCCAGTGCGGCGATGCCGCGCACGGCGTCCGTCTCGCTCCAGGCCTGGTTGACGTCGACGCGCACGCTGGCCCGTTCACCCAGCGCCCGCTTGATCTCCAGCACGTGGGCCACGTCATCCATCACGTCGCGCAGGCCGATCTTCAGCTTGAAGATGCGGTGGCGGCGCAGTTCCAGCATTTTTTCCCCTTCGGCTATATCGCGCGCCGTGTCGCCGCTGGCCAGCACCCAGGCCACGGGCAGCGCATCGCGCACGCGGCCGCCCAGCAGTTCTGACAGCGGCACGCCCAGGCGGCGCGCCTGGGCATCCAGCAGGGCCGTCTCGATCGCGCACTTGGCAAAGCGATTGCCCTGGATGACCTTGCGCACCTTGGCCATGGCCTTTGCCACTGCACTCGCTTCCATGCCGACCAGCAGCGGCGCGATATAGGTATCGATATTCGTCTTGATGCTTTCCGGGCTTTCGCCGCCGTAGCCCAAGCCGCCGATGGTGGTCGCTTCGCCCCAGCCCGTGATGCCGTCGGCGCAGCGCAGCCGCACCAGCACCAGGGTTTGCGTATTCATGGTGGCGACCGACATGCGGTGCGGGCGGATGGTAGGCACATCGACCAGGTAGGTCTCGATATTTTGAATCATATTTATTCCGTATAATTCTGTGGAGTGGTGACACGATATTCCCCGAATCTCCCCACGTCCAACACCGAGTTGGTATCAAACCTATACCTGAAAGGTATGAAGATGGAATTACGGCACTTGCGCTACTTCGTTGCGGTCGCGGAGGAAAGGAACTTCACGCGGGCCGCCGCGCGCCTGCACATCGCGCAGCCGCCGTTGAGCCGGCAGATGCAGCAGCTGGAAGAAACCCTGGGCGTGGCGCTGATCGAAAAAGGGTCGCGGCCGCTGCGGCTGACGGAAGCGGGCGAGTTTTTCCTCGCCCATGCACGCCCCCTGCTCGACCAGGTGCGCGACCTGCAGGCGATGACGCAGCGCGTGGGCAAGCTGGAACGCACGCTGTCGATCGGCTTCGTCGCCTCGACCCTGTATGGAGAATTGCCCGACATCGTGCACCGCTTTTGCGAGCGCCATCCCGAGGTCGACGTGACCCTGCATGAAATGACGACGGTGCAGCAGTTGAAGGCCCTGAAGGAAGGCCGCATCGACGTGGGTTTCGGGCGTTTGAAAAGCGAAGACCCCAGCATCCGCCGCATTCTGCTGCGCGAGGAGCGGCTGGTGGTGGCCCTGCCGCCCGGCCACCGCTTGGCCAAGGGAGAAGGCGGATTGCGCCTGACGGACCTGACCCACGAAACCCTGCTCGTGTATCCGAAAGCGCCCCGCCCCAGCTTTGCCGACCAGGTGCTGGCCATGTTCAGCGAAGGCAATGTCACGCCCGGCCCCGTCACGGAAGTGCGCGAGCTGCAGATTTCCATGGGACTGGTGGCGGCCGGCCAGGGCATTTCCATCGTGCCCGAAAGCGTGCAAGCCATGCATCACCGGAACGTCGTGTACCGCAAGCTCGACGACAAGCATGCGTTCTCGCCCATCTTATTCAGCATGCGGCATAGGGACCGCTCGCCGGAACTGGAAAACATCCTCGCCGCCGTGTACTCGATCTACGATGAACACGGCATCGTGCACGTCAAGGAAAGCCTGTAGCTATGACTACGCGGCGTCGGCCAGCAATTCCGGGCGCAGCGCGCGGATGCGCAGCTCCGTGAAATAGCCGCCCGCCTCGTTGTAGCGCAGGTAGTGGCGGCCGCAGTTCATGCAGCGGGCCACCTGGCTCAGGTTCGCGGGATAGTAGCGCGGCGCGATGGGCGCATCGATGCTGTCGTAGCGCGTGCCGTGCGGGTGGTATTCGGCAAACGTCGGTTCCTCGTACGGGTCTTCGCGCAGGGTGCCGATTTCTTCAAAGCGGTCCAGCTCCAGCGAGGTAGGCAGGCGCTGCCAGGCGTCCAGCGGGACGGCGCAGCAGCTGCATTTTTTGGTCACCAGCGCCGACGCGGCGGCCAGTGCGGACAAGGCGGGAAAGTCGATGAATACCATGTTCAGCCGTTACAAGGGGGCGGCCCATGGCAACGAGCCTGGCCGCACCCCTTATTCTAGCGCAGTCGCATCCTGCCGATACGCGCACCGCATTTCGCCAGCCCCAGCTCGAGCAACAGCAACATGCCGCCGGAAACGAGCAGCAGCGGCATCAGCGCACACATGGCAGCCGCCGCCAGCCAGGCCAGCATGGAAGGCGACGTCCAGGCGCCCGGCAGCAGCTTGGGCAAGCCCAGCGAGCCTGGCAAGCGTCGCTTGAAAAACATCACCCAGCCCGATACCAGCGAGAACAGCACGCTGGCGCCAAAGACCAGCAGCAAGGCCTGGTTCCACCAGCCGAATTCGCCGCGGTGAAACGGGATGCCGATGGCGGTGGCCTTGCCGAACGCCGTCTGCGCCTCCCAGCCCGCATAGTACAAAGGCTTGCCGCTGTAGGCATCGAACTGCAGGTCGAAGCGCAAGGTGGGCTGGCTGCGGTCGGCCATCGTGGCGCGCCACACATCGTCCTGGCTGGCCGGCGCCGTCAGCTGCACGGCGATGGCCGGCGCATGGCTGCGCGCCACCTTCCACGCATCTTGCCAGTCGAGCGGAGCACCCGCCTCGGTCGAATGCAGGCCGCGCGGCGCGGGCGGCGGCGCCTGGCCGCTGACGTCCCGCAGCGCGCGGATGCGCCCGCCTGCCTGCTGGCTCCACGTCAGCCCCGTCGTCAGGATCACGAAGCTGACGATACCGAGCGCCACGCCGAGAAACGCATGCCACTGGCGCCAGCCATTGCGGCCCCGCGCGCCCCACTTCGGCAAACCCGATTGGGCGCCGCGCGGCCACCAGAGCACCACGCCCGTCACCAGCATCACCATCAGCCAGCTGGCGGCCAGCTCGATCATCCAGCGCCAGCCATCGTTTTGCAGCAAACGCGAATGCAGCTTTTTTGCCCAGTTGCCGAAACGCTCGCTGCTGGCCAGGCTGCCCAGCACGCGCGCATCATAGGGGTTCACATACATGACGATGGCTTGCGCAGGCAGGCCGAACTTCGGCCTGGCCTTCACCGGCATCCCATGTCCAGCATGTTCATCGTGCGCGCCGCCGGGCGGCGCGAACGCCACTTGCACCGCATCGTCCTGCTGAAACGGCGGCACCACGTGCTGCACCGTCCAGCCACGCGGCGCGGCCCGTTCGGCGGCCGCCACGGCGGCGTCCAGCGGCAGCATGGACGCTTGCGGCGCCACATGATCGAGGTGCTGGTACAGCCTTGCCTCGATCTGCGGCGTGAACACGTACAGGATGCCCGTCAGGGTGGCCACCAGCGCGAAGGGCGAGGCGATCAGCGCGGCCCAGAAGTGGATGCGCCAGTACAGGCTTTTGCGGCGCGCGATGAGAAAGGTAAAATCGTCCATGGCCGTCCTCACAGTGCGCTATAGGTATAGGACAGGCCCAGCATCACGCTGCGCGGCGCACCGGGCGTGTACTGGTTCTGCGTATTGGCCGCGTAGCTGCCCGTGCCCGCGTAACTGCTGCTAGCCGAATCGGCGTAGCGCTTATCCATCAGATTGCGCACCTGCGCCCACGCTTCCACCCCGCGCGCGAGCTGATAATTGGCGCGCAGATTCAGCAGCGCATGCCCCTTGTACTCCACCGTGTTGGCGTTGTTCATCCAGTAGCGGCCCTGGTGCACGGCTTCGAGCGCGATACGCGCGCCCGCCACAGGCTTGTAGCCGACCTCGAACGAGGTGATGTCGCGCGGCGCCTGCGGCATGGTGCGGCCGCTGTAATCGAGGCTGGAGGACACCTGGTAGCGCAGGTAGCGGTGGCGCGCAATGGCCGTGGCGAAGCGCGCGTCGAACGGGCCGCTGTCATAGTTCAGGCCCAGCTCCAGCCCCTCGCTGCGCGTGCGCCCCGCATTGCGGTTTTCGCTATTCCCCGGTGACACGGTATAGCTGACGATGGTGTCGCGCCCGTCGAGCCGGTACAGGGCCGTATCGAGTTTCAAACGCCCCTGCAAAAAAGCCCAGCGCAAGCCCAGCTCATAGTTGTTGTAGATGGACGGCTGCAAGTTGGCGATGCCCGTCTTGCCATACAGCTGGCTCACTTCGGGCGGCGTGAAACCCTGGCTGACGTTTGCATACGCGCTGCCCGCATGGCCGATGGCGTAGGTGGCGCCCAGCTTCGGACTCACATGCGAAAAGCTGCGCGACTCGTCGGGCGCGCCGTAACTGGCGCTGCCGCCCGGCGCCAGCCTGTTATGGTAGTCGTAGCGGATGGCGTCCGAACGGCCGCCCAGCACCACACGCGTGCCGGCCAGCGGCGTAAATTCCCACTGTGCGAAGACGGCCGTGTTGAGGATGTCCGTCTGGTAGTCGCGCACGCCCTGCGGATTGGACGCATTGGCCAGCGAGTAGCGCAGGTAGCGGCCCGTGGCCGCATCGCGCACGATGGACAGGTTATCGCTGACAAAGGGATTGTCGCTCTTGTCGACATACACGCCGGCGATCAGGCGCGAACGCAGCCAGGCGAATTCCTGCTGGTGCTTCACGTCCAGCCCCAGTGAATCGACGTGGTTGTTGTTGATGACGCCCTTGCACAGCAGTCCCGCGCAACTGCCGATGGAATACGCGGGAAGCTGCCCATGGTCGTTCTTGCGCGTAAACACGGTGACGGTGCTGGTGCCATTGGCCGTCGTCTGCCCTTCCCATGCCAGATTCATGCGCGTGCTCCTGTCCTTGCGGTAGGTGAACGTATTCAGGCTTTTGCCGGGATTGCGGCGGTAGTCGTTCTCGAACAGGCTGCCCGTCATGGCCGCATCGAGATCCGTGTGGACGATGGTGGCGCGCAGCTGCGACGTGGGGCTGAGCGCATAGTCGGCGCGCAGCGAGAACGAATCCTTGTCGCCATAGCTGTACTCTTGCCAGTTGTCGCGCGAGCGGCGCGAACTGTAATGGGAAAAGCGCAGTCCCAGCGGGCCCCAGGTATCGCTGGCGGCCGTGTCGTAGCGCGTGTAGCCGCCCACGTTATCGCGCCGCACGCCCACGCTTGCCGTCGGTGTCGCGCTGGCGCCGGCCGTGAGGAAATTGACGGCGCCGCCGACGGCATTGCTGCCGTACAGCGAGGAAGCGGCGCCCTTCACCACCTCCACGCCGCTGGCTCCCGCCATGTTCATCTCGTTGAGAGAATTGTGGTTGAAGACGCCCAGCGGACGGATGGGAATGCCGTCTTCCAGGTACTGGTAGACGGCATTCGTGCCGATGGGCTGGCGGATGCTCATGCTGTGCTGTTCGTTGCCCAGGTCATTCCAGTACACGCCGGCGATGCGGTTGAGGATATCGCCCATGGTCTTGGGCTTGTCGCGTTCCAGCGTTTTGGCATTGACGACGCCGATCGCTTGCGGCGTTTCGGACAGCCACGATTGCGCGCGCGAGCCGGAAACGACGACGGTGTCGATGGCGTGATCAGTTTGGTCAGGTTGCTGCGCCTGCGCGCACGGGTAAGCCACGGTGATGGCCGCGGCCAGCACCAGTAATTTCTTGTTCATGTGATTCTCGTCTAAGTGTGCGGATGCGGCGCGTCACACGCCAAGGTGGACGGCGCCAGCATTGAAAATGCAAAAACTCAGGCGAGAGCGGGCGGAGCGCGCGATTGCGCGGTGGACCAGATGAACAGCGGTGCGGGTGACTGGTAGTACAGGGATGGGAAAATGGCCGTGCCGCTGGCCACAAGCAGCGGCAGCACGGGGCTGGTCGGCGGCAGGCCGACGGAGCCCGCATGCGTGGAACAGAAGGCGCAATGCTCCATCTGCATGACCTTGTCGCCTGACTTTTCATCGGCGGCGCCGTCACCGGCCTGCACAAGCTGGACAAAACGGATGCCGGCCACCGAGCAGATTTCCGCCCAACCGGAGCCGGATTCCTGCTTGGCGTTGGCGACGGCCTGGGAAATCGATGGCGCGAGCGCCGCCAGCAGGATCGCGAAACAGGCGATCCAGGCGGCGAAGCGGCGCGTGAACAAGGTCATTCCCATGGCCGCATTTTACCAGCGGCCGCCGGGACTGGGTAGCGGAAAGCGGCTCAGGCGGCCGGGCAGGCGGCGTTGCCGCTGTCAAAAGCGCGCACGACGCTTGCCGTATCGGCGGCGATGCGGTTCACGGCCCGGCGGTGGCCGAGCACCAGTTCATCGTAGCCGGCGCCCACCTTTTCATTGGCGATCGTGCGGCAAGTGACCACCTTGTTGCTGGCCAGCTGGCGCACGCTCCACACGGCGTCGATCAGCGCGTACTGGCCCATCACCGACTCGAAGCGCTGCACATTGGTGCTGATGCGGTATACGGGCAGCTTGTCCGGGTATGGCGTGCGGAACACATCGATGGCGCCCAGATCGTTCGTCACGGCCGTCGACAAGGCCTGGCCGATCTCGCCTGCCAGCGGCCCCGCCCAGCGCTGCTGCTCCAGCAGTTCGATGCGGCCAGATGGCGCCGTCACGACGAACTGGTTGCGGCTCACCTGCTGCGGCACGCTGACGGCCAGCACCTCGACATAATATTTGACGGGCTTGGCCGGCTGCGCGTCGGCACCGCCGCTCAGCGTATAGAAATGCTCGGGCTGGGGCGTGGAGCAGGCGCCCAGCAGACTGGCCGCCAGCAGCGCGGAAAAAATCGGTTTCATCATTTTTTTTCATCTCCTTTTTTACCGCGGATCAGGGACTCGGGATGACGTTCCAGGTAATCCGACAGGGCATTGAGCGACTGCAGGGTTTGCGTCAGCTGCTGCAAGGCCTGGCGCACGTCCGACTGCAGCGGCGAATCCTTTTGCAGCACCTGTTCGGCCGAACCAAAAGTCTGTTTCGCCGCCGTCAGGGTGTCGCGCATTTCCGGCACCACCTGGCCATCGAGCTGCTTGAACAGGGTATTGGCCTGCTTGATGGTGGCGTTCAGGTTATTGCCGATCTCCGCGTACGGCACCTGATCGAGCTTGCGGGCGATGCTGGCGATCTGCGTCTGCAATTCATCGAGGGTATTCGGCACGGTCGGCACTTCCAGCGGGTATTTGTTCGGATCGAGCGCCACCTTCGGCGCTTTCGGGAAGAAGTCGAGCGCGATGTACAGCTGACTGGTCAGCAGGTTGCCCGTGCGTAGCTGGGCGCGCAAGCCACGGCTGACCATGCGTTCGAGCAGCTGGTGGCCGGCCGAGCCTTCCTCATCGTCGACGGCGGCCTTGAAGCGCATGCCCAGGCGGGCCGGGTACAGGTTGACGGTGACGGGCATGCGGAAGTTCTTCTTCACGGGGTCAAATTCGATGCCGACCGAACGCACCTCGCCCAGCACGATGCCGCGGAAGTCCACCGTGGCGCCAGGCTGCAAGCCGCGCAGGGACTGGTCGAAATAGAACACGGTGGTGATCGCCTCGCCATCGGGCTCGCGCATGGCGCTGGCCTCGTCGGCCGCCAGGCGGTAGTTGGTGCCGGCCGGCGCCGGTTCGACGGGTTTGCGGCCATTTTCCGCCTCGAAGGCGATACCGCCCACCAGCATGGCGGCCAGCGATTGCGTATTCAGTTTAAAACCGTTCGAATCGAGGCGCACGTCGACGCCGCTGGCATGCCACCAGCGCGCATCCTTGCCGACAAACTGGTCGTACGGCGCATTGACGAAAACCGACATGGTGATGCCGTTGCCATCCTTGTCCAGCGCGAAGCTGACCACCTTGCCCACGCGCAGGCGATGGAAGAACAGGGGCGAGCCCACGTCGACGGAGCCGAGGCTGTCCGCATGCAAGGTGTACAGCTTGCCCTTCTGGTCTCCCGCCACGGCGGGCGGGCTCTCCATGCCGATGAAGTTCTCCTTTTTGGCTTCCGACTTGCCCGTGTCGACGCCGATGTAGGCGCCCGACAGCAAGGTGCCCAGCCCTGTCACGCCGCTGGCACCGATCTGCGGACGCACCACCCAGAAACGCGAATCGGCGGTGGCGAAGCGGCGCGCTTCCTTGCTCATGTCGATCGTCACCAGCACCTTGCTCAAGTCGTCGCCCAGGGTGATGGCGCGCACCTGGCCGATATCGACATCCTTGTACTTGACCTTGGTCTTGCCCGGCTCCAGGCCTTCGGCGCTCTTGAAGCTGACCGTCACCGTGGGTCCCTGGTCGAGGATGGACTTGGCGGCCAGGCCGGCGCCGATCAGCGCGGCCAGCAGCGGAATGAGCCACACCAGCGACGGTAGCCAGCGGCTGGCCGAGTCCACATCGGGTTCGGGCAAAGGCCGTGCGCCGGTTTCGGCAAGGTCGCCCGTTTCTTTGTCAGCCATGCTGTTCTCCAATCACTGTATTGTTTCCGGTATTTTCTGCGCTGCCGCGTTCTTCATCCTCGGCCGCCTTGTCGTCAACGGGATCCCAGATCAGGCGCGGGTCGAACTGCATCGCCGCCAGCATGGTCAGCACCACCACGGCGCCAAAGGCCAGCGCGCCGGGTCCGGCCGTGATCACGGCCAGCGACTTGAAGCGCACCAGCGCCACCGTCAGGGTGACGACAAAGATGTCGAGCATGGACCAGCGGCCGATGAATTCGACCATGCGGTACAAAATGGTGCGTTGGCGCGGCCGCCAGCGCGAACGCCGCTGCGCCGTGAACGCCAGCAGCGCCAGCACGCCCAGTTTCAGCATCGGCACGACCACGCTGGCGATGAAAATAATGATGGCCAGGCCCTTCGAGCCGCTGGTCCAGAACAGCACCACGCCGCTCATGATGGTGTCGTCCTGTGCGCCGAACAGCGATTGCGTCACCATCACGGGCAGCAGGTTGGCGGGAATGTAGAGGATCATGGCGGCGATCAGCAAGGCCCAGGTACGGTTGATGCTGTCCGGTTTGCGCACGTGCAGGGCCGTGCCGCAGCGCACGCACGCCAGGTGCCTGCCCTTGCCCAGGGGCGGTGCCACCAGGCCGCAGGCATGGCAGGGAACCACCTTCTCACCCGGAGCGAAGGCCTTGTAGCGCATGCCGGGCAGCGCCTGGCGGGTCAGGTCGTCGCCCAGGTTCCACAGGGCCTTGGGGTCGAACGAGACGACGATGGCCAGCATCAGGGTCAGCGCGCCAAACGCGAACAAGCCAGGTTGCGGCAGCACCGTGGCCAGGCTGGTCATCTTGACGACGGTGATCAGGATGCCGATCATCAGCACCTCCGTCATGCCCCATTCGCGCGCCGTCTGCACGGCGCGCAGCACGCGGTTAAAGCCCGGCACCTTGACGCCGCAGCGCAAGCCCAGCGCCACATACAGCAGGGAACCGAGTTCGATGGCGGGAAAGAGGATGGTAAACAGGAAGACCATCGCCGCCACGATGTGCATCTGCTCGTACCACAGCACGCGGATGGAACCGAGCAAGGTGGCGCTGGAGGTCAGGCCATTGACATCGAGTTCGACGATGGGGAAAAACTGGGCGATCAGGAAGACGAAGGCGGCGCCCAGGGTCAGCGCCACCACCTTGGTCAATTCGGCCGATGCGCCGCGCGCGTGCGCGCCCCGGTACAGCACCGAGCGGCAACGGATACAGCGCGCCTTTTCGCGGGGACGCAGCGGACGTTTGCGGTACAGCACGCCGCAGTCATGACAGCTAATCAGGTCGTATCGGTGCACAGTGTGAAGTTTGCCAGCGCCCGAAGCGCGACTTTCCCATGTTAATGCCAGCCATCATGACAGAGTTGGCATTTTCCTGCACTACGGCACTATTCTTTTCCACGCCCCCGCAGCAGCGCCTCCACGGCGCGGCCGATTTGCAGCACTTGATCGTCCGCGCCGGCCAGGCCGCAAATGCCCAGCCCCACGGGCAGTTCGCCGTCCGCATGGCACGGCAAGGACAGCGCGCAGCCGTCGAGGAAGTTGATCACGCTGGCGTTGCGCAGTACGAGGCCATTCGTGGCAAAGAAGGTGGCGTCATCCGATTCCAATGGCGCGACCTGCGGCGCGACGATGGCTACGCTGGGCATCAGCCAGGCGTCGTATGGCGCCAGGCGCTGCTCCGCGATGGCGATCAGGCGCGCGCGCGCATCAAGTAAATCGATGTAGTCCGCTGCGCCCTGCTGCTGGCCGCGGCGGATGCGCGCCGCCACGCGCTGGTCGTACTGCGCGCCCTTCTCTTCCAGGAGCGCCCTGTGCCAGTGCCAGGCTTCCGCCGCCACCAGGCCGCCACCGCCATTGATACCCGGCAGTTCCAGCAACTCAGGAAAATCGAACTGCTCCACCAGGGCGCCCGCTTGCCGCAGCTGGTCCAGCGCCGCGTCGAAAGCCTGCTGCACCTGCGGCTCCACGTGCGTACCGACGTAGTCCAGGGTAAAACCGAAGCGCAAGCCTTTCAATGCCGGCGCCTGCGCGTCGACGTCATGGCCCGACAAGGCCGCGTACAAAATGGCGCAGCAGTCGACGCTGTGCGCGATGGGGCCGGCCGAATCGAGGGAGCGCGACAAGGGCACGGTGCCGGCCAGCGACACGGACGCCGCCGTCGGCTTGAAGCCCGTCAGGCCGCAAAAGGCGGACGGGATGCGGATCGAGCCGCCCGTGTCCGTGCCCAGTGCGCCGGCCGCCATGTCCAGCGCCACCGTCACGGCGCCGCCCGAGGTGGAGCCGCCCGCCACGCGCCCGCCGTCGTGCGGATTGCGCGGCGTGCCGTGATGGGGATTCAGGCCCAGGCCGGAAAACGCGAATTCGCTCATATTGGTGCGGCCCAGCAGGACGGCGCCGGCCGCGCGCAGGCGCGCCACGGCGCCCGCGTCTGCCTCGGCGGGCGGCGCGCCGGCCAGCGCCAGCGAGGCGGCGCTGCTGGCTTGCCCTTTGACGTCGAACAGGTCCTTGATCGAGATGGGCACGCCGGCCAGCGGCGAGGCAACGATGCCGGCGGCGCGCGCCGCATCGCTGGCCCGCGCCTCCATCAGCGCCTGTTCGCCATCGAGGCTGACATAGGCATGGCCGCCCTGCGCCCGGTGCGCTTCGGCGCGCGCCAGCATCTGCTGTGTCAGCGCCACGCTGGTGATGCGGCCGGCGGCCAGGTCGGCGGCCAGTTCTCGGATGGTCTTGGTCATTGTTTTATCCTTCCACGGGCAGGGTTTGCACGGCATAGCGGTGCTGCAGGCGGCGCTGCAAGGCTGGATCATACAGCTCCAGCGCGAACGCGTCGCCATGGCCCATCTCGCCGATGATCGGTTGCGTGCCGCAAAACATGGCGCTGCCCACGGGCAGAGTCGCCTGCCCCGTGTAGCGCTGAATCAGGTCTTCCGGCGACAGCATGCGCGTCACGGGACCGTCCTGGTACAGGGCCGGCACGCCGGCACGCTCGCGCCAGGAACGCATCTGCAGCTGGTCCCAGTGGCCGGCCACGTCGGCATAGCGCCACAAGGTGCCGCCCACGGGCTTGCCGCACATCTGCTTCGACACCGTCACGCCATAGCTTTCCACCTTGCGGTCCGTATGATCGGAACCGATACCCACCAGCAGGCCGTATTCCGTGGAAAACAGCACGAATTCCGCTTCGCCCGAGGAATCGCCGCCCGGCACTTCGATGGCGGCGTCGCTCGAGAGCAATGCCGCCGAGACGCGGTAAAACGTGGGCACGCTTTTCGGGCGCGCCACGCCGATGGCTTCCAGTTCGGCGATATGGTGTTCCACCATCGCCATGTCGCGGCCCGTCCAGCCGGCAATGATCAGGCGGTCGATATCGAAGGTGACGGGGCCGTGGCCGGCCAGTTGAAAACGCAATGTCGTCATGATGTTATTCCTCAAGAGGGCCGCGGCCCGTTTCGCGCGCCGCAAAGACGGCGGCGCCGGTGATCAGCAAGGCCGCCGCCACGTACAGCGAGACGGCCACGGTGCTGTTGTACGAACGGTACAGACTGGCGATGACGAGCGGGGCGAAACCGCCGCCGATGACACCGGCCAGGGTGTAGGCCAGCGAGGAACCCGCATAGCGCACCTTGGTGGGGAACTGCTCGATGACGAAGGCCGCTTGCGGGCCGTACATGATGGCGTGGATGACCAGGCCCACGACGACGGCCGTGACGATGGCGGCCGGGCTGGCCGTGTCTAACAAGGTGAAGAAGGCAAACGCCCACACGAGGCCCAGGATGGCGCCCAGCGCATACACGGGGCGGCGGCCGATCTTGTCCGACAGCGTGCCAAACACGGGCACCGCCAGCGCATTGCACGCCGTGCCGACCATGATGGCCGTCAGCGCCAGGGTTGACGACAAATGCAGCACCGTTGTCACATACGTCAGGGTGAACACCACCACCAGCGCATACAGCACGTCCGAGCCGATACGCACGCCGCCGGCGATCAGCAGACGGCGCCAGTACACGCGCAGCACGTCGCCGATCGGCGCTTCCGCCTTCGCATCCTGCTGGTCGAGTTCCTTGAACAGCGGGGTTTCCTCGATGCCGCTGCGTATCCACATGCCGAACGCCACCAGCAGCAGACTGGCGATGAACGGCATGCGCCAGCCCCAATCCATGAACGCCTCATGCGGCAGAAGGTAGGTGATCAGGCCGATGCAGCCGGTCGCCAACAAGGTGCCGAACGACGGTCCCACCTGCGTCCACGAGGCGTTGCGGCCACGCTTGTCCGGCGCCCCGTGTTCGACGGAGATCAGCACGGCGCCCGCCCATTCGCCGCCCAAGGCGATGCCCTGCACGAAACGCAATGCCACCAGCAGGATGGGGCTCCAGATGCCGGCCGTCGCGTACGTCGGCAAGAGGCCCATCAAGCCCGTCGTCACGCCCATCAGCATCAGGGTCACGACCAGCACCCAGCGGCGCCCCAGCTTGTCGCCCAGATGGCCGAAGATCACGCCGCCGATAGGGCGCGAGATGTAGCCGACCGCATATGTGGAAAAGGCCAGGATGGTGCCCGTCAGCGGGTCGAACGAGGGAAAGAACAGGTGGTTGAAAATCAGCGCGGCCATGGTGTTGTAGACGGTGAAGTCATACCATTCCAGGGTCGTGCCGACCATGCTGGCCGTGGCCAGGCGGCCCGTCTTGGCCGCCGTGGCCTTCTCGCCCGGTGCCTGGGCTGCCGGATGCGCAGCGTTCGTATATGTGGTCATAGCCTACCTCTCTCGTCAGTTTTATTGCAGGCCCGGCGCAGGATGCTTTGCCCTGCGCCGTGGCCCGTGTCTCGTGTTATCGGTGCCGGCAAGATGCCCGCGGCCGTGTCAGGCCGCGTGCAGGTCCGCCTCGCGCAATTGCCAGGACAACTGCAGGATGGCCGCCTGTTCCGCATCGAGTCCCAGCGCCGCGCTGGCGGCATTGGCGGCCGCCATGGCGGCACTTTCGGACGACGCGTCGATCAGGAAAATCGGGTCGAGCACGCGGCCCTCCGTCCGTTCCGCCGGCAAGGGGCCGGACAGATTCGCGTCCGGTGTCAGCAGGCGCGTGGCGATGACGCCGTCGTTCTGCAGCAGCTTCGTTCCCAGCGCGGCCATGGCGTCCACGGCTTGCGCATCCTGGCCGATGGCTGGCGCGCCCAGGCGCAGAACGGCCAGCCAGGCGCCCGTGCCCATGCCCGTTTCCGCCTCGATGGCACATACACGGCGCATCGGATCGACCATGCGCTGCAAGTTCGTCAGCGACCATGGCGTCTGCTGGCCGAAAGCCTTGAAGTAGTCGGGCGTCTGGAAAGCGCCCAGCGACACGGTGCGGTACAGGCCCAGGTATTTGCGCGGGCCGCGCACGCTCTGGTAGCGCGTGCCGCTGACGAAGCCGGGAATGCGCACGCGCTCTTCCACGTGTTCGCGGTCGTACCAGCGGTTGAAATCGCGTTCGTGTTCGGGGTCGGCGCTGGTCCAGACAAACAGCAAGCCTGGCAAGGTGGGGGACGTCGTCATGATGGTTCCGTTCTGCGTTATGGGTGGTGTGCCAACCCAGAATAGGTGGCACGCCATCACTTGGCAAACGGGTTATTCTGAACGCGACTGATAAGTTTTTCTTGTGGGTGGGGATGAGGCCAAAAATGTTGTCGGATTACGCGCCTGGGCGCTAATCAGAACTACGCCACAGCGTCAAGCTCCGTACTCCTCCGCGAGCCCCACACTGAATCGGGCCGCCTCCTCGCACGCCAGCATGGCCACCAACTGGATCGCTTCCGTGGTGATGTCTTCGCTGTAACTGATGACGATGCGCTGCGGCGCCAGGCTGCTGGTGCAGGGAATCAGGGCGATGTGGCCCTGTTCGATTTCCTCGCGCAGGGGCGCCAGCGGCAGCACGGCGATACCGAAGCCCGCTTTGACCAGGCGCACGATGGCGGAGATCGAGCTGACGCAATGGACCCGTCCCAGCTGCACGCCCTCGTCCTGGCACAGCGCCTTTAAAGCGGAATGCGGCTGCGAGCCCCGGTTCATGGTGATGATCGGATGCTGCGCCAGTTGCGCCACCGTATATGGCTTGCCCGTGTCGGGCCAGTCGGCGGCCCTGCCGGCCCAGCCCATGGCGATGGCGCCGCTGCCCGTGCTGCGGATATGGTCGCCCGTCAGCATGTCCGTCTGCAGCGCGATATCGAGTTCGCCCTGCTGCAGCTGTTCGTGCAGGCGCCGCGTCGATTCCGACGTCAGCTGAATCTCGATGCCCGGATAGCGCTCCTGCACGCGCTGCAGGAACGGGATCAGCCAGGTATGCACGATGGTTTCGATGACGCCGATGCGCACCTCGCCCGTGATCAGCGCGGGCGAGGAATTGGCCGCATACATGTCGCGGCACAGTTCCAGCATGCGTTCGGCGTACACGAGCAGATTGCGCCCGGCAAAGGTCAGGCGGATTTCACGCGCGTCGCGGTCGAACAAACGCGTGCCGAAATCCTGCTCCAGCGACGCGATGCGGTTCGAGATGGCCGCCTGCGTGATGTGCAGCTTGTCGGCCGCCGTGCGAAAGCTGCCCAGCCGCGCAGCCCAGACAAACGCTTCGAGAAAACGGGTATTCAATGGGGGCTCTTCTTCACAGGTTGAGTGTCCGCCCCATTGTAAGCCAAAGCACCCGCCCTATTTCTCGCCCAGGAAGTCGAGCAGGGTCAGGGCCACGATCTTGCTCGCCTTGCGCAAATCGTCGAGCGCCAGGCGCTCGTCGGCCTTCTTCGCGTTCGACTCTGGCACCGTGCGCGGGCCGGCGCCATACAGCACGGCAGGAATGCCACGCTCGCCATACAGGCGCGCATCCGCATACAGGGGCGTGCCGACGGCGGGAATGGTCTCGCCCAGAATCGCTTGCGCGTTTTTCTGCAGGCTGCCGACCAGCTGTTCGGAACCGGGCAAGGGCCGCAGCGCGTGCGACAGCAGCAGGCGACGGATCTCGAGGCGGATGCCAGGCTCGCCGCGCACGGCGTCCTCGATCAGCGCGCGCACCTGCGCCTCCACCGCCACCGGGTCTTCTTCGGGAATCATGCGGCGGTCCATCTTCATGACGACCTTGCCTGGCACCACATTGGTATTCGTGCCGCCATCGATGCGGCCCACGAGCATGGTGGGCGAGTCGATGCCGGCCACTTTGGACTTGATCTTTTTCAGCTCCGGCAGCTGGCCATAGATCGCATTGAGGATCTTGTTGGCCGCCTGCAGCGCGTCGTGCCCCGTCTCCGGCATCGAGCCGTGGCCCGACTTGCCGTGCACGGTGATTTCCAGCTGCAGGCAGGCGTTGTGCGCCGTGACGATGCCGTAGCTGAAACCGGCGGCGATGACGAAATCGGGCTTCGTCAGCTGCTGTTCCAGCAGCCAGCCCGGCCCCAGCAAGCCGCCGAATTCCTCGTCGTACGTAAAATGCAGTTCCAGCTGGCCCTTCAAGGGAATGCCCAGGGCTTCGAGCGCGCGCGCGGCAAACACATAGGTGGCGAAATCGCCTTTCGACACGGCCGTCGCGCGGCCATAGATATAGCCATCGTCGATCTGGCCGCCGTACGGCGGATACGTCCAGTTGTCGCCGGGCGGCACCACGTCGCCATGCGCATTCAGGGCCACGGTCGGCCCGCCCGCGCCATAAGGGCGGCGCACGATCAGGTTGGTGATGCTCTGCATGCCATATGCCTCGACCTGGTCCTTTGGGACGGCATGCTTTTCAGCGTTCCAGCCATACGCCTGCAGCAGCTGCGCCACCAGGTCCGCATGGGGCCCGTTATTGCCGGGCGGCGTATCCGTCGGCTGCTGCACCACCTTCTGTAAAAATGCGACTTCCTCGTCGAAGTGTTCGTCGATCCAGGCCGTGATTTTTTCTGCGTGCGTAGTCATTTTGCTCCTTGCATGGTCTGTTGCAGCCAGGCGCCAAGCTCGCTGCGCTCGGCCTCCGTCATATTGGTCAGGTTCCCGATCGGCATGGCTTTCAGCTCGATGGCCTGCTTGTAGATTTGCGCCGCGTGCTGGCGTATTTCCATTTCATTATCGAACATCATGCCGGCCGGCGCCGTGGCGAAGCCGGGCTGCGTGGGCTGGGCCGAATGACAGGTGGCACAGCGCTGGGCGATGATGGCATGCACGGCCTTGAACTGCGCGGACGGGTCCACTGCGGCCACGGCAGCTACCGGTGCTGGCGCCTTCGGTGCGATGGCGACGGCAACAGCCAGCAGCAACGCCACGCCGAGAGCCGGATAACGCCACTCGACACGCCCCTTGTGGCGCAGGTTGAAGAAGTGGCGGATGAAGACGCCGGCCGCCATGATCAGCGCCAGCACCAGCCACGCGTGGTCGTTCCGGTAAGTCATCGCGTAGTGGTTGCTGATCATGATGAACAGCACGGGCAACGTGAAATAATTGTTATGCACGCTGCGCTGCTTGGCCTTCAAGCCATGCTTCGGGTCGGGCAGCTTGCCGGCGGCCATGGCCTCGACCATCTTGCGTTGGCCGGGAATGATCAGCATCAGCACATTGGCCACCATGATGGTGCCGATCATGGCGCCCACGTGGATGTAGGCGGCACGCCCGCTGAGCAAATGCGTGAGCACGTAGGCGGCGCCGACGATCAACGCGAACACCGTCACGCCGAACCACAGTTCATATTGCGCCAGCTTCGAGCGGCACAGCAGGTCGTACACGATCCAGCCGATGACGAGGGTGGCGATGCCGATGCCGACGGCCTGGCCGCTGGAGATGTCCGCCACGGCCTTGTCGATCATCATGGCCTGCGCATTGAAGTAGTAGGCAATCGTCAGCAGCGCGAAACCAGACAGCCACGTGGAATACGCTTCCCACTTGAACCAGTGCAGCTCCTTCGGCAGTTCGGCGGGCGCCACCAGGTATTTTTGCGGGTTGTAGAAGCCGCCGCCATGCACGGCCCACAATTCTCCCGACACGCCCTTCTTCGCCAGCTCGGAGCCGGGCGCGGGCGGGCGGATCGAGTTGTCGAGCCAGACGAAATAGAAGGAAGCACCGATCCAGGCGATGCCCGTGATGACGTGCAGCCAGCGGACGATCAGGTTCAGCCACTCAAGGCCGTACGGGATCAGGTAGGCAAATACTTCCATAAATTTCCTCTAGTCAGACCGAACCAATATTCGTGCCAATCTACACAAGATAAACGGATTTACCGCCCATCACATGAAAAATATCGTATATTTGACATATTCAAATCGATATACAACAGAGCCGCCGCCACATGTCCAGCCTGCCGCAACACCTCGACCTGCACCTGATCCGCATCCTTTACCTGCTGCTGGTGGAAAAGAATGTCTCGCGCGTGGCATTGAAGCTCAACCAGCCGCAGCCTTCGATTTCCGCCTCCCTGCGCAAGCTTAGAGAATTGACGGGCGACCCGCTGCTGGTGCGCGGCGCGCGCGGCATGGTGCCGACCCAGCATGGCGAAAGCCTGCTCAATCCGGCCAAGCGCATCCTCGACCAGACGGAGAGCCTGTTCGTCAAGAAGACGCCGTTCGTGGCGCAGGAAGAGGCGCGCACCTTCCATATCGCCGCACCCGACTACCTGGACAGCCAGTTCCTGCCCAACGTCGTGGCCCTGCTGCGCCGCGGTTCGCCGAAAAGCCGCGTCGTGCTGCATAGCCTGGGGCCGGGCATCGACCATATCCGCCAGTTGTCCGATGGTGGCCTGGACTTGGTCATCGCCAACTGGGACGAGCCGCCCGCGCACCTGCACATCTCGAAGCTGTTCGAAGACCCCATCATCTGCGCCATGCATGCGGAAAACGCCTATGCGCGGCGCACGGCCAGCGACGCGATGACCCTCAACGACTATCTGAGCCTGCCCCACGTGGCGCCGTCGCAGATGATGCCCGGCTACCACGGCGTGATCGATTCCTTCCTCGAACGGCAAAACCTGCAGCGCAACGTGGTGGTGGAATCGGCGTATTTCGGCCTGATTCCCTACATGCTGACGCAGACGGATCTCGTGCTGACCACGGGCCGGCAATTCATGCGCTTCTATGAAAAGACCCTGCCGCTGAAAACGTACACCGTACCCCTGAAATTTCCGCCGATGCGCTTTTACCAGCTGTGGCACCAGCGCGTGCACCAGGCGCCCGAGCACAAATGGCTGCGCGACCAGGTCAGCGCGGCCGCCAAGGCGCTGGTGCAGCGATAGCCGCTATCAGCGCGCGCATATAATGGACGCAGAACGGGGCGCTATCATCACCGCTTGCATGATCGGAAAACCATGACCACCCTTTCAGACCTGAACGCCGGCAGCCAGGCCGATTTTATCGCGCACCTGCACGGCATCTACGAACATTCGCCCTGGATCGCCCAGCGCGCGGCCACCGCCCGGCCGTTTGCCAGCCTGACGGCACTCAAGACGGAACTGCAGCGCGTGCTGGCGCAAGCCTCGCCCGAAGAGCAGCTGGGGCTGATCCGCGCCCACCCGGAGCTGGCCGGCAAAGCCGCCATCGCGGGGCAACTGACGGCGGAATCGACGCGCGAACAGGCCAAGTCCGGCCTGAACCTGTGCAGCGCCGACGAATTTTCCACCCTGCAGCGCCTGAACAGCGACTACAACGCCAAGTTCGGCTTTCCCTTCATCCTGGCCGTCAAGGGCCCGACGGGCGAAGGCTTGACGCGCCAGGACATCATCGCCACGTTTACGCGCCGCCTGAAGAACCGCCACGCCGATGAACTGGCCGAGTCGCTGCGGCAGATCAAGCGCATCGCCGAGCTGCGCCTGAACGAGCTGTTCGACGTGCGCCTGGACTTCGGCCCGGCCATCATGCAGCAGGCCGAAACCCTGGCTGGCTGGAGCGACAGCGATTACAACCTGACCTGCGCCTACCTGACACCGGCGCACCAGAAAACGGCCGCGCAGCTGGCCGACTGGATGCGGGAGGCTGGCATGCAGGTACACATCGACGCCGTCGGCAATGTCGTCGGCCGCTATCTGTCCGATATCCCCGATGCAAAAACCCTGATGACGGGATCGCACTACGACACGGTGCGCAACGGCGGCAAGTACGATGGCCGGCTGGGCATCGTGCTGCCGATTGCCGTCGTGCGCCACCTGCACGAACGGGGCGAAAAGCTGCCGTTTCACTTCGAGGTCGTCGGCTTCGCCGAAGAGGAAGGCGTGCGCTTCAAGAGCACGTTCCTGGGCAGCACGGCCGTCACGGGCAACTTCGACGTGTCGCTGCTGGAGCAGTTAGACGCGGACGGCGTGAGCATGCGCGACGCGCTGGCCGCCGCCGGCCACGAGGCGGGCGCCATCGGCGCCATCGCACGCGATCCCGCCAGCTTGCTCGGCTATGTGGAAGTGCATATTGAGCAGGGTCCCGTGCTGCTCGAGCGCGATCTGCCGCTGGGGATCGTCACGGCGATTGCCGGCAGCTCGCGCTACCTGGTCAATCTTGGCGGCGTGGCCAGCCACGCGGGCACCACGCCCATGACCATGCGCAAGGACGCGGCCAGCGCGGCCGCCGAAATCATCCTGCTGGTGGAGCAGCGCTGCAGCCAGGGCGAGGCGCTGGTGGGCACCGTGGGCCAGCTGCACGTGCCCAACGGCTCCGTCAACGTGATCGCCGGCGCCTGCACCCTGTCGCTCGATATCCGCGCAGCCGTTGATGCCGTGCGCCAGGCAGCCGTCGACGACATTTTGGATGGCATCGCCGCCATCTGCGCGCGGCGCCAGATCGACTATCAGCTGGAACTGCTGCTGTCGGCACGTGCGGCGCCGTGTGCACCGTGGCTGATGGCCCAGCTTGCGCAAGCCGTGGAATCGGTCGGCATCGAACCGTATGCGCTGCTGTCGGGCGCCGGCCACGACGCCATGGCCATGGCCGCCATCACCGACGTGGCCATGCTGTTTACCCGCTGCGGCAATGGCGGCATCAGCCACAACCCGCTGGAAACCATGACGGCCGACGACGCCGACATCGCGGCGCGCGCGCTGCTGGCGTTTTTGCGCGGCTTCCAGCCGAAGCCATAAGGTTATACCGCCACGGCCCGCTCCAGCATCGCGTGCAGCAGCACGTTGCAGCCCGCTTCCAGGTGCTCGGGTTTGGCGTCCTCGATTTCATTGTGGCTGATGCCGTCCTTGCACGGTACAAAGATCATGCCGGCCGGAGCCAGCCGGGCCGCGTAGATGGCGTCGTGGCCGGCGCCGGAGACCACGTCCATCACGGAGTAGCCGAGTTTTTCCGTGGCGTTGCGCACGGCGCCCACGCAGTCGGGGTGGAACGGGCATGGCGGGTAGTAGGACACCCTTTCCAGTGAAATGCCCAGGCCCGTCCTGTCGCGCGTGGCGTCGATGAAGGCCGTGATCTCGCCATGCATGGTGTTGAGCAGTTCGTCGTTCACGTTGCGCAGGTCGATGCTGAATTTGACCTCGCCGGGAATCACGTTGCGGCTGTTCGGGAACACCTGCACCATGCCCACCGTGCCGCGCCCGTACGGCGGGTAGCGGTTGGCAATCGCCACCACTTCCTGCATGATGGTGGTGGCCACCTGCAGCGCATCCTTGCGCAAGCCCATGGGGGTGGGACCCGCATGCGCTTCCATGCCCGTCACCACACAGTCGTACCACGACAAGCCCATCACGGCAGGCACGACGCCGATGACTTTATCGGCATCTTCCAGCACGGGGCCCTGTTCGATATGCGTTTCAAAGTAGGCGCCGATCGGATGGTCGCCCGGCACCTGCTCGCCCTTGTATCCGATGCGCGCCAGTTCCTCGCCCACGGTTTTGCCTTCCGTGTCTTTCGCTGCATACGCCGTTTCGAGCGAAAAGGCGCCGCAAAATACGCCGGAACCCATCATCACGGGCACGAAACGCGAGCCTTCCTCGTTGGTCCAGAAGGCCACTTCGATGGGCGCCTGCGTCTTGATCTTCAGATCGTTCAGTGTGCGCACCACTTCCAGTCCGGCCAGCACGCCGTAGTTGCCATCGAACTTGCCGCCAGTCGGTTGCGTGTCGATATGGCTGCCCGTCATCACGGGCGGCAAGGTGTTATCTACGCCGTCACGGCGCATGAAGACATTACCGATCTGGTCAATCGTGATGCTCATGCCCGCTTCGCGCCCCCAGCCCACCACCAGGTCGCGTCCCTGCTTGTCCAGCTCCGTCAGGGCCAGGCGCTTGACGCCGCCCTTCGCTGTCGCGCCGATCTGCGCCAGCTCCATCAGGGCCGCCCACAATCGTTCGCCGTTGATACGCAATGCATCCATCGTCAACTCCTTATGCGGCCGTGGCGGAAAAGGCAGGACGCTCGATATAGCGCCCCGCCCCTTCGACGGCCATCAATTCACCCTGGTGAAACACCACCTTGCCGGCGGCAATCGTGGTGCTGGGGATGCCGCGCACGGTGCGCCCTTCGAAGACGTTGAAGCCTCCCTTGGCGAACTGCGTGGCGGCGGAAATGGTGCGCGTGCCCTGCGGGTCCCACAGCACGATGTCGGCGTCGCTGCCTGCGGCGATGACACCCTTGCGCGGATACATATTGAAAATCTGTGCCGCATTGTTGGAACTGACCTTGACGAATTCGGAAGGCGTGAGCATGCCGGAATTGACGCCAGCGTCCCACACGACGGCCATGCGTTCCTCGACGCCGCCGCAGCCGTTCGGGATGCGCGTGAAGTCGTCCTTGCCGGCCGCCTTCTGCTCGGCGCAGAAGGTACAGTGGTCGGTGGCCGTCGTGTGCAGGTTGCCGCTTTGCAGACCATGCCACAGGGCCGATTGATGGTGCTTGCCGCGGAATGGCGGGCTCATGACGTGGCCGGCCACGTAATCGAAATCATCGCTCTGGTAGACGCTGTCGTCGATCACCAAGTGGCCCGCCAGCGCCTCGCCATACACGCGCTGGCCGTTGGCACGCGCCCGTGTGATGGCGTCGAGCGACTCGGCGCACGAGACATGCACGATGTACACGGGGGTATTGAGGACGTTGGCAATGGCGATGGCGCGGTTGGCCGCCTCCGCTTCCACGGCCGGTGGGCGCGACAGCGGATGCGCCTGCGGTCCGGTGATGCCTTTTTTCAGCAACGCTTGCTGCAACTGAAAAACCAGCTCGCCGTTTTCCGCATGCACGGTAGGAAGGGCGCCCAACTCCAGCGAACGGGTAAAGCTTTTCACCAGGGTTTCATCGTCGGCCATGATGGCGTTCTTGTAGGCCATGAAGTGCTTGAAGCTGTTCACGCCATGCTCGCGCACGAGGGTGCCCATCTCTTCATGTACCTGCTCGCTCCACCATGTGATCGCCACGTGGAAGGTATAGTCGCCGGCCGCCTTGGCCGACCACTCGCGCCATTGGTGATAGGCCTCGATCAAGGATTGCTTCGGCGCGGGAATGACGAAGTCCATGATGGTGGTGGTGCCGCCCGCCAGCCCCGCCGCCGTGCCCGTGAAAAAATCGTCGGACGTTACGGTGCCCATGAAGGGTAAATTCATGTGCGTGTGCGTGTCGATCCCGCCCGGCATCACGTACAGGCCGCCCGCGTCGATCACGGTAGCCCCTGCCGGTACGGCCAGGTTCTCGCCGACGGCGGCGATGATGTCACCCTCGATCAGCACATCGGCGCGAAACGCGCGGTCGGCGTTGACGACGGTACCGCCACGTATCAGTGTAGTCATCTTGTCTCCTTCAGTGATTACGACTGCGGCGCCTGCTGCACGTGCGCCACGGCCTTGCCCTTCATCATGGCGCCGTACACGACGGCGGCGATGGCCACGCCCACGAACCAGGCGTAGGTGTAGATGGTTTTAAAGCCTTCGGCCACGCCGGGAAACGCCGTGGGAAAGGCCGCATTCAAAAAGCCCGGGATGTTCGGCAGCACGGCGATAACAAAGGCAATCAGCGCCGCCATGTTCCAGCCATTGCCATACGAGTAGACGCCGTCGTCGCGGTACAGCTGCTTCACATCAAGCTGCGTCTTGCGCACAAAATAATAGTCGACGATGAGGATGCCGGCGATGGGTCCCAGCAGGGCCGAGTAGCCGATCAGCCACGTGAAGATATAGCCCTGCGTCGACTCGAGCACCTTCCACGGCATCATGACGATGGCGATGAAGGCCGTGATGTAGCCGCCCATCTTGTACGAAATCTGCTTCGGCGCCAGCGAGGAAAAGTCGTACGCCGGGCCCACCAGATTGGCCGCCAGGTTGACGCTGACCGTATCGATCAAAAGGATGATCAGGGCGATCAGCACGGCGGCGCCCGTCATGCGGCTGGCCAGGTCGACAGGGTCCCAGATGGCCTTGCCGTACATTACAACGGAACCCGCCGTGACGATCACGGCCAGCATGGCCAGGAGACCCATGGGCACGGGCAAGCCGATCGATTGGCCGATCACCTGGTCGCGCTGCGTCTTGGCGAAGCGCGTGAAATCGGGGATGTTCAATGCCAAGGTGGCCCAGAAGCCCACCATGGCCGTCAGCGATGGCCAGAAGACGCTCCAGAACTGGCCCGCCTTTTTGCCGCCGGGGATGAACTGCGATGGCTGGTCCAGCAGACTGGCCACGCCGCCGGCCTTGCTGTGCACCCAGTACAGCAGCACGAAGCAGATGAGGATTTTCAGCGGCGCCGTGTAGGTTTCCAGCTTGCGGATCGATTCCATGCCGTGCAGGATGTAATAGAACTGGATGGCCCAGAACGCCAAAAAGCACAGCAGCTGGCTGCCGTTGATGCCCAGGCCCGCGATCTTCTCGCCGCCCAGCTCATGGCCCACCAGTACGCCCATCAGGGTGTAGATCATCTGCCCGCCGAACCAGGTCTGGATGCCGTACCAGCCGCAGGCGACGATGGCGCGCATCAGGGCGGGCAAGCGAGCGCCCATGGTACCGAACGAGGCGCGCGCCAGCACGGCATACGGGATGCCGTACTTGGTGCCAGCATGGCCGATCAGCAGCATGGGCAGGAGCACGATGGCGTTGGCGAGAAATACCGTGAGCACGGCCTGGTAACCGGACATGCCGCTGTCGATCAAACTGGCCGACAGGGTGTAGGCGGGAATGCACATCACCATGCCGACCCACAGCGCGGCAAAGTGATACCAGCGCCAGGTGCGCTGCGCCGCAGTGGTGGGCGCCAGGTCTTCATTCCAGAGTTGCGTGTTGCCTGAATAGTCGTGGTTCACAGGTATGCTCCATCGGTTGGGAGGGAATCGGTTTTATAGAAACGGCGCGACCTTTAAGTCGATCTAGCTTACCGCAAAGGCCGGCCGCTGTTTACAAATAAAACGCACGCAATAACCGTGCCCTATGCCGACTCCGCCAATGCCCGAGGGTTGCGCGGATCCTGCGTCCAGTTCATGTACGGCTTGCCTGTTGTCTGCGGCACCATCGTGATGCAGCCCTGCACCGGACAGGTGATTTCGCACAAGTTGCAGCCCACGCATTCATCCTTGATCACCTCATAGGTGCGCGTGCCGGCGGCGTCGATCAGCTGCGCAATCGACTGGTGCGACGTGTCTTCGCAAGCCACGTAGCACTTGCCGCATTTGATGCAGTCGTCCTGGTTGATCTGCGCGATGACCTGGTAATTCATGTCCAGGTATTTCCAGTCCGTCGTGTTGGCCACGGCCTTGCCGGAAAAGTCGCTGATGCGTTCATAACCCTTTTCATCCATCCAGCGCGACAGGCCATCCTTCATCTCTTCGACGATGCGGAAACCATGCAGCATGGCGGCCGTGCACACCTGCACGCAGCCGGCGCCCAGGGCGATGAATTCGGCCGCGTCGCGCCAGTTGCCGATGCCGCCGATGCCGGAAATGGGCAAGCCGCGCGTCTGCGGATCGCGGGCGATTTCCGCCACCATGTTCAGGGCGATCGGTTTGACGGCAGAGCCGCAATAACCGCCGTGCGTGCTGGCGCCGCCCACGATGGGCAGGGCCACCATGCGGTCCAGGTCCAGCGAGGTAATCGAGTTGATGGTGTTGATCAGCGAGACGGCGTCCGCGCCGCCCGCCTTGGCCGCGCGCGCCGGCATGCGCACGTCCGTGATGTTGGGCGTGAGCTTGACGATAACGGGTAATTTGCTGTGCTTTTTGCACCAGGCCGTGACCATCTGCACGTACTCGGGCACCTGGCCCACGGCCGCGCCCATGCCCCGCTCCGGCATGCCGTGCGGGCAGCCGAAATTGAGTTCGATGCCGTCCGCCCCCGTCGCCTCGACCTTGGGCAAGATATCGGCCCAGTAGTGCTCTTCGCAAGGCAGCATCAGCGAGACGATCATGGCGCGGTCGGGCCAGTCCTTCTTCACCTGCGTGATTTCGCGCAGGTTGATCTCCAGCGAGCGGTCGGTGATCAGCTCGATATTGTTGAAGCCGACCACTTCGCGGTTCTTGCCGTACAGGGCGGAATAACGCGACGAGACGTTGACGGCGGCCGGGTCTTCGCCCAGGGTTTTCCACACGACGCCGCCCCACCCTGCTTCGAACGCGCGCACCACGTTGTAGGCCTTGTCGGTCGGCGGTGCGGACGCCAGCCAGAAGGGATTCGGCGCCTTGATGCCGCAAAATTCGATGCTGAGATCAGCCATTATGCAGCCTCCACTTTATTGAACAAATCGGAATGGATGGCCAGTGCGGCCAGCTTGCCATGCTGGACGGCTTGCACCGTCAAGTCCTGCCCCGGCGCCACGCAATCGCCGCCCGCATAGATCCCCGGCAGCACCGTGCGAAAGCCCCCATCGACGGCGATCTTGTCGCCTTCACGTTTCAGCAGCGACGCCATCGGGTCATGCAGCACTTCCGTGTCGAGGCTCTGGCCGATGGCCTTGAAGATGGCGTCGGCCGCCACGTCGAACGTTTCCCCCGTTCCCGCCAGACGCGTGCCCTGCATGGCGGTTTTTTCGAAACGCATGCCGGCCACCTTGCCGCCAGCGTCGAGCAGCACTTGCTGCGGCTGGGCCCACGTCAGCATGCGCACCTGGTTCGCCTTGGCGATTTCCTGTTCATGGTGGGTGGCCGTCATGGCGTCGAAACCGCGCCGGTAGACGAGCGTGACTTCCTCGGCGCCCAAGCGCTGGATCTGCACGGCCATGTCGATGGCCGTATTGCCGGCGCCGATCACAATCGCGCGCTTCGGCACGGGCAGCGCGGCCAGGTCGTCCGCCTGGCGCAGCGCGGCGATGTAATCGACGGCGGCCAGCAAGCCCGGCGCATCCTCTCCCGTCAAGCCCAGCTTGCGGCTGGCGCCCAGGCCCAGTCCCAGGAAGACGGCGTCGTACTGCGCGTGCAAGTCGCGCAGCTGCACGTTCTCGCCCAGCGCCTGGCGACATCGGATCTCGATGCCGCCGATGTCCAGCAGGAAGTCGATTTCCTTTTGCGCGAAATCGTCCGTCAGCTTGTACTTGGCGAGGCCGTATTCATTGAGGCCACCTGCCTTGTCTTCCTTTTCAAAGATCACCACGTCGTGGCCCAGCATGGCCAGGCGGTGCGCACACGACAGGCCGGCAGGGCCCGCGCCGACAATGGCAACGGTCTTGCCCGTGGCGGCCGCCCGCTTGAAAGGGTGCTGTGCAAAATGCATGTGGTCGACGGCGTAGCGCTGCAAGAGGCCGATCTTGACGGGCTGGCCTTCCGCGTCGTGGTTGCGCACGCAGACGTCTTCGCAGAGGATTTCCGTCGGGCAGACCCTGGCGCAGCTGCCACCCAGGATGTTCTGTTTCAGGATGCCGGCGGCGGCGCCGTTGATGTTCTTGTCGTGGATATTGCGGATGAAGCTGGCCACGTCGATTTCCGACGGACAGATGCGGCTGCACGGCGCGTCGTAGCAATACAGGCAGCGGGCGCTTTCGATGGCCGCCTGGCGTGCCGTGAGCGGCGGCGCCAGGTCCGTGAAGTGGCCCGCCAATTCCTCGTTGGGCAGGGCGGGATGCGGCAAATAGTTCAAAGACTCGATCATCGCGTATTCCTCTTGTTATGTGCGGCCGGCTTGTGATTTGAAACCCTTACTTCATCTGGGGAAAAGCAAATTCCACACCAGCGCTTGCCGTGTTCGGCCAGCGCTGCATCACGGCCTTGTGGCGTGTGTAAAAGCGCACGCCTTCGGGGCCATACGCGTGGTGGTCGCCGAACATGCTGCGCTTCCAGCCGCCGAAACTGTTGAAGGCCATCGGCACGGGCAAGGGAATGTTGACGCCCACCATGCCGACCTGGATCTGGCGCACGAATTCACGCGCCACGCCGCCATCGCGCGTGTAGATGGCCACGCCGTTGCCATACTCGTTGGCGTTGATCAGTTCCACAGCGTGCACCACGTCAGGACAGCGCAGCACGCACAGCACGGGGCCGAAAATTTCTTCCTTGTAGATGCTCATGTCGCGCGTAACGTGGTCGAACAAAGTACCGCCGACAAAGAAGCCGTTCTCGCGGCCCGGCACCACGTGGTTGCGGCCATCAACGACCAGAGTCGCACCCTGCTCCACACCCGAGGCGATGAGTTTTTCGATGCGCTGCTTGGCTGCCAAGGACACGACCGGTCCCATTTCCGCACCATCTTCCATGCCGTCGCGCACTTTCAGTGCGGCCGTGCGCGTTGCCAGTGCATCGATCAATTTGTCGCCCGCGTCGCCCACGGCCACCACCACGGATATGGCCATGCAGCGCTCGCCCGCCGAACCGTAGGCCGCGCCGATCAGCGCATCGACCGTCATGTCCATGTCCGCGTCGGGCATCACCACCATGTGATTCTTCGCGCCGCCCAAGGCTTGTACGCGCTTGCCGCTGGCACTGCCGCGCGCATAGATGTATTCGGCGATTGGCGTGGAGCCGACAAAGCTGATCGCCTGCACGACAGGATGATCAAGCAGGGCGTCGACCGTCACTTTATCTCCCTGTACCACGTTGAAGACGCCATCGGGCAAGCCCGCCTCTTTCAGCAGTTTCGCGTGCAGCAGGGACGCCGACGGATCTCGCTCCGACGGTTTCAAGACGAAGGTATTGCCGCAGGCGATAGCGACGGGGAACATCCACATCGGCACCATCACGGGGAAGTTGAATGGCGTGATGCCGGCCACCACGCCGAGTGCCTGGCGCATGGACCAGGCGTCGATGCCGCGCGAAATCTGGTCCGTGAATTCGCCTTTCAGCAGCTGCGGAATACCGACGGCAAACTCCACCATCTCGATGCCGCGCGCCACCTCACCCTGCGCATCGGCAAAGGTCTTGCCATGCTCGCGCGTGAGCATGGCGGCAAATTCGTCCGTATGCTGCTGGCACAGCTGCAGATAGCGGAACAGCACACGCGCACGCGTCAATGGCGGCGTGGCCGACCACGAGGGAAAGGCGGCGGCGGCCGCCTGCACTGCCGCGTCGACGTCTTCCACGGTGCCCAGCGCTACCCTGGCCACGGGTTCGCCCAGGGCGGGGTTGTAGACGTCGCCATAGCGGCAACTTTGGGTGTCGACTTTGGCGCCGTTGATGTAGTGGGTAATCGTGTCGAGATCAGTCATGGTGTTCCTTTTTAACCCCAAGGGCAGAGGCTGGGGTCAGACCCTCAATGCCGCTAACGCAAAAGTCGACGCTAATGGATGAGGGGGTCTGACCCCGGGTTTTGTTTGAGTTTGCCGTTCAATCGAGATTTTTGAGTACCTTGGCCAGCTTGCCAAACAACTCGTCGACATGCTGTTTTTCCAGCACCAGCGGCGGCGACAGGGCGATGATGTCGCCCGTCGTGCGTATCAGCACGCCGTCGGCGAAGGCCTGCTTGAAGGCGTTGAAGGCGCGCGTGCCGGGTTTGCCGGCGATGGGATCAAGTTCGATGCCGGCGATCAGGCCGATGCTGCGCAAGTCGATCACGTGCGGCAGGCCTTTCAGGGAATGCACGGCGTCGCTCCAATACGCCTGCATCGCTTTAGCGTGACCGAGGATGTCCTGTTCCTCGAACACTTGCAGGGTCGCCAGCGAGGCGGCGCAGGCCAGCGGGTGGCCCGAATACGTGTAGCCGTGGAATAGTTCGATGCCGGCTGGCGCGTCCATGAAGGCGTCGTGGATGTATTTTTTGCTGAACACGGCGCCCATCGGCACCATGCCGTTGGTCAGGCCCTTGGCCGTCGTCATCAGGTCCGGCTCGACGTCGAAATAATCGGCCGCGAACGGCGTCGTCATGCGGCCGAAACCCGTGATCACTTCATCAAAGATGAGCAGGATGCCGTGCTTGGTGCACAGTTCGCGCAAGCGTTTCAGATAGCCTTTCGGCGGGATCAGCACGCCCGTGGAACCAGCCACCGGTTCGACGATGACGGCGGCGATCGTCGACGCGTCGTGCAGGGCGACGATGCGTTCCAGTTCATCGGCAAGGTGGGTGCCGTATTCGGGCTCGCCCACCGTGTAAGCGTTCTTGTCCAGGTTGTGCGTGTGCGGCAGGTGGTCCACGCCCGGCAGCAAGGGGCCGAAGGTCTTGCGGTTGCCGCCGATGCCGCCCACGGAAATGCCGCCGAAGCCCACGCCGTGGTAACCGCGTTCACGGCCGATCAGGCGCGTGCGCGCGCCCTCGCCGCGCGCCCGGTGGTAGGCCAGCGCGATCTTCAAGGCCGTGTCGACGGCCTCGGAGCCGGAGTTGGTGTAGAAGACGTGGTCAAATTTATGCCCCGTGTAATCCATCAGTTTTTCCGCCAGCTCGAAGGCGGCCGGATGGCCCATCTGGAAGGTGGGCGCGAAGTCCAGCTGGCCCACCATCTCGCGGATGGCGCCGACGATTTTCGGCTGCGCATGGCCGCACGGCACGCACCACAGTCCGGCCGTCCCATCGAGGATGGCGTTGCCATCGACGTCCTTGTAGTACATGCCTTCGGCCGACACCAGCAAGCGCGGGTTGGCCTTGAAATCACGGTTATTCGTAAACGGCATCCAGAATGCCGACATCGATTCCGGCCTTGTTTCGTTCATGACCTTCTCCTTGGGATGGGCTGGCGCGGGGCCAGGATCGTTTTTGACGATGCGTAAAATAATTTACCAGTTGGCAAAAAGCTGATGTAATAATAGACAGGCCATCCCCAATGGCACAGATACACAAACGGCAAAGTATCCCAACCGTACAGGTCGAAAAACCACTACAGTTTTTGTGTTAAGTAATCTCCGGGAAATTATTGTGAATTTATGACAAACAGAACCGGATGCTATGCAAGGCGCCTGTTGCGACGCAGTGTAAGCACTGCTAGCAGCAGGCAACGCTGCAGAGCGCCGGTTATGGAAGTCAGAAATCACAAGAATTTATTGGGTGTTACTTGAGCAGAAAGGAGCCACCGTGAAGCACAGCGACAGCACAGACGATGCCTCCGAGCAAGCCACTGGCTGGCCCGTGCTCGACATCGACCGCCAGAAAAAGGGCGGCCTCGTCGAGCAGATCGTCATCGCCATCAGCGTCATGGTGGGCAGCCGCGCCCTGCGCATCGGCACGCGCATGCCGTCCGTGCGCCAGTTCGCCCGCTGCAATGGCGTGTCGACGTTTACCGTCGTCGAATCGTATGACCGCCTGGTCAACCTCGGCTTGCTGTCGTCGCGGCGCGGCTCCGGCTATTTCGTCGCGCGCCACGATATCGCCGCTACGCCACAGAACACCGTACATGCGAGTCCCACCGCCATCGACGCCCTCACGCCCGATCTGTATTCGGGCGTGTCCGACGCCCTGCCCGTGGGCGCGGGCTGGCTGCCGCCCGAAATGTATGGCGAGGCGACCGTGCTCGATGCCGTGCGCCAGGCCATGCGCATTCCGGCCAGCCGGCTGCGCGGCTATGGCCACCCGCTCGGTTTTCCTTCGCTGCGCCAGCACCTCGCAAGCAGCCTGTCGGAAGAACTGTTCCAGGTGGAGCCCGACCAGGTCTTGCTGACGCATGGCGCCACGCATGCCTTCGATCTGATCCTGCGCAGCCTGACCAAGCCGGGCGACACGGTGCTGGTGGAAGACCCCGGCTACAGCAATATACAGTCGCTGATCCGCCACCACGGCTGCATCCCCGTGGGCATTGCACGCGGCGAGGCGGGCCTCGACCTCGATGCGCTGGCCAGCGAGGCGGCGCGCACGCAGCCGAAACTCATGTTCGTCAACACGGTGCTGCAAAATCCGCTCGGCACTTCGCTCAGCCAGGCGCAGACGCACCGTCTGCTGGCACTGGCCGAGCAATTCGATTTCTGGCTGGTGGAAGACGATATCTACCGCGAACTGGCGGCGCGCGGCGAAGCGTCGCTGGCGGCCATGGACGGCTTGCGCCGCGTGATCCGCGTGGGCAGTTTTTCCAAGACCCTGTCGCCCGTGCTGCGCGTGGGGTCGATTTGCGCCTCGCCGTCGCTGGTGGCGGAACTGGTGCGCGTGAAGATGCTGGCGGGGTTGACTACGTCGGAAATCAACGAGCGTGCCGTCTACCACGCCATCACCGCGCGGCCCTACAAGCGCATGGTGGAACGGCTGGTGGCGCAGCTCGATGCGGCCCGCGAGCGCAGCATCGACTGCCTGGCACAGGCGGGCATGGCGCCCGTGGCGCGTCCGCGCGGCGGCATGTTCGTCAGCGCCGGCTGGCCCGACGTGCAGACGCCGGAATGGAATGGCAAGATCATCGCCGACATGGCCTTGAAGGCGGGCATCCTGCTGTCGCCGAACGAATTTTTCATGCTGCGCGCGCCAGAGACGGTGTGGTTCCGCTTCAACGTGGCCTACACCGATACCCCCGTGCTGCAGGCATTCCTGCAATCGATACGCCCACGCTAAAGAAACCGCCATGGCCAGCGACAAATCCCCTGCCCTTCTCGTGAAAAATGCCGGCGGCCGGCGCCTGCAAAACCGCGACCGCCTGGAAGCGGACATCCTCGAGCAAGCCGTGCGCGTGTTCGCGGAAAGCGGCTATGAAGGCGCTTCGATCGCCACCATCGCCGAGCGGGCCGGCCTGTCGAAGCAGAACCTCATGTATTACTTCCCGTCCAAGCAGTTGCTGTACCAGCGCGTGCTCGACGACGTGCTCGACGACTGGCTGGCGCGCATGGACATGCTGGCCAATGCACACGATGAACCGCGCGACGTGCTGCGCGCGTATATCGGCGCCAAGCTGCGTTTTTCGCGTGAACAGCCATGGGCTTCGCGCGTGTATGCGCTGGAAGTGATCAATGGCGCCCCGCTGTACGGCGCGCAGATACGCGACCGGGTCGTGCCCCTGCTGCGCAAGGATATCGCCGTCTTCGAAGCGTGGATCGCGGCCGGCAGGATCGCGCCCGTCAACGCCACGCACCTGATGTTCGCCATCTGGGCCATGACGCAATCGTATGCGGATTTTTCGGCGCAGATGGCCCTGGTGCTGGAACGCAGGCAGCTCACGCGCAAGGATTACGAGGATGCGGAAATCCTGATCGCGCACATGGTGCTGGCGGCCGTGTCCATGCCGCCGGCAGGCGAAAAAAAACCGCCTTGAAAGGCGGTTTCTAGAACAGCACGAACGTTACGCTGCCGTCTTGCTCTTGCGGCGGCGCGCCATGAAGCCAACCAGGCCCAGGCCTGCCAGCAGCATCGCATAGGTTTCCGGTTCCGGCACGGCCGAGACATAACCGGCCACGTTGGTGGCGTTGAAATAATGGTTGGCGTTGACTTGGATGTTCGAGGCCCAGTTACCCACGATCACGCTGCCGTTGATCTGGCCATTACCACCGGCCAAGGTCGCCAGCGGCGCCAGGACGCTGCCGTACAGGCCCACGCCGTTCAGGGTGATCGTCTGCGCTTCATAGAAGTTGTACAGCACATTGTATTTGCTGAAATCGCCATAGCCGCCGGACAGGTTAACATTCGTGCCGCTGATATTGAGGATCAGGGTGTCGTTCGTGTGCAGGTTGCTGAACTTGAAGTTGTTCACCCCGCCCAGGGCTGCGGAAGTCAGGTCGAACACTTGCACGCCGCCCGTGCCGCCCTTCAGGGTCATGCCGCCGTAGGCCACGGAGCTGCTTCCCGTGGATGCCACGTTCGCCAGTGAGGCCGAAGTATTTTTCAGCTGGGCCGAGGTCGAGGCAAACGATACGGGCGACGCCGTCGTCTTGGTCGCCGTGTTCAGGCCCACGCTGCTCGTCGTCGTGCTGCCGCCCACAAAGTAATTGCCGTTCTTGATCGAACCGGAGCTGTAGTTCAGGTTGCCGCCAACGACCAGCGCATAGCCGGTATTACCGTGCGTGACGTAGGCGTCCTTGTTCTTGTCATTGACAGAATAGTTCGATGCCGTCAGATTGCCGGCCACCAGCACGCCGCCTTCGACATCGCTGCCGGATGCGCTGAAGTTGCTCAGGGAATATAAATTGGCGCCACCGATGCCCAAATCGACAACACCGGCTTGCGCGGCGCTGGCGGCAAACACGGTCGACAGAACGAGTACGAATGATGATTTAGGCATGATTGACATTTTATTTCCAAAAAGAAAATTAACTTGACGCCAGAATATCATATCCATTGATTTTGATATGTCGCAAACCAACAACTTTTGTAACAATAATGCAAACACAGTTGCACAATGAGAATCATTCTCCTATCGCTGCCCGGAGAACGCGTTAGCCGTCCCGATGACGCTTTGAACAGACGGGCAAACAAGCGCCTGTTCTGCACTTTCAATATTGCTTAGAAGCGCAGCCAACTTGGTGATACGATCGCGGCAGCGCCAGACCAGGCCGGCCCACAGAGTACGAAATCATAAGGATGAAGCACGCATGAAACGATTGTCCCTAGGCGCACTGATGCTGGCATATGCCTGCGGCGCGCACGCCGATGTGTTTAACATGATCGACAACCAGCCGCTCAGCGAAACCTGGCTCAACGCGGGTTTTTATTCGTATCACTTTCAGCGCGACAAGAACCTGAACGACAGCAATCCGGGCTTGGGCGCCGAATACCGCTTTTCCACGGTCGCGTCGGTCACGGCTGGCCGCTTCTACAATAGCGACCGCGCCTACTCGAATTACCTGGGCGTGTACTACCAGCCGATCAAGGTGGGCCCGCTGCGCATCGGCGCCGTCGTTGGCGGCTTCAGCGGCTATCCGAAGATGCGCGATGGCGGCTGGTTCCCGGCCCTCGTCCCCACCATCAGCTATGAATACCAGCGCGTGGGCGTGAATATCGCCATCGTGCCGTCCTACAAGGACCGCCTGTATGGCGCGCTCAGTTTCCAGCTGAAACTCAAGGTGTTCGAATAGCGGCTTGTCCCGTTTTGTCGCCGTTCGCTCCGCCATTCCTGCCATTCGTCGCATACGCGATGCTCGGCAGCAAGGTTTTGCCTATAGTGGATTCATTGCCAGCATGCATACGGCAGCGGCACCCACACGACAGGAGAACGGCATGAAAGACATCAATTCGGCACCGGGCAGCACTTCCTTCAGCGCTTTCTGGAACGAGCTGTGCGCTTACACGCGCCAGGGCATGGCAGCCTTGCGCGCCATGTCCTGGCCCATGCTGCTGGTATGCTGCCTGGGCCTGGCGTTCCTGATCACCATCTTGCCGCTGGCCATCATGCTGTTTGCCCTCGTCATGCTGCTGAAATGGGCAAGCAACGGCGACGATGCCGGCGCAGACGAAAAAGTGCCTGGCTCGCAGCAGTCGCCGCAATAAAAATTTGTGTCGTGGCAAGAGTGCAATGATGGTTCTATGGCACTATGGATGGGCGCAGCACTGACGGGCGTCAAGCCCATCCCCATGGATGGCAGGGATATGGAACGCCATGCAGGATCCATGATCGAAGCTACTCCCCCACAGCCATAGGAGTTTTCTGATGACCACGACAGCAAAAGCGACAGCAGCGACGACCATTCCCTGCCTGCGCTACCGCGACGCGCCTGCCGCCATCGAATGGCTGTGCAAGGCGCTCGGTTTTGAAAAACAATTGATCGTGCCTGACGGCAACGGTGGCGTCGCCCATGCCCAACTGAGCTTTGGCAATGGCATGGTCATGGTGGCGCCCGCCATCGACAGCGACTATGGTCGCCTGATGAAACTGCCCGGCGACATCGGCGGCGCCAACACGCAAAGCTGCTACCTGGTCGTCAGCAATGCCGACGCAGTCTACCGCAGTGCGCGCGAAGCGGGCGCCGAAATCATGCTCGACATCAAGGATGAAGATTACGGCGGACGGGGCTTTACCTGCCGCGACCCGGAAGGCCACATCTGGAGCCTGGGCACCTACGATCCATGGTAAAACGGAGAACAATGATTATCAGTACCCTCACCGCCGCCAGCCTTGCGCTGATCGGCGGTTTCCTGTCCGCTCCCGTCCTCGTCGACGAACATCTCAACCGCGTCCATCCCCCGTCCGGCAAGGCGCCATCGGCAGCCACTGTAACCCTGCACCAGAGCCTGTGGATCGCCGATCTGCACGCCGACAGCCTGCTGTGGCAACGCAATCTGAACCGCGACAGCCAGCGCGGGCATGCCGACTTCCCCCGCCTGCAGCGCGCCAACGTGGCGCTGCAAGCGTTTTCCGTCGTCACCAAGACGCCGCGCAAGATGAATATCGAACGCAATGGCAGCGACACGGACAACATCACGGCGCTCGTGGTGGCGCAAGGCTTGCCGCCCGCCACCTGGAACAGCCTGCTGGCGCGCGCCACCTACCAGGCCGACGAGCTGCGCCAGCAAGCGGCCAAGAGCGATGGCAAGGTCCGGGTTATCGGCAGCCGCGCCCAGTTGCGCAGCTTCATCGCCGCGCGCGAAAAAGCCCCCGCTTTGCTGGCCGGTTGGCTGACCTTGGAAGGCGCGCATGCGCTGGAAGGCAAGCTGGATAATCTGGACACCCTGTACCGGGCCGGCTACCGCATGGCCGCGCCCACGCATTTCTTCGATACGGAACTGTCCGGCTCCCAGCATGGTTTGAAGAAAGGCGGCCTGACGCCGCTGGGCAAGCAATGGCTGCGCGCCATGGAGCAGCGCAAGATGATCGTCGACCTGGCGCACGCCTCGCCGGCCACCATCGACGACGTGTTGACGATGGCGAAACGCCCCGTGATGGTGTCGCATACGGGCGTGCGCGGCACTTGCGCCAACGGCCGCAACCTCAGCGACGCACAGTTGAAACGCATCGCCGCCCAGGGTGGCCTGGTGGGCATCGGCTTCTGGAATACGGCCGTCTGCGGCAAGGACGTGGCGTCCATCGCGCGCGCCATCAAGTACACGGTCAAACTGATCGGCGCCGAACACGTGGCCTATGGCTCGGACTTCGACGGCGCCGTCACCACGGCCATCGATGCGGCCGGCTTGCCGCGCTTGACGCAGGCGCTGCTCGACGCTGGCTTGTCGGAAGCGCAGATCCGCCGCATCGCCGGTGAAAACGTGCGCGATTTCTTGCTGAAAAACCTGCCCGATGATGACGCCTAGGCCAGTGCGCTGATCAACGCCTGGTGCGCCACCTGGCGCGGGCGGATGCGTATCAGCTTGCGGTACAGGGGCGGCATCGACTCGCACAGCGCCAGCAGCGCGTCCTCCCCCATGGCCGGGCGCACGTACTGGAATTGCGCGGGATTATTCTCCGGCAGCGCCCCTTCCATGGTGGAGCCGTAGGCGCCCAGGGTCATGAAACTGGCGGCGCTGTCGTCCGGGCCGATGGCCAGCACGAAGGTGCCGTGCTTGGGGTGGCCCAGATAGCTTTTGATGTCTTCCTGCAGCGCAGGGTCCGCATTCACCATCAATTCAAAGCGCAATTGCGCGTACTGGCGCGTGCATTCCATGAACGGCGTGCGGATGGCCGACTGGTTCAACTTGCCCGGCATGCATAGCAACAGGTTGCCGAAGGAGTCGAGCAAGGCGGCAGCGTCGCCCTGTCCGCCATCGCGCACGTCCTGCTCCATGGCCGCCTGCAAAAATGGCGCCAGACCCGCATCGGGCGCATGCGGCTCGCAGCGGTAAGTCAGGGCGTCCGGATAGCGGCGGCGCAAGGCGCGCACCACGGCATGCTCGGACGGCAAGGTGGCCGGATCGCGCAGATGCACGTCGTCGCCCGCGTTCAGCAGTTGCATCACCTGCGCCGATGTCGACTCGAACACGAGCGAGCACAGTGCCTGCGTCGCCTCGTGGATGCTCTTGCCGATGAAAAAAGATTTGGGCGCGGCGCCGGACGGCAGCCGCGCATACTCGGTGGCGCCGCGCACGGCCGGATAGCAAAAGCTGCGTCCCGCCTGCCCCCGCAATGGCGCCGGCAAGGCCGTGAACGTGGCGCTGCCATCGTAATTGATGCCCGCCTTGACGTCGGGCGCGGCTACCACCACGTTGAAACCGGCCGCCAGAATCGCCCCCGTACACATGCAGCACGGGTCGAGCGAGGTGACGATGGTCAGTTCCCCCGGCGGCGGCAAGGGCACGCCCTTGGCGCGCTCGGCGAAATACCAATCGACCAGTTGGCGCTCGCCATGCGCCGTGGGGTCAAATACCAGCCCCTGGCGCACGACGTTGTTGTGCATCGATTGCAGCACGTTGCCGGCGCCATCGAGCAGCACGCCGCCCACGCCGAACGTGCCCTGCGTCTTCGCTGCCATGGCTTCGGCCGCGGCAATCGCCACGGCGGCCTGGATGTCTATCGTCTTGTTCAAGCGGATCCTGTTACTTCATGTCCAGGTCGGAATTGCCGAAGCCGTGCGGCAGCAGCCAGCCGGCCGTCACTTCCATGACATCGTTTTTCAGGTTCGTCAGGATCACCGGCAAGTCGGCGCCGCCCATCTCGAAGATCACCTGGCGGCAGGCGCCGCACGGCGAGATCGGTTCGGCCGTATCGCCCGTGACGGCCAGCTTGGCAAAGTCGCCTGGCTTACAGCCATGCGCGATGGCGCTGAAAAACGCCGTGCGCTCGGCGCAGTTGCACAAGCCATAGGCGGCGTTTTCCACGTTACAGCCACGGAAGACGCGGCCATCCTTGCACAGCAGCGCCGCGCCCACTTTAAAGCGCGAGTATGGCGCATAGGCCAGTTCACGGCCGGCATTGGCTTCGGCGATCAGTTCTTGGTTGTTCATTTTTTCTGTCATACCTTTGAAATCATTCAGGCCGGGGTCAGACCCTCAACACCGCCAACGCATAGCTCAGCACCATCGCAGACGGGGGTCTGACCCCAGATTTACTTTACGGACGAATGGTACGGTAAATCACGGGATTGCCCGTCAACGCCACTGCGCTGATGGCATACGCTTCCTGGATTTCCTTGACGGCTTGCTGCGCCGCCGCTTCCGTGCGCGCGTGCACCATGGCCAGCGGCTGGCCCACGGCCACTTGCTCACCCAGGCCCACGAGGTCCGTCAGGCCGACGGCGAAATCGATGCTGTCCGTCGGGCGGCGGCGACCACCACCGAGGGCCACGACGGCCAGGCCGATGGCGCGGCAATCGCGCACGTTGGCAAAGCCGGCCGACAGCGCCGGTGCCGGCACGATGAACGGCGCCTGTTCCAGGTGCTTGTCCGGATGTTCGACCAGATCGGCCGGGCCGCCCAGGGCCGACACCATGCGCGCAAAGCGCTCGGCCGCCTCGCCCGAATCGAGTGCCGCCATCAATTTCACGCGCGCTTCTTCTTCGGTGGCGGCCAGGCCGCCCAGCACCAGCATCTCGGCGCACAGCGCCAGGGTCACTTCATGCAGGCGCGCGGGACGCGAACGGCCCGTCAGGTAATCCATGGCGCCGCGCACTTCCAGCGCATTGCCCGCGTACGGCGCCAGCGACTCGTTCATGTCCGTCAGAATGGCCGACGTCTGCATGCCCGCGCCATTGCCGACGGCGACAATGCTTTCGGCCAGCTCCACCGACTTGTCGTACGTCGGCATGAAGGCGCCCGAACCCACTTTCACGTCCATCACCAGCGCGTCCAGCCCGGCCGAGAGTTTCTTCGACAGGATGGAGCCAGTGATCATGGCCACCGATTCCACCGTGGCGGTGACGTCGCGGATGCTGTAGAAACGCTTGTCGGCCGGCGCCAGCTGCGCCGTCTGGCCGATGATGGCCACGCCGGTATCCTGCACCACCTTGCGGAACAGTGCATTGTCCGGCACCGTGCAGTAGCCGGGAATAGCGTCGAACTTGTCCAGGGTACCGCCCGTGTGGCCCAGGCCGCGGCCCGAGATCATCGGCACGTAGCCGCCGCATGCGGCGACCATGGGGCCCAGCAGCAGCGAGACCACATCGCCCACGCCGCCCGTCGAATGCTTGTCGACGATGGGGCCAGGCAGATTCAGCGAGCGCCAGTCCAGCACGTGGCCGGAATCGCGCATGGCCAGGGTGAACGCCACGCGCTCGTCCATGTTCATGTCGTTGAAATAGACGGCCATGCCCAGCGCCGCGATCTGCCCTTCGCTGACGCTGCCGCCAGTAATGCCGCGCACGAAAAACTGGATTTCCTCGGCGCTCAATACGCCCTTGTCGCGCTTCTTGCGAATGATTTCCTGAGTTAGAAACATGATAGCTCCCGATGTCCTATTCAAATGCTGATGTCGATCCAGCGGCCTTGTCGGATTACGCCCTGCGGGCTAATCCGACCTACACGCCTTGCTGGCGAAAGCAACTTGGGGCCGGCGCCCCGGCGCATCGCTGCGCGGAAGAACCGGCCCCACTATCCTGCTTTACAAACTTAGACGCCGTAAGGAATCCACACGTTTTTCACTTGCGACGCATGCGCCAGCACGGCGCGGCCGCCGCTTTGGGCAGCGCTGTACCAGTCGCGGCCCTTGGCGCCGCCGACCCAGGTGCGTTTCAGGGTGCCGGCCGACAGGCGCTCGACTTCAGCGCAACCGTCAGCGGATCCGTCATGGCGCCAGACGGCGTCGATGTCGGCGTGCGTGGCCAGGGTGCGCGCCAGTTCATCGGCGTTGCCGCTGATGATATTGACGACGCCGCCAGGCAGGTCGGACGTGTCGAACACCTGGTACAGGTCCAGCGCGGAGAGCGGATGCGCTTCCGACGGCACCACCACCACGCGGTTGCCCAGCGCGATGGCCGGGGCGACGAGCGAAATGAAGCCGAGTAACGGCGCTTCATTCGGGCAGACGATGCCGATCACGCCAACCGCTTCGTTCAGCGCCACGGTGATGCCCTTGGTTGGCGGCTGGTGCGCCAGGCCGTCGTACTTGTCGGCCCAGGCGGCGTAGTAGAACAGGCGTTCGATCGAGGCCTGCACTTCCTTCTCGGGATTTTTACTGCCCGTCATGGCGGCGATGCGGGCGGCGAATTCGTCGGCGCGCGCTGCCAGGTTTTCAGCGATGTAGTACAGCACTTGCGCGCGGTTGTGCGCCGTGGCGCTGGTCCAGCCGGACGCTTTATGGGCCGCTTCGACGGCGTTGCGGATGTCCTTGCGGCTGCCCACACCCACTTCGGCCAGCAGGGCGCCATTCGCGCCAAATACGGGCGCGCTGTAAGCGCTGTCGGGGCGCGCCTGCTTGCCGCCGATGTACATCTTGGCCGTGCGGTCGATGGCGAATGGACCTGCTGCCGCCGGCTTTACATTGGCCTTGGCTTTCGCTTCCACCACCGGCAAGGCCGGACGCGCATCTTCGGCCAGGGCCGTCATGTATTCCAGCATGCCTTCGCGGCCGCCTTCACGTCCGAAGCCCGATTCGCGGTAGCCACCGAAGCCGCACGCCGCGTCGAACTGGTTCGCGCTGTTGATCCACACCACGCCAGCCTTGATGGCGGGCGCGATGTCGAGGGCCAGGCTGATCGACTCCGTCCACACGCTGGCGGCCAGGCCGTACACCGTGTTGTTCGCCAGTTGCACCGCTTCGGGCGGCGTGCGGAAGCTCATCGCCACCAGCACGGGGCCGAAGATTTCAGCCTGTGCCACGGCGGCCGAGGTCGACGCGCCCGTGATCAGGGTCGGCGGGAACCACGAACCGTCAGCCGGCAATTCGCAAGCAGGTTGCCACACGTCGCAGCCTTCGGCGCGGGCCGAATCGACCAGTGCGGCGATGCGCTGGCGCTGCACGGGGTCGACCAGTGCGCCCACGTCCATCGATTTGTCCAGCGGCGAACCGAGGCGCAGGTTTTCCATGCGGGCGCGCACCTTGTTCAGGAAGCGTTCCTGGACCGATTCCTGCACCAGCAGGCGCGAACCGGCGCAGCATACTTGTCCCTGGTTGAACCAGATCGAATCGACCAGGCCTTCCACGGCGCCGTCCAGGTCCGCGTCTTCGAAGACGATGAACGGCGACTTGCCGCCCAATTCGAGCGACAGCTTCTTGCCGCTGCCGGCCGTCGCTTCACGGATCAAACGGCCCACTTCCGTCGAACCCGTAAAGGCGATCTTGTCGACGCCAGGATGGTTGACGATGGCCGAACCCACGCGGCCATCGCCGGTGACGATGTTGACGACGCCGGCCGGCACGCCCGCCTGCACGCACAGTTCGGCGAACAGCATGGCGGTCAGCGACGTGAATTCTGCCGGCTTGAAGACGACCGTGTTACCGGCCGCCAGGGCCGGGGCGATTTTCCACGACAGCATCAGCAGGGGGAAATTCCACGGCACGATCTGGCCCACCACGCCCACGGCGCGGTAGTCGGCGAATTCTTCCGACTGCAGCTGCGCCCAGCCGGCGTGATGGTAGAAATGGCGCGCGGCCAGCGGCAGGTCGATATCGCGCGTTTCGCGGATGGTCTTGCCGTTGTCCAGGGTTTCCAGCACGGCGAACAGGCGCGAATGCTTTTGCAGCAGACGGGCCAGCGCGTACATGACTTTCGCGCGGCCGTGGCCGCCCATACCCTGCCATACAGGCAGCGCGCGGCGTGCCGCTTCGACGGCGCGTTCCACGTCGGCGTCGGTCGCTTGCGTCAGTTCGGCCAGCTGCGTGCCGTCGGCAGGATTGGTCGAGGCGAACAGTTCCGCCGGCGCGCTCCAGGCATTGTCGATGAACAAACCGAATGTGCGCTGGTGACCATCGAGCCACGCCTGCGCTTCTTTTTGACTTTCGGGAGCAGGGCCGTAGTCCATAGTATTGAGAATCTCGTTAATTGTTGGCATGACGATTGTTCTTTAAGGTTGTGCGTGACGATGATTGGCCGAGTAGCTGCCGGTGACGTAGTGCTCGAGCTGGCGCTCGATGTCGGTCAGCAGGCTGGAAGCGCCGATGCGGAACAGGTGCGGCTGCAGCCATTCGTTGCCCAGCTCTTCCTTCATCAGGGTCAGGTATTGCAGCGCGCTCTTGGCCGAGCTGACGCCGCCGGCCGGCTTGAAGCCCACCTGGAAGCCCGTCTGCTCGTGGTATTCGCGGATCGTGCGCACCATCGTCAGGGCCACGGGAATGGTGGCGTTCACGCCCTCTTTACCGGTGGAGGTCTTGATGAAATCGGCGCCGGCCATCATGCAGACCCACGACGCCTTGGCCACGTTTTCCATGGTCAGCAAGTCGCCCGTGGCGAGAATCGCCTTCACGTGCGCATCGCCGCACGCCTTGCGGTAAGCGAGCATTTCGTCGTACAGCACTTGCCAGTTGCCGTTCAGGACGTGCTGGCGCGTGATGACGATATCGATCTCGGAAGCGCCGGCGGCGACCGACAGCTCGATCTCGCGCAGCTTCGTTTCCATGCTCGTCAGGCCGGCCGGGAAACCCGTCGATACGGCGGCGATGGGCAAGCGGCCCTGGATGACTTTCACGGCCGGCTGGATCATCTCGTGGTACACGCACACGGCGCCGGTGCTCAAGTCAGTCAAGCCCAGCGCGTCCATCAGGTCGGCGCGCAGCGGGCGCATGGCCTTCATGCACAGGCGTTCCACTCGGCCCGGCGTATCGTCGCCGCCCAGGGTGGTCAGGTCGATCATCTGGATGGCTTTCACCAGCCAGGCGGCCTGGTATTCCTTTTTCACGGTACGGCGGTTTGCCAGGCTGGCCGCGCGGCGGTCTGTCGCGGCGCGGTTGACTCGGATCTGGTTGATCCAGCCCAGGTCGAGGCCAACGGCCTCGTTACGCTTGAATTCGGGATGCATGAGTGTCATAACAAGCTGGTTCCATTAGCAAGTGGTGGTACGCCAAGGTGTTTGGCGAGGGTTTGGCCAATATCGGAGAAGGTCTCGGAAATGCCCAGTGCGCGCGGGGCGACGCCGGGGCCGAAGAAGATCATCGGTATGTGTTCGCGGGTGTGGTCGGAGCCGTGCCAGGTCGGGTCGCAGCCATGGTCGGCGGTGATCACGACCAGGTCGCCTTCCTTGAGCTTGGCCATGAATTCCGGCAGGCGCGCATCCATTTCGCGCAGCGCGTCGGCATAGCCCTCGACGTTGCGGCGGTGGCCGAATGCCTGGTCGAAATCGACGAAGTTCACGAAGGTGAGCGACTTGTCCTGCACTTCATCGGCCGTCTTCAACAGCGCTTCGAACAGCGCCATGTTGTCGACGCCCTTGACGACTCTGGAGATGCCCTGGGTAGCGAAAATGTCGCTGATCTTGCCCAGGCCGACGACTTCGCCGCCCGCATTCTTGACGTGGTCGAGCAGGGTCGGCGCGGGTGGCGCGACGGCATAGTCGTGGCGGTTGGACGTGCGCGTGTAGTTGCCATTGCTGCCCGTGAACGGACGGGCGATGACGCGGCCGATGTTGTACGGCTCGACCAGCTTGAAGGCCATTTCGCACACTTCGTACAGGCGCTCGAGGCCGAACGATTCTTCGTGCGCGGCGATCTGCATCACCGAGTCGCCCGACGTATAGATAATCAGCTTGCCGGTGGCGACGTGCTCGTCGCCATGCTTGTTGATGATGTCCGTGCCCGAGGCATGGCAGTCGCCGAGGAAGCCCGGCACGCCGGACATGGCCTTGAGCTTGTCGGTCAGGTCGGCCGGGAACGATGGCGTGGTGCGGGGAAAATATCCCCAGTCAAATTCGACGGGCACGCCGGCGATTTCCCAATGGCCGCTCTGCGTGTCCTTGCCGGTGGAGCGCTCGCGCGCCGCGCCGTAGGCACCGGTAAAACCGTCGCGCTGGTCGAAGCCCGTGGCCCATTCGCCGCTGGCCAAGTGGGCCGCAGCGCCCAGGCCCAGGCGTTCCATGTTCGGGAGTTTCAAGGTCTTGCCGCTTTTGGCGACAGTGCTGGCAATGTGGCCAAAGGTATTGGCACCTGCGTCGCCATACTTGGCGGCGTCTGGCGTCGCGCCAAGGCCGAAAGAATCAAGCAGGAGGATAAATGCGCGTGACATGATAAGGCTCGCTTTATGGAGTGATGCGAAGATGATGCGAACAGTGTAGGCCGGATTTTCCCGGCCTGCCGCGCGGCAGCGCCGCTAAGTGGCGCGCCGCTACTGCGTCAAGAAAAGTGCTTAGGCTTGCGGTTTGGCGGCCACGGTGGCCAGGAAAGCCAGGATCAGCTTGACCAGGTCTTTGGCGCCGATGGCCGCGTATTTCAGGGTTTGTTCGTGCGACAGGGCGAATGGCGACATGCCTTCGGCCAGGTTGGTAATCACCGATACGCCCACCACTTTCAGGTCGCAATGACGGGCCGACACCACTTCCGGCACCACCGACATGCCGACCGTGTCGGCGCCCAGGCGGGCCATCATGCGGATTTCAGCGGCCGTCTCGAAGTTCGGGCCAGGGTAGGCGACGAACACGCCTTCGTGCAGGGTGATGCCGTTCGCCGCAGCCGTGTCCTTGACCAGATTGCGCAGATCCGCATCGTAGGCGTTGGCCATGCTGAAGAAGCGCGGGCCGAAGCGGTCGTCGTTCGGGCCGACCATCGGCGTGCCTGGCAGCAGGTTGATATGGTCGCTGATGGCCACCAGGCTACCGGCGTCCACTTCAGGGCGCAGGGAACCGGCGGCGTTGGTGACGAACAGCATTTCGCAGCCCAGCAGTTTCAGGGTGCGGATGGCGCTCGTCATCACGCCCATGCCATAGCCTTCGTAGAAGTGGCCACGGCCCTTCATGCAGACGACGGCGACGCCCGACAGGGTGCCGATCACCAGTTCGCCGGCATGGCCGTGCACGGTGCTGATCGGGAAGCCCGGCAATTCGTCAAAGCTGATGCTGACGGCGTCCGTCATCTGCTCGGCCAACACACCCAGGCCGGAGCCGAGGATCATCGCCACGCGCGGCTTGAAATTTTCAGGAGCGCGGGCACGGATGATTTCGGCGGCGTGGAAAGGGGTGTTGTTCGACATGGTTATCCTCTGATTGACTATTGATGATGGGTTGCTGCCTGCGCGACGGTATAGGCAAAATATCGCGCCCAGGTATCGGGTATGTATGGGTGTTACTGGTATATCCAGATGCGTATTGCCACTATTTGCCGCCACTATGCATCAAACGGAATATGTATGGCAAATACCATTTTTCTTGCCCATTTATACAATTCAAATATAAATGGCCGACATTATAGTCGAGGCTAGCCCCAGCCTGCCATCCCTGGAAAATGCATGCATACAAGCTCCATACGAAGGTTTTTCATGCACACTTGACACGAGCTTGACACGAGCTTGACACGAGCTTGACACGAGCTTGACACCAACTGGACAAATGTTTACAGTTGCAGACAAATGTTTAAACCCCAGCGAAAACCCCGTGACCGATACCAATAAAAAAGACCAGTTGTACACGCTGATCCGCAACAACCCCTTCATCTCGCAGCAAGATCTGGCGAGCGAACTGGGCTTGTCGCGCTCGGCCGTCGCCGGCCACATCGCCGGATTGATACGCGAGCGCCGCCTGCTGGGACGCGCCTATGTGCTGCCCGACAGCCGTCCAGTGCTGTGCATAGGCGCAGCCAACCTCGACCGCAAGATGCGCACCCTGGCGACCCTGCAGATGGGCACCTCGAATCCCGTGCGCTCGGAAGAAGTGTTTGGCGGCGTGGGCCGCAACATCGCGGAAAACCTGGCCCGCTTGTCGATCCCCGTGGCCCTGCTGACGGCGCTGGGCGACGATGCGGCTGGCCACGCCCTGCAGACGCACGCGGAAGACGCGGGCATCGACATGCGCGGCAGCTTACATCTGAGCAATACCAGCAGCGGCACCTACACGGCCGTGCTCGACGAACATGGCGAAATGCTGCTGGCGATGGCCAACATGCAACTGTATGAACAGCTGACGCCCGCCTTTTTGCATAGCCGCCAGCCGCAACGCGCCGCCGCCGCCCTCACCGTCTGCGACCTGAACCTGGGCCACGACAGCGTGCAGGCCCTGCTGGCCGATGCCCGCCAAGATGGGGCCCATGCGACGCCGCTCGTCATCGTCGCCGTCTCGCAGCCGAAGATGGCGCATTTGCCGCAAGACCTGTCGGGCTTGCACCTGCTGATACTCAACCGTGGTGAACTGGAAACGCGCGTGGCGCGGGCCTTGCCCACGGCAACCGATCTGCGCGCCGCCTGCCGCGAAGTGCAGCGCCAGGGCGCGCGCCAGGTGATCGTCACCTGCGGCGGCGAAGGCGTGTACTTCACGGATGGCGACAGCCTGGACGCCCCCATCGTGCACCTGGCCGCGCGCGAAGTGGACGCCGTCGATGTGACGGGCGCCGGCGACGCGTTTTCCGCCGCCGTCTGCTGGTCGCTGTACCACGACAGCAACGATTTGAAACTGGCATGCCGGCGCGGCCTGAAGCTGGCCGCCATGACCTTGGAATCGGCGGCCACCGTCTCGCCCCAGATTTCCGCTGGCGCACTCGACAACATTGACGACGCCGACCTGGCGCCGCCTCCCCCTACCCTCTTTCAACAGGACTGACATGACCCAATTACAGAATTTCCTCTTGTTCTCGCAAGAAGTGCTCGACGCGCGCGCCGCCGGCAAGGCCATCGTGGCGCTGGAATCGACCATTATTTCGCACGGCATGCCGTATCCGCAAAACGTGGAAATGGCGCGCGAAGTGGAACAGATCATCCGTGACGGCGGCGCCGTGCCGGCCACCATCGCCATCATCGGCGGCAAGATCTGCGTGGGCCTGTCGCCCGACCAGCTGGAATTGCTGGGCACCTCGCCCGACGCCATGAAGGTCAGCCGCCGCGACCTGCCGTTCGTCCTGTCGCAAGGCAAGCTGGGCGCCACCACCGTGGCCGCCACCATGATCTGCGCGGAACTGGCCGGTATTGCCGTGTTCGTCACGGGCGGCATCGGCGGCGTGCACCGCGGCGCGGAAACGAGCTTCGACATTTCCGCCGACTTGCAGGAACTGGCGCAAACGTCGGTGGCCGTCGTCTGCGCGGGCGTCAAATCCATCCTCGACATCGGCCTGACCCTGGAATACCTGGAAACGCACGGCGTGCCCGTCATCAGCGTGGGCCAGGAAGGTTTTCCTGCCTTCTTTACGCGCGAAAGCGGCTTCAAGGCCGATTTCCGCCTCGATACGGCCGCCGAACAAGCCGCGTTCATCGGCACCAAGTGGCAGCTGGGCTTGACAGGCGGCGTGGTCGTCAGCAACCCCGTGCCGGCCGCGCAAGCGATGCCCAAGGAAGAGATCGATGCCATCACCGCGCAAGCGCTGCAGGAAGCGGATGCAGGCGGCGTAAAGGGCAAGCAAGTCACGCCATTCCTGCTCTCGCGCATCAAGCAGCTGACGGATGGCCGCAGCCTGGCGACGAATATCGCGCTGGTCAAGCACAATGCGCAAGTCGGCACGGCACTGGCCATTGCCATGCAGGCGGTCGTGGCACGATAATAGGACTGCTGTAAAGAAAGCGCGCGCACCTTCACGGGTCCGCGCGCCGTTCCATCGCCTAGCAACACGCAACGCCAAGGAAAGCATGTCCATCGATCTGAAACAGTTAAAGTATTTTCTTGCCGTTGCCGAGGAGAAAAGCTTCAGCCGCGCCGCCGAGCGCCTGCATATCTCGCAGCCGCCCCTGAGCCAGCAGATCATGAAACTGGAAAGCGAACTGGGCGTGCGCCTGTTTGCGCGCACCACGCGCACCTTCGAGCTGACCGTGGCGGGCAAGGCGCTGATGAACGAAGCGGCCGACCTGCTGGCCAAGATGCGCATGACCATCGACACGATCCGCCAGATCGACCGCGGCGAAGTGGGCCGCTTGCGCGTGGGCATCGTCGGCTCGGCCATGTGGGGCCCTATCCCCAGCTTGCTGGAAGAATTCCAGACCAAATTTCCCCGCGTCACCTGGACCATCCATGAATTTGGTCCCACGGTGCAGTACGAAGCCTTGCGCGCCAAGCAGATCGACGTGGGCTTCTGGCGCGAACCCAAACTCAATGACGACGATTTGCGTCACGACAATCTACGCCAGGAACTGTGCTTCCGCGAAAACGTCTGCGTGGCCGTCAATGAACACCATCCGCTGGCGAAAAACACGTCCATCGAGCTGATCGACATCGCCGAAGAGCCGATGCTGACCCTGAACCTCGACAAATCCGCGTTTCCCCGCTACCTGGTGCAATGCTGCATCAACGCCGGTTTCGAACCCGTGATTTTCCAGGAAGCGAGCGAACCGCAAACCCTGCTGGCCATGGTGGGCGCGGGCCTGGGCGTGACCCTGGTGCCGGAAACGACGAGCCGCATCGGCTGGCCCGGCGTCGTGTTTCTGCCGATCAAAACGAATCCGCCCTCAGCGAATCTGTACATCAGCTACACGACACTCGACGACGCACCCGTCGTGCGGGCCTTCCTCAATATCCTCAATCCCCCGGCTGCCTGAGAACGCGAACAAAACCTACTGCGCGTCGCGATTTGCGGCCTCCGATGCTCACTGTGCATTCGCACAGCTCCGCTTCTCGACCACAACTCACTGCCGCTCGCTACGGTTTTGTTATGCGTTCTTAAAACCTATTTATATGCAGTGCATATAAATACATAAACAAAAACGTATTTGTCATACATATCTGGCATGATGCATAGTGATTCGGACGCCCATCGCGGCGCCGGTTCCGTGCTTGCCCTGCCCGTCATCTGACGGCGCATCCCAGCCCGCTCCGGCAGCCCCATTCGATGTTGTACTTATAAAAGAGACGGGGCGCGACTGTTGCATGAGCATCACACTGACGACATGAAAGCAGACGAGGTCAGCAATGATCTTGTGCAATACAGTGCAATGTTGATAAGGAATTATCACCTCGTGCATCAAAAACAGGCTAAATCGGCCCCAAATTATATGTTTCACCTATAAAAAATATACAATATCGATCTTCCAGGAGCCAATTCATGAAACTTACACAATTTAGTTTGACGATCGCAGCCGTATTTCTGACTGCTCAAGCGTCCGCGGCTACCCCAAAACTGGGTGTCGTGTATGACGCGGGCGGCAAGTTCGACAAGTCGTTCAACCAATCCGCTTTCGAAGGCGCATCGCGCTTCAAAAAAGACACGGGCATTTCCTTCATCGAAGTACAGGCATCGAGCGATACGCAAGCCGAGCAAGTCATGCGCGGCCTGGCCCGCAAGAAACTCGACATGATCGCCGCCATCGGCTTTGCGCAAACGCAAGCCGTGCAAAAGGTCGCCAAGGAATTCCCGAACGTGAAATTCGTGCTGATCGACGGCCAGGCCGCCGGCAGCAACGTCAATTCCGTCGTCTTCAAGGAAGAAGAAGGCTCCTACCTGGTGGGTGTGGCGGCAGCCATGGCCAGCAAGAGCAAGAAAGTCGGCTTCATCGGCGGCATCGATATTCCATTGATCCGCAACTTCGCCTGCGGCTACGCGCAAGGCGCGAAGGCCGTCAATCCGAAGATGGAAATCACGCAAAACATGGTCGGCACCACGTCCGGCGCCTGGAATGACCCGGCCAAGGGTGGCGAACTGGCCCGCTCGCAATTCGAGCGCGGCGTCGATGTCGTCTTCGCCGTCGCTGGCGGCAGCGGCATGGGTACCCTGCAAATGGCCAAGGAAAAAGGCAAGCTGGCCATCGGCGTTGATTCGAACCAGAATCATCTGTATCCAGGCAGTATCCTGACCTCGATGGTCAAGCGCGTCGACAACACGGTCTACGACAGCTTCATGCAAGTCAAGAACGGCACCTGGAAGGGCGGCGTCAGCTATAAAGGCTTGAAAGAAGGCGGCGTGGATTGGGCGCTCGACGCAAACAACCGCAAGCTGATTACGCCGGAAATCGAAAAGCGCGTGTTGGGTGCGCGTAAGGACATTATCGATGGCAAGATCAAAGTGATCGATTACCGCGTCGGCAGCAGCTGCCCGGTTTAATTTTTCTCCGTATCTTTTAGCGCGCCGCCGGGGCCAGTCTCCGCGCGGCGCGTTTCCATGAAACTATCCAGTTATGAACCTATGCATCCAGCAGTAGAATTTCGCAGCATTTCCAAGCATTTTGGACATGTGAAGGCGAACGCCGACGTCAGCTTCTCCATCGCCAAGGGCAGTATCCATGGCCTGGTGGGAGAAAATGGCGCCGGCAAATCGACCTTGATGAGCATCCTGTACGGGTATTACCGTGCCGACGGCGGAGAAATCCTGCTAGACGGGAAAGTACAGCCTATCCGCAACAGCCAGGAAGCAATCAACCTCGGCATCGGCATGGTGCACCAGCACTTCATGCTGGTCGAGAACTTCACCGTCCTCGACAATATCATGCTGGGCACGGAAGGCGGTTTTCGCCTGGCCAGCCACCGCACGGAAGCGGAAGCGAAATTGCGCGAGATTTGCGCGCGCTACCGCCTCGACGTCGACCCGCTGGCGAAGATCGAGGACTTGTCCGTCGGCGCGCAGCAGCGCGTGGAAATCCTCAAGCAGATTTACCGCAGCGCCAATATCCTGATTCTCGATGAGCCGACGGCCGTGCTGACGGCCCAGGAAACGGCCTCGCTGTTTGAAATCCTGCGCCTGTTCAAGGAGCAGGGCAAGACCATCATCCTGATCACGCACAAGCTGCAAGAGATCCTGGAAATCACCGACAACGTCACCGTCATGCGCGGCGGCACGGTGGTGGGCGCCGTGGCGACCGCCGGCACCTCGAAAGAGGAACTGGCCAACATGATGGTCGGCCGCCCCATCCAGAGCCACTTGCCCCGTGCACCGTACAATCCGGGCGCCACGGTGCTGGAAGTGGACGGTCTGCAACTGGCCGACGATCAGCAAGTCAAATTGCTGGCCGACATAGGCTTCAACTTGCGCGCCGGCGAAATCGTCGCCATCGCGGGGGTCTCTGGCAATGGCCAGAGCGAGTTGCTGGAAATTCTGTCCGGCATGCGTTTGCCGACGTCGGGCAAGCTGCGTTTTCTCGACAAGGACTTGCCGTTTGCCAAGCGCCACGATGCCGACGGCTTGCCGCTGGCCTTCCGCGACCTGGGCATCGCCCACATTCCGGAAGACCGCTTGCGCGACGGCGTGGTAAAGAATTTCTCCGTCATGCAAAACACCATCCTCGGTTACCAGGACCACCTGAAAAACCGCTGGGGCCTGTTCAACTTCAAGGCCATCGGCGCGCGCTGCGCGGAACTGCTGAAGACTTTCGATGTACGTCCGGCCAATCCGGACCTGCGCATCGGCTTGCTGTCGGGCGGCAACCAGCAAAAGGTGGTGATCGCGCGCGAAGTGCTGGCCAAGCCGAAACTGATGCTGGTGGGCCAGCCCACGCGCGGCGTCGACATCGGTACCATCGAAAGCATCCATACGCAATTGCTGGCCCTGCGCGACGCAGGCGTGGCGATCCTGCTGGTGTCCGTCGAACTGGAAGAAGTGCGGGCGCTGGCCGACCGCATCCTCGTCATGTGCGGCGGACGCATCACCGGCGAACTGAAAATTGAAGAATTCGATACCACCCGCATCGGTCTGTTGATGGGGGGAATGCATAAATCATGAATAACGACTTGCCACGCTGGGCGACAGCCTTTGTCATGCCCATGTTAAACCTGCTGTCGGCCTTGCTGGTCGCAGCCCTGGTGATTTATATGCTGGGCGAAGACCCGGCCGAATCGCTGTCCATCCTCGTCCACAGCGCCATCCTCAATCCGGAAGGCTTGAGCTATACCCTGTTCTACGCCAGCACCTTCATTTTTACGGGCCTGTCCGTGTCCGTGGCGATGCAGGCCGGCCTGTTCAATATCGGTTCCGAAGGCCAGATGTATATCGGCGGCCTGGGCCTCACTGTCGCCATGCTGGCCTTCGACCAGACCCTGCCCGCCTGGCTATTGATCCCGGCCGCCATGATCGGCGCGGCCCTGTTCGGCGCGCTGTGGGGTTTCCTGCCCGGCTATCTGCAAGCCAAGCGCGGCAGCCACATCGTCGTGACCACCATCATGTTCAACTTCATCGCCGCCAGCCTGATGAACTTCATTATCGTGAAGTATCTGATTCCGCCGGGCGAGCAGAACACGGCCAGCCGCGTGTTCGCGGAAAGCGGCGAAATGCCGCGCTTAAGTACCTGGTTCCCGTCCTTGGGCGACACCCCGCTGAACATCAGTTTCCTGCTGGCGATTGCCGCGCTGGTGATTTACGGCGTGATGGTATGGCGCTCGTCGTGGGGCTTCAAGCTGCGCGCCACAGGCTTGAACAAGCATGCGGCCCACTATGCGGGCGTGTCGATCAGCAAGATGATCATCATCGTCATGCTGATTTCGGGCGCGCTGGCGGGCCTCGGTTCCGTCAATTCCATCATGGGTTCGACGCATTATCTGTCGCTCAATTTCGTCGGCGGAGCCGGTTTCATCGGCATCGCCATCGCTCTGATGGGCCGCCAGCATCCGGTCGGCATCTTCCTGTCGGCCGTGCTGTTCGGCGCGCTGATCCAGGGTGGCTTCGACTTGTCGCTGGAAAAACCGAATATTCCGACCGAAACCTTCATTTTCATCCAGGGCTTGATCATTCTGTTCTGCGGCGCCATGGAAAACTTCTACGCACCGGCCATTTCCGCCCTGCTCAAGCGCACCAAAGGCTAACACCATGACACTCGACGACTTTCAATTCGCCAGCATCCTGGTATCGACCGTGCGCAATGCGCCCGTCCTGATCTTTGCCGCCATGGCCGGCCTGTTTGCCGAACGCAGCGGCATGATCGACATCGGCCTGGAAGGCAAGATCCTGGCCAGCGCCTTCGCTTCCGCCGCCGTGGCCTACACGACGCAAAATCCGTATTACGGCATGGCTGCCGGCATGCTCGTCTGCGTCGCCCTGGCCCTGCTGCAGGCCTACGTCAGCATCACGCAAAAGGGCAACCAGCTGGTGGCCGGCATGGCGATCAATATCGCCATGAGCGGACTGACGTTTGTGCTGGCGCAATTCTTCTTCCAGCAAGGCGGCCGCACGCCCGACCTCGGTTCGGCGCGCCTGTTTGACGTCGTCTTGCCGGGCACGCAATACGTGGAGCACATCCCGTTCATCGGCTGGGTCTACGCCCATTTGATCGGCGGCCATTCCATCCTCGTCTACGTGGCGTTCCTGCTGATCCCGCTCGTGCACTGGCTGCTGTACCACACGCGCTTCGGCCTGCGCTTGCGCGCCTGCGGCGAAAACCCGCATGCGGCCGACTCGGCCGGGGTGAGCGTGGAAGCGACGCGCTACCTGGCCATGCTGGTGGCCGGCATCCTGTGCTCGTTCTCGGGCGCCTACCTGGCCATCGTGCAAAGCGGCTTCTTCCTGCGCGACATGTCGGCCGGTGCCGGCTACCTGGCCCTGACGGCCATGGTGTTCGGCAACTGGCGTCCCGTCTACACCTTCCTCGGCTGCCTGATGTTCGGCTTCTTCGCCGCCATCCAGATTCAAATCGAAGGCGTGGACTTGCCCGTCGTGGGCCGTATCCCCGGCTCGCTGATCCAGATGGTGCCGTACGTCGTCACCGTGATCGTGCTGGCGGGCTTGATGGCGAAATCCATCGCACCAAAAGCAATTGGTATCCCGTTCGTCAAATCGCGCTAAGTTTCAGCCTGCGTCAACGAAAAGCGAAGCCTCAGGGCTTCGCTTTTTTTACGCCTGAGCAATCTCGTCCAGCGAGAAAAACACAGCCAGGCCCAGGCTGCGCGCCACCGCCACCATCTGGTCGGCGCCCTGGGACGCGCCGCCGAGACGCAGCACGGCATCGCAATGGCTCAATAAGCGCGTCGCATGCGCGTGGAACAGCTGCTCATACACGGCGTCACCCACCCGGCTTGAGCCGGCCAGCGCCAGCATGGGCAAGGCCAGCCATTCACCGAGCACGGGCATGTGGCCCTTGGCATACAGGGGCAGGCAGACGGCTTCCATGGCCGCCACATTCGCCGCCATCAGGGCGGGATCGTCGCCCGTGCCGGAGCGATACGGGCCTGCAACGAGGATCTGCATGCCTTGTTTGACCGGCATCAGTTGTAGCTGCGCATGCTGCAGCAGCATGATGGTCTTGCCGTCGCAAATGCGGCCGTCTGCCACCATCCGCATCGCTTGCGCCAAGGGCAGTTCCAGAACTTCAATATCTTCGCCTTCGTGCGCCAGGCCGCCACCGTCGCCGATGCGGCTGGCGGGATCGTATTCGGCGACAAAGAAATGCAAACGCTCCGTCACGGAGCCGGGACTCATGAAGGCCTGGAATATCTTGTGCACCTGCCCCACCCGGTAACCGGTTTCCTCTTCCACCTCGGCGCGGATGCGCTGCTCCGCGCTGGCCTCCTCCAGCAAGCCGGCCGCTGATTCGATCAGGAAACCATCGTGGCCTTCGCGGTAGGTGGGAAAGCGGAACTGGCGGATCAGGATCACCGTGCGCTTGACTTTGTTGTAAAGCAGGATGGTGGCGCCATCGCCGCGGTCATAGGTTTCCCGTGTCTGTGTCTGCCACTGGCCATCTTGGCGCAGATAGTCGAACGTGGTCTTTTGCAGCAGATACCAGTCGTGCGACAGGGTTTGCACGCCCTGGATACGGACCCGTTCCTGCTTGCTATTTTCTTCGCGCATAGTGTCTCCTTGTGCTTGCACGGATCGACTTTATCATGCAAACTCGTGCAATATCAAGAAAATACAAGAAAAACCATGCTCACACATCAACGCAAACAATACCTGCTGGACTTGCTCCAGCGCGAAGGTCAGATCGTCGCCAAGGCCGTCAGCGATAGCCTGGGCTTGTCGGAAGACACGATACGGCGCGACCTGCGCGAGCTGGCGAAGGAAGGGCTATTGGAGCGCGTGCACGGCGGCGCCCTGCCCTTGTTGCCAAGTTCGCCCGCGCTAGCTCCGTTTGCGGCCCGCGAACAGATTTCACCAGAAGCCAAGCCTGCCATCGGCCGCGCGGCGGGCGCCATGATACAAACGGGACAAGTGGTGTTTCTCGACGGCGGCACGACCGCCGTGCAACTGGCGCGCCAGCTGCCGCGCGACTTGCGCGCCACCATCGTCACGCACAGTCCGTCGGTTGCCGTCGAACTGGTGAATCATCCATCGATTGAGGTGCTGATGCTGGGCGGGCGCCTGTACAAGCACTCGATCGTGGGCGTCGGCGCGGCCACCGTGGAAGCCATCGGCCGCATCCGCGCCGACCTGTATTTCATGGGCGTGTCCAGCCTGCATCCGCAAGCGGGTATCACCACCGGGGATTATGAAGAAGCGTGCGTGAAGCGTGCCCTGAGCGACGCGTCTGCCCGCACCGTCGTGCTGGCCTCGCCGGAAAAGTTCAATACGACTTCGCCGTTTCAAATTGCACCCTTGAGTCAGGTCAACGATATCATCGTGCACCGCGACGTGGCAGACGCCCTGGTCGCGCCCTACCGCGAGATGGGAATCGCCATCACCCTGGCATGAAAAAAGCGGCCCGCAGGCCGCTTTCGAATGACGTCTTTACTGCGGCCAGATCGCCTGCAGCACGGCCGCCAGGTGATAGCCGCTCTCGATCAGCTGCTGCTTGGCCAGCGCCGAGCTGGGCACGGGATAATTGTCCGGCACCGTCAAGCGCCAGACGTTGTAGACCTCGCCCTTGCGGCTGGTCTGCTGCGTGGCCGGGCCAGCCACCACATCCGTGAAAGCAATCTTCGACGCCGCCAGCGAGGCATCGGCCCATTGATACGGCCAGGTGGCAGGGTCGCCGGTGTTGCTGCTCACTTGTGGCGCGCTGGCGATCACGGAGCGCGCAAACTGCTGCGGCGTGCGCGTGCTCAGGCGGCGCATGGCGTAATCGACCACGGTCGTGTCCCAGTAGGAATGCAAGGGCTTGGTGGGCGACTTCGGATAGCTGCTTGCCGGCTTGGCCGCGCCATCGTCGGCCGGCAGCGGCGCGGGAATCACGGCGTCCGACAGCGCCGTCATCTTCGCATCGTCGAGCAGCAAGTCGTTGCCCCCACGCGCATTGAAAACGGTGACGTCATCGATCTGCGCCTGCGTGGCGGGCGCGAAAAACTGGCCATCTTTGCCAACAAAAGCATTACCCACATGCAAAGGCTGGTGGATATCGCCCACCAGATGCGTGATCAGGATCAGGGCTTCGCGCTGGCTGAAGCCGTGCGGATTGCTGGCCGCATCAGCCTTGCCTTGCAATACCAGGATCGCCTGCTTGAGCGTCTGCACGATATCGTCGTCGGCCGTGCCCACGCCATGGTCGTGGTAGTGCGCGTTCTGGAACGGCACGTTCGTGTAGTGGTATTCGCCATGCTTGGGGTTGGCCGCTACATAGGTCAGCATTTCCGGCGATTGCGGACCGCAATACGTGCCTTTCACGCAATCGGGCCAGTTGGCGATCTTTTCCAGGCTTTCGCCAGGCAACAGCAACTTGGCCACTTGCGCCTGGGCAGCGCTACCCTTGAGCAATTGATCGGCGATGGCGCCCACGGCGCGGTGGCCGTCGTTGCCCCAGGCCAGCACATTACCGGAAGCAAAAGCGGCGCCCAGCGCCAGCACACTCAACAGTTTTTGCATGTTCACCATTACTCCTTGCCTTGCGGCGTGGCCTTGGCCGGCTTCGGATACTGCTTGTTGATGTCGATCGGCTGCGCATACGCCGAGCTCCACGTCTGCTCATGCAGCGCGGCAATGCGCTGCGCCATCGGTTCATTGCGCAGCACCACTTCCAGGTTGCGCGACAAGTCGAAATAGCCGCCCGCCCAGTTGCTCGTGCCGACCCAGGCCAGCTTGCCGTCGATGGTCATGGTCTTGCTGTGGATCACGCGTGCGAACGGAATGAAGCCGGTCGAGGCCGCAGGAATCGTCACGATGCGGATGTCCACGTTCGGCACCAGGGCCAGGCTTTTCAGGTAGGCGATGGCCGGTGCTTCCGTGTTCCAGCTTGATACCATCAGCTTGATTTTCACGCCGCGCTGGGCGGCCGCGCGCACGGCGTTGTCGATCACGGCGTAGTACGGCCGCGTGCGGTTCGGGCCGTAGGACAGCGGTGCGTAATCGAGCAGCTGGATGCGCACTTCGCTTTGCGCTTGCGCCAGCAAGGCGGGCAGGCCCGTTTCCGAGTCGCCCACGCCGGCCGGGTTGTAGGCGTTCGGGCTGGCCAGCAGGAAAGCGTTTTGCGCGTAGTTGGCGGGCACCACCTTGCTGTTGAGCACCGTGGCGCGGCTGCCTTGCGACGTCAATGCCTGGGCTTGCCAATCCTGTTCGAAGATGGCTTGCACCTGGCTCACCATGGCGGGCTCCGTGATTCTCAAGCCCGTTTCATGGATATGATCGAACGAACGCCAGTCGAAATTCTGGCTGCCGATGTACGCCACCTGGCCATCGACGGCCAGGTATTTTGCATGCACGATGCCGTTGCCCGTGATTTTATTGAAGTCGATCAGGCGCAAGTCCAGGTTCGGAATCGCCTTGATCTGGGCGATGGTGGCCGCTTCCGACAAGCCCACGCCCTTCTGGTCCAGCAGGAAGCGGATTTTTATACCGCGCTGGCCGGCGGCCGTCAGGCTGGCCAGCACCTTTTCAAAGGCCGTGCCCGGTTTGCTGACGACGTAGAACTGGGCGATGACGATTTCTTTTTTTGCCGAATCGAACAACTCGGTCCAGACGGCTACGGGCTCGCGCAGGTCGGGATTCGTCAACGTGGTTTCTACGGGTGACGTGTGCACGAGCTCAAAGCCGGGAATGGTGAAGTCCGCGTGGGCCGTGCCCGCGAACAGACTGGAAATAACGACAGTAACAAATAAACGACGCATGGTTTTTCCTGGTAAAGATTATTTGACGCGCACGATGCGGCCGGCCGCCGTGGCACTGCCAGCGGGCTTGCCGGCGCGCGCGCGGGCGGTCAGGTAATTGCTGAAGGCGTCGATGTCGCGTACGCCCGTGTCGAGCCGGCGCGTGCCGGCCGCCAGCACGGTGAAGCGGTCGCCGCCGCCGGCCAGGAAACTGTTGGCGGCGACACGGTATTGTTGATTGTCCTCAAGAGGAATGCCATTGAGCATGATGCTGCCCGGCAGCACGCGCTGGCCTTGCGGCTGCGTGCTGTCCCAGCGGTAGCCAAAACCTTCGGACACTTGCAGCAGATTGCCCTCGCCTGCCTCTTCGCCCGGCCATTGCTGCTCGAGCAAGGTGCGGATTTGCGCGCCGGAAAGACTCACGACGATCAAGGTATTGCCGAACGGGACCACGGCCTGGTTCTGGCCCACGTTCGTCATCAGATCGGCGCCCGCCTCCAGGTCCTTGCGGATGCCGCCATTATTCATCAGACCGATTTGCGCCCCGGCGGCGCGTGCGCCGAACAGGGTACTGTCGGCCACCAGGTCGCCCAGTGGAGAAGCGCCGCCGCCCTTGGTGCTGCGGCCCACGGTGGGCACGGCAATGAAGGCCACGGGACGCGACAGTTCCGCCGCGCTGCGCTGCTTGACCGATTCCAGGTAGGCTGCCACTGCCGGGTCCGGCTCATACATGCCTGGCAACATGACGACGTTTTGCGCGCTGGCATCGATCAGCGCATTCTTGACGGGATCGACCTTGAGCTTGATGCGCGTCAGCATATGCCCGCCCATCTGCGCCTGCGTCACCAGCCGGCCATCGACACGGCACAGGTAACCCTGGTGCGAATGGCCGCTGATGACCAGCTGAATCGCCGGGTCGAGGCGTTTCACCACGTCGACCACTTCGCCCTTCAAATGGCTGCAATCGGGCTGGTCGACGGCTTCCTTCGTCTCGCCGCCCTGGTGCAGCAGCACGACGAACACCCCCACACCCTGTGCGCGCAGTTGCGGCAAGGTGGCGTTGATCGCGTCCGCTTCATCGCCGAACTGCAGGCCGGAAATGCCGGCGGCCGTTACGACGGACGGCGTATCTTTCAGCACGGCGCCGATCAGGCCCACCTTGACGCCATGCGCCTCTTCGATCCGGTAGGCGGGCAGCAGGGACTTGCCCGTTTGCGTGTCGATGACATTGGCCGCCATATAGGTATAGCTGGCGCCCTTGAAATCGGGCGTGAACTTGCAGGCCTTGTCGGCGCGCGACGACTCGCAGCCGCCGCGCTGCTGGCGCAGCAATTCCGCCTTGCCCTGGTCAAATTCATGGTTACCGACGGAACTGGCCTTCATGCCCAGCATGTTCATGGCGACGATGCTCGGTTCGTCCGCCCACAGCGCCGACATGGCGGGGCTGGCGCCGACCAGGTCGCCATTGCCGACGAAAATCAGCTGCGCATCTTCTCGCCGCCACGCCGTCAGGGCGCCGGACAAGGTATCGATGCCGCCGGCCTGCACCGTCTTGCGCTCGGCATCGGCGGCACTCGTATAGGTGAATTTGCTGCGGTCGAGGTTGCCGTGAAAATCGTTCAGGGCGACCAGGTTGATATCGACGGACTTCGCGGAAGGCGCGGTAGGTGCGGCACAGGCGGCCAGCAGCAAGGTCAGGGCCGCTGCGGCGGCGAGTGGTGTCAGATGATGTTTCATGGTCCCCACATGGTTATCAGTATTCAAAAAGACTATCTCATCCGGGGGGACGCCGTGCGCCGCAAGCCCATCAGAGTATGACAAGAAAGCACAACATAAAACGAAAAAACGGCCGGTGTCGCCACCAGCCGTTTGCAACTTCAGTCAGACGCCGAGATTAGAACTCGTACTTGACCGTAGCCTGGATCGCCCATTGGGATTCACCCTTGTTTTGGCGCACATCATAGTTTTCCACTTTATCGCGGACTTGGTAGATGTAACGGCCTTGAGGGTCAAGACCTGCGAAATCAACAATGCTGCGTGCCTGACCGCCACCGGATTGGAAGCCGATTTCATTGATACGGCCCCACTTGCGGTTGATCATGTTGCCCACGTTGAAGAAGTCCATCGTGAACACGCCTTTGTTACCCTTGAAGAAGCCTGGTACTTCCTGGCTGATACGCATGTCGAAGCTGTTGGTCCATGGCGCGAAGCTGCCATTACGGGACGCAACACCACCGGCGGATTTTTTCAGATCCGGGTTGCTGTTGACGAAAGCCCAGAAACGGTCTTCGTTGGCATGGTTGGTCGCGGTGTCATTACGGAACACCACTTCACCCGAACCTGGTTTCGATGGAATGTACATCAGGTCGTTACCCTGCACGCCGTCGCCGTTCAAGTCATTGTTGACGGTCCAGCTGTAAGGCTTGCCCTTGCGGCCTTCATAGAACAGGCCGAAGCTTGTTTTATACGTACCGAAGAAACGTTTTTGCCAGTTGATCATGGCATTGAAACGGTCTTTCACCAGGTAGCCCGAGTTCGCTGCCACTTCTTCGTTCGGATTGAAGATACTGCGGGCGTTGAAGTTGGAGTTCGAGACCGACGACGTCAGTGGCGACACTTCCGTTGCATCCGTGTACGTGTACGCAACCGACCAGCCGAAGCCTTTGGTCATTGGCTGGCTCAGCGACAGGGTCACCAGATTGCCTTCGCCCTTGTCCGTTTTCTTGGCAACGAGCACGTTGTTATAGGCCGTATTTTTCAGAGCACGCGATACAGCGCCCGAGCAAATAGCATTGGCCGATGAGCTCAAAGAACCAGTAGCAGTCCAGCAAGCCGTATTGTAGGCGTTAGCCGAGTAGTACAGATTACGTCCATCCGTACCCTTGGCCGTCGGCGTACCCAAGTTCAGGTGCTCGTAGTAAATCGCATCCTTGTTCTTGGTGCGCAGGTATTCTGCGCCGAAAACCAGACCCATCCATGGCAATTCATGCTCGAATGCCAGGTTGGCTTTCCAGATCGATGGCTGGCGCAGGTTCGGTGCCAGGAAGTCGACGTTGGCGGCGGCATCGCCGATAAAGACTGGCTGCTTGTCAGGATCCGGGTTGAACAGGCCGCCTACGGTTGTGCACGGCTTGAAGCTGCCGCCGCAACCGACGACGCGGGTCGCCATGCCGGAGTTCGCAAATGGGTTCGACATCCATACGGTCGCCGCAGCACCTTGGAACAGGCCTGCACCGCCACGGATTTGCGTCGAACGGGCGCTGTCAAACGTATAGTTGAAGCCGACGCGCGGCTGCACCAGGGTCTGTCCATCGATAGTCTGGGTATTATCCAGGCCAAAACCGCCAGTCTGCGCGGTACCACCCAAGCCATTACGACCGCCCGTGGCAACACCTGCCACCATAGGCGCCGCAGCAGCCGCATTGCGCGTAGGACGCTCGCCAATGGCGGCTTTATCCACACGCACGCCATACTGGACGGTCAGGCGCTTGTTGACGGTCCACACGTCTTGCAGGAACAAGCCATAATTTTTCAGGCTGAAATCGGCAGCGGCGTCATTGATCGTACCGCCAGCAACAGGGATCTGCACCTGATACGAGCTAGGACGGCCAAGGCGGAAGTTTTCCAGGATCGCTTGCTGGATAACTGCAGGCGACGAGGCAGTCGCACCACCACAGGTTACGTTACCGAACGAATACTTATAGGTTGCCGAACTATTCGTGCAATTGAATGTGTAATTGCCGTTGACGTTCTGGGCAAACAGGTTGTACACATCGTTCTTGCTGTAATCGCCGCCAAACTTGACTTCATGGTCACCCAAGGCCCAGTTCGCACCCAGGTAGGCATCTTTGGTCTTGGTCGTCAGCACATTCAGCTGACGGCTCATTTCCGTACCGAAGTTCAGGAAACGGTTATCGGTAGGAACGCCAGCCGGCGTACCAGCTGGATTGGCGCCGCTAAATTGCAGGCCGATCGCTGGCAGGCGTGCGTTGTTTGTTGGCGTGCTTTCATAATCGCGCGACGACACCTTGAACTCGGTCGAGAAAGTCGGCGTCCAGTCAGCAAACCATTGGCCAACAACGGTTTCGATCTTCTTATTCTGCGTGTACCAGTACGAATTGAGCGACAGGCCGGTGGCCGACACGCCAGGGAACATCGGTTCGGATTGGTCTGTTTTCGAATAACGGACCATGGCGCGATGGTTGTCGTTGATATTCCAGTCCAGTTTCAACAGGGTATCGTTCACCAGCAGTTGGGTGCCTGCCGGGATTGCGGTGGTGCCGATATCGAGGCCACCGTAATTATTCTTGGCGATCGCTTGCGCAGCAGCAATTGCGGCATCGGAAATACCGACGTTGGTCTTGTTGCTGCCCAGTGGACCAAACGACGGTGCGGTACGTGTGCTTTCCAGGCGCTCTTTATTGGCGAAGAAGAACAGTTTGTCCTTGATCAACGGGCCGCCGACGGTAACGCCCTTGGTCGTTTCACGGAATGGTTCAGGGGAGCTATAGGTGTCTTTGTTGTTGTCATAACGATCACCAGCCATCTTGTCGTTACGGAAAACGAAATAAGCACTGCCTTTGAATTCGTTGGTACCCGATTTGGTCACGGCATTGATATTGGCGCCGGTATAACCTTTTTGCGTCACGTCGTAGTTGGCGACGTTCACTTGCACGGACTGGATGGCCTCGATCGAGATCGGTTGCTTGGCCGTCGGGCTACCGTTCGATTCCAGACCGAAGGTATCGTTCACAGCCACGCCATCGATGGTCATCGAGTTATAGCGGGAGTTTTGACCGGCAACGGACAATTCGCCGCGCTCTTTGTCTGTTTGCGAGACACGCGGGTCGGAACGGGCATAATCTTGCAGATTACGCTGGATCGACGCTTGCATGGCCAGTTCATTGGGGCCGATGTTGGTGCCGGCGCCCATATTGCTGCGGTTAAAGATCTGTGCGCGTGCGCCCGTGCCCGTGACGTTCACGGTTTGCATCTGTGCGCCCAGGGTGGCGTCCACATTGGCCGTTTCAGCCAATTGCACGTACACGCCTTCGCGTTTTTCCACTTCACCATTCTTGGTGATGGTGATGGTGTATGGACCGCCGGCACGCAGGCCGCGCGCGACGTAACGGCCTTCCGCATCGGTCGTTACATTGCTGACGGAACCCGACTCGGTGTGCACGATGGTAACGGTGGCACCAGCTGCCGGCTTGCCGTCATTGGCCGAGATACGGCCGCCGATGGAAGACGTAGTGTTCTGTGCGAACGATGGTGCCGCCGCCAGTGCAATAGACAGGCTTAACGCGATTTGCGTCAGCCGAAGTCGCTTGTGATTGATCATCTTTAACCCCAGAAAAGACTATTATTTTTTGAAAATCCTGGATTGCCCCACCGTCCGGCTGCGCCGCACAGCAACACAAACACAACATTTCCTCTTTACGATGCTGCAACTGTTACGCCGGCGGGACTGGCTGCGGTCCTGACAAGACCATCACAAAACGCCGCTCCACACATCACAACTATTCATATCCAGACAATAACGGCGGAAAAAACCACATCCGATCCGTACGACCCAGGGCGCTAGCACCTGTGTCATTCATCCCACATGCTTACCCGGCTAACATGGCAAGCCGCGAGTGTAATTGTTAAATATTTCAAGACTGTGACACGGCGGCAAAATACAGAAGAATGTCGTCATTTAGCTGTGCGACTGTTTGTTTCACTCTGCATCTCACCTTTATTTACTGCAAATACCCATCTTCATACGATATCGCCCAGATGAATTGTGACTTTTTAATATCATCTTCATCTCACTATGCATCATCAAAAAATGGATGACAAATACGATTTTTTTTACATATTTATATATTTAAAATATAAATAGCATGGGGTAACTAGTTGGATTGATATCGTGCTGACAGCGTCCGGGCTTATGGCGCGTGATTATAAATGAGCAATATGTACTTGAAATTGATTCATCCATGAAATCAGATAAAGTCGTGTATCTACTGTTAATTGTGTCGCATGGCCGCCACAAAATTAACAAAATAACAGCGCGACATTTAAGATGAGGAATAAAAAATGGCCGGAAGATCCGGCCATTTGAGAGTATCAGTTCTGAACGTCGCGCAACTTACGGTTTTCCATCTTTGCCTACCTTGTCGGCTGCGGCAATTTGCGCTTCAAAACGGGTAAAACGGGCATCGAGCGCTTTCAGCAAACGCTGCTTGTCCGCTTCCGCCAGGAAGGAATAGCGCAGGCTGTTGTACGACAGCTTTTTGATTTCCGCATAATCGGTCTTGTACTGGCTGGCAAACAGCACGTATTCATTCGACAAGGTATTGCGCGAGACGCCCGCATCATCGGTCGAGATCACGAACGGCACGCCATATTTGCGGTACAGAGTGATCGGATGGGCCTGGCCCTTGATACCGAGTATGTAATCATTGCTGGTCAGATTCACTTCCACGGGGATGCCCCGCTCGCGCATCTTTTGCATGGTTGCCAGCGCATTGTTTTCGTACGCGATATCCATGCCGTGGCCGATACGGTCGGCGCCCGCCACATCGACGGCTTCAGCGATATGGAAGGCCATGCCTTCCGGCGGCACCATGCCCAGCGCCAACTCGCCGGCGTGCAGGGCTATCTTGACGTTCGGATACTTTGCCTTGAGGAACTTGAACATTTCCATGTGCAGGCTGTAGTCGCGCATGGATACGTTCACGCTTTCCTGGCCCACGATATTCACGCCCACCAGCAGCGGATTCAAGCTCGCTGCCTTGAACGCGGCCACCATGGACGAGAACACTTGCGATGGAGACAGGAAACGCAGCACATACGCCTGGTAGCGCATGGTGAAGTTCGCATCGTCGATGCCGGTGCTGCTGGCGTTGACGTTGTCGTTGTAGGCGGTGATGCTTTTCTGGAAGCTGGCGTCCTGCTCCAGGTTCTGCGTCCAGTTGGCCAGCACGGCTTGCAACGCTGCCGGCTGCAAGCCCGGCGCCAGCACTTGCTGGTCGAACTGCGCGTTTTGCACGAATGGTGACAGCTCGAAAATCGTCTCGATATAGCTGAGATTTTCCGCGATGGCGCGCTGCTTCAGGGTTTTCAGGCCGTCGGCCGTATTGCTCGACGCCACGGGACCGAAGTAGCCGAAGGTGTCAAAAAAAGTACGGTCCGGCGGCGTCTGGATGGCGCCGTGGTTATAGAAATCCTTGGTCGACCAGCGCTGCAGCAATTCCGCATACAGGCCCGCGTCGGCAAATACTTCCGTGGACGACAGGCAGCCACGCTGCGCGGCCGGCTTGGCGCGCTCAGCCGCCACGACATCCTTGTTGCTTTCGATGCGGTAGGTTGTCTTGTTGACGCAATAGTTTTCCTTGTCGACCCAGTCGAGGAATTGCTCGGCGTAGATGGCGCCCGAGTAATGGTGATGCAAGTCGCCGCCCTTGGGCATCATGGAAAAGAACAGGCTCAGCTCGGCTGTCTTCGGCTGCGCACCGGCAACCAGAGCGGCAAAATGACGCGCGGTGGCCGCCTCGTTGGAAGACGGCGTGGCCTTGGCTGCCTGCGCCGTTCCGGTCAATGCCAGCGCGGCGCCAAGCGCCAGGCCAGTGAGTTTCTTGTGCATTCGCGTTCTCGCTCAGGATAATTCGTGTTGAACAACGGGTAGGTCAGCCCTGCCCCCGCACATGCACGCATTGCCCGCCCGAATAGGTGGCGGCCACGGCGCGGTCGTCGCCCAGCAGCGCAAAGGCAAACAGCAATTCCTCCAGGCTTTGACAGCCGGCCGTGCGGCGCTCGAGCAGTGGCGTCGATTGCTTGTCGAGCACGATGAAGTCCGCTTCCGTGCCAGCCGTGAAATTGCCCAGGGTGCCTTCCAGTTGCATGGCGCGCGCGGCGCCCAGGGTCGCCAGGTAAAACATGCGCAAGGCGGGCAGATAGCTGCCTTTCAAGCGTGCTACTTTATAGGCTTCGTTCATTGTTTGCAACATCGAGAACGAGGTGCCGCCGCCCACATCGGTGGCCAGCGACAGCAGCACTTTCGCCGCATCGGCCCGCTCGAAATCGAACAGGCCGCTGCCGAGGAACAAGTTGGACGTAGGACAAATGGCGGCCGCCGACGATGTTTCCGCCATGCGCGCGCGGTCGCGCTCGTCAAGCCAGATGCAATGGCCGAACATGGCGCGCGGGCGCAGCATGCCGTACTGGTCATACACATCGAGATAGCTGCGCGCCTGCGGATGCAGTTCGTGCACCCAGCGGCATTCATCTTCGTTTTCCGACACGTGGGTTTGCAGATATGTATCCGGATAGGCGCGCGCCAGCTCGCCTGCCAGATGCATCTGTTCATTGGTCGACGTCGGCACGAAACGCGGCGTGATCGCATACAGCGAACGGCCGTGCTTGTGCCAGCGCCGGATCAGCTCTTCGCTTTCGCGCGCGCCGGACTCGGCCGTGTCGCGCAGGAACTCGGGGCAATTGCGGTCCATCATGACCTTGCCTGCCACCATGCGCAAGCCGCGCGCCTCACTGGCGCCAAAGAAGGCATCGACCGATTGCGGATGCACGCTGCCATACACCATGGCCGTCGTGGTGCCGCAGCGAAGCAGTTCGTCGAGGAAAAATTCGGCCACGTTGCGCGCATGCTCGGGATTCTCAAACGCGCGCTCGTTCGGAAAGGTGTACGTTTCCAACCACGGCAGCAAACCGGGTGCGGGCGAGGCGATCATTTCCGTCTGCGGGAAGTGCAGATGCGTATCGATGAAACCGGGCACGATCAGCTTGCCCCGGTAATCGACGATCTGCGTGCCGGGTGGCAAAGTCGCTTGCAACTGCGCATAATCGCCGGCTACCACGACCTTGCCATCGGCCACGATCAGCAAGCCGTCCGCATGCCAGGCGTGCGCCTCCTCGCTAAAGGCGGGATCGGCGTGGAAGTGCAGCAAGCTGGCTCGGTAAGCTTGCAATGTGGCAGGAACAATCGGCATGACTTCTTTCTATAACGGGTGAATGGCGGCGCGTGTTGGGCGACGCCGTGGCGCACTGGCAGAGGCCAGCCGCAGCGGTGCGGCCAGGGCGGCAGCGGCCGCCTCTTCCCACACCATCAGTAATTGACAGGCAACGGACGCGGCGATCACGGCCGGCGCCTTGTTGCGGATGCCAGGCATGCCGATCGGGCACACCATGGCGGCAATGCGCTCGTCCGGCACGCCGCGCGCTTGCAGGCGGTGCTCGAACTGCTTGCGTTTCGTGTGCGAACCGATCAAGCCGAACCAGCCCGCATCCTCACGCTCCATGATGGCTTGCGTCAAGCGCTGATCGAGCGCATGGCTGTGCGTCATGACGAGAAAACTGCCGCCGGGCGGCGCCATGGCGACAAATTCCTCGGGCGTATCGGTGGCGGCGATGCGTACATTATCAGGTAGTTGCGTGGGAAACATGTCTTCGCGCTCATCGACCCAGGTGATATTGCAGGGCAAGTGGGCAAGCGCACGCACGATGGCGGCGCCCACGTGGCCGGCGCCGAACAAGGTCAGGTGCGCGCGTGGCACCAGGCAAGGGTCGACCAGCCAGCGCCGCCCTTTGCTATCCTGAGCGACATGGGTTGTGCGCTCGCGCAAAAACGTGTCAGGCGCCTGTTCGCCAGTGCCGGCGATCAAGCTACCGGCAACATCGAACAGCGCCGAGGCGGGTTCACCGTCGAGCGCGGTGACTTTCCAGCTGTCGTGCTGGCGGCGTTCGCGCAAGGCGGCCAGCAACGCATTCAGGCTGGCATCGATATACTCGAACGCCAAGTGGACGACGCCACCACAGCATTGTCCCAGGCTGGGACCCAGCGCGAAACGCTCGAGCCGCGCATGGGTGTCGCTCGTGGCCAGCATGGTCTTGGCGATTTCCACGGCGCGCAATTCCAGATGGCCGCCACCGATGGTATCGACTTGGCCATCGAGACTGACGCGCATCTTCGCGCCCGCCTCGCGCGGTCCGGAACCTTCCACCAAAGCGACCGTCACCAGCACGGATGCCTGCGTGTCGTAGTCCATCGCTGTCAGCCAGTCGCTCATCTTCTGCTCCTATGCGCTGACATGCGCCGCTTGCACGGCCATCACCGCCTTGAGGATTTCCTCGCTGGTGGCGGGCGCATTCAGCGGTGGCTGCACGGCGTGATGGCCCACGCTGGAAATGGCGTCGCGGATGGCAAAGAACACGGAAAACGGCAGCAACAATGGTGGCTCACCCACGGCTTTGGAGCGGTGGATGCTGTCTTCCACGTTGCGGTTCTGAAACAGCTGGACGCGAAAATCTTCCGGGCAATCGGAAATGCCGGGGATCTTGTACGTCGATGGTGCATGCGTCATCAGCTTGCCCGCCGCATTCCACCATAGCTGCTCCGTCGTCAGCCAGCCCATGCCCTGAATAAATGCGCCTTCCACCTGACCCAGATCAATTGCAGGATTCAATGACTGGCCCGCATCGTACAAGGCATCGGCACGCAGCAGTTTCCATTCACCGGTCAGGGTATCGACCACCACTTCGGCCACGGCCGCGCCATACGCGTAATACGAAAACGGATGGCCCGTCATCGTCTTCGCATCCCACGACAGGCCAGGCGTGGCATAAAAACCGTCCGACCACAGTTGCACACGGGCCAGATACGCCTTCTGCACCAGCTCGGCAAACGCAACGACGTGACCATTCACGAGGATATGGTTGTCAAAGAAGCGCACGGAAGCCATCTCACCGCCGTACAGTTTGACCGCGTAATCGGCCAGGCGTTCACGGATCTGGCGCGCCGCATCCTGCGCCGCCTTGCCGTTCAAGTCGGCACCGGTGGAGGCCGCCGTGGCCGAGGTGTTAGCTACCTTGCTCGTATCGGTGGCCGTGGCCCGTACCTTGTCCAAGTCCAGGCCCAGTTCGTGCGCCACCACTTGCATGACCTTGGTATTGATGCCCTGCCCCATTTCCGTGCCGCCATGGTTGACCAGTACGGAGCCATCCACGTACACGTGCACGAGCGCGCCTGCCTGGTTCAGATGCGTGACGTTGAAGGCGATGCCGAATTTCAGGGGCGTGAATGCCAGACCCTTCTTCAGGATGGGGCTGGCCTCGTTGAACGCATCGATGGCCATACGGCGCGCGCGGTAATCGCTGCTTGCTTCCAGTTCCGCGACGAGTTCATGAATGACGTTGTCGACGATTTTCTGCCCGTACGGCGTGACGTTGCGTCCCTCGACATCGTTGCGGCCATAGAAATTGAGCAGGCGGATATCGAGCGCATCGCGTTGCAGATGGCGGGCGATTTCATCGATCACGTACTCGATGGCAATGGCGCCCTGCGGTCCGCCAAAGCCCCGGAAAGCCGTGTTCGACTGCGTATTCGTCTTGCCGCAAGCGGCGCGGATGTCCACGTCGGACAGGTAATATGTGTTGTCGAAGTGGCAGACGGCGCGCGTGGCAACAGGGCCTGACAAGTCGGCCGAGTATCCGGCGCGCGTGGTCATGTCGACCTTGGCGGCAAGGATACGGCCCTCATCGTCGTAGCCCACTTCGTATTCATAATAAAAACAGTGGCGCTTGCCCGTCACCAGCATGTCGTCGTCGCGGTCGGCGCGCAATTTGACAGGACGCTTCAATTTCGCCGCCGCAATCGATGCCGCCGCCGCCCACAGGGCCGACTGCGATTCCTTGCCACCAAAACCGCCGCCCATGCGCCGGCATTCGACGGTGATGTTGTGCGAATGCACGCCCAGCGCATGCGCCACCACGTGCTGCATCTCGCTCGGATGCTGGGTCGAACACAGCACCAGCATGCCTTGCGCTTCCTTCGGGATGGCGTAGGAAATCTGCCCTTCCAGATAAAACTGTTCCTGGCCGCCCACATACAGCTGGCCCTTGACCACGTGCGGCGCGCCCTCGAATGCGGCCTGGTAGTTGCCGCGCGTCAGCTGCATCGGCGGCAGCACATACGATTGCGCGGCCTTGGCCGCTTGCGGCGTCATGATCGCGGGCAATTCCTCATACGACACTTGCGCCAGGCGGGCCGCGCGGCGCGCATGGTCATGCGTATCGGCCACCACGATGAAGATGGGCTGGCCCACGTATTGCACCAGCTCCGCAGCCAGGATGGGATCGTCATGGATGATGGGACCGCAGTCATTGGTGCCGGGAATATCGTGTGCCGTGTAGACGGCAACAACACCGCCAGCGGCGCGCACTGCCGACAAATCCATGGCCGTGATGCGTGCATGGGGCTTTTGCGACAGACCCAGCGCCGCGTGCAAGGTGCCTTGCAGCTCGGCGATATCGTCCGTGTACGTGGCTTGCCCCAACACATGCAATTGCGCCGATTCATGCGGACTGGGCTTGCCCACGGCGGCCCAGGCGGCCGCTTGCAGTTCGGGCGTGGCAGGATGGTTCATGCTGGTCCTTTCAGGCGCGGCAAGCGTAGGCGTTGACGGCAGTGCGCAGCAAAGGCGCACCGGGGCGTGTTTCCAGCCAGAAGCGGCGCAGCAGGTTTTGCGCCGTCGTCATGCGGTAAGTATTCGAGGCACGCATGTCCGACAGCGGCGCGTAATCGTCGGCCAGCAGGCGCATGGCGATGAGCAAGTTCTCTTCCGTCCACGCCTGTCCACGCAAGAATGCCTCCGTTTGCGCGGCGCGCTGCGGCGTGGCCGCCATGCCGCCAAAGGCAATACGCGCGTCAACAATACGCTCGCCATCGAGCTCAAAGGCAAACGCGGCACACACGGCCGAGATATCCTGGTCGAAACGCTTGGCCAATTTATACGTGCGGAAATGCACATCGGCACGGGGCAAGGGCACGCGCACGGCTTCGACGAATTCGCCTGGCTGCAGATCTTTCTTTTGATAACCGAGATAAAAATCTTCCAGCGGCATGCTGCGCTGGCCAACAGGTCCACGCAGCACGATCTCGCTGCCCAGCGCAATCAGCCACGGCATCGAGTCGCCGATCGGCGAACCATTGGCCACATTGCCGCCCAAGGTACCGGCGTTGCGGATCGGCAAGGAAGCAAAGCGCTGCCACAGTTCCGACAATTCTTCCGGATAATGTTCGCACAGCGCCGCATAGGCATCGTTGAGGCTGGCGCCGGCGCCGATGTGCAGCTTGCCGTCATCCTCGGCGATGGTTTTCAGCGCCGCGACGTTGCCGAGATAAATGATGTCGCCCAGATCGCGCAATTGCTTGGTCACCCACAGGCCAATATCGGTGGAGCCGGCCAGCAGGCAGGCTTGCGGCTTGGCCGCGCGTAGCGCCACCAGTTCCTCAAGGGTGCGCGGCGCGTGGAAGTGCTGGCCGCCGTGTTCATACGTAGTCAGGCTGCCGCGCTGCAGCGCCTGCAATTGCACGCGCAACGCATCGCGATCGAATGCCACATGCGGCAATTCACCCATGCGTCTGGCCGCATCGATGATGGGCCGGTAGCCCGTGCAGCGGCACAGATTGCCCGACAGGGTGTCGTCGATTTCGCAGCGCGTGGGCGTCTCGCCTTTTTTCTCCAGATACATGCCCCACAAGGACATGACAAATCCGGGCGTGCAAAAACCGCACTGGGAACCGTGGCACTCGACCATTGCCTGCTGCACCGGGTGCAGGGCACCGTCGGGCTGCTGCAAGTCTTCCACGGAAAACAGGGCCTTGCCATCGAGAGTGGGCGTGAGCTGGATGCAGGCATTGACGGCCTTCAACTCGACTTGCCCGTCCACCAGGCTGCCGATGACCACCGTACAGGCACCGCAATCGCCCTCGGCGCAACCTTCCTTGGTGCCCGTGCAATGCAAATCCTCGCGCAGGTGCTGCAACACAGTCTGCGTAGGGGCAGCGTCGCGTACTTCCTGTACGGCACCACGGTAATAAAAGCGGATCGGTTCTGACATGCTGGCCTCGGTATAGTCCCAGTATAGGAGATTAACACCGGCATACGGGACAACTATACGCAAAGACTGATTTTACTTATCATCCCATTTCAATAGAACTCACTCCTGGAACGGATGCGTCGCATGCCAGTGTTCGGCAATATCGATGCGGCGCGTGATCCATACCTGCTCATGGCCCTGCACGTAGTCGAGAAAGCGCGCCAGCGCCGCGGCCCGTCCAGGCCGCCCCACCAGACGGCAATGCAGGCCTACCGACAACATCTTCGGTTGATTCAAGCCGTTCGGATCGCCTTCCGCGTACAGCACATCAAAGGCATCTTTCAGATAGTCGAAAAATTGCGTGCCCGAATTAAAGCCCTGCATGGCGGCAAAGCGCATGTCGTTCGTATCCAGGGTATAGGGCACAATCAGTTGCGGCTGCACGGCCGGCATGCCGGCGGCATCCGTGTACGCCACCTTGTCCCAGAATGGCAGGTCATCGCCATAATAATCGGCGTCATAGCGGAAACCGCCATGTTCGACCACCAGTTTGCGCGTATTCGGCGAATCGCGCCCCGTGTACCAGCCTTGCGGCGCGAAACCCGTCAATTCGCGGATGATCTGCACGGCTTCACGCATGTGTTCGCGTTCCGTTGCTTCATCCATGTTTTGATAGGAAATCCAGCGCAAACCGTGGCAGGCAATCTCGTGACCCAGTTGCTGGAAGGCTGCCACCGCCTCCGGATTGCGTTTCAAGGCCATCGAAACGCCAAACACCGTCAGCGGCAGGCGCCGCTCCTCGAACATGCGCAGCAAGCGCCATAATCCGGCGCGCGAACCATATTCGTAAATAGACTCCATGCTCAGGTGGCGCGCAGGAAAAGCGGCCGCACCGATCATTTCCGATAAAAATGTTTCCGATGCAGGATCGCCATGCAGCACGCTGTTTTCCGCCCCTTCCTCGTAATTAAGGACGAATTGCAGGGCGATACGGGCCTTGCCCGGCCATTGCGGATGGGGTGGCGTGCGGCCATAGCCGATCAAGTCGCGTGGATAATGTTCGTAATTGTTCATGCGGAGGCGCGCCTATAGGAGGACAATGTTGGCTATATGCCCAATCATATAGCCCGGCGCAGCCACCGGTATATGATTTGCACGATAAGCACATTCACTCACCCTATATACAGGATAGCAAATGGGAAAACTCAGCACGCATGTACTCGATATCGCCCACGGCAAACCGGGAGCCGGCGTCAAGGTCGCCCTGTTTTCAGTCGCGCCGGAAGGAAAAGTGTTATTGAAGATGGATATGACCAATAGCGACGGCCGCTGCAGTTCACCCTTGCTGGAAGGCGACAGCATGAAAGCGGGCCAGTATGAACTGGTGTTCAACGCAGGCGACTATTTCGCCGCCCAGGGACTGGAATTGCCCTCGCCGCGCTTCATCGACCTGGTCACCCTGTCCTTCGGCATCGCGCATACAGATGAGAACTATCACGTGCCCCTGGTGGTGTCGCCCTGGTCGTATTCCACTTACCGCGGTAGCTGATCCCGCGAGGCCAACAATGTTTTCGGATTAGCGCAACGCGCGTAATCCGACAACCACCACCAGCGTCAAACAAACCCCCAGACGAAAAAAAACCCCACCATTGCTGGCGGGGTTTTTCTCTTACTGCGAATAACAAGCCTGACAATAACCTACTTTCACACTGGTTGCAGCACTATCATCGGCGCAAAGTTGTTTCACGGTCCTGTT